>NZ_VSTH01000148.1 GCF_008123965.1 Bradyrhizobium hipponense | reverse complement strand
CTGCCACCCATAGGATCTACAAGCCCACGAGACTTATCGCAACAAACCGCCACTGCCGCTTGGTGTCGACTAGAAATGCTGCGAGATCGTGGGTGATGGACGACATCACCTATTCCACCAATTCCGGCCACGGCACGATCGTCGACTTCACCGTCTTCATTGCCATCGCATCACTCACCGCCTGCGCGACGCCCGCTTCCGTGAACGGATAGATCGTCTGCATCTTCGTCCAAGGGAAGTTGTCGCGGGTGCGGTAGAGCATGTCGACTCCGAGCGGCAGATCGTTGCCGGTAAAGCCCCAGGAGCCGAGCACGTTGAGGTCCTTGGTGCAGATGCGATGCCAGGAGGTCTCGATCGAGCCGGCATCGGTAAACTGGCCCATCTCGACATAGGTGCCGCCGTCGCGCAGCATCTCGATGCCTTCGGGGCCGGCGGTCGGATGGCCCGAGCAATCCATCACCAGATCGGCGCCGAAGCCGCCTATGATCTCGCGCACGCGCGCGATGCGCGCCTCGGGCGATTTCAGCTCGTCAATGTTCACCGTCGCCTCCGCGCCGAACTCGCGCGCAAGTTTCAATCGCGGCTCCTCCGGCGCACCGACGCAGATCACCCGCCCTGCCCCCATCTCCTGCGCAGCGGCGACCGCGAGAATGCCGATCGGACCGGAGCCCTGGATCACCACCGTGTCGCCCCAGGAAAAACTGCCGGCACGGCTGGCGCGGTTGAAGGCGCGGATGCAGGAGGTCAGCGGCTCCGACAGCGCGCCCAGCCGCAGCGACATGTCATCGGGCAGTTTGTAGATCTTGGTGCCCGGCAGCATGTCGAGATCGACATAGACATATTCGGCCCAGCCGCCCCACATGTGGGGTGGTTTATCGAAGCCGGTATAGCGGCCGTAATAGACCGGCGTCAGGCATTTGTTGGCGGTTTGCGGATAGTGGATGCAGTAATAGCAGCGGCCGCAAGGCATCAGCGGTGGGATCATCACCTTCGATCCGACCTTCAGCGGCTTGCTCATGAAGTCTTCGGTGAACTCGTCGCCGCATTCGACGATGATTCCGCCGAGCTCATGGCCGAGCGTGAATGGCCAGGGCAAGGGCTTTGGCCAATGGCCCTTGAGAATGTGCAGGTCGGTGCCGCAGACCCCGCAGGCGCCGATCTTGATCAGCGCTCCCTTCCGGCCGACCTTCGGCCACGGCACGCTGCGGATGACGGGCTCGCTGCCCGGCCCCGCGTGGGTGCAGACGCGGATGTGCTCCATGGTGTGTCCTCAGTGCCTGCTTGTTATGATTGATTGGTGCGGGCTGAAGGGAAGCGTATGTGAGATGCGTGGTGCTGCCAAGCCACGGTCTTGTAGCCCGCATGAAGCAACGCGGAATGCGGGACAGGCAGTCCCGGATTACGCTTACGCTCCATCCGGGCTACGGGACTTCTCCGGGCCGGGGCATCTGCGTCCGGATCCACGTCCGCATGGCCGAGATCGAAAACGAGCGTTGCAAACCTCGGAATGATAACCGATCGTGAGACATGACAAGCCTTCGGCCACCGGCATTGATCGTATTTGGCGGCCTTCCCGGCACCGGCAAAACGACGGTCTGCCGCGAATTAGCGATGCGGCTTGCGGCGACGTATCTTCGGAT
This sequence comes from Bradyrhizobium hipponense, assembly GCF_008123965.1. GTDB lineage: Bacteria > Pseudomonadota > Alphaproteobacteria > Rhizobiales > Xanthobacteraceae > Bradyrhizobium > Bradyrhizobium hipponense. The sequence continues at coordinate 19,156 of NZ_VSTH01000148.1, read as the reverse complement.
CGACACCATTGAACAGAGCTTGCGGAATGCAGGCCTCGCCGTCGGCATACAAGGGTATGCCATAGCCAACGTCCTTGCCGCCGAAAATCTCAAGCTCCGCCACACCGTTGTTGTCGACTGCGTCAATCCAGTGCAGGCAAGCCGCATTGGCTGGCGACAGACCGCCTTGCAAAGCTCGGCACATATCGTCGAGATTGAATTGGTCTGCAGGGACTTGACTATCCACCGGCGGCGAGCGGAAGGCCGCTCCCCCGACATCAGCGGTCATGAACTGCCAGGCTGGAACGAAATAGTGAATCGCCACTATGAACAGTGGGATCGAGAGCATCTTGTACTCGATACTGCAAGCAGCACGCTCGATCATCTTGTCGAACAGGTGGAGGCCTATGTTCACGGCAAGATCGGCTAGGTCGCTCCGGAAATCGCTTCGCTCATCTGCATCGGCGCGCGGCGAAGAAGGCGTAACGGCGCAGGCTTGCGACTGAGCCGGTTGACTCCGGCGTCTTGCCACCGCACGCTCGCCGCGGCGGCTGGGGGGATAAGGCGTTGCGCAATCGCTGGGGCATTCTTGCGATCCTGTTCGTAGTTCGCCTCACCATCGCTTCCAGTTCCAGAGCGTGGCCGCGGTCGCGCCGCTGCTGCAACAGGCCTTTGGCGTGGGCCTTGCCGATATCGGCATCCTGATCGGGCTCTATTTTACGCCGGGCATCGTGCTGGCGCTGCCGGGCGGCGCGATCGGCCGGACCCTCGGCGACAAGCCTACGACCATTGTGGCGCTACTGCTGATGACGGCCGGCAGCCTGCTCATGGCCACGACGGATTTGTGGGGCTGGCAGATGGCGGGCCGACTCGCCTCCGGCGCCGGCGGCGTGCTGCTGACGGTGCAGCTGACCAAGATGGGCACCGACTGGTTTGCCGGCAAGGAAATCGCAACCGCGATGGCGATCTTCGTCAACTCCTGGCCGGCAGGCGTCGCGATCTCGCTGCTGGTGCTGCCAGCGATCGGCACCGCCTATGGCGCGGGCGCCGTGTTCCTCGCGGCCGGCGCATTGACCGCGATCGGCATGGTGCTGATCACGTTCTACCAGCCGCCGCCGACAACGACGACCGGCGCGGCCGGTTCGGCGCGTCTTGATCCCCTGGCCCTGCTGGCGGTGATCGTCGCGGGCGCGATCTGGGGCCTCTATAACGTCGGCTTCGCCATGATCTTCTCGTTCGGCCCCACGCTGCTGGCCGAGCGCGGCTGGAGCATTGCCGCGGCCGGCTCGGCGATCAGCCTCGTGATGTGGCTGTCGGTGGTGTCGGTGCCGGCTGGCGGGTTTCTGGCAGACCGCACCCGGCGGCGGCCGCTTACGCTGGCGATTGCGACGAGCCTTATGGTCGCCGTGCTGCTGGCCTGGCTGCCGCGAACGGACGCGGTGATCGCGATTCTCGTCCTGATCGGCCTGATCGGCGGCCTTCCGGCCGGTCCGATCATGAGCCTTGCGGCCCGCGTGCTGGCGCCGGAGACAAGGGCGATCGGCATGGGCGTGTTCTATACGCTGTTCTATGCCGCGATGATGGTCGGTCCGGCCGTGGCGGGGCGGCTCGCCAAATCCGCCGGGAGTGCCGCGGTCGCGCTCGACCTCGGCGCGCTGACCGTGCTCGCCTGCCCGCCGTTGATGTCGCTTTTCGAGCGCATTGTGTCTGTACGTAACCAGCGCGCGAAATCATAACGCAGCGTTAACCCTATGCACCTTAGGGTCGTCCCGGACTCCGCCCGGGCGGGGGGTCGGGTAGTGAAAATGGCGTTGGCGAACAAAAAATTTCTTCCGGCCGCCGAGGAACGTCGGCGTTTCCAGCGGGTGAAAGTTCACCTGCTCGGCCGCTACATGTTGCCGGACCGCCGCGAATTCCCCTGCCAGGTGATCAACATGTCGCCGGGCGGGCTGGCGCTGCTGGCGCCGGGCATCGGCAATGTCGGCGACCGCGTGGTGGCCTATCTCGACCATATCGGCCGGGTCGAGGGCAAGATCACCCGGATCATCGACAACGGTTTCGCCATGACGGTCGGGGCGACGCCCCGCAAGCGCGACAAGCTCGCCGCACAGCTGACCTGGCTTGCCAACCGCGACATCCTCAACCTGCCGGAGGACCGCCGCCACGACCGTATCGTGCCGCGCAACCCGATCGCGGTGCTGACGCTCGAAGACGGCACCAAGATGACCTGCCGCATCATCGACCTTTCGCTGTCCGGCGCGGCGATTGCCGCGGAGAACCGCCCCCCGCTGAAGTCGACGGTTTTTCTCGGCCGGGTCCAGGGCCGCGTCGTCCGAAACCTCGAAGACGGCTTCGCGCTCGAGTTCACGCACTCGCAGCCGATCGAGACTCTCGAAGAGAGCGTTACCGCGCGGTAAAGCGCCAGCGCCCGAAACGCGCTGTTTTTTCAGCCCTAAGGCGGCCTCCGCGATGCGGACGCCGCCTTTTTCATGCTTCGCGAGACGCCTTAAGCGGGTTAACGCGTGGCCCCCCGACGCATGGAAACACCGGTTCCGCAGATGTTTCCGTCGTTAATCCCTACAATTTGAATCGATTGCAGTCATATCGAATTTTACTCAAATTATATTCAAGTATAGATCGAATTCGCGGCTCGTTTTACTTGCATTCGTCTCGACTTGACTTGGCTGACTTAGCGGCAACTCAAAAGCTCCGTGCGAAATGTGGTCCCAACAAGAAACGGGGGCCACGATGTTCGATTTCAGGGGACGAGGAAAAGGGCTGGCGCTTGCCGCCATGCTCTTCGGGATCGGCGCGACAGCGCAGGCCGGCGAGAGCCGACTGCTCTACGCGAGCCTTGGCGACACCACGCGCGCGCCGATCGGCTGGGTCGAGTTTTGTTCGGACAATGCCGCTCAGTGTCAGGGCGGGTCGACGCAGCCGCGCGACATCGTGATGTCGCAGGCTGCATGGCGCGACCTCGTCAAGGTCAATCGCTGGGTCAACGAGACCGTGAAGCCTTTGACCGACCAGGAGCACTGGGGCGTGATCGAGAAGTGGTCGCTGCCGTCAGATGGCTACGGCGACTGTGAAGACTACGTGCTGTTGAAGCGCAAGATGCTGATCGATGCCGGATGGCCGCGCGAGGCCCTGCTCATCACCGTCGTGCGCGACAAGAAGGGCGAAGGGCATGCGGTGCTGACGGTGAAGACCGACAAGGGCGAATTCGTTCTCGACAATCAGAACGAGAGCGTCGTTGCCTGGACGGAGACCGGCTACCGCTTCGTCAAGCGCCAGTCACAGAGCGATCCCAACGTCTGGGTCTCGCTCGGCGATACCAAGCCGGCGGTCTCCACCGCCAGCGCGAGAGATCAGTAGTTAACAAGGAAGAGATACGCGACCCGGTCACATCCCCACCCCTCCCCGTCCCAGACCGGTTCGCGCGCGGCCAGCCATCCCCCAATGGCTGGCCGCAACTTTTTCTAAGGACGTGAGCGCGATCACTCCTGCTGCGCTTGCCGCGACCACGGCACGCGCACGGCCGCAAAATCTCGCCACGCGCTTCGCAAGGACGGCTGGACCTCGACCGATGCGCGGGCCTGCCAACCGACGATCGCCGCCGCGGCGGTGGCACTGTCCGGCGCTTCGGCAGCCAAGCCATCCAGCAGTGAAGCCGTGATCGCCATGTCGTTGAAGGCGCCAAGCTCCTCCTGCAAACCGGCGAGCTTGCGCGAGAATCTTCTCGCGGACTTGCGATCCGGGAACAGCGGCAGCAGGAACTCGCCGAGATAGCGCAGCCGCTTGGTCGCGAGCCGCACCCGGTGCAACTCTTCTACAGTGAGCGACCTGAAGCGGCGGCCGCGTTTGAGCACCTTCGCATATTGCTCCGAGAGAATGCGCTCCGCGAAGTTGACGGCGGGCTCGGCGAGCAGGCCGAGATCTTCGGCGGCGACGTCGTTGCGCCAGCCTCGCGTTTCGATCCAGCCGCCGAGGCCGATCAGGAAACGCGCACAGCGGCGATCGTCGAGCGCATGATGCGCCTTGCGGTAGGCGTCCGACTGGCGCTCGGCCGCAGCGCGCTCCAATGCGTCGAAGCCAGGAACCGTGGGACAGGCCTTTGCAATTGCCGGCAAGGTCGCGAGCTGGAACACGTCCCAATCGCGCGCAGCGGACAGATCCTGCGCCAGCCATCTTGCTTCCGACCGCAGCGCGTCGAGATTGCTGAGCGCGCCCGCCGATCGCATCAGATCGAGAACCGATCGAAGCCGGCGCAGCGCGACGCGAAGCTGATGCACGCCTTCCGGATTGCGGCCGTCTTCGGCGGCCGGCAGGGACTGCATGAGATGAAGGAAGCAGGACCGCAGGATCGTCGCGAAGGCCTCGTCGAGCGCGACCGATGGGTCGAGGCGAAGCTTTCGCGGCCGGCTTACCGATGGCGGCGTGCCGGCGGCAAGGTCGAAGCCGCGCGCCGACTTGCTGCGGATCGAGGGCTTCACCGACCCATGCTCCGCAAGCCGCAGCGCGATCTCGTAGATCGCGCCGGCGCTGCCGCCCTTGAGCTCCAGCTCGATCTCGCTCACAGGCAACGATCGGTCGCCCGCCGTGAGGAGGCCCTGGTCGAAGGCGATCTCGACCGTCCCGGACGGCAGGTCGACGATACGCGCATGGCGATGAATGTCGGCCGTGAAGACAGCTTCGAGCGGCCGCGCTTCGAGATTGGCGCGAAGCTTCTCCGGAATGAAGGGCATCGCCAGGGCCAGATCCGGCGCAAACGACGGGACGCTCGCCTCCCACTCGCCGCGGCGGAGCGGATCGTCCGCAGCGTCGGTCTTGGCGGTCTGCACGAAGCGCGCGCCGCTCTGGCGAACGCGCAAGCTCAAGCCGTTGCGCCGAAGCGTCCGCTCCGGCGTATCGTAATAGACGGACTTCAGATGCCTGCGCGTGCCCTTGTTGCGCGCATTGGCCGCGATGACCGGCGCGACATCGAAATGCGGCATGCGACCGGCTTCGACGAGCAGCTTGAGTTCGATCTCGCCCGCGGGACACGCGGCGAGGCTTGGCAGAGACGGCTGCGGCGCAGAAGTCGCGATTTGCGACGCCGTTTCATCAGCCACAGCATCCGCAATGAGCGTCGATCCCACACCGGTCTCGCGGGGTTCGCGTTGCCTGAGGAAGCCGGCGGCATGTTGCGTCCTCTTGCTGTCCTTCGGAACAGGAGTTCCGCCCCGCGCGCTCGGGGTCTTGTGGGACGGCGTTGCGTCTGACTTTAACATTTACGGTGACATGACAGTTTGATGACAAGGGACACCATATAGCCGGAGCATTTCGCGATGAATAGTAACGTTGGGTCACAGCGAGCGATCATTCACACAAAGCATTGGAGACGGGAACCGGCAAAGCTCGTCACAATCCGGCATGCACATGCGAATTAAATTGCTACCGGGCGCAGCAAGTGGTCGAATTTCACGGCGAATCTCGTCGTCCATCGGCGAGATGAAGGCGTCAGCGAGCTTGACCATGCTAGCCGAAAAATTCTTTCTGGTGCTGGAAACGCTGAGAAGCCACGCGTCCGACGATCGACCCAAGATTGTGACAAGCCAGGCGAGGCATGTTGCGATCTCTCAGATCGCGGCCAGCTTGCGGCGCAGAAAGCCTGCTGCGGACGATTCGAACTAGAAACGGATTTAATTGCAGGGCACCATGCGTTAGCAGCGAGTTCGAGCACACCCACGTCAGCGCACGAGAATATTCTAGTAGATCCTGCTGCTCTTCATGATCATAGGCGGCAGGGTTGTCAGCGGCCTGGACAGTGGCACACTCAGGCTAGGTGAAGGTGGAGGCGTCCAGCGGGGCTGCCCCGCTGTCCAGGGGCCTCGAGGCCTGCGGGCGATCAACCAGGACCGGCTGTTCGCCAGCATGAACGTGATGATGCTTCGCGAAGCCGTCAGCCCGGAGGACGGCGTACGCCTCTCTATTTCTTGACGCCCTCTCCGGCCCGTGTGACATCTCGTTCCGGTGGCTGCCGGCTGCCCAATGACGCAAGGAAAAGGGGGACGCCGAGGTGTGGACATCCGCAAGAATTCTGGCTGCCGCAATTGCATGCCTGACGCTGGCCGCCGCTGAAACGGCTTCGGCCGAAGCCTGGCCGACCCGGGCAATCAGGATCGTCGTCTCCACACCGCCAGGCGGCATCACCGATGCGTTCGCCCGTGCCTATGGCGATTACATCTCTCAGAAACTCGGCCAGCCCGTCATCGTCGAGAACAAGACCGGGGCCAGCGGCGCGCTGGCGGCGCAATTGGTGAAGGACTCTTCGCCGGACGGCTACACGCTGATGTACACGATCTCGTCCACCCTGCTCGGTAACCGGCTGCTGCTCAAATCGCTGGCCTATGATCCGGACAAGGATTTCACAATCGTCGCGATGACCCCTTCGGGACATCTGCCGTTGGTGGTCCATTCCGCCGCCAATGCAAAGACGCTGGAAGAGTTCGTCGCCTATGCGCGTCGCAACAAGGTCACGGCCGGTTCCTACGGTATCGGCTCGTTCGCGCACATTGCGATCGCCGAGCTCAACCGGCAATTCGGTCTCGACATTTCCATCGTGCATTACCGCGGCGAAGCGCCGATGTGGCAGGATTTTGCCGCCGGGGTGATCCAGGCGGCGGTCGGCAGCTATCAGGCCGCGCTTCCGGTGCTCGATACCGGCGTCGGCCGTCCGATCGCCGTGCCGACACCGGTGCGCATGAAGAAGCTGCCCGAAACCAGGACGTTTGTAGAGCAAGGGGTCACCGGCAATGTCTTCCAGCTCACCAGCTTTACCGCGCTGGTGGCGCCCGCTGCGACACCGGCAGACCGGATCGACCTGCTGGCCAAGCTGATGGTCGAAGGCGGCAAGACGGAGCGCGTGCAGAAGCTGCTCGAAGCCTTCGGTGTCGACTCGCCGGCAATGGATCGCGCATCCTCGGTGGCGCTCTACGCAAAGGAAGGGCCGGTCTGGCTCGAGTCGATCAAGACTCTCGGGCTGGAGCCGCAATAGGATCGGGGCGCCGCCCGCCGCGGGCGGCCTGCTTCTCGCGCTTGCGGACCTGGTAACGATTCCGGCATTGAAACCATACGGCCGCGCGCTGTCGCGGCGGTCACGCTGCGGCTTCAAGCTTGGCCGGTTTCTCGACATCTGTCAGCGGTGACACCGCAGGGCCATTCAGTGCGGTGCCATCGGGCGCAAACTGCGAGCCGTGACACGGGCAATCCCAGCATTGCTCCAGCGAATTCCAGTGCACAACGCAACCGAGATGAGTGCAACTTGCCGAATGCAAATGCAGATTTCCGCCCCGGTCCCGGCAAGCGGCGATCTTTTTCAGTCCGCTGCGGACAAGCCGCCCCTCTCCAGGCCGCAGCCCTTCGACGCTCGCAATCTCGCTCGCTGTCAGATATTCGGCAAGATTCTTCAGCGGAGTGATGTTCTCGCTGATGAACTCGCCGATGTTCTTCTGAATCCTCCGTGACGGGGCGTAGACCTCCTCCCAAGCGCTCGCGCCCGTCGTGATCAGATCCGTAATCAACATGCCGGCCACAAGCCCGTTGGTGATGCCCTGCCCGGAATCGCCGCTGACGATGAAGAGATGCTCCTCGCCGGGGCTGCGGCCAATGAAGCCGGCAAAATCGATGGGCTCCAGCACCTGACCTGACCATCGATGAGTGACCTCGCGCAAGTCCGGCAAACGATCGCGTGCCCAGCGTTCGAGCGCGGCAAGGCGCTGCGCGCCATCGTCCGCCTCGCCAGACCTATGATCTTCTCCGCCGATGATCACGAGATCCTCGCCGGCAGAGAACGGCTGCAGCCGGACATAGTGATAGGGATCGAGTGTGTCCCAATAGAGCGCATCCTCCAGCGCGCCGGCCGGGATCTTGGCGGCGAGCGCGTAGGTGCGGTAAGGTGCCTGTTTGGTATGGATCGCCACTTGCACGTTGACAGGCGAGTTCGTCGCGACCACCACGTCGGCTGCACGGACCTCGTGGCCTGAGGTGGTCGTCACGACCATGTCGTCATGCTGCTGGCGGATGCCTTCGACACAAGTGTCGGCGTAGAGCCGCGCTCCCAGACCCTGAATCGCGCGGGCGAGACCGGCGAGATATTTGGTCGGATGCAGACGCGCCTGGCGCGCAAAGCGCAACGAACGCACCAGACCTTCGACATGGAACGGGGTCGGCTCGATGCAGTCTTCGACGGGAATCCCGAGCTTGCGGCAGCAATTCAGTTCCTCGTCTAGCTCGGATGCAGGTGTCTCGGGCGCAAGTACCCAGTAACCGTCCAACCGCCGAAAATTGCAATCGATGCGCTCGGCGTGCTGAATGGCCTCGGCGCGATCGATCGCGGCTGCAACGCTCTGATAGTAGTGACGCGCACAATCAGCGCCGCGCACCCTGGCCAGTTCGTCGTAGCCGTCGTCGAGCGCCGTCGCCAGATGCGCGGTGGTGCGCGCCGTCATCCCGCTGCCAATGCGGCCGCGGTCCAGCACCACGACCGAACGCCCATGACTGGCAAGCTCATAGGCGACCGACAGCCCGGCAATTCCGGAGCCAATGACCGCGACGTCTGTGGCCACCGTGCACGGCAGCGCCGGAGCATCGGCGACCAAAACATCCATCCAGGGCGATCGGGTGTGCTCGTCCCGCACGTTCATGACATTGTTCCTTGAGAGAACAAACGATGCCGGCAGGATAGGGTTCCTATTCGCCGCGCCTGTTGAGGAGGTGTCATTGAAGGCCGCAGCGACCTTTAGGAACCTTCAGCTTGCTTGCGCTTGAACGGATATGAAAAACCCATCGCCCGGGATGCGCAGAGCACTGCGCCAGGCTCAGCTGTACGGTCACCTGTTGGTGCGAAATGACAGGCTGTATTACCCTGGGGGAAATCACCCGATCTGCTCCGTGCAGGTTGCGCGGGAGATGGTCAGGTCCGGATGGCTGAGATCGCAAGGCGGCGAATACGAGATTACACCTGAGGGACAGTTCGCTGCCGAAACAGAACTTAGCCGTTGACGCAGGTCTCAGGCCCCGTCACGGGGTTTCCTGGCGACTCGCGAGCTGCGCGTGTCAGGCCCCAAGCACATCCGCAAGCCGCATCTCGTCGGCGGCGGGATCTTTCAGGAACAGCTCGGCCTCGATCTCCGTCAGATGCGACAGCATCTGCTCGCGTGCGGCCGCCTTGTCGCGCTTGCGGATCGCGGCGACGATCCCGGCATGATGATCGGTGCCGCAAGCCGGGGTGTCGTGGCGGCGGTAGAGCAGGATGATGAGCGAGGAGCGCGCGATCAACTCTTTCAGGAAGCCGAGATAGATGCTGTGGCCGGACATCTCGGCGACGAGGCGGTGAAACTCGCCGGAGAGCCGGACCGAGGCGCGGGCGTCGCCGCGCAATTCCGCCTCGCGCTCTTCAGCGAGATGGCGGCGGAGGCGGTCGAGCCAGGCCGGCGAGACCGCGTCACAGGCGTGATCGACGATCGTGGGCTCGATCAGCCGCCGCGCCTCGAACACTTCGCGCGCGTCGGCAGGTGTGGGGCGTGCCACGAAGGCACCGCGGTTTTTCTCGATGCTGACGATCCCCTCGTGCACGAGCTGCTGCAGCGCGGTGCGCACCAGCGTGCGGCTCGCGCCATAAATCTCGCCGATCTCGTCCTCGCCGAGCTTCGTGCCGGGCAGAAGGCGATGCTCAAGGATCGCGGCGGTCACGCCCTCCCGGATCCGGCTGACGCGATCGCTCGCGTCCGGCGTGTCGGGCTTCGGTCGAGTCTTGGCGGCCATGGACGAGAGGCTCAGTCGGCAAAGGTCACCGCAAATGGTAATCGACCAGCTGTATCCAATCACAGGCGAAACTTTATACAATCTTCGCCTGTTTTGTGTGCACGCAAGTGCGAAAGCGACGAGCCGCCCAGTTGCGCCGGATTCGATCTAACGATCTGACTCCGCTGCAATGTTTGAGAATTTGGCCGGCCTCGGGCAATTGGCATGGACCTTGCGGAGAGAGGCGCGCATCGCCCTCGCCTCGGACACGCCATGGCCACTCCCGCAGCCCTCGAACTGGTCGCCGTCACCAAGCGCTACGACACGACGCTGGCGGTCGACAACGTCAACCTGAAAATCCCGGCCGGTATGTATTGCTGCCTGCTCGGTCCCTCCGGCTGCGGCAAGACCTCGACCTTGCGCATGATCGCCGGCCACGAGGCGGTCAGCGAGGGCGATATCATCCTTGGCCCTCAGAACGTCACCGATCTGCCTCCGGCTGAACGCGGCACGGCGATGATGTTCCAGTCCTATGCGCTGTTCCCGCATCTCACCGTGATCGACAACGTCGCCTTCGCACTGAAGATGCGCGGCATCGATCGCAAGACGCGACACCGGAAGGCCGGCGAGCTGCTCGAGCTGGTGGCGATGACCCCCTACGCCGCGCGGCTGCCGGCGCAGCTTTCGGGCGGCCAGCAGCAGCGTGTCGCGCTCGCCCGCGCACTGATCACCGAGCCGCAGATCCTCCTGCTCGACGAGCCGCTGTCCGCGCTCGATCCGTTCCTGCGCGTCAGGATGCGCGGCGAGCTGAAGCGGCTCCAGCGCGAGCTCGGCATCAGCTTCATCCAGGTCACCCACGGCCAGGAAGAGGCGATGGCGCTCGCCGACCACATCGTGGTGATGAACCACGGCAAGATCGAGCAGCAGGGCTCGGCACGCGACATCTTCCACCATCCCCGTACCGAATTCGTGGCGCGCTTCATCGGCGGGCACAACGTGCTCAGCGACGCCGGCAATCTCATCGCCGTGCGCGCCGATCAGCTCGGCATCTCGCCGTTTGTCGACGGCGCGTACGGCGCGCCGGCGCTACTGACCCAGACCGAGTACCAGGGCTCCTATATTGCCGTCTCGCTCACGCTCGACGACGGCACCGCCCTGTTCTCCCACCTTCCCGAGGCCGCCTTCGACGTCCACCCGTTCCGTCCGGGCGATCGTGTACTGGCCACCTGGGATCCTGCCAAGGCGCAGCGCCTGCAATAGCGCCCGCCGTTTCTGAGAATGTGCAACAGAGGAGTGACCGATATGACCAAGACCACTGGGAAGACCGGCGTCAGCCGCCGTACGCTACTCAAAAGCACCGCGGGTCTCGCCGGCCTTGCCGCCGGCTCCGGCGCCATCACCGGCTTTCCCTACGTGATGTCGGCCGAGCCGAAGGTGCTCCGCTATCTCGGCACCGCCGTGAACGAGGGCGACGACATCTCGAAACAGTGCCTGAAGGACACCGGCATCAAGATCGAATACATCACCGCGACCACCGACGACGTCACCAAGCGCGTGATGACCCAGCCGAACTCCTTCGACGTGCTGGACACCGAATATTTCTCGCTGAAGAAGCTGGTGCCATCCGGCAACATCCTTGCCCTCGACGCCAAGAAGATCAAGGAATTCGGCAACATCACGCCCGTCTTCACCAAGGGCGAGACACCCGGCGGCAAGAAGATCGGCAACCAGGGCACCGCGCCCTGGAAGGTGCTCTATCTCGAGGGCAAGGACTCCAAGACCTTCTCCAAGACCGCGACCGAATTCGTTACGCTGATCCCGACCGTCTACAACGCCGACACGCTCGGCATCCGTCCCGACATCATCAAGCGCCCGATTAGCTCCTGGGCTGAACTGCTTAACCCTGAATTCAAGGGCAAGGCCTCGATCCTCAACATCCCTTCAATCGGCATCATGGACGCTGCGATGGTCGTGGAAGCCACCGGCAAGTACAAATATGCCGACAAGGGCAACATGACCAAGGAAGAGATCGATCTCACCATGAAGGTGATGACCGAGGCCAAGAAGGCCGGCCAGTTCCGCGCGTTCTGGAAGGACTTCAACGAGAGCGTCAACCTGATGGCCTCGGGCGAAACGGTGATCCAGTCGATGTGGTCGCCTGCGGTGACCAAGGTGCGCTCGATGGGGATTGCCTGCACCTTCCAGCCGCTCAAGGAAGGCTACCGCTCCTGGGCCTCGGGCTTCTGCGTCTCCAAGGGCGTGTCGGGCGCCAAGCTCGAATGGGCCTATGAATTCGTCAACTGGTTCCTGTCCGGCTATGCCGGCGCCTATCTCAACCGCCAAGGCTACTACTCTGCCGTGCTCTCCACCGCGAAGGCGCATATGGAGCCCTACGAATGGGCCTACTGGATGGAAGGCAAGCCGGCCGAGAAGGACATCAAGGCGCCCGACGGCTCGCTGCTCGAGAAGGCCGGTGCGGTGCGCGACGGCGGCTCCTACGAGGACCGCATGGGCGGCGTCGCCTGCTGGAACGCCGTGATGGACGAGAACGACTACATGGTCCGCAAGTGGAACGAGTTCATCGCCGCGTGATGGATACGTCGGAGGACATCCTGCAACAGGCATCCCCGGACCTCGTCCGGGGATCGGGCATGGCGCGCCGGACCAAACCGGCGCGCCTGTCGCCTTCCTTCGTCTCCTGGCTCCAGGCCGGGCCGATGATGCTGGTGTTTCTCGCCTTCTTCCTGATTCCGCTGGTCTTCGTCGTCATCGTCTCCTTCTGGGACTACAACGAATATCAACTGCTGCCGGCCTTCTCCGGCCGCGGCTACACCGACACGTTCGAAGGATGCATCGCGCAGCTCCCCGATCTCTGCACGATCGGGCGAACGTACGTAATGACGCTGAAGCTGTGCTTCCTGGTCTGGGCGATCACGCTGTTCATCGGATTCTGGGTCGCCTACTTCCTCGCCTTTCACGTCAAGTCCAAGACCTGGCAGATGGGACTGTCGCTGCTCTGCACGATCCCGTTCTGGACCTCCAACGTCATCCGCATGATCGCCTGGATCCCGCTGCTGGGACGCAACGGCCTGGTGAACTCCGGACTGGTCAAGACCGGGCTGATCAACCAGCCGCTGGAATGGCTGCTGTTCTCCGAATTCTCCGTGGTGCTGGCGCTGGTGCACCTCTTCACCTTCTTCATGGTGGTGCCGATCTTCAACTCGATGGTGCGCATCGACAAAGCGCTGATCGAGGCGGCCTATGATGCAGGTGCGACCGGCTTCCAGACGCTGGTCAACGTCGTCATTCCGCTGGCCAAGCCCGGCATCGTGATCGGCTCGATTTTCGTCATCACCATCGTGATGGGCGATTTCATCACCATCGGCGTGATGGGAGGCCAGCAGATCGCCGCCGCCGGCAAGATCATCGAGACGCGGGTGAACGCGCTGCAATTCCCAGCGGCCGCAGCCAATGCCGTGATCCTGCTCGCGATCACCTTCCTGATCATCACCATGATGTCGCGCATCGTCGACATCAGGAAGGAGCTCTAGACGATGACGGAGGGCCGCCCGCGCAGCTTCTATGTGCTCGCGATCTTCTTCGCAGCCTATGTGCTGTTCCTTTACGGGCCGATGATCGCGATCTACATCCTGTCGTTCCAGGGGCCGCAGGGCGGCCTCACCTTTCCGATGAACGGGGTGTCGACCTACTGGCTGGCAAAACTGTTCCAGGGCACCGGCATCGTCGATCTCGGAGCCGCCTTCCGCCGCTCGCTGCTGCTCGGCGTCGTGGTGATGGTGGTCACCGTCGTGCTCTCGGTCGCCGCTGGCATGGCGTTCCGCAGGAAGTTCAAGGCGCAGAGCATCCTGTTCTATTCGGCGATCGCGAGCCTCATTGTCCCGTCGATCATCACCTCGCTCGGTATCTCGCTCGAATTCCGCATCATCGATGACCTGATCAAGGGCTACTTCAACGAGAACTTTGAGACCTCGATGGGCCTGCTGACCTCCGGCCTCGGCGCGCACCTGACCTGGACGCTGCCATTCGGCCTGCTCATCATGTTCGCGATCTTCAACCGCTTCGATCCGCGCCTGGAGGAAGCTGCGCGCGATCTCGGTGCGACGCCGTGGCAGGCCTTCCGTCATGTGGTGCTGCCGATCATCCTGCCCTCCGTGATCGGCATCGGGCTGTTCGGCTTCACGCTGTCCTGGGACGAACTGGCGCGCTCCAGCCAGGCGATCGGGGCGGTGAATACATTGCCGCTCGATCTCCAGGGCCTCACCACCACGGTGACGAACCCGGACATCTATGCGCTCGGCACGGTGATTTCGGCGGTGTCGTTCGCGGTGATCACCCTTGCGCTCGGCACTATCCACATGCTGAACAAGCGGCAGGCGGCGAAGGGCTCGGACGCCGGCAAGGGGCTTGTCTGAACCGATGCGGCTTCACCTCGTCAATCCCAACACCACGGCGTCGATGACGGCGAAGATCGCCGCTGCGGCGCGCGCGACCGCACTGCCCGGCACGGTGATCGACGCGCGCCAGCCGACGATGGGCCCGGTTTCGATCGAAGGCTATTACGACGAGGCCTTTGCGGTTCCCGGCATGCTCGGCTGCATCCGCGAGGCCGACCGCGACGGTGCCGACGCTCACATCATCGCCTGCTTCGACGACACCGGCCTCGAGGCGGCGCGCACCGCGGCCAAGGCGCCGGTGATCGGCATCGGCGAGGCCGCCTTCCACATGGCGAGCCTGATCGCGGCGCGCTTTGCGGTGGTGACGACGCTCAGTGTCTCGATCGTGCCGATCGAGCATAACTTACGCAAATACGGCCTCGCCGAGCGCTGCGCCCGCGTCCGTGCCGCCGAGGTGCCGGTGCTAGCGCTCGAGGAGCGCAACGTCGAGGCACTTGGCAAAATCTCTGCGGAGATCGCCGCAGCAATCCGCGACGACCGTGCAGAGGCTATCGTACTCGGCTGCGCCGGCATGGCTGATCTTGCCGCCGAACTCGCCGGCAAGCATGGCCTGCCCGTGGTCGACGGCGTCGCCGCCGCGGTGACGCTTTCGGAAGGACTGGTGCGGCTGGGCCTGAAGACCTCCCGGCTCGGACCTTACGCGGCGCCGAGGGCGAAGACCTATGCCGGGTTGTTGTCGCCGTTCCAGCCCTGAGCCGCGCCGATCACGCTGCAACGAGATTGTTTTTCGGTCCTCAATCAGCGCAACCCAAGTTTCGCCCCAACCATTGGTATGAGTAACGCCACCGGAATCACGGGGGTTCCATGAAGAAGAACGATGTGACCTGTTCCGCCTGCGGTGCAGGATTCCGCCGGCTCGAATTGGCGACACAACCGGGGACGAAGGGCGACTATCGATGTCCTGCCTGTGGCGAGGTGCTGGAGACATTCGACGGCAACGCGTTTGTCGCCTATCGGCTCACCATCCAGCCCTCGATGAAGGCCATTCGCCCCTAGTTATCGCGGCGAATTCCGGGGCTGTCACATCGCGGTCCAAGCTGCGCGACGTGTGATCGCCGTTGCGCAGCCCTGCTCGCGCACATGCCGAATTCGGAACGAGCGAGATTTTGGCGAACCATGCGCTGGATTCTCGGTTGCCGGGATGAGGCAGGCCGGCCTTTTCGGCTCTCGGCCTCTTTTTGGTCCCATTCCTTGCCGAAACGTAACGTTTTCGGGACATCCCGGCCGCCCCCTTGGGGATTGCCGGTCTTCGCCACTTTCCAAGTTTAAATTTGGGCTTTGTCAGCGATGATCGATCTCGCAGAGGATACATCCTCCAATCCGCTCACCCGTCTCGGTAGCCAGCCTATCGCGCTGACCGCCGCGGTCCTCGTGCTCCTGATCGCTGGCGTAACCTCGATCGCGATCTGGCGTGCCTACACCGGCAGCGCGCCGGAGGCCGACCGGGTGGTGGCGTCGCGACAGCTCCAGGCCCGCACCGCGCAGGCCTCCGAGCAGCTCGTCGAAAAGACCAAGGGGCTGGAGGCGACCCAGCAGGAATCGATCGACCAGTTGCAGGTCGTCCAGGACCAGCTCCAGACGATGAAGCGGCTACTCGCATTGCAGCAGGCCGACACCAAGCGCCTCTCGGAGCAGGTCGCAACTCTAAACGAGTCCATCGATGGCCTGCGGCAATCCTTTGCCAGCGCCCGTGCCACCGAGGCCGAGGCCCCCTCGGTTACCCGTAGGAAACCGGCGCGCCACCGCGTCCACGCGAGTGTGCGCAAGCAGAGCTAGTCGCGCGGCTGACCTTCTTTCGACTTAATTTTTTCGACTTGTGAACTGGATCACATTCACCCGTATGATTCCGAGCGATGCTTGGGCTTACCGGATGGCGTGAGCCGATTTCAATATCCGGGGCTGGCAAGGTCGTTGACGGTATATTGCGTCAACGGCCTTGTTTTTTGCTGGGTACGGCCGGCGCATTCGCCTCACTCGCAGACGTCGACGCGGCGGAATCGCCATCCCGAAGGCGTCATCACGCGCTTGCGCACGACGTAGCAGCCGCCATAACCATCATCGTAGCCGGTACCATAATAGTAGGGATCGCCGTAGTAGGGGGAGCTGTAATAGCCATAGCCGCCGTAGTAGCCGGCCCCGGCAAGTCCTACGCCAAGACCTGCACCAAGAAGACCTGCACCGAGCGCGACACCGGGCCAGAAGCCGCCGCCATGCCAATGGCCATGCCCGCCATGGCCCCAGCCGCCACCGCCCCAGCCACCACCATGTCCGAACCCTCGCGCCTGGGCCGCCTGCGGCGCCGACAGCCCGACCGCCGCCACGGCCAGTGCCGCCATGATCACCCTGCGTAACATCACTTGATCCTCCGCGTGGACACGCTCCACGCTCCAAAGCAAGATCAAGCTAATGCCCCCCGGGCGCTTCTGACAGCCACCCTGTCTCACTTCCGCGCGAGCGTCAGCAGCCGCGGCAGATGCTCTTCATCTTCTTCTCGAGCAGCCTGTTCTCTTCACTCACGGTCGCATCGGCGGCCGCACCCGCCCCGCCGTCGGTGGTGGTCGCGCGCGCCGCGTTCGGGCCGGACGACTGCGCGGTGCCGAGGCTGTTGGTGCCGGGTGGCGGCGCCGGAGAATTGGCAACGCCGCCGCTCAATCCGGCGGAGCCGCCAGTGCTACCGGTACTGCCGGTGCTACCAATGCTACCAGTGCTGCCGGCGCTACCAGTGCCTTGGGCAAGCGATGCGACCGGCATCGCGGCGATGCCGCAAATCACGATCAAGGCCTTGATTGAAACAATTGCATGCGATGCGGCCATCGCAAGTTCTCCTTTGGGAAAGTCTCCCTCGCCGGTCAACGGGCCCGGCCAAGACCGGTTCCGGAACAAATCCCGTCACTTCCGCTTGAAAACAAGGAAACAGCCACGATCATGCGGCGCCCCAAATCCGGAAGGCAAAATCACGATGACCGATCGCGATCCCTTTGCAGAGGGCGAACGCGCCGCGAGCGAGAACATTCCGGCCGGAGCCAATCCGTACCAGGACGGCAGCGACGAGCATGCGCTGTGGGCCGCCGGACACGAGAAGGTCGCCGGTGCGATTAAAGCACGCAAGTCCGAGAGAAGCTGACGCTTGGTCTGCCGGCGCAGCCGATCTATGC
The DNA here is from genome assembly GCF_008123965.1 of Bradyrhizobium hipponense. Lineage (GTDB taxonomy): Bacteria > Pseudomonadota > Alphaproteobacteria > Rhizobiales > Xanthobacteraceae > Bradyrhizobium > Bradyrhizobium hipponense. Next base: position 1,764 of record NZ_VSTH01000148.1, on the reverse strand, counting down.
GGCGGCCACCATCGTCTCGGTTCGGTCCTCGACCATGGTCACGAACATGTGGGACTCCTCGCCGGCGCCGCCGATTTGGACCCGGCGGGCAGAGATCACGCGGCGTCCCCGCGTGGGATTGTCGACGATATCGACGATCGGTTCGAGCTGCTGCTTCTGGGCGAGAAGTTGCCGGTCGCGCCGCTCGATCAATTCGGCCGTCTCCGGGGAGAACAATTCCCGCGCGGTCTTGCCGATGATCTCGCCGCTCGACATGCCGATCATCTTCTCGGCGGCCTTGTTGACGAAGACGTAGCGCAGATTGCGCGCATCCTTGGCGATGATGCCTTCCGCCACATTCTCGATGATGGTGGCGAGGAAACGCTCCATCCGCTCGAGGATGCGCTGGCGCTGACGCTGTTCGGTGACGTCCTCCTGCACTGATACCCAGCCGCCGCCGTCCATCGGACGCTCGTAGATCTTGATGGTGCGGCCGTCATTCAAGGTGATCTAGGAGGTCGCCGGCTCGCGCCTGGCGATCCGGTCGAGAACCGCCGAGACATATTTCGCGACGTCGCCGCTGAACAGGCCGCTCTTGACCCGATGCTGGAGGATATCCTCGAGCGTCGATCCTGCCTGGATCGTCTCGGGCAGATTATAGATTCTCCGGTAGTTGGCGTTCATTGCGACCACGCCCGCCTTGCCGTCGAGCATGATCAAGCCTTGTGGCATGCTGTTGATCGCAGCCGAGAGCTGCCACTTCTTGGCCTGGTACTTGTCGTTGAACTTGTCCCGCTCGGTCCTGGCCGCGTCGCGCGCGTGCGCGGTGCCGAGCTCGAGCTCCTCGAGCTCGAAGATCCGCGCCACCGCATCGCGGAAATTCTGCACGGCGCGCGCCAGGTGCCCGATCTCGTCGTGACGGCCGCGATGCGGCACCTCGCTCTTGATATCGCCGGTGGCGATCCGGTCGGTCGCCTGCGTGATCTCGGACAGTGCGCCGACCACCGAGCCTCGCATGACGACGACGTTCAGCGCCGCGAGCAGCAGCACGGCGAGGCCGAGCGCGAACAGATAGGCTGCGGCTTAGCGGTTCTCGTGGGCGAGTTCGTCCGCCTCGCTGGCGCGCCGCCTGTAAATTCGTTCGAGCGCCTCGAGATCGCTGTTGAGCTTGTTTCGCAGCGTCCGGTTGGCGTCGTTGTCGCCCCATTCGCGCGCCGCGGCAGGACTGACCTCCAGCCCGCGCCGCACCAGCTCCTGGCGAAACCCGATGAACTGCGCGATACGCTGCCGGAAAGTGGCGAATTGATCGGCGTCGTCGCCGACGGTCCGCTCCATACTTTTCACCGCTTCGGCGAGCTCGCGGTTGCGCCGGACCAGCCCGTCCGCGAACGGCTTCACGCTGCCGCGATCGGCGGACATGTAGATGCCACGCGACTCCATCACGATGGCGTAGATCAGCGCGTTGATGCGCCCGACGTTGATGGCCGCCTCGGCGGAGGACGCGTGCATGTGACGATAGGTCGTCTGCAGGCGCACCGTCTGGATCGACATCACGAGCAGGAAGGTGGTGACGATCGCCAAGAAGCCGGCGATGCTGTAGACCTTCTCCGCCACGCTCAGCGTGTCGTGGCCGCGCGCGAAGCGAGCAAATTTCTTTAATAGTTTGGTCCCGGCATCGAGCCCGGATCCCAGCGCCGCAGCGTCCATGCCGCCGCTCCTCCCGGTTGAGAACGTTCCACAATACCGTCGGAGCGCTAGCGGAGGCTTAGCATTACAGTTGCTTTT
>NZ_VSTH01000147.1 GCF_008123965.1 Bradyrhizobium hipponense | reverse complement strand
GGGCACTCTTTCGCGAAATCCCGCCCGGGATCAAGCCGGAGCGGGGCGCAGGAGCCGCACCCGGCCCTTGGCCGCCACTCGGTCGGCCCTTGGGGCGGGACTCTGCGCGAAAATAGCATTGCCGTCCCGCGATCCCTTCGGTTGAATTTGTTCCATGGGGAGGGCATGTTTGAAGAATCTTCTTGCGGGAGGTCGGAACGGGCGATGAGAAAGCCGGTCGTCGGCGTGATCGGGAATGCCCATCGCGTCGAGAATCGATTTCAGGTCCAGATGGTCGGCGAGCGTAATTTGCGCGCCGTGGCCGAGGTCTCCGGCGGCTTGCCGCTGATGTTCGCGGGCTCGCCCGACATCACCGATATCGCCGCGCTGCTCGATGCGGTCGACGGCATCATCCTCACCGGCGCCCGCGCCAATGTCCACCCGACCCGTTTCAACGTCGACCCTTGCGAGAAGCACGAGCCCTACGACATCCATCGCGACGAGGTCGCGCTGGCGCTCTCGGTCGCCTGCGTCGCCCGCGGTATCCCACTGTTCGGCATCTGCCGGGGCCTCCAGGAAATGAACGTCGCCTTCGGCGGCTCGCTGCACCCCGAAATCCGCGAAATTCCCGGCCGCATGAACCACCGTATGCCGCGGCTGGAGAACGGCGAGATCCATCCCGATCCGACCGTGATCTTTGCCGACCGCCACGACGTCGATCTCACGCCCGGTGGGGCGTTTGCAGAACTGCTCGGCTGCGAGAGGATCCGGGTCAATTCGCTGCACGGCCAGGGCATCCTTGATCCCGGCAAGCGCGTGCTGATCGAAGGCATCGCCGAGGACGGCACCATCGAGGCGATCCGCATCGCGGAAGCCCCGACCTTTGCGCTCGGCGTGCAATGGCACGCCGAATACGACCCCCAGCACAATCCGATCAACCGTAAGCTGTTCGAGGCCTTCGGCGAAGCGCTGGTGGAGCGGCAGCGCGCGACGGCGTAGGCGGTGCAAGGCTGATAGGCTTTTTAGGCATGCTTTCGCCACACTGTCATTGCGAGCGCAGCGAAGCAATCCAGAGTCTTTCCGCGGAGGGATTCTGGATTGCTTCGCTTCGCTCGCAATGACGAGTCTGGGCAACTGCATCGATCTTTCAAGTGGCTTTCCGAATAGCAGACACGCCTTCGTAGTCTCGCGGCAGGTTTCGCCCGAGCTTTGCGGTTCGTCCCGCCCAATGGAGACCAAAGGGCGCAGGGAAGGCCGGGCGCCAGCGGCACCCTTGGTCCGTGCGCTACGGAAATGCACACGGGTTGGACCACAAGTGTAGCCGATCGCCCGACCTTCGCTGCGCGGATGGTTTTAACGGTGTTGTTCGTGTTCTCCTCGGGGAGCGATGCATTGCGCGGCGGAATACGCAGCCCGATGGATTCCGGGCCTGCGCGCTTGCGCACGCATCCCGGAATGACGGCGAGGAGGCGGCGTCGTGATGCGACGAGCAGCAACGTCGTCGATGCGGACATTCGCGCGCGAGCGCAGAACGCTTGTCGCCATACGTTGCTAGAGGCTGAGCTGCCTTCAGTTTGTAGGCCGTCCGAAACTGATGGTTCTTTGCTCTTGCTGCCACAGATCATCCTCAGAATGCCTGTCACAGGCATTATCGTGTCTCACTTGTTATCCATTGCCTTGAAAATTCGCTCAATGGGCCGCCTGAAACTCTGCCAACGAGATGGCTCCGTCGCCGTGGGCGTCCATAAGCGCAAACATCATGCGGTTGATCCTTCTCAATGACGCGACCTATGATCGTGTGAATCGACCGCCCGCAGGCGGCGGTGCAGCAAGGATTGCGAACCCTGCCGAGCAGTCCTGCGGCGGTCTTGCATCGTCTGGCACAAACACCACCTGAATGAGTTGTAGAGGGCACAATCGCTCCGGGAGCGAGAGCGTGGCCAGCCGAAGGATAAATCAGGATCTCCCCGTCATTGCGCGCTTCGAGGTGTGTCATCGCAGCTACCTCGCGCCAGACGGCTCGATTCAGCGGCCGCTTCCCGCCTTCGCCTCCGACGCCAAGCTGCTCACCGCGCTTTACCGCGCCATGGTGTTTCTGCGTCTATTCGACCGAAAGGCTGTTGCATTGCAGCGGACCGGTCGGCTTGGGACTTACGCCGTTTCGCTTGGTCAGGAGGCGGTATCGGTCGGCATCGCCAGCGCGATGCGGGAGGAGGATGTGCTGCTGCCCTCGTACCGGGACAATGGCGCGCTGATCTGGCGCGGCGTCAGACCGGAAGAGATCCTGCTGTTCTGGGGCGGCGACGAACGGGGCAACCAGTTCTCAGGACCGGCCCATGACTTCCCCTTCTGCGTTCCGGTCGGATCCCAGGCGCCGCACGCCGCCGGCGTCGCCTACGCCCTCAAGCTGCGCAAGCAAGCGCGAGTCGCGGTGTGCCTGTTCGGCGATGGCGCGACCTCGAAAGGCGATGTCTACGAAGCGATGAATTTCGCCGGCGTGCACAAATTGCCGCTTGTTTTTGTAGTGGCCAACAATCAATGGGCCATTTCGGTACCATTGCGACTGCAGACGGCCTGCGAAACGCTGGCACAAAAGGCGATCGCCGCAGGATTCACCGGCGAGCGGGTCGACGGGAGTGACGTGGTGGCCATGCACGCCGCTGCCGAAGCGGCCATTGCCGCCGCGCGTGATGGCAAAGGCCCCCACCTCATCGAGGCGGTCACCTACCGGCTCGGCGACCATACGACCTCCGACGACGCGTCACGCTATCGTTCGGCCGACGATGTCCAAGCGCATTGGAAGGAAGAGCCGATTGCGCGGCTGAGGAATTATCTTGTCGCCCAAAAGATGTGGAGCAAAGTCGACGAGGAGCAGCTTGCCGCCGAGTGTCACGAGCGCGTCGATGCAGCGGCCGACGTTTATCTGGCAACGGCGCCGCGCCGGCCCGAAACGATGTTCGATCACCTCTATGCCGATCTGCCCGAAGCCTATGCCGCGCAACGCCGCGAGCTCGCGGGAGAGCACGATGCCTGAGGCAACGCTGGTCGAAGCCATCAACCTGGCGCTTGCACGCGCAATGGAGGATGATCCTGACGTGGTCGTGCTTGGTGAAGATGTCGGCGTCAATGGGGGCGTCTTCCGCGCGACCGCGGGCTTGCAAAAGCGTTTTGGACCGGAGCGTGTCCTCGACACGCCGCTTGCCGAGCTTCTGATCAGCGGGCTTTGCGTCGGCATGGCCGCGCAGGGACTGAAACCGGTCGGCGAGATCCAGTTCATGGGGTTTATCTATCCCTGCCTGGATCAGCTGGTGAACCATGCCTCCCGATTGCGCAACCGCACCCAGGGACGGCTCACGTGTCCAATGGTTTTGCGCACACCGCACGGTGCCGGCATCCGTGCGCCCGAGCATCATTCTGAAAGCACCGAGGCGATGCTCGCGCATATTCCCGGTTTGCGCGTCGTCATGCCTTCGTCTCCGGAGCGCGCTTATGGACTTCTCCTCGCTGCGATCAGCGATGCCGATCCAGTGGTGTTTCTCGAGCCGACACGTCTGTATCGCGCGGCCAAGGGCGAGGTGGAGGACAATGGTGAGCCCTTGCCGCTGGATCGCGCCTTCGTCTTGCGGCAAGGTCGCGACCTCACGCTTGTTAGCTGGGGCGCGATGGTGAAGGAAGCCATGGCTGCGGCCGATGCACTCTCGGCTGATGGTATTGCAGCCGAGGTCATCGATCTCGCGACCCTCAAGCCCTACGACGAAAGGACTATCCTCAACTCGGTCGCAAAGACCGGCCGCTGCGTCATCGTGCACGAGGCGGCCCGAACGGGCGGATTCGGTGCCGAGATCGCCGCGACCATCGCCGAGCGCGGTCTGTCCTCGCTACTAGCGCCCGTGATCCGCGTCACCGGGTATGACACCGTCATTCCGATGGCGCGTCTCGAACAATATTATATGCCTTCCGTCGAACGGATCGTGACGGCGGCCCGCAAGACTTGCCAGTTCAGCTGAATCTGAATGGACCTCGTCCCATGCGCCAATTCACGCTGCCCGATCTTGGCGAAGGTCTTGAAGAGGCGGAGATCGTTAGCTGGTATGTCAGCGAAGGCGATCACGTCGTCACCGATCAGCCGCTCGTTTCCGTCGAGACCGACAAGGCGGTGGTCGAAATACCATCGCCGGCGAGCGGACGCATCGCACGCGTGTTTGGCGCCAAGGGCGACATCGTGAAGGTCGGCACGCCTCTCGTCGAATTTGCGGAAGGCGTTGAAGAGGACAGGGGCACAATCGTCGGCGAACTCGGTAGCGGCGAACATCTGCCCGCTGCGGGGATTTCCCCCGCGCCGCCGACCGGGCCGCAGCGTCAGGTGTTTCCAGCTGTGCGTGCCCTCGCGCACAAGCTCGATGTCGATCTGGAGAGCGTGGCGCCTACGGGGCCCGGTGGCACCATCACCCGCGCCGATGTCGAACGGGCCGCGAAGGGCATGTCCGAAGCCGGTGGTGCCGAGCCGCTGCGAGGGATGCGGCGCGCCATGTCCCAACGCATGGCAGCAGCCCATGCGCAAATTGCCCCAGCCACGGTAACTGATGAAGCCGACATTGACGATTGGCCGACGGGCGAGGACGTCACAATCCGCCTGGTGCGGGCCATCGCTGCCGCTTGCAAGGCAGAGCCCGCGCTCAATGCCTGGTACAATTCCGGCGCGGGAGAACGGCGTCTCTTGGCGCGCGTCGATCTCGGCATCGCCGTCGACACCGAGGGCGGTCTGATCGTTCCAGTGTTGCGCAATATTGCAGGGCGCGGCGTTTCGGACTTGCGGGCAGGGCTTGACCGGCTCCGGGCCGACGCCATCGCGCGCTCGATACCGCCTGAAGAGCTGCGCGGCGCGACGATTACGCTATCGAACTTCGGGATGATGGGCGGCCGGTTTGCCAATCTGATCATCGTGCCGCCCCAGACGGCCATCATAGGAGCCGGGCGAATTTCGCAGCGCGTGGTCCCGCATCGGGGGCAACCTGCCGTGAGGCGCACGCTGCCGCTATCGCTTACCTTTGATCATCGCGTCGTGACGGGTGGTGAAGCTGCCCGCTTCCTGGTCGCCCTCAAGTCGGATCTTGAGCAGATGTCGTGAACCGCTGCTTGCGACGTGCTCGCTCGAAAGGTCATCAGCCCGCCTTTCATCGATCGCACCGCACAATGACCCTTATGGTCGCGTTGTCCGGGCCATTGAGGTTCCGGAGCGGAACGCCATATTTATGGCAAGGGAGCCCTTGCCGTGCAGACCATAAAGGCGGCCCTCGTCGCGGCGATCAGCATCGTCGCTCTTCTTTCCTGCCTCCTTCCGGGATCAGCCGAGGAGAGTGGCCGTCTTGCACTCACTGTCACGATTGACGGAGCCATTGGACCGGCGTCGGCCAGTTACGTGAAGGAGGCTCTGGTCAAGGCAAGCGAACGACGCGCCGAGATCGTGATATTGCGAATGAACACGCCCGGCGGTCTCAACTCCAGCATGCGCGAGATCATTGCGGATGTGCTCGGCTCGTCCGTTCCCGTCGTCGGCTACGTTGCGCCCGCAGGCGCCCATGCAGCGAGCGCCGGGACGTATATCCTTTATGCGACTCATATCGCGGCCATGGCGCCGGGCACCAATATCGGTGCCGCGACGCCGGTGCAGATTGGCGGACCGCTTCCGGGCCTGCCGAGCGGCACACCCGACAAGGACAACAAAGACAAGAAGGATGAGCCGAAGGACGCGATGACGGCAAAGGCGACGAACGATGCCGTTGCCTTTATCCGCAGCCTCGCCGAACTGCGCGGCCGCAACGCCGATTGGGCCGAGAAGGCGGTCCGTGAAGCCGCCACGCTGTCCGCCAATGGCGCGTTGGAGGCGCACGCCATTGACCTCGTGGCGCGCGATCCGGCCGAGTTGCTCAGGCAAATCGATGGTCGCGTGGTCGAGGTCGCGGGCGGCAGGGCGCAACGCCTGGCAACGCAGAATGCCGCTGTCGAAGTCGTCGATCCCGGATGGATATCCCGATTCCTGGCTGTCATTACCGATCCCAACGTTGCGTTCATTCTGCTGATGGTCGGCATTTACGGCCTGATCTTCGAGTTCATGTCCCCCGGCGCGGTCGCTCCAGGGGTGGTCGGGACCATCTGCCTGCTGCTCGGCCTCTACGCTCTCAACCTGCTGCCGATCAACTATGCCGGTCTCGGCTTGATGCTGGTTGGGATCGCGCTTCTCGCCATTGAAGCGTTCAATCCGACCGTCGTGATCGGCCTTGGCGGCGTCGTCGCCTTTGTACTGGGCGCCGTCATGTTGATCAGGGTCGAAGCGCCGGGTTACCGCCTGTCGTGGTGGGTCATCGCTCTCGCGGCAGCGATGTTCACAGGTCTCCTTCTCGTCGTGCTCGGCGCGCTTCGGCGCGCCCGCAAAGGTCCCGTACGGGTGGGCGCGCTAGCCATGCGAGGCCTCATCGCGGAAGTCATCGACTGGAACGAGAACGAGGGACACGTCTTTACGCATGGCGAGCGCTGGCAAGCGCGTGGCGCTGACGACTTCAAGCCCGGCGAGAAGGTCGAGGTCGCCAATATCGCCGGCTTGACGCTGGTGGTCCGGCGCCCGAATCCTGCGAGCGGCAAGGGAGGTCAACTCTGATGATTGAATATTCGGTCTACGCGGTGCTTGCGCTGATCGCCGTCATGTTTCTCACGCAGGCCATTCGCATTCTCAGGGAATACGAGCGCGGCGTTATCTTCACGCTCGGCCGGTTCACCGGGGTGAAGGGGCCGGGCCTGTTCATCCTCATTCCGATCGTGCAGCAACTCGTCAAGGTCGATCTCAGGGTGATGGTGCAGGTCGTGCCGCCCCAGGATGTGATTTCGCGCGACAACGTCTCGGTCAAGGTCAACGCTGTTCTCTATTTCCGCATCGTTGATCCCGAGCGCGCCATCATCAAGGTAGGCGACTACATGGCGGCGACCAGCCAGCTCGCCCAGACCACGCTGCGTTCGGTGCTTGGCAAGCACGAGCTCGACGAGATGCTCGCCGAACGCGACAGGTTGAACGCCGATATTCAGGAGATCCTCGACAAGCAGACCGACATCTGGGGCATCAAGGTCACCGGTATCGAGATCAAGGACGTCGATCTCAACGAAACCATGGTGCGCGCGATCGCCAAGCAGGCGGAGGCGGAACGGCTCCGGCGCGCCAAGGTGATCAACGCGATGGGCGAACAACAGGCCGCCGAAAAGCTCGTGGAGGCGGGCCGGATCCTCGCGCAGGAGCCGCAGGCGATGCAGCTGCGATACTTCGCGGCTCTGCACGACATCGCGGGCGAGCGGTCGTCAACCATCGTCTTCCCGCTGCCGGCAGGCCTGCTCGATCATCTGATTCCGCGGCGGGAGACAACGTGATTCTCTGGCACTGTCGGGGAGGTGGCGCACGGATCGACGTCGGAGTCGCCGCTGTGAGGCGCTTGACGGATTGTTCCCAATATGGGTCGATGCATTGAGGTTGCGAAGTACTAGCATTACAGTTGCGT
>NZ_VSTH01000146.1 GCF_008123965.1 Bradyrhizobium hipponense | reverse complement strand
GGCCCTCAACGGAGGGATACAGTCGAAATGCCCGTTGATCAATTCGATGAAGAGCCGGCTCACGTTGCCGACTCCGACTGCCCGTTCGATTTCCAAGATAGGCAAACAACAACGCAGCCTTCTGCGGATGAGCAAGGGCTCTTGCTTCGCCGGCGGGCGGCTCCTTTGGGATGGCGAGCTCGGCACGCTTTTGAAGCTGAGTATCAGCTGGGTGAACTTCGTCGGATGCCGGGCCGGGAAGCTGGGTGGCCATAAGTGGAACGTTCACTGGGTCGGGCGGCTGGTCTGCTTCGGCTAGATTGGTGAGGACAGCTTCCTTCATGCGCTTCTGTAGGCCGCGTCAACGGTACGGGCGTCGACCTCCAGAAGAATGTTCTTGAGCGGCAGGCCAACCTTGGCCCAGGCAAGTAGCCGGTCACCGTCCTGCTGGGCGGCTAGCTCGCCCCGGAGCCGTTCCAGGAGCTCGACGGAGGCCGGTTCAGAAATGACCTTGGTAGGCCTTCCGTTCGCTCCTGGCGCAGCTGTGGCCACCTCAGGCGCATCCATCGCCTCTCCGGCGAGATCCAATGTGAACAAGGCATACCGGCGGGCATAGGTCAGCCGAGCCCATCCGGTGCCGCGCCTCGACTGCCTTGGAGGCTCAGACCAGCAGGTCGGAGGAGATCAACTCGCCGGAGGCGGGGTAAGCAGGGTAGTAAGATGGTGTGACCGGTGCGCTGCTCGATCGGGGTGATCTAGATGGTGGCGATCTTCCGCTGGTTGAACGTCTTGCGGACAATATCGAGGCCGGAGGCCAAGGACGCATACCGGAGCTTCGATCGTCTGGGGGAAAGGTGATCGGATCACGGCAGTCAGTGTCTTCTCGGGATTTGTCAATCCAGCTTGAGCCCGGGCGAGGGCCGCTTCGATGGCTCCGCCTGCCATCAATCTTTGTTGCGTTACTTCTGACCCTCGATGAGAAGGGCAATTAGATAGCATTGTCAATGAAGTGCACTTCTGGAGTGGGCGAGCCATTCTCCTAGGCGCTTCTACGATCCGAGAAGGGCTTCGCAATGGCGGTACATAACTCCGGACGGTCAGGTGATTCTTTCCGGGCGGCTTCCGGTTGACCGCTCCCTGCTCTATGGGATTTTCCTCAGATCTTGGGATATTGCCGATGAGCTTTAATCATCCAAATGCCAGCATAGCTTGGGAAGCCAAAGAGCTGAGACAGATGGCATAAGAAAGTTTTGGTTGCGGAGACTCACTTGCTGCTTACAGCTAGTGCGGCCACGATCCTCTTGCCGTAACCAATCTTCTCTCGGCTGCGAACCAGTATCTAGTCCGGAATGGGGAGAGTTAGCGGAACCACAAATGCCATCAATTCAAGGTATATCGAAGTAGGTACAACGCGGCGGTTCACGCAACCTCTAGGCCGGGACGACGAACGAGGGACTGTGCATCCATAGCAGGTTGAGGAACTGAAGTCGCGTGGAGGCCGAGTGGGAAAGGCGGGCTGCGACCACCTGGCCAATGTCCCGTCGGTTGGCCATGTCACCGTTTCCGATCAGCTTGCAGTCGTTTGACAGGCGCCGGGACCAGGGGGTTGACGTGCGAATGGTGATCTGTCCAAGAAGACGTGCGTGAACATGCTTCGCTGGCGCCTCGTCGCGCCTGTTTTATCTCCTGCGCGGGAACAAGGTAGGCCATGACCAAACGGGTCGCTTTAATCACCGGCGTGACGGGTCAGGACGGGGCCTATCTCGCCGAGTATCTGCTGTCGTTAGGCTATACCGTGCACGGCATCAAGCGGCGCTCGTCGTCCTTCAACACCGCGCGCGTGGACCATCTCTACAAAGACCCGCATGTCGGGTACGTGCCTTTCCTGATGCACTACGGTGACATGACGGATTCGACCAACCTTATTCGCTTGGTGCAACAGATAAGGCCGACCGAGATCTACAATCTCGCCGCCCAGAGCCACGTGGCCGTTAGCTTCGAGAGCCCGGAATACACCGCCAACGCTGATGCGATCGGCGTGCTGCGGCTTCTGGAGGCGATCCGTATCCTTGGCATGGAGAAGGAAACGCGGTTCTACCAGGCCTCGACTTCCGAGCTCTATGGCCTCGTGCAGGAAATCCCCCAGAAAGAGACCACGCCGTTCTACCCTCGCTCGCCCTACGGCGTTGCCAAGCTCTATGGCTACTGGATCACGGTGAACTATCGCGAAGCCTATGGCATGTTCGCGTCCAACGGCATCCTGTTTAACCACGAGAGCCCGATCCGAGGCGAGACCTTCGTCACCCGCAAGATCACCCGCGGCGTCTCCCGGATCGAGGTTGGGTTGGAGCAGACGCTCTATCTCGGCAATCTCGAGGCCAAGCGCGACTGGGGCCATGCCAGGGATTACGTCGAGGGCATGCACATGATCCTCCAGGCTGACAAGCCCGACGATTTCGTGCTCGCCACGGGCGAGACGCGCTCGGTGCGCGAGATGGTGGAGCTGTCCTTCGCTCATGTCGGCCGCCGCATCGAATGGCGCGGGAAGGGCGTCGACGAGACCGGCGTCGATGCCATCAGCGGTAAGACAGTGGTGAAGATCGATCCGACTTATTTCCGCCCGACCGAGGTCGATCTGCTCGTCGGCGATGCCAGCAAGGCGCAGAAGATGCTCGGCTGGAAGCCGAGGCGGACTTTTGCGCAGCTTGTCGACGAGATGATGACCGGCGATCTGGCCGAGGCCAAACGGGAAGCGGCTCATGGCAAGCGTACCGTTTGAGCTGAAGGGCAAAAGCGTCTATGTCGCCGGCCATCGCGGCATGGTCGGCAGCGCGATCGTGCGCCGGTTGGCGCGGGAGGATGTGAATCTCGTCACCGTCGAGCGTCGCGAGCTCGATCTCTGCAACCAGGCGCAAGTGTTCGATTGGTTCGCGAAGGTGCGGCCGCAGGTGATCTTCCTCGCTGCCGCCAAGGTCGGCGGCATCGTCGCCAACAACACGCTGCGCGCCGAGTTCATCTACGACAATATCGCGATCGCCACCAATGTGATCCATGCTGCGCATGTGAACCATGCCGAAAAGCTGATGTTCCTCGGCTCGTCCTGCATCTATCCCAAGCTGGCGGCGCAGCCGCTGCGGGAAGACTCGGTGCTGACGGGCCCGCTGGAGCCGACCAACGAGCCCTATGCCATCGCCAAGATCGCTGGCATCAAGATGGCGGAAGCCTATCGCAGCCAGTACGGCAGCGATTTCATCAGCGTGATGCCGACCAACCTCTACGGGCCTGGCGACAATTATCATCCTGAATTGAGCCACGTCGTTGCCGCGCTCATCCGCCGCTTCCATGAAGCCAAGCTGTCGGACGCAAAGTCCGTCGAGGTGTGGGGCACCGGCACGCCGCGGCGCGAGTTCCTCTATGTCGACGACATGGCGGATGCCTGCGTGTACCTCATGAAGACCTATTCCGGCGCCGGGCTGGTCAATATCGGTACCGGAAAGGACATCGCCGTTGCTGAGTTCGCCCGGCTCGTCGCAGACGTCATTGACTACAAGGGACAGATCGCTTTTGACACATCAAGGCCGGACGGCACGCCGCGCAAGCTACTTGACGTCAGTTGCCTCGAAGGGCTCGGCTGGCGTGCGAAGACCGCTCTCGCGGACGGTCTGAAACAGGCGTACGCGGCATTTCTGTCGTTCGGCTGATAGAGCGGTTACTCTCGCTTAATCCATCGGAAGCTGTCCATGGGAGCTGTGATCGTTAGAAGGTTTTTGCTTCGAAGACGGTCCGATCAGATCTTGCAATACTCGCATTGCCCTGGCGATGTTTGCCTCGTCCGCGAAAGCAGTGCGGCGATCGCGTTTGTTTGCTTCGATCACTTCGCGGGAGGTCCATATTGGTGTCATCGCTTCCGGCTTTCTTTACGCTCCGCCCTGCTGCGAAGCGGTTCGATGCGCACCGCGGATTGGGTGCCGTCTGGTCGGGTTCCGCAAAGCATTGAATTCTTTTATCAGCAGTAGGCGCCGAAGCTGCGCTCCGTTCAGGAGGGATTCAAATAGCGTGAGGATCTCGTGCGCCTGAACATAAATCTCCATGCTGATAGCGTGCTGATCGAATCCGTGCGATCTGAGATGGGCTTCGATATCGTGCGCGGCCGAAGCATCCATTTGCCAATCCAGGGCATTAGTGATGGTGTAGATTTCGGCGACATCCTGGAAATCCGGAGCAATGCCCGCCAGATCCACGCGGCGAAGCGTCATCTCGACGGCCTTTTGGCGGTAGATGTTTAGGACCCTATGCCGCAGGATTCGATAGCGCTGCATTTCCCAAGAGAGTTCTGCGATATCGATCGCGAGCAACCACTCGATGGCAGACTGAGGATCGAGGCCCCGGAAGACTACGGCCTGAAGAGCCTGATAGTGGTTAATGTTCTCTCCGGGAAGAAGTAGGGGCGGATGACACAGCGCCTCGAACTGAGGCGGCAGGACGCTCACCGGCTTCGAATTACGGAGATCGACAGGACCATTCATTGACCTTGCGCTCCCAACAGCGGACGCGACGGCGGTGCAGCAACTGTTTCGCCGGTCATCAGGTGGACGGGGCTGGCATCCCAAAGCTCCTTCGCAATTTGCAGAGGTGAAATTTGCAGATTGGTCCACCAAGCTCTTTCATTTCCGTTTCGGTGCAGGGATTGGTGGTGAGACCGGCAAAGCGGCACCGTGAACTCGTCGCTGACCTTGCGACCCAAGGATCGTGGCTGGGCGAACTTGAGGTGATGCGCATCGGCGGGGGTCTTCTGGCAGACAAGGCACCCCTGGCTGCGGATGAAGGCGAGGTGATCCTTGCTCCGTCTTCGGGGCGGTTCTTTCGGGAAGGCGAGGCCAGCTTGCTCTTGCCGAGCGGGGTGAGCAGCGACATCGATGTTGCTGGACGCCGTCGCAGGGCCTTCGTCGGGAAGAGCGGGTACGGAGGACCCGGGCTGCTGGTCCGCCGAATGGATGTCGGGCAGAGGGGCGTCTTCGACCCTCCTTTGGTAGGCGGCCTCGAGCACCCGAGCGTCCGCCTCCAAAAGAGTATTTTTGAGGGGGAGGCTGATCCTGGCCCAAGCGAGCAGTCCGTCGGGGGCCTCCTCCAAGGCAAGCTGACCCAGGAGCCGGTCCAGGAGCTGGGCGGAGCGGTCGGGCGGCAATACAGGGGGCCGGTTCAAGATACTGCCCGGCGGCCTTCTCTTCAGTCCTGACGTGGCCTGCGGCTCGGGTGCTACGGGAGGCTCCATGGCGATGTCAGGCGCGTCCAAATCGTCCTCTCCGGCGATACCGACCAAGGCAAATAAGGCATACCGGCGGGCATAGGTCAGCGCCGAGCCCATGCGGTGCGGCGCTTCGACCTCTTTGGAGGCGCAGACCGGTAGGTCCGAGGAGATCCATTCCCCGGAGGCGTGGGCAAGCAGAGTGGTGAGATGGATCTGACCGGTGATCTGTTCGATCCGGGTGGTCTGGATGGTGGCGATCTCCTGCTGGCTCAGCTTTTTGCGAACGATGTCGAGGCCGCTCGCGAGGGATGCGTAGCGGAAGGTGCGATCGTCCTCCCGCGGGAAGGGTGACCGGATCACGGCGGTCAGAGTCTTCTCGGGGTTCGTCAGTTCAGCCTGGGCCCGGGCGAGGGCGGCAGCGATGGTTCCGATGCGCTCACTAGACTGATGCATGAGATTCCTCCGCCGCCTGGGCCTCGAAGCTGACCGCGCCCGACTTGGAGCGCTTGGCTTTGAGGCCATGGCCGGTCGCCTCCTTGGCATCCTCCGGCATCAGCTTTTTCAGATCCGCCTTGGTCGTCTCGTGCTCGCCATGGGCCTCTCGCGTCCTCAGGTAGGTCGCTGCCAGTTCAGCCCATTGGTTGGAGGTTGACATATCGACGACCTTCACCGCCTCGAGTCTTGGGCGGGGCGTTTCGATATTGAAGAGGATGGGCGGCTCGCCGTTTTGAACGCAGCGCCAGAACTTCTTCTCGGCCGTGAGCAGGAGGTGCTGGTAGAGCGGATCAGCGTGAATCTTGATCTCGGCCCATTTGCCGCCGCCGGTGATGATCGAGAGTACGGACGAGCGAGCGGCGACCACCCACATATTATGCTGCAGCTGTGCCATATGCTTTTCGGCGGCGGCCTCCTCCGTGAACGCCCAGGGCAGCATGAACTTGGCCTCGAACACCGCTCCAGTCTGCTCGACCATGCCATCGAGTGTTGCCGCCATCCATTTGTGCACGGGATGCCGAACCCGCTTCTGGATGTCCGAGATGGTTTGTCCTGTTGAGCGCTGGTACCAGGCGCGATTGAGGACCTCTGTTATCGTGCCGAGCTGGACGATGAGATTATCCGAGAGATCTTCTGGTGCGACCTCTCCACGTTTCTCTTGCCAAAGGCGGATGAGCTTGTCCTGATCGTCACCCATGATGACACGCGCATCCGAGCCGCCGATGAAGTGGCGGCGGTCATTGGGGTTGAACCTGATAATGTGATTGGGCGCATCAGCGCCGTTTGTTTGAACTGTTGTCACCGGTATCTCCTACGCAAAAACAAGCGGTTTCACATGCCGCACTGCCTGAAGCCCCGCTTCCGCGAGGCGAGATACCGGCGCTACGATCGATGATGGCGCCCGGTCGAATCAGTAACGCTCCAATCGCGGATCAAGGCCAGTCCTTTCTGCAGCAACAATCTTGCTCGTTTTAGCGGCAGGAATGGCTCTTGTTCTCACGCGCTTAGGGCAGGGACGGGACGAGGCTGACCGGTATAAACCCGACAAAACGAAGCCAATTCACGCATGAACAGCAAAGACGTGGATGCAAAAGGCGCGCTCGCAGCGAACGATGTTGTCCGGTGGATGACATGTTGAAATGAAGCTGTGATTGTCGGAAGATCGGAGGGTATCCCCTCCGACTTGGGCCTATGAGATTTGAAGCGTCCGGCAGTATTTTTCGATCGTGATGGCGTCCTCAATGAGGACGACGGCTACGCTTTCGATCCCGGCCAGATCCGGTGGGTGGAAGGAGCGCAAGAGGCCGTCAAAGCAGTCAATGACGCCGGGTATCTTGCGTTTGTCGTAACGAACCAATCGGGAATTGCGAGGGGCTTCTACGAGGAGCGGCATGTTCGCAATTTGCACGAATGGATGTCGAATGAGCTTGCTATAGCTGGTGCACATATCGATGCGTTTGAATTCTGCCCACATCATCCCGATGGCCTGATCGAGCGTTACCGTGTTCTCTGCAACTGTCGTAAGCCGCAGCCGGGGATGATCAGAGCCCTCCTTGAGCGGTATTCGGTGGATATCGATGCTAGCTTCATGGTCGGCGACAAGCAGAGCGATCTTGCTGCGGCACAAGCGGCCGGAATAGCAGCCTATCTGTTTGATGGATCAAACCTGCACACTTTCATTGCCCCGTTGTTGACGGGCTCATCCTATCCTCCGGATCGGTCATCATCGCGTCGCGGAGGAGCCGGAACCGACGATTGAGGCCGTGGTCTTGTCGGCAAAGGGATTGCTCGACTGCTAAGTAGAGAAATCAAGGAGGCAAGTTGGCGTCAAAGCGACAAATCGAAGCCAATCGCGCAAACGCAGCGAGGAGTACCGGGCCGCAAACAAGCGTCGGCAAAGCAGCATCGAGCCGCAACGCCTATCGGCATGGCTTATCTCGTTGGGACGAACCCGCCGGTTCTGGTTTCGATGCAGTCCTTGCGGAAGGCTTCAAAGGTACGGACATGCATGTCGCAGTTCAAGATCTGGCTCAAGCTAGGAGTCGCCAGGATCGCCTGCGAGCTCTTAGGTTAATTCTGATCTTGGCGGTGATCGAGGGCGCGGAACCAAAGCAAATGAGATATTTGTCGAGCTTGGAACGGTATGAGAAGGCTGCTCTCTCGCGGCAACGGCGGGGGCTCAAACATTTGAAGCGGAATGCCGGATGAGAACCACGAGCTGAGTAGGAAATTGGCAGTGTAGGTCTCACGCCGGGGAGCGTCGCGCCGATTGGACGGGCTGCTAGCATTTAAAAGTCTTGGAGGCTGCATGAACTACATTTTCCCACTGCTGGCTGTCGCAATCACCATCGGCCTGTTTGTGCTCTACGCGATGGTGCGGCAGAACTTGCGTCGATCCCGCCGCGCCGATGAGGTTCCTCACTGGCCGGATTCGAGCCTGAGATAGCGATCGGCCGTAGAAGCGTCCATTCCCATACGCAGGCGCATCGAAAAACCGAAACTGAGCTTGCGCCGTCGGGCAAAGCAACAGATAGAGCCTCCTTGGAAGTAGCCGTTTTCGATCGGGGAAGAGATGAGACGAGCGCTTGCCATTGTGATGATGCTACTCTTAGCGAGACGGATAAGCGGGCCTACGTTCTTGCCGACAATCGCCTTGCGGAAAAGGCGGGCTGGGATAACGCAATCCTCGCAATCGAGCTTAAGCAGCTCGCGGACGCGGGATTCGACCTCGATCTAACAGGCTTTGAAGCCGCCGAAGTGGACTGCATTATCGAAAGCTTTGACGACGAAAGCGAGCAGCCCGAAAACCGGATTCCGGAGCGCGGGGAAGACCCGCCCGTGAGCCGCGTCGGAGACATGTGGCGGCTGGGCAAGCATGTCCTATTCTGCGGGGACGCAACCGATGCCGCGGTCTACGGAAATCTCATGGATCGCGAGCGGGCCGACTTCATTTTCACCGACCCACCGTACAATGTTCGCATTGGCGGCAATGTCTCGGGGCTGGGCGCGATCACCCGCATAGCTCACCGTCAGGACATGCACCTGGTGCCCTTCGCCGCGCGCGCATTTCGGGCAGCCGCTCTTGTGACGAACGGTGCGCTCCAGCAACGAACCGCGCAGCAATTCGCCGGTGACCGGCAGCTTGCCGACAAGCTTCTCACGCGTTTGAAGGGTTCGCTTACGAATCATTCATAAGAATGAATCAATGCTGCCGCTTCAAGTCAACGCCAATCCGTTCGACCTTGCAGTTTTCGCCACACCAAGCGATTCTGGCTGCCTCACAAGGCCGCCGAATTTTGCGCCGGAAAGTAGCTAGCACGGTGGATCCGGCCGAGCGCTCACGGCAATTCAGTGAAGTTGCGCGATCAAGGAGAGGCGGGCAGGTCATCCTCTTCGAGTGGAGGTTTACTGCGAGGCGAAATCAGGCCGCGCGCGTCTCGATCAATTCCTCGAAGCTCTCCTGCATGGGATAAAGCCAAGCCTTCTTTCCGGTATACTGCTCCCAACGCCGGACCGCGACATCGACGTAAGCGGGGTCAAGCTCGATGGCTCGGGCAATCCGACCAGTCTTTTCCGCTGCAATCACAATCGTCCCACTCCCACAGAAGGGATCAAGCACGATCTGACCGCGCTTGGAGCAGTCCTTGATGGCGTCAGCCACCATCGCCACGGGCTTCACCGTAGGATGAAGCTTCAGCTCGTCCATGCGACCGAGCCGCATGCTACTCGCGCCTTCATAATCCCAAACATTGGTCCGATAGCGCCCGTGCTGACCGAGCTCGAACGTATTGGTATGCGCAGCCGATCCGTTCTTCCAGACGAAGACCAGCTCATGCTTGGAGCGGTAGAACGATCCCATTCCGGCGTTCGTCTTGTTCCAAACGCAGAGGTTCTTGAGCTCCAGATAATGCCGATCCCCTGCAAGCAACATTTCCCGCATATGCCGCCAGTCCATGCAGATCTGGTGGATCGAGCCGTCCTTCGAATAATGGCAAAGCAGCCGGAAGGCCTTGGACAGGAACCGGGTGAATTCCTCCTCGCTCATCTCTCCTGAAGCCATCGCAAATTCGCGGTGCTTGGACGCGTGCGCCAGTTCAGTGTGCGGCGTGAGCGCGTTGCCGAGGTACGCCGCTGGCTGGAGAATTACCAGAAGCTGAAAGACGCGATCGAGGCGATCTGCGAGTTCAATCACGACCTGTTGCGTCCTGATGCGGCGATGCCGCGGGGGAGGAAGAAACGTGATTGAGATGCGCAGAGCGCAACTGAGCTTCGGCGACGGCTTGATCGCCGGGGAAGTGAGCGATCTTCGCGAAGGTTGGATGACCCATGCTGACCGGGTTCTGGCGGATGAACAGATCGTCGGTGCGGTGTACGAGGCGCTGGCGAGACGACATCCCAAGAGCCGCAGTCGTGGTCGGCTGGGCGCGCCGGCCGAGGTGGTGTTGCGGTTGTTGATCCTCAAGCATGTTCGCAACTGGAGCTATCACGTGCTGGAACGCGAAGTGCGCGCCAATCTGGTGTATCGCGACTTCACCCGTGTGGGCGGCGGCAAGATGCCGGACGCCAAGACGATGGGGCGCTGGGGCCTGGCTGTGGATCCGGAGACGATCAGACAGATCCACGACCGGATCGTGCAAATCGCGCAGCAACAAGGGGTGACGCAGGGACGCAGAATGCGTGTGGATACGACGGTGGTGGAGACCAACATCCATTACCCGACCGACAGCACGTTGCTGGGTGACGGGGTTAGGGTGCTGATCCGCACCATGAAGAAGGTCACCGAGATCGCGGGCGCGGCCGGAACCAAGCTGCGCGACCGAACGCGAAGCGTAAAACTGCGGCTGCTCGATATCTCGCGGATTGCGCGTGCCAAAGGACCGCTCAATCACGAGAGGCTCAAGCAAGGCTACCGTAAGCTATTGAACTCGACGAGCCGAGTGGTGGGGCAAGCGAAGCGCTTCTCCCATGAGATATCCACCGGCGTGAAGCGGGCCAGGGGCATCTTGAAACGGCTGGCGCTGCAAGGCTTGCGGCAGGAGCTGGAAGCGATGATGCCGCTGGTGCGGCAGGTGATGCGGCAGACCCGGCAACGCATCTTCCACGGCAACACGCGGACAGAGGACAAGCTCTTCAGCGTGTTCGAGCCCTCGACGGAGATCATTCGCAAGGGCAAGGCCGGCAAGCCCAACGAGTTCGGCAAGATGGTCAAGCTGCAGGAAGCCGAAAACCAGATCGTGATCGACTACGAAGTCTATGATCGGCGGCCGAGCGATTCGGGCCTGTTGATCCCGGCCATCGAAATCCACCAAGCCAAGCTCGGTCGCACGCCACGTCTGGTCGCGGCAGATGCCGGGTTCTATTCCGCCAGGAATGAAGCCGCGGCGAAGGCGAGCGGCGTCAAGCGCGTCTGCATCCCCAATCGTTCCACCAAGAGCGTCGCCCGCAAGCGCGAGCAGAAGAAGAGTTGGTTCCGCAACGGCCAGAAATGGCGGACCGGATGCGAGGGGCGCATCAGCGTCGCCAAACGGCGGCACGGGCTCGATCGCTGCCGCTACAAAGGCAGCGCCGGAATGAAGCGCTGGGTCGGGCTCGGCGTTGTCGCCGACAACCTCAGGCGCCTTAAAATAAAGCATGGAAGGAGGAGAAAAAAAGAAATGGGTTCACATACAGGCGAGGCCATACCCGCTTCCAAGAGGTCCCCCCGGCGACAACGCGTCTCGCCCCAGCGTCAGGAACACATCATCACGATCTTTAAGCGGCTCGCCATGGAACGCGTGACCGTTCCTTATAACGGGCGACCGACGCGTATGACCCGCGCCGAGGCCATATTGCTGAAGAACTACAACGCGGCTGTCCAAGGCGACAAAAACGCGAGGGCTAACGTTTGGCGGGCGCTGGAACGAAGCGGTCAGTTGCTCGATCAGACCGATCCAGCGAAGGCCGGCAAGCCTATATTCCTGCCGGAGAAGGTCCACGATCTCGAGCAGCTCTTGGCAGAGGAAGGTGCCAGTATAATCCATCGTTAGCTGAATAGCCTGCCAGCAACTTGTCAAACCCGCTTAAGAGCTCAAAGGCCCCTTGCAGGTCGCCACGCATGGGGCGTCCCGGCTTGCGACCGCTGCCGTCAGCACGCGAATGTCGGCTGAACTCGAGCCAATTCCGGCCGCCGCGCCCCGAAATCGGCCGTCGCAAATCTTTCGCACTATCGGTGATCGATGCCACCTTGCGCCAATCAGCTCGTCATCACGGGTTACCAACACTACGGACAGCTTAATTTCGCGCGTTCGCCCAAGATGCCGCTTCTCCAGCACAGCAGCAACGACCCGAGCCCCCCGAAAGGAGCTAAATGCGGGCTCGCTCTCCTGCTGCGGAGCTTCGATGATCGCCAGTTTCGCTAAAGCTTTCGCTAACCAAACAATTCGTTCGATGGCATGCACAGACTCACACAACCTACGCCCATACGACATTTACATGATTACTCGTATAGGCTGATCACAATATGAAGCTTCAACATCTCGTTCGATCTTGAAGAAATCACCAGCGGGTGATCGCGTGACAGAAGAGATTATTGTAATCCGCACATCGCACGGGCACGGCGGCGACATCAGTCCAAACAAGACGCCACCCACGAACTCACTGCTTGCGATCGTCCTAGCGATGGTATGCGGGTTTGCAGGCCTTGCGCTCCGTTGCCTCGCCCGGGAGCACGCTACCGACGACGCCATTCAGTTCCTGATCCCGTGGTATGGCTTTGCTCGAGATCACGGGATCGGCGCGCTGGCGGAACCTTTCACCAACTACACCCCGTTTTACAGCTACCTCCTGCTGATTGCCGCGCGATTTGATTGGCTGGGGCAGCCACTGTCCCTCGTGAAAGCAATCTCGGCGGTCTTCGAGTTGGGCTGCGCAATCGCTGTGGCCCAGATCGTCTGGCGAGCGACAAAGGTGCCGTTGCGCACCTCCCTGGCCTTCTGCGCTGTTTGGCTTGCGCCGACGGTGCTCTTCAACGGCGCAATGTGGGCACAGGCCGATTCGATCTGGACGTTCTTCACGCTGGTCTCCGTAGCCCTGTTCATGCGGGGCCGAAATGGCGTTTTGCCATTCGCGGCGGCTGTTTCGGTGAAGGCCCAGGGCGTCTTTCTAGGGCCCTTAGTGTTGGGCATGCTACTGCGCCGCAGGATCCACCCGGCATGGCTCGCCGCTGTTCCCGGGATCTACGTGGTTCTCGCCATTCCGGTTTTCGTCGCTGGCAGATCCTTAGGCTCCGTAGCGGGTGTCTATTTAGAGCAAGCTCACACATTCCATCGCCTCACAATGAATGCAGCGAACATCTGGGTATTGGCTGGAGGTACACCGTACGAGATCGGAGTCGCCATCGGCCTGGTGCTTGCGGCTGTGAGCGGGCTTGCCTTGTCAATGTTCATCGCGCGTTCCAAACGAACGGGCCCAGAGTTCATTTTGCTCGCCGCGTGTGTCTCACTCATGCTCATGCCGTACCTGCTTCCGAAGATGTATGAGCGTTATTTCTATGCCTTTGAGCTCGCGTCTATCGCCCTGGCCTGCATCAATCCGCGCTATTTGCCGTTCGCCGTGATTGCTCAGGTTGACGGCGTGTTATCCTATCTTGGATTCGAGAGCGGTATCATCATGGGTTTGCTGCCGGCGGCGCTCGGCAACACCTTTCTCGTGTTCTACCTCGTGCTTGATCTTTGGCGCGGCGAACGTGCATTTCATTTCCCAAAGCTTGCCTGGCTTGGCTTCACCGTTTCGACTGGAGGATTGCTGAGCTATTTAGTGCTCGCAGGTAGCGGGTGGAACATGTCCCCCGCGTACTTAATTGCCACGGGTCTTGCCACGGCCATGACGATGTGGCTTCTCAAACAGTCGCAGGGCGCAGGTCAACCGACAAGAAGCTGCAAAGTCTGACGTTGCGTAAACCTTGAGCCGCCTTTCAGAGTAGGCAGCGCGACGTCCGTCTTGCCGCACTAACGGCAAGCTTCCAGTCGCTCAACTCGGTTCAACTAGTCGCCGCGGGACCCGCGGTTGCCATCGATCACAGCGGTCACGCCATCGATGAAAGCTTGACACTCAGCGTGGGTCTTGAACGTGCCCTGGTACTTCCCGAATAGGAAGACGGTCCGGCCGTGACCCTTTCCGAAGAAGTATGGCCGACGTGTCCGCCGCCTTCGTCTTTAAGCTCAATGCTACCAAGGCTTTGCACTGACTTGAGGTCTGTCTCGGGTAGCTTGATCCGCACAGGTGTCTCCGTGATTCACGGACGGCTAAGGACGTTAGCGGCCTCAGCGTCAACTGGCCTGTCTAGCAGATCAGCGCTTCGCCGCGTTACCAGCCAATTCCATCGCTAGATCCAGAGCTGCAACTCCGATTTGATCTGAAGAATTAGATTTGCAGCGCCGGTCCATCCAAGCAACGATCGCGGAGAAATCGCCGCCGCCGACAATGTCCCTCTCGGCACTCACGTTTAGCCCGCTGACGAAGCCCACGACCTAGGATTCAAAGGCTGCCTTTACGACTAAGTTCTTCTTCCTATTCAGCCAAGCGGTACAAGATTGCGAACCCGCGCCCACGATCGTTGATCCGGCGTTCAGCGACGTCGGCAAGATGCGAGAGGCGGACGCAGGGAACCGTCTGTAGGTTGAGCAGGTTGGCAGCCGCAAGACGTCCATGCCCTGCAATGACCTCTCCTGCATCATCGATAACAATTGGGTTGGTGAAGCCGAACCGTTCGATGCTCTGTGCGATCAGCTTGATCTGCTTCGCCGAATGGGTGCGCGCATTCCCAGCGTAGGGCTTTAACGCGTCAATTGACATGTGCTCGATCTGCAAAGGTTCTCTCCTGGTTGAGTTCGCTTGGGGCGGATTGCCCCCGGAGAGGTTTTGCAGATCAGGGCTCCGAATTCGCTCACGGAAATTAGAGGTTACGGTGCACGATTTGGAGGTCGCGGAAACTGCCGTTCGATCTCTGCATCGAAGTCCTCGGAATCTGTGCAGTATTCTTCGCGATGAAGGTACCCGCGCTTCCACAAGGTGTGCTTATTGCGGAGGGTCGTCCAATCTATGTTCAACAGGCGCTCTCGCGCCCAAAATGCCAACAGGCGGTAGGCGCATTCGCTGGTCGCGACATGATCGGCGGTGCGCTCCTGAGCCGCTTGATCTGCCTTAAGCCGCCGGCACAGCGACGGATAGATCCGGTCGATCTGCTCAAGGGTAAAGTCCTCAAGTGCCGGATGGTTGGGCGGGCGACCGCGGCGCTTCTTGGTGGGGAGGTCGTGGTGGACGACCCATGGCGGATCGTTGCGAAGCTGCTGCTGATCGAATGGAATGCCCATGCTCATTTCTCCTTAGGGTGGCTGGTGCGGAGAACGCTATCCCAAGATGGAGCTTCGGCAGTACGCGGCCGACCGCGTTGGTAAACGCTCAAAATCCGATATTGCGGATTCTGGGGGCCATGGGGGTAGCGGGCGAGTCCAATTGCCGAATGTAGAGGCCTCCTATTGCGTTTCCGAAATCCATCACAAGGGCGTGACAATATGGCGGCGCTCCGACGTGAGGGGCAGATCCTAGATGCCCTGCTTGTTTGCGATGAGGCCGCCGTCAGCGTTGGTAGGTCAGGAGGTCAGAAGGTTGTTCTCGCGCGTCTGCCAGGGCTAACCGATTGGCTTCCCTGCTTCGGCTCGGCAGATTCCCTGTTCTTGGCCAGGCAATTCCCTGATAGCGATCTGGAATTCCCTGTTATTTTCCGCCCGCTGCTCGCCAGAGGCGCGTAAGCCTCGGATATTCCGCGGGTTTTGCGCGGGTTCGCGTCTGAACAGGGCGCAGATTTGCGAAATATTCGCTGTTACCAGAACAAGGTCATCGTTACCGCTCGTCCGCGATCACCTTGCCGTCGTTCGGCAGCGCGCCGGGGCTGACCAGCTCGACGGTGCCGCCGAGCTTTGTCACGGTACGCAAGGTGTCGGCGATCTCTTCGCGTAGCGTTTCGTTCGCGGTTGCAGTTTCCGCTTTCAGCGTCATCGCGTCGGTCTCGCCCTGGCGCGTGACGACGAGGCGCAGGCGCCCGAGCGCCGGATGGCGCTTGCCGATTTCGGCGACCTGCTCGGGGCGGACGAACATGCCCTTGACCTTGGTGGTCTGGTCGGCGCGGCCCGTCCAGCCCTTGATGCGCATGTTGGTGCGCCCGCACGGGCTCGGACCTGGCAGCGCCGCGGTGAGGTCGCCGAGTGCGAGGCGAATCCAGGGATGGTGCGGATCGAGCGAGGTCACCACGATCTCGCCGACGTCGCCCGGTGCTACCGGGTCGCCGGTACCGGGATTGACGATCTCCATGATCAGGTCCTCGTTGACGACCATGCCGTCGCGCGCTCCGGTTTCGAAGGCGATGACGCCGAGATCGGCGGTGCCGAAGGCCTGGTAGGCGTCGATGCCGCGCGCCTTGATCTCGGCCTGGAGCGAGGGGGGGAAGGCGGCGCCCGAAACCAGCGCGCGCTTGATCGAGGAGACGTCACGGCCCGCGCTTGCTGCGGCATCGAGCAATATTTTCAGAAAGTCCGGCGTTCCGCTGTAGCCGACCGGTCGGTAGGCCTCGATCAGCTCGAATTGCTGTTCGGTGTTGCCGGGGCCGGCCGGGATTACTGCGCAACCGAGCGCGCGTGCCGAGGAATCGAAGATGAAGCCGCCGGGGGTGAGGTGGTAGCTGAAGGTATTGAGCACCACGTCGCCTTCCCGGAACCCGGCTGCGAACAGGGCCCGTGCGCCGCGCCAGGGGTCAACCTGCCGCCCCTCCGGCTCGAAGATCGGACCGGGCGAGGTGAAGAGCCGGGCGAACGATCCCGGCGCCGCCGCCACGAAGCCGCCGAAGGGCATGGAGGCCTTGTGCAGGGCCGGCAGTTCCGACTTGCGCAGCACCGGCAGGCTCGCCAGCGCCGTTCTGGAGGTCACGGCAGCCGGATCGAAGCCCTTCAGGCGTTCGGCATAGGCGGGTGCGTTCATCGCGCTGCGCAGCACGCCCGGCAGGCGGGAGAACAGCTCGGCCTCGCGCGCGGTCTGTTCGCGCGTCTCCAGGGCGTCGTAATGGGCAGTCATGACTGATCTTTCCGGGTTGGCATCCGTTGCGCGCCGCCGCCGGCATGGGTATCAGACGGCCATTGTCGGGGCGTGGAGAGAACGCGATGGCGGACGAAGGAATCATTGCGGCGGGCGAGGCGTCCGGCGTCGTCGCGCGCCTGAAGCGTCGCATGATCGGCGAGGCCTTGCCGCTGTGGTCGACCGTCGGCTGGGACCATGCCGCGGGCGGCTTCATCGACCGGCTGCATTGTGATGGCACGGCGGATGCGGCCGCGCCGCGGCGCGTGTTCGTGCAGGCCCGGCAGATCTGGTGCTACGCCAAGGCGGCGCAGATGGGCTGGTACCCGGACGGGCGCGCCATCGCGCTGAAGGGGCTCGATCATCTGCTGGCAAGAGCGAAGGCGCCCGACGGCCGGCCCGGCTACGTGCACCGGCTGACGCCGGAGGGTGCGGTGCTGGACGCGCGTCGCGATGCCTACGACCACGCCTTCGTCCTGTTCGCGCTGGCGACCGTCTATGCGCTCGACAAGGACGCGCAGGTTCGCGCCGAGATCGACGCATTGCTCGCCTTCCTCGACGGCCATTTGCGCTCGCCGCATGGCGGCGTCCACGAAGGCCTGCCGGTCTCGCTCCCACGCCGTCAGAATCCGCACATGCATCTGTTCGAGGCGCTGATCGCGTGTTTCGACGCGACCCACGATTTGTCGTTCCAGAACCGCGCCGGCGAATTTTTTGCACTGTTCCTCGCCAATCTCTACGACAAGCAGAAGCATACGCTCGGCGAATATTTCGAGGAGGACTGGTCGAAGATCGAGCCGATCAGCGTCGAGCCCGGCCACCAGGCGGAATGGGTCTGGCTCCTGAAGGGGTTCGAGCGGATCACGGGATGTCCGACCGGGCAGCGGCGCACTGAGCTGCTGGCGACCGCGTTGCGTTATCGCGACGAGGCCACCGGCTGCCTCGTCGACGAGGGCGACGACACCGGCAACATCCGCCGCGGCTCGCGCCGGCTGTGGCCGCAGACCGAGATTGCCAAGGCGTGGATCGCCCAGGCCGAGTCCGGCGAGACGGGGGCGGCGGAAGAAGCGCGCGCGGCGCTGGTGCGGCTCGAACGGCATTATCTCAGCCATCCCGTCAAAGGTGGCTGGTTCGATCATTTCGATCGCGACGGCACATCGCTGGTCGACACCATTCCTGCGTCGTCGTTCTATCATGTTCTCTGCGCAGTCACGGAAGCGGAGCAGGTGCTGAGCTAAGGATCTTTTGTCTTGACGCGTTTTCTTCACGCGAGCTGGTTCCTATTTCGCTTGAAAACGCTATAGCCAGCGCTTGCGCCGTTTGAAGCTCTTGAGGTTCTTGAAGCTCTTGCGCTGGTCGCCGGCGCCGCCGAGATAGAATTCCTTGACGTCCTCGTTGTCGCGCAATTCATCCGCGGTGCCGTCGAGCACGACCTTGCCCTGCTCCATGATGTAGCCGTGGCTCGCCACCGACAGCGCGGCGCGCGCGTTCTGCTCGACCAGCAGGATGGTGACGCCGAGGTCGCGGTTGATCTTCTGGATGATCGAGAACACCTCTTTCACGAGCAGGGGTGACAGGCCCATCGACGGCTCGTCCATCAGGATCATCTTCGGGCGGGCCATCAGCGCGCGGCCGATCGCCAGCATCTGTTGCTCGCCGCCGGAGAGATAGCCGGCGAGCCCCGTGCGCTCCTTCAGGCGCGGGAAGTAGTTGAAGACCATGTCGAGATCGGCACCGACCTCGCGGTCCCTGCGGGTGAAGGCGCCGAGCTTGAGGTTTTCCAGCGAGGTCATGTCGGCGACGATGCGGCGTCCCTCCATCACCTGGAAGATGCCGCGGCGGACGATCTTGTCGGGATCGATGCCGTTGATGCGCTCGCCCTCGAACAGGATCTCGCCGCGCGTGACCTCTCCGTCCTCGGTCTTGAGCAGCCCCGAGATCGCCTTCAGCGTCGTCGACTTGCCGGCACCGTTGGCCCCGAGCAGCGCCACGATCGCGCCCTTGGGCACGTCGAGGCTGAGGCCGCGCAGCACCAGGATGACGTCGTCATAGACGACTTCGATGTTGCGCACGCCGAGGAGGGGCGGCGCGGGCACGATGCTGGGGGAAGGACGCTCTATGTGGGCCGCTTCACTCATGGTTCGTCACTCTCTCGATGTCGTCACCCGCGAAAGCGGGTGACCCAGTATTCCAGAGACGCCGGAAGTTCCCCGAGAAGCCGCGGCGTACTGGATCCCCCGCCTTCGCGGGAGATGACAGTTGTGTTTGGAGCAAAAGCGGGGCTCACCACCCCAGCAATTCCGGCTTGCGCGGCAGCTCGACGGTCTTGACCTTCACGAGCTTGATCGTGCCCTTGGCCATGAGGTCGTTGAGGTCGCCATCGGTCGCGCCCGCGATCTTGGTGCGATAGAGGTCGACCTTCAGCGTGCCGCGATGGTCCTTGTCGGTCCAGGTCGAGGGATTGCAGACGCCTTCCATCCCGGCCGGCACCCAGTCCTTCTTCTGGTAGAAGCCCTTGGCGACGTTGTCGCCGATGGCGCCGCCGTTCTTGGCGGCCCAGTCGAGCGCCTCCTTCATGTAGAGCGCCGAGCACACGGCCGCGATGTAATGGACGGGCCGATAGACCTTGCCGGTGGGATCGGACATCTTCGAGATCTCCATCACCGTCTTCATGCCGGGTGCATCGCCGCCCCAGCTCACCGCGGTGCGCAAGGGGAAGATCACGCCGTCGGCGGCATCGCCGGCGGTCTTGGCGGCGTTCTCATCCATGCCCCAGACGTTGCCGAGGAACTGGATGTCGACGCCGGCACTCTTGCAGGCCTTCATCACCGAGATGTTGGAGGCTGCGGTATTGCCGAGATAGGCGTAGTTGGCGCCCGAGGATTTCAGGCTCAGGCATTGCGCGCTGTAGTCGCCCGGCGCGAGCGCAAACACGAGCGGCGGCAGCACTTCGAAGCCAAGCTCTTGCGCCATGGCTTCACCGGCAGCTTTTGGCGCGTTCGGATAGGGGTGGTTGGCGCCCATGTGCACGAATTTCGGCTTGCCGGGCTTGCCCTTGGCCTTCCAGTCCTCGGCTGCCCACATCAACATCGCGCGCAGCGAGTCCGAATAGCTCGGGCCATAGAAGAAATTATAGGGCGCGGGCTTGGCCTTGCCGCTGATGCCTTCGGGATCGGTGAGCGCCGCGGCGTAGGAGGCGGACATGTCGGGAATCTTGTCCTGGGCGAGGAATCCGGTCAGCGCCTCGGTGTCCGCGGTGCCCCAGCCCATGATCGCCGCGACCTTCGAATCGGGCGCCGACCATTTCTTGTAGAGCGCAATCGCGCGCGGCACCTGGTAGCCGTAATCATTGGTGTCGACGCTGAGTTGCTTGCCGCCGACCCCGCCGTTCTTGTTGACCCAGGCAAAGGTGTCGGCGACGGCTTGGCCGAACGGCGTGCCGACGTCGGAGGTGCCGCCGGAATAGTCGGCGAGATGCCCGATCGCGATCTGCGCCTGGGCGCTCGCCGAAAAGGCTGCGATCGCCAGCGCAAGCGATGCGGTGCTCAAAAGGGATTTTGTCTTCATTTGTTGCCTCCTCCTGTTTTTTCGTTGGTTAGACAGTTGCCCGCGCTCAATGCGAGAACGGGTAGAGTTTCCAGTAAGCCTTGATCTGCCGCCAGCGATGCGCAAGCCCGTCCGGCTCGAACATCAAAAACGCGATGATGATCACCCCGATCGCGATCTCGCGCAGGAAGGTGATGTTGTTGTTGAGCGAGAGCGCCCTGTCGATCGCGCCGCCCTTTAAATGGATGCTGAGGAATTCCATGGATTCCGGCAGCAGCACCACGAAGGCGGTACCCATCAGCGTGCCCATGATCGAGCCGGTGCCGCCGATGATGATCATGGCGAGAAACAGGATCGAGCGCTCGATGCCGAAGCCTTCCTGGGAGACCACGAGCTGGTAGTGCGCATAGAGCGCACCCGCGATGCCAGCGAAGAAGGCGGCCAGGCCAAACGACAGTGTGCGGTATTTGGTCAGGTTGATGCCCATGATCTCGGCGGAGAGATAATGGTCCCGGATCGCCACCAGCGCGCGGCCGTCGCGCGTGCGCATCAGATTGGTGACGAGGACGTAGCTCGCGACTACGTAAGCCAGCACGACATAGAAATATTGCTTGTCGCCGCGCAGGGTGAAGCCAAGGATCGAGAACGGATTGGCGCTGGCCGGCACCGAGCCGCCGGTGAACCACTCCGCGCGGGAGAAGAAGTCGAGCAGGATGTACTGCGCGGCCAGCGTCGCGATGACGAGGTAGAGCCCCTTCAGCCGCGCCGCCGGAATGCCGAAGATCAGGCCGACCAGCGCGGTGACCACGCCCGCGAGCGGGATCGCGAAGAACACCGGGATCGGCGCGTTGTTGGAAATGTAGGCCGAGGTGAAGGCGCCGAGCAGGAAGAAGGCAGCGTGCCCGATCGAGATCTGGCCGGTGAAGCCAACGAGAATGTTCAGGCCGAGCGCCGCAATCGCGAAGATGCCGATCTGGATCAGGATGCTGAGCCAGTAGCCGCCAAGGAACTGCGGCGCGAGGCAGAGCAGCAGCGCCCCGGCGATCGCAAAATTGCGGCTGGTCGTGGTCGGAAATATCGTGGTGTCCGCGGCATAGGATGTGCGGAAATCACCAGCAGGGATGAGGGCAGGGCCGGCCATGGGTCAGATCCGCTCGATGTCGTGAGTGCCGAACAGGCCATAGGGCTTGATCATCAGCACGATGATGAGGACGTAGAACGGCGCGATCTCGTAGAGATTGCCCCAATGCAGATACTCGCTGTCGACATATTGCGCGATGTTCTCGAGCAGACCGATGATGATGCCGCCGAGCACGGCGCCGCCGACGGAATCGAGCCCCCCGAGGATCGCCGCCGGAAACACCTTGATGCCGTAAGCGGCCAACCCCGACGACACGCCGTTCACCACGGCGACCACGACGCCCGCGACTGCCGACACCGTCGCCGAAATCGCCCAGGCCATCGCGAACACGCTCTTGACGGAAATGCCGAGCGACTGCGCCACCTGCTGGTTGAACGCGGTCGCGCGCATCGCAAGTCCGTATTTGGAGGCGCGGAAGAACCAGGCCATGCCGATCATCATCGCAACCGACACGACGAGGCTCATGACGTAGACGGTCTGAATCTGAAGCCCGAGCAGGCTGACCGACTGGCTCTCGAATACGCGCGGAAACGGCTGCGGATTGACGCCGTACATCCATTTCAGCGTGGCCTGGAGCACGGTCGAGAGGCCGATCGTCACCATGATCACCGAGATGATGGGTTCGCCAATCATCGGCCGCAGGATCAGCACCTGGATCGCGATGCCGAAAACGAACATGAAGACCAGCGTCATCGGCATGCCGATCCAGAACGGCACCTGGTATTTCGCCAGCAGCGTCCAGCACACCCAGGCGCCGACCAGCAGCAGCTCGCCTTGGGCGAAATTGACGACTTGGCTGGCCTTGTAAATCAGCACAAACGACATCGCGACCACGCCATAGAGCGTGCCGACCACGAGCCCGTTGACCAGGAGCTGGATGAGGAAGGCGGTGTTCATGTCGATTTCCGCGCAAGATGCAGACGCAGTGACGATGCACCCTCTTCCCTTGTGGGAGAGGGTCGCTTCGCGAAGCGAAGCAGGGGTTGTCTCCGCATTGGCGGGGCGGCGAGAAGACCCCTCACCCGAGCGAGGTTGTGGCGAGCGGCGGAGATGCCCTCTCCCACAAGGGGAGAGGGCGCAGCAACGCGCATTGCGCTTATTGCGTGAGAAGGTGTCACTCCGCCGCCTCCGCCAATTGCCCGGGGCTGCCGAGATCCACCACCCGCAGCGTCGTTCGCACCCTTTGCGTGGTGCCGTCCTGGAAGCGGATCACGGTGTCGACGGGAATATCGGCGTCGCCGCGATAGATCGCATCGATGATGCCGGCGTATTTCTCGTTGATGACGCTGCGGCGCACTTTTCGCGTGCGGGTGAGCTCGCCGTCGTCGGCGTCGAGCTCCTTGTAGAGCAGCAGGAAGCGCGAGATGCGTTGCGCCGGCGGCAGCGTGAGGTTCACGGTCTCGACCTCCTTGCGGAGCAGGGCGTAGACTTCGGGCCGCGAGGCGAGATCGCTGTAGGTCGTGAACGAGAGCCGGTTCTTCTCCGCCCATTTCGAGATGATGGAATAGCGGATGCAAATCATCGCCGCGAGCGCGTCGCGGCCGGCACCAAGCACCACGGCTTCCGCGATATAGGGCGAGAATTTCAGCTTGTTCTCGATGAACTGCGGCGAGAAGCGCTCGCCGCGCGAGGTCTCGGCGAGGTCCTTGATGCGGTCGATGACCACGAGCTGCTTGTTGTCGTTGAAATAGCCGGCATCGCCCGACAGCATCCAGCCATCCCTGAGGTCGGCGACGCTCGCCTCCGGGTTCTTGTAGTAGCCGAGGAACATGTTGGGATGCCGCACCACGATCTCGCCGACGCCGTGAACGTCGGCATTGTCGATGCGGATCTCGACGCTGTCGGCCATTGGCACGCCGGTGGTGTCGGGATCGACCTTGCCCTCGGGGTGCAGCGTGTAGGCGCCGAGCAGTTCGGTCTGGCCGTAGAGCGTGCGCAGGGGCACGCCCATCGCCTGGAAGAACTTGAAGGTGTCGGGGCCGAGCGCCGAGCCACCGGTTGCGGCCGAGCGCAGGCGGGTGAAGCCGAGGCGGTCGCGCAGCGCACGGAACAGGATCGCGTCGGCAAAGCCGGAACGCTTGCCCTGCTCGATCCCGGCAAGACCAGTCTTCATGCCCACATCGAACAGGCGCTGCTTGAAGGGTGTGGCGTCCATCACCTTGGCGCGGACGTCGGCGGCGATGGATTCCCAGACGCGCGGCGCAAACAGCACGAACGTCGGCGCGATCTCGCGCAAATCGTTCATCATCGTATCCGGCTCTTCGACGAAGTTGATCTTCATCCGGCAGAGCAGGCCTTTGCCGAGCACATAGACCTGTTCCATGATCCAGGGCAGCGGCAGCACCGAGACATATTCGTCGTCCGGCCCCTTCGGGTCGAAAGCGAGATAGGTCGCGCAATGGCCGAGCACACGGCCCGCAGCGAGCATCGCCAGTTTCGGATGCGACGTGGTACCCGATGTGGTGCAGAGGATCGCAACGTCTTCGCCCTTGGTGGCATCCACCAGCCGATCGTAAAGCTCCGGCTCCCGCGCGGCGCGCGTCCGGCCGAGCTCGGCGAGTTTCTCCGCCGACATCAGCCGTGGATCGTCATATTTCCGCATCCCGCGCGGATCGGAATAGATGATGTGCTTGAGCCTTGGCACGCGCTCGGCAAGCACGAGCAGCTTGTCGACCTGCTCCTCATCCTCGGCGAAGACAAGCTGCGCCTCGCCGTAATTGAGCAGGTAGGCAGCTTCCTCATCCAGCACGTCGCGATAGAGCCCGAGGCTCAATCCGCCGATCGCATGGGTCGCCACCTCGGCAGCGACCCAGTCCGGCCGGTTGTCGCCAATGATGCCGATGACATCCTCGCGCCCCAGGCCCAATTCGATGAGACCGAGCGCGAAGTTGCGTACGCGGGTCTGATAGTCATTCCAAGTGAACGGGCGCCAGAGTCCGAGATCCTTTTCACGCAATGCGATCTCGTTGCCGTGCTCCCTGGCATTGAGCCGGAGCATCTTTGGATAGGTATCGGCCTGCGCGACGCGGCCTGCATAATCCATCATGCCGCGCTCTCCTGCGCCGGCGGGGCATCGTCCGGATCGACCAGCACCTCATCCTCCTCGCCGAGATAGGCGCGTCTGACGTGGGGGTCGGCGAGCACCGCGGCCGGATCGCCCTCGGCGATCTTGCGGCCGAAATCCAGCACCATGACCCGGTGGGAGATGTCCATCACCACGCCCATGTCGTGCTCGATCATCACCACCGTCATCCCGAACTCCTCGTTGAGGTCGACGATGTAGCGGGCCATGTCCTCCTTTTCCTCGAAATTCATGCCGGCCATCGGCTCGTCGAGGAGAATGAGGCGCGGCTCCAGCGCCATGGCGCGCGCCAGTTCCACGCGCTTGCGCAGGCCGTAGGAGAGGGTACCTGCTTGCGCTTTTCGCACCGACTGAAGGTCGAGGAAGTCGATGATCTCCTCGACCTTGCGGCGATGCTCGAGCTCTTCCTTGCGCGCGCCGGTGAGCCAGTAGAGCGAGCCCGTGAAGAAATTGTTCCTCAGCAGGTGATGGCGGCCGACCATGATGTTGTCGAGCACGCTCATGTGGTGGAACAGCGCAAGATTCTGGAAGGTGCGGCCGATGCCGAGCGAGGCCCGCGCATTCGGCGTCAATCCGGTAATATCGCGGCCTGCGTAGAAGAGTTGGCCGTCGGTGGGCTTGTAGCGGCCGGAAATGCAGTTCACGATCGAGGTCTTGCCGGCGCCATTGGGGCCGATGATCGAGAACAGCTCGCCCTCCTTGATGGCGAAGCCGACATCGGTCAGCGCACGGACGCCGCCGAATCGCAAGGACACGCCGCGCACTTCGAGACTGGTAGCCACCAAACAAAGCCCTCCCGGTGATGGCGCTTTTTGTGGCGCTCTTCGTCCGTTCCTCTCGCGCAATCCTAGTACGGTCGTGCCGGTGAGGCCATGCAGCAGATGGTCTCGACCGGACCGCGCGGCTTTCGTTCCCGGTCGGGATCAAAAGCCGCATTGCCCAAGGTGGCCCTCAATAGGGGAAAGCGCTATTTAGGAATGTCTCCCGGCTGACAATTCGGTGACAAAGTTTTTCGGGCGGCAAGCAGCCTCCATCTTTCGTCGGATGCTGCTGAAATAATCGTGTTGCGGTGCAACAGAAGGATGGAGTGACGAAACGGTGCGGCTGGCCTCTAGATCATGATTTCAGAGGATCAACTGAAGCGCGTCGCCGCCTGGTCGCGCGAACTTACCAAGCAGGAGATCGAGGTCGCCCGCGGTGGAATCACGGAGCGGTCCTACGGCACTGGCGAGACCGTTTTCATGCGCGGCGACACATTCGCCTATTGGGCCGGCATGGTGAGCGGCCTCGCCCGGATGGGCGGGGTCTCGCGTGACGGCAAGGAGACGAGCCTGGCCGGGCTGACGGCGGGGGCCTGGTTCGGCGAGGGCAGCGTGCTCAAGAACGAGCCGCGCCGCTACGACGTGGTCGCGCTGCGCGACAGCCGCGTCGCGCTGATGGAGCGCAGCGCCTTCATGTGGCTGTTCGAGAACAGCGTCGGCTTCAACCGTTTCCTGGTCCGCCAGCTCAACGAGCGGCTCGGCCAGTTCATCGGCATGCTCGAGGTCAACCGCACGCTGGATGCCACCGCACGGCTCGCCCGCAGCATCGCCTCGCTGTTCAACCCGATCCTCTATCCGGAATCGACCGCGCATCTGGAGATCACCCAGGAGGAGATCGGCGCGCTGTCTGGCATGTCCCGCCAGAACGCCAATCGCGCGCTGAACCGGCTGGAGAAGGAGGGGCTGCTGCGGTTGGAGTACGGCGGCGTGACTATTTTGGATATCGATCGGCTAAGGGGATACGGGGAGGAGTGAAGCCGCGTTCGCGGCCGCAACCGCGAGCGCCGCAACCGCCGCTTGCTCTTCCGGCGCGACGAGCCCATCCTTGCCGGGATCCTGGGCCCATCTGGCCGGGTCCAGCAGACCGCGCCATCGCGGCTTCCGCAGGGTCTCGATCCATGAACTGCTCTTGTTGCGGTTCCGAGGTTCAAAGCGGCTTTGCTTTCTGCCCGAAGTGCGGCACGAAGCAGCCGAACGCGTGCCCCGCCTGCGGCTATGCGTGCGCACCGGATTTCGCGTACTGTCCGAAATGCGGCGCCCTCGTCGGTGAAGCCCCCAAAGCCAGCGGGCCGGCGACGACGCGGACGAGTCCGGTGACATTCCCGATCAGGGCTGCCTCACCACCGCTGGCGCCGAACGCAACGGCCGATGCGCAACAAGCATTTCGATCGCAGCCCGACAGGATCGACAGCGAAGCAAACCGCCGCACGATTACCGTGCTGTTTGCCGATCTTAGCGGCTTCACCACGATGAGCGAGCGACTCGATCCTGAAGTCATGCAGGCGCTTCAGAACGAATTGTTCGAGGAACTGACGGCAGCGGTGCAAAGCTTTGGCGGCTTCGTGGACAAATTCATCGGTGACGCGCTGCTTGCGCTGTTCGGAGCGCCGGCCGCGCACGAAGACGACCCCGAGCGGGCCGTCCGCGCCGCGCTCAACATGATTGGCCGAACCGCGCGCCTCAGCGAACGCGCGAAGGCGTATGCCGGTTCACCGCTCCTGCTTCATGTCGGCATCAACACCGGGCACGTGGTTGCGGGCGGACTGGGAGTTGGAGTTGCCAAATCCTACTCGGTCACGGGCGATACGGTGAATACGGCTCAACGATTGCAGTCGATGGCTTCCCCGGGCGAGGTGCTGGTCGGGCCGCTGACCTACCGTCTTACGCGGCATGCATTCTCGTATGAATCGCTTGGCGAGGTCTCGCTCAAGGGCAAGATGGGCAGCGTCCTGGTTCATCGCCTGAACGGATCGCTCGACACGCCGCGTGCGGCACGCGGCCTCGATACGCTGGGCCTGAGTGCGCCGGTGATTGGGCGCGACGCCGAGCTTGCCCGTCTGGTCGACAGCCTTGATCGCGCGTGTGGCGGCGCGGCGCAACTGGTGCGGCTGGTCGGTGAAGCCGGCATCGGCAAGACGCGTCTGGTGGACGAATTCGTTGCCCACGCCCGCGATGAGGACCGTTTCGCCGGCGTGGCGATCCGGCGCGCTGTCTGCTCGCCGCTGGGCGAACAATCCTACGGCACCCTTGCCGCTGTGCTGCGCAGCGCCTACGGCATCGCGCAGAAGGCGACCGTGGCAGAGGCCCAGGCCAAGCTGGCTACGGCACTGTTGGAGCTCGGCCTTGCGGTCGAAGAGGCCGATCGCCTGATGCCCCTTTATTTCCACGTTCTCGGTCTCGGCGATCCGGACGCCGCGTTGCAGCACGTCGAGCCCGAGCAGCTTCGGCGGCAGATATTCTTTGCGATTCGCACCGTGTTCGAACGGCGCCTGGTCCAGTCGCCGCTCCTGATCATTGTCGAGGATCTGCACTGGGCCGACGCCGTATCGCTTGAAGCGCTGCGATTCCTGATGGACCGGCTGGAGCGTACGCGGCTGATGCTGTTGTTTACGCATCGGCCCATGCTGGAACTGGATCAGTTCGGTTCGGGTCGGATCAGCCATACAACCCTTCGATTGCTTCCGCTTGGTGATGCTGACGGACAAAAGCTGCTCGCGGCCTATTTCAGCCACGGCTGGAGTGAACCGCCGGGAAATCTGTTCAGTCGAATCCTCGATCGCGCAGGCGGCAATCCACTCTTCTTTGAGGAAATCATCCGCGGTCTCATCGAAGCTGGCGCCTTGGAGCGTGACGGCTCACGGTGGCGGATCAAGTCAGATGAAGCCGCCGCCGATATCCCGGCAAGCATTCAGGCTCTGTTACTGGCGCGCCTGGACCGGCTGCCGCACGAGGTGCGCCGGTTGGCCCAGGAGGCCGCGGTGATCGGCCCACGTTTTGATGCGGCTCTTCTCGGTGCGACGGCATCCGAGCGGACGAGGGTGGAAGCGGGGCTCGAACTTCTCTGCGATGCCGAGATTGTCGAGGAGGTCGCGGGCGCGAACTCGATCTCGCTGCGATCCTATCGCTTTACGCAAACCATGCTTCAGGACGTGATCTACCAAAACCTGCTCTTGCAGCGCCGGATCGAGCTCCATGGACGGATTGGTGCCGCGCTGGAGCGGCTCTATGGCAATGAGCCCGAACGGCTCGAGGACCTCATACTTCTCGGACATCATTTCAGCCTGAGCGCGAGCAAGCCGAAAGGTGCACGCTATCTGCGCGCGGCCGGCGATCGCGCCCGCGCGACCTACGCCAATGACGATGCCATCCGCTTCTACCAGCAGGCCCTCGCCGTGTTGTTGGCCGGCGGGGAACGGGAGCCCGAACGCCTGATCCTGTACGAGCGCATCGCGGAGCTGTGTGCCGCGGCCGGACGGAGAATCACGGCTGAGGAGCACTACCAGAGTGCGCTGGAAGGTCATCGCAATGCGGAGGACCGCATCGGCGAAGCGCGAATTCTCCGCAAGCTTGGCCGATTGTTGTGGGACGCCGGCAAGCGGATCAAGGCAGAGGCGCATTATGCCGAGGCGGCCGAACTGCTGGGAGGGACCGACGCGCCTATTGAGTGGGCGCACCTCCTGCAAGAGCGCGGCCGTCTCGCGTTTCGCACGGGCGATCACGTGGCCGCCGCAAGATGGGCGGACGAGGCGCTTGGCTACGCCCGATGTGTGCCGGCGGACACCGACAGGCAAGCCGGACTCGAGGCGGCGCGCGCCATTGCGGAGGCGCTCAACACCAAAGGGGTGGCACTGGCGCGGCTTGGACGACACCAGGAGGCGGTGCGCGAGGTGGAGCAGAGTGTCGCGGCAGCCGAGACCGCCGGTCTCCTCAACGTTGCCTGCCGCGGCTACACCAATCTCGGTGTGCTCTACACGATCGTCGATCCGGCGAAGGCCGTGGAGGTTTGCCGGCGCGGACTCGATGTCGCGCGTCGGATCGGCGATCTCGGGTTCCAGGCGCGCCTTCTTGCCAATTTTGCCGTTGCCTGTTGCACCTTCACCGACAAATGTACCGAGGAGGGGGTGCCGGCTGCCGAAAAGGCGATCGAAATCGACCGCGCACTTGATCAGCGCGAGCATCTCTCCGTGCCGTTGATCGTGCTCGGGCAAATCCATCAATGCCATTTCCGGCCCGATCTGGCTGCTCGCTGCTACAATGAGGCAATCGAGGTGGCGAGCGAAACCGGCGAGCCGCAGCAGCTGTTTCCATGCTATGATGGTCTTGCGACGCTGAACCTTGATCGAGGCGACATGCCCGAGGCCGAGCGATATTTCGCGCTGGCACAGGACGTCTGCACGCGGCACGGGCTTGATCCCGCAGGGCTGATCGTACTGCCGTTTCTTGACTAGATCATGTGAAGGAGTGCCATCATGTCTGAACGTCACGTCGAAGGACCACTTCAACCGGGCGATCGTGCACCGAACGTCGTGCTGGACGCGATCACGCGCGAAGGAAAGATCGCGCTCGAAGACTTTCGCGGACAAAGCCCGATATTGGTCGGCTTGTATCGGGGGCTGCACTGCCCGTTCTGCCGCCGCCATATCGCGGCACAGGCGCAACTTGATGCCGCCTTGCACGAGAAAGGCATCGAAAGTCTCACGGTGGTCAACACGCCGATCGAGCGCGCGCGACTCTATTTCCGTTACCATCCCTTGCCCAACCTGCTCGCCGCGTCCGATCCCGAGCGGATCTCGCACCGCGCGTTCGGCCTGCCCAATATCGAGTTCACGGAGAACGAGACAGAGTGGCCGCACAAGGTCAGCATGAACGTGGTCATGAGCATGCAAGTCGACATGCCCGGCGAATTGCCCGGCCCGATGAACCGGCCGGCGGCCGCGGAGTACCTCAATAACAAGGACGGCTATGAGATAACGGAAGCCGATCAGCGCATGGCGGCAACCGGCCAAGGCCAGCTCTTTGGGCAGTTTCTGCTGGACCGCGAGGGCGTTGTGCGCTGGAGCTTTACCGAGGTGCCCGAAGGCGGCCATCGCATGTTTGCCGCGCCAAGCCCGCAGGAGCTGATGTCGGCCGCCTCGCAGGTGGCAAGCTAGGCGCCGCGTCTGGCGATCAGTCCGCCACCTTCGGCCGCTTTTCCACCAGCGCCGCCGCTATCGCCGAGATCAGCGGGCGCATGAAGTAGTGGTCTTCGACCGGCGAAACGTCCGTGCGCAAGCCGTGTGCAGCTAACTCACCGGAAACTGCCGGTCCTACCGACGCGATCAGCGTCCGCTCGAGTCCTGCGCGCAGACGCGCCTCGCTGCCATGCGCTTTCGCAGCTTCGAGGAGGCGGCGGACCTGGCCGAGATTAGTCAGCGCGATGGCGTCGATCCGCCCCTCCGCCATGTCGTCGATTGCGTTGACGATGCTGGCATCGGCCGCCTTGGGATCGTAGACGTAAGGCAATACCGTGTCGACCTCGGCGCCCTGGGCCGTGATCGCGCTGATCAGCGCGCTGTGGTCCTTGTCGGGATAAAGCTGGAGGCCGAGGCGGCGGCCGCCGAGTTCGAGCTGCGCCAGCATCTCGATCACGCCCTCAGTGGTCGGCTTCTCCGTCATCTGCTGCTGCTCGAGCCCGATCTCGCGCAGCGCCTTGCCAGGCTTCGGCCCGCGGGTGAATTTTCGCGATTTTGCCAGGGCGGCGACAAGCGCCTGGTCGAGCCCGCGCTCGCGCGCGAGCTTCATGATCCGCCGCAGGCCTTCGCCGGTCATCAGCATGAGGTCGTCGAAGGGCTTGTCGATGGCGCGGCGGATCCAGGCCTCGACCGGGGCGGGATCGGTTGCATCTTGAATGGTGAACATCGGGCATTGCACGACCTCGGCGCCCTGTTCGGCGAGCAGCTTTGAAAACTGCGCCTCCTCGCGCGTTTCCAGGATCAGGATGCGGTAGCCGTTCAGTCGGTCGGCCATGGGGATGCTCCAGTCAGGATTCGTCTGTTCATCCTGACTCCGCGCTTTACGTCGAAGCAAGTCTTGACGTCGAAGCAAGTCTTGGGATTGGCGCAAGGGCGGGGTCGGTGATAGAGCAGGGCGCAACTCGCGGGGTTCCGCGCCGTTTGCACAAACCTTCATCAAGGCCCATGCCCGATCATCAATATGTCCTGACCCTGTCCTGTCCGGATCGCCCCGGCATCGTCTCCGCGGTGTCGACTTTTCTGGCCCATAATGGACAGAATATTCTCGACGCCCAGCAGTTCGACGATGTCGAGACCAAGAAATTCTTCATGCGCGTGGTGTTCACCGCGGCCGATCTCGCCGTGGAGCTGTCTGCGCTGCAGACCGGCTTTGCCGCGATCGCGGAACGTTTCGCCATGGAGTGGCAGATGCGCGACCGTGCCGCACACCGCAAGGTGATGCTGCTGGTGTCGAAGTCCGACCATTGCCTGGTCGACATCCTCTATCGCTGGCGCACCGGTGAGCTGTCGATGATCCCGACCGCGATCGTCTCCAACCATCCGCGCGAAGCCTATGCCGGGCTCGATTTCGGCGGGATCACGTTCCACCATCTGCCGGTGAGCAAGGAGACCAAGCGCGAGCAGGAGGCTCAGATCCTGGACCTCGTTGCCAAGACCGGCACCGACCTCGTGGTACTCGCCCGCTACATGCAGATCCTGTCGGATGATCTTTCGGCGAAGCTTTCGGGGCGCTGCATCAACATCCACCACTCGTTCCTGCCGGGGTTCAAGGGCGCAAAACCCTATCACCAGGCCCATGAGCGCGGCGTCAAGCTGATCGGCGCCACCGCCCATTACGTCACCCGCGACCTCGATGAGGGCCCGATCATCGACCAGGACGTCGAGCGCATCAGCCACCGCGACACGCCCGAAGATCTCGTCCGCAAGGGCCGCGACATCGAGCGCCGCGTGCTCGCCCGCGCGATCCGCTATCATCTGGATGACCGCGTCATCCCCAACGGCCGTAAGACAGTGGTGTTTATGGATTAGCGAATGGTGAGTGGCGAGTAGAAAAAAGTCAGCCTCCTTATTCGCTACTCCCTATTCGCCATTCGCTCCTAACGCACCGCATTGCCGGGTGCCGAGCCCGTCGCGCCCTTTTGCGCCTGCTCTTCCTTCTCGCGGTCGGCGGCCGGCAGCAG
Organism: Bradyrhizobium hipponense; assembly: GCF_008123965.1. Lineage (GTDB taxonomy): Bacteria > Pseudomonadota > Alphaproteobacteria > Rhizobiales > Xanthobacteraceae > Bradyrhizobium > Bradyrhizobium hipponense. The sequence continues at coordinate 2,099 of NZ_VSTH01000146.1, read as the reverse complement.
CCGCTTGCGCTCGCGCTCTTTCATGTAGGCGTCGTATTGCGGCGTGCCTGCCCGTGGCGGCGCGTCCGCCGGCAAGCCACCGGCCCATTGCGGGACGTACTCGCCCATGCTGGCCGAGAGCTTTTCGTTGACGGTGCCGCAGCCGGACAGCCCCGCGGCAAGCGCGAGGAGGATCAGGAGGGAACGGACAGGCTTCGGCATTTGTGGGGGCACGCGGGTTCGGTCTGGTTGGGCGACAAGGTCAGGCGGGTGCCGGGACAGTAGCCTTCAACAAGGTAAAATAGACTTATTCGAGGTAGGTACTTAGCTACCAAGCTGCGGCCGATCGGGCTTTTGCGATGTCCAAATTCTGCAAAAGAAAGACGGAATCCTCCATCCACGCCGCTCGCCCAGTTTCTAGACTACGGCACGAGGCTTTGCGGCAAGGGGACTTGGCTTGATCGGCGAGAGGCTTTTTCGTTGACAGGTCCATTTTATTTGTACAATCGTACAAATAAAAGCGGTCGAGGTTGGGTGCTTGGCTCGCCCTGACGTAACCCGCAACATAGCTCTTTGCCGACGGAAAATCGGGACGCTCGGCTTGCGCCGAATGGTCGCCAAACGTCCGATTGACAAGGGCGGCGCGAAGGACGCCATTTGACGCGCGATAGGGCTCGTGCGTGAGCTATGGTGAGACAAGGACCGGGCACTCGGTTCGGCGCACAAGAGGTCAGGAATTAAGGGGAGGGACATCTGATGTTCGGACGTAAACAGCTTTCTTGTAGGGTCTCCTGGAAGGCCAGTTGGGCCGCCGCAGTGGCGGCCGTTGCCGGCATCGTGACCGCCGCGCCCGTCAAGGCCGAGGACGCCGTGAAAGTCGGCCTGATCCTGCCGATGACTGGCGGCCAGGCCTCGACCGGCAAGCAGATCGAGAACGCGATCAAGCTCTACATGCAGCAGAAGGGCGACACCGTCGCCGGCAAGAAGATCGAGATCATTCTCAAGGACGATGCTGCCATCCCGGACAAGACCAAGACCGCGGCGCAAGAGCTGATCGTCAACGACAAGGTCAATTTCATCGCAGGCTTCGGCGTGACACCGGCCGCGCTCGCGGCAGCGCCGCTGGCGACGCAAGCCAAGATCCCGGAAGTCGTGATGGCGGCCGGCACCTCCATCATCACCGAACGCTCGCCGTACATCGTGCGCACCAGCTTCACGCTGGCGCAGTCCTCGACCATCATCGGCGATTGGGCCGTGAAGAACGGCATCAAGAAGGTGGCGACGCTGACCTCCGACTACGCGCCGGGCAATGACGCGCTGAACTTCTTCAAGCAGAATTTCACTGCGGGCGGCGGCGAGGTGGTCGAAGAGGTCAAGGTGCCGCTGCAAAACCCTGATTTCGCGCCGTTCCTCCAGCGCATGAAGGACGCCAAACCCGACGCGATCTTCGTGTTCGTGCCGGCCGGCCAGGGCGGCAACTTCATGAAGCAGTATGCCGAGCGCGGCCTCGACAAGGCCGGCATTAAGGTGATCGGACCGGGCGACGTCACTGATGACGATCTCCTCAACAACATGGGCGACGCCGTGCTCGGCACGGTCACCGCACACCTCTATTCCGCGGCGCATCCCTCGCAGATGAACAAGGACTTCGTCGCCGCCTACAAGAAGGCTTTCGGCAACCGTCCGGGCTTCATGGCGGTGAGCGGCTATGACGGCATCCACCTCATCTACGAGGCGCTGAAGAAGACAGGTGGCGACACCGACGGCACCAAGCTGGTCGAGGCCATGAAGGGCCAGAAGTGGGAGAGCCCGCGCGGCCCGATCTCGATCGACCCTGCGACCCGCGACATCGTGCAGAACATCTACATTCGCAAGGTCGAGAAGGTCGACGGCGAACTCTACAATGTCGAGTTCGCCACTTTCGAGGCCGTTAAGGATCTCGGCAAGACCAAGAAGTGACGCGCGAAAGTGCGTCATTCGGGGGCTCTCTCTGCACACCTCTCCCGCTTGCGGGAGAGGTCGGCGCGATCCAGGCGATGCGAAGCATCGTCCCGCGCCGGGTGAGGGCCCTCTCCACACAGGGGGAAGTGCTCGTTGCGGAAGCAGCCCCACCCCAACCC
>NZ_VSTH01000145.1 GCF_008123965.1 Bradyrhizobium hipponense | reverse complement strand
ATGGAATCGATCGTCTAGTCTGCCGGGTCGCATTCCTGGGGGACTGCAGTGACTCGTTTTGGTCTTTTTGTTTTTTTGATCTTTGCCGTCTTGCTTGGATGCGGCTCGGCCCATGCCGAGAAGCGTGTCGCCCTGGTCATCGGCAACTCCGCCTACAAGAGTGTGCCAAAGCTCTCCAATCCGGTGAACGACGCTGCGCTGGTCGGTGGCATGTTCAAGAAGGCGGGGTTCGACACCGTTGATGTCAGGCTCGACCTTAGCGTCGTCGACATGCGCAAGGCGCTGCGCGAATTCGGCAGCAAGGCGCGCGAGGCCGAGGTCGCGGTCATCTACTACGCCGGCCACGGCATCGAGCTGGACGGCAATAACTACCTGATTCCGACTGATGCCGCCCTGGAGACCGACACCGACGTGCTGGATGAGGCGTTCCCGCTGGATCGGGTGCTGTTTGCCATCGAGCCGGCCAAGCAACTGCGCCTCGTCATTCTCGACGCCTGCCGCGACAATCCCTTCGCCAAGTCGATGAAACGCACGGTTGCCTCGCGCGCGATCGGGCGCGGGCTTGCCAAGGTTGAGCCGACCAGCCCGAACACGATGATTGCGTTTGCGGCCAAGGCTGGGTCCACTGCGTCGGACGGTGACGCGAAGAATAGTCCGTTCGCAACGGCGCTCGTCGATCGTCTTCCTACGCCGGGGCTTGATCTGCGCAAGGCGTTCGGCTTCGTGCGCGACGATGTCCTGAAGAATACCGGCTACAAGCAGGAGCCGTACGTCTATGGCTCTCTGGGTGGTGATGACGTGCCGCTCATCGCTGCGAAGCCGATCGTTGCGGGCCCGCAGGCCAACCCGCAGGATGCCATCCGCCGCGACTATGAGCTGGCGCTCCAGCTCGGCACGCGAGAGATCTGGACGGCGTTCCTCGCGCAATATCCGGATGGGTTCTACGCAAGCCTCGCCAAGGGGCAGTTGAGCAGGATTGCGGCCGAGGAGGCGAGTGCTGCCGCCGCGGACAAGGCGCGGCAGGCTGAAGACGAGAAGGCTCGGCTCGCGACCGAGCGCGCCAGGAAAGCCGAGCAGGAGAAAGCCGCTGCCGCGGCCAAAGCGGCCGAGGATGCCCGCATTGCCGCCGAGAAGGCCAAGCAGATCGAGGAAGCCAAGGCTGCGGCGGCCGAGCAGCGCCGGAAGAAAGCTGAGGCGGCGGCTGCAAAGGCGCTTGCGGAGAAGCAGGCCGCCGAAAAGGCCAAGGCGGACCTCGTGGCCAGGCAGGCGGCCGAAAAGCTGGCGGCCGAAAAGGTCGCAGCCGAGAGGACAGTCCAGCAGCAGGCTTCTGAGACGCAGCCCGCTGCCGAGACCCAGAAGGTCGCGGCGCTTGCTGCTCCGCCGACATCGACCTTGTCCGCGGCCGAATTGGCCAAGTCCGTTCAGTCGGAATTGCGGCGTGTCGGTTGTTTCGTGTCATCGGCCGATGGCAACTGGAATGCGGCTTCGCAACGCTCGCTGACGCAATTTAACAAATATGCCGGCACGAGGCTCGATGTGAAGCTCGCGAGCGTCGATGCGCTGGACGCGCTGAAAGCAAAGCAGGGGCGCATCTGCCCGCTGGTCTGCGAGCGCGGCTTCAAGGCGGATGGCGACGCTTGCGTGAAGATCACTTGCCGTGCCGGCTATCGCGTGAACGACGACAACGCGTGCGAGAAGGTCCAGGACAAGAAGCCCGTCGCCACCCGCGATGACTCCAAGCCGCGCGACGACGAGCGGAAGAAGGTCGAGGCCGCGCCCTCGAAGCCGCAGGCGACCGGCCAGATCTATTGCAACAGTGTCGGCTGCCGTCCGGTCCGGCAGGGCTGTCACCTTGAAGCCTTCAATGGGGCGCAAGGGTATGCGCGCAGCGGAGGCGGCGCCGGCGCGATGGAAATCTGCAATTGAAGACGAGCGTCAGGCGAGAAAGAAAACCTGTGTAAAATCGGCGTTCTCGATTCCACGATCCGGCTGTCGATCGGCATCGAGAATCCGTCGGATTTGATCGCGCACCTCGCCCAGGCGCTGAACGCGGCTTAAGCACGACCCGAATCAAAAAGGCCGGACGCGCCGTCCTCGTGTCCGGCCTTTTCGCTGACGAGGCAGCCTGTCGCTTACTTCGTCACCTGGCCGCGGATCTCGCCGCCGGGGTTCGCCGCGGTGTGAATGTTGATGTAGTACTTGCCGGCCATGAGGTCGGCGGCCTGCGCGTCGGTGAGTGTAGCCTCGCCCTTGACCGGGCTCGTCGCGGCATTGGGGATCGCAACCGCAACGCCGGCGTTCTTGCTGGCCTCGGCGGGCCCGTGGAAATGGGCCGCGGTCGCCGGGCCAGACAGGCCGGAATAGGTCACGGTCCATGTGAGCTTCTTGCTGGCCGCGTCAAATGTCAGCTCGGCCTTACCGGTGCCGCCCGAGGTCGTCGCGGGCACTTCGGATTTGCCGTCCAGCGTCGCCTTCAGTGCGTCGGCCGCGCCGGCCTGACCTGCGAATGCAACGGCGGCTGCGAAGGCAAGCGTGGCAAAAATGGCCTTTTTCATGGTTCACTCCTGTTGACGTCAATGGTCGCAATTTCCAAACAGTGCAGTCCGGAATTTATTCCCGCTTTCCGATCACGCCATCTAAATTATTCGTGGCTGGAGCGACCGCGGCCTGCCCCCTATGTTCGCAGGTCTTCGATGAAGGCAGTATGAATGCGACGAACGCTCCTTGCCGCCCTGCTTGCCGCTCCCGCGGCGCTTGGTCTCTATTGGTGGTTGACGGCACCTGCAGCGCACGCGCTGCCGATGCCGCCTCGTGCACCCGATCTCGTCAACGGTCAGGAGGTCTTCAACGCCGGCGGATGCGCGTCATGCCATGCCGTGCCGAAACAGGGCGATCGCCTGCGGCTCGGCGGCGGTCTGCCGATCGGCTCTCCGTTCGGCACCTTCTATGCCCCGAACATTTCCCCCGATCCGGCCGACGGGATCGGACGCTGGAGCGAGGCCGATTTCGTCAATGCGGTAATGAACGGCGTCTCGCCGGAAGGCGAGCATTATTTTCCGGCGATTCCCTACACCTCCTATCATCGCGCCAAGGTCGACGACATCAGAGATCTCTTTGCCTATCTGAAGACCTTGCCGGCCGTGCCGGGCAGGGTGCGTGATCATGACCTGCCGTTTCCGTTCAACATGCGCCGTAATGTCGGTATCTGGAAATTGCTATTCATGGACGCCGGGCCGTTGGTGCCGGATGCAACGCGATCGCCGCAATGGAATCGCGGCGCCTATCTCGTGAACGGCCTTGGCCACTGTGCGGAATGCCACAGCCCGCGCAACCTCTTGGGCGGCATCATCACCGCGCAGCGCTTTGCCGGCGGCCCCAATCCGGAAGGCGAGGGCTGGGTGCCGAATATCACGCAAAAGGGCCTCGGAGAATGGAGCGAGAAGGAGATCGCCGATTTTCTCGAGACCGGCGAGATGCCCGAAGGCGACACCGCGTCAGGCGCGATGCGGCCGGTCATCAAGAATCTGGCGCAGCTCACGGCTGAGGATCGCGCCGCGATGGCGGCCTATCTGAAGTCACTGCCGCCGGTCGATGGGCCAACGCCGCCAAAACGCAAGCAAGGTGGCGCGTAAGGCCGGACCTAGCTCGCCCCGAACGCCTTGAAGGTGATGATGGTAAGGGTGTCCTGAATGCCGGGCAGCACCTGCACCCTCTCGTTGACGAAGTGGCCGATGTCAGTGTCCTTGTCGACATAGAACTTCACCAGCAGGTCATACTGTCCGGCGGTGGAGTAAATTTCGGAGGCAATCTCGGCTTCGGCGAGCGCGTTGGCGACCGTATAGGACTGGCCGAGCTTGCATTTGATCTGGACGAAAAAAGGAACCATTGCAGTCACTCCGAAGGCATATCTGGCGGTCAATAGGCCAAAACCGGCCGGATTTAGCAAGCGAACTTGCTGCCTCCGGGCGCAAGCGAACTTGCTGCCTCCGGGCGCAAGCGAACTTGCTGCCCCGGGCGCAAGCGAACTTGCTGCCCCGGGCGCAAGTAAACTTGCTGCCCCCCGGCATGCGCGCTAGGACGGATCATGGCCCCGAACCACCAGAAAATCGCCCCATGACGACGCCCGTGGCGCTCACCATCGCAGGTTCCGATTCGAGCGGCGGCGCCGGCATCCAGGCCGATCTGAAGACCTTTGCCGCGCTCGGCGTCTATGGCGCTTCCGCCATCACGGCATTGACGGCGCAGAACACGAAGGGCGTCACCGGCATTCATGCGGTGCCGGCCGATTTCGTTGCCGCACAGATCGATGCGGTGTTCTCCGACCTCGGCGTCGGCGCGGTGAAGATCGGCATGGTGGCGCAGGCGGCCAGCATCGATGCGATCGCGGCCGCGCTGTCGCGCTGGATGCCCCGCTACGTCGCGCTCGATCCCGTGATGGTCGCAACCTCCGGCGACCGTCTGCTGGCGTCCGACGCCGTCGACGCCCTGCGCACGAAATTGATGCCCCTGGCCTCGGTCATTACGCCCAACCTGCCGGAGGCCGCTGCGCTGCTCGACGAACCGGTCGCGCGAAGCGAGGCCGAGATCGAAAGCCAGGGACGCCGCCTGCTCGCGCTCGGCTGCCGCGCGGTCCTGATCAAGGGCGGGCACGGGGAGGGCACCGAGAGCACCGACTATCTCGTCGATGCCGAGAGCACGGTTGCGCTCGCGGCACCGCGCCTCGCCACCCAAAACACCCACGGCACCGGCTGCTCGTTGTCCTCGGCGATCGCGGCGGGACTTGCCAAGGGTGAGGATCTCGAGCGCGCGGTGCGCAATGCCAAGGTCTGGATCAGCGCGGCGATTGCGGCCGCCGATCGCTTCAGCGTCGGCCACGGCCACGGGCCGATCCATCATTTCCACAAGTTCTATTGACGCAGGCTTCGCGCGGCCCGGCGGCTCCCATCGGTTAACCAATGAGGCCAAGCTGTTCCGTGCTTTTGCGGAGGCGCCTGCGGCGCCGTGTCGCCTGATTGTCGCATGCGACTGATATTCGCGGGGAGAGCGAGGCGAGGTTTGATTCGTATCTGAGGTGCCTCAAAGGTTCAATCGGTCATCCCCCTGTCACGGGATATTGTTACAGGCTGTCGCATGGGAAGTTACGATGTCAGTGACGAGAGCCCTGAAAGGCGCTTTCGCACGTTGTTCATCTCCGACGTTCACCTCGGAGCCCGCGGTTCACAAGCCGACCTTCTGCTGGACTTCCTGCGCTTCCACGACGCCGACACCATCTATCTCGTCGGGGACATCGTCGACGGCTGGGCGCTGAAATCGAGCTGGCACTGGCCGCAATCGCATAACGACCTTGTCCAGAAGCTTTTACGCAAGGCACGCAAGGGCGCCAAGATCATCTATATCCCCGGCAACCACGACGAGTTTCTGCGCAACTATTACGGCACGCATTTCGGCGGCATCGACGTCGTCGAGAACACCGTCCACACCGGCGTGGACGGCAAGCGCTATCTCGTCATCCACGGCGACATCTTCGACCTCGTGGTGCAGAACGCGCGCTGGCTCGCCCATCTCGGCGACAAGGCCTACGACTTCGCGATCCAGATGAATCGCTTCGTCAACTTCTTCCGGCGCATGTTCAAGGTGCCGTACTGGTCGCTGTCGCAATGGGCCAAGCAGAAGGTCAAGAACGCCGTCAACTATATCGGCGCGTTCGAGCAGGCGCTCGCCGCCGAGGCGCGCCGTCATGACGCCGACGGCGTGATCTGCGGCCACATCCACTATGCCGTGATCCGCGACGAGGGCGGCATCCGCTATATGAACTGCGGCGATTGGGTCGAGAGCTGCACGGCGCTGGTCGAGCACGACGATGGCCGTTTCGAGATCATCACCTGGGCGGATCAGTTGCAGAAGCAAGCAGCCGTCCCACAGGTCGCGGCAAGGGCGGCTTGATGCGCATCCTGGTCGCGACCGACGCCTGGCACCCGCAAGTCAACGGTGTGGTTCGGACGCTGACCAAGCTCGCTGACGCCGCCGAGGCGCTCGGCACAGAGTTCACGTTCCTGACGCCGCAATCGTTCCGCACCTTTGCGATGCCGAGCTACCGCGACGTACGGCTGGCGATGCCGCGGCCGGCTCGAATCGCGAAACTGATCGAGGAAGCCCGTCCCGACAGCATCCATATCGCGACCGAAGGGCCGATCGGCCTGATGGTCCGCCGCTATTGCCGACAGCGCAAGTTGCCATTCACGACCAGCTTCCACACCCGCTTTCCCGAATATGTCCGCGCCAGGGTACCGGTTCCGGAATCCCTGATCTGGCGGGCCCTGCGCCGATTCCACAGCAGCAGCCGCGCCGTGATGGCGGCAACGCCGGCGCTCGCGCGCGAGCTTGGCGAGCGCGGCTTTGCCAATGTCGTGCTATGGCCGCGCGGCGTCGACACAAGCCTGTTCCACCCTCGCGCCATCGATCTCTGCCTGCCGTCGCCGGTGTTCCTCTCGGTCGGCCGGGTTGCGGTCGAAAAGAATCTCGAGGCCTTCCTCGACCTCGACCTGCCCGGCACCAAGGTGATCGTTGGCGACGGCCCGGCACGTGCCGCGCTTGAAGAGGCCTATCCCGATGCGATCTTTCTCGGCCAGAAGCACGGCGAGGAACTGGCGGACATCTATGCGGCGGCCGACGTGTTCGTGTTTCCGAGCAAGACCGACACGTTCGGCCTTGTCCTGCTGGAAGCGCTGGCAAGCGGCCTGCCGGTCGCGGCCCTCCCGGTGAAGGGACCTCGCGACGTGATCGGTGATGCGCCGGTCGGCGCGCTGGATCACGATTTGCGCAACGCCTGTTTCGCCGCGCTCGACATCTCCCGGCAGGCCTGCATCGAATTCGCCGCCAACTATACCTGGGAGGCTTCGGCCCGCGCCTTCATCGCCAGCATTTTGGCGGCCGGCGCGGTATTGCCCGGCCGGAACGCCGCGGAACAGACCCGCTTCGTCGCCTGAGGGGGCAAAATCCACGCACGGACAAGATCCTCGCGTGCAGATGTCTTGCCCGCACCTGATCCGGCGCGATAACATCTGATATGACCGAACAGCCCCTTCCGATCGGCCCCGCCGATATCGATGCCGCAGCCCGCGTGATCGCGCCTTTTGCCGTCCGCACCCCGCTGCTGTCCTTTCCGGTGCTCAACGAGCGCGTCGGCGCAAAGGTCTTCCTGAAGCCGGAGATGCTCCAGCGTACCGGCTCCTTCAAGTTCCGCGGCGCCTTCAACAAGGTGGCCTCGATCCCGCGGGACAAGCGCGCCGGCGGCGTCGTCGCTTTCTCCTCCGGCAACCATGCCCAGGGCGTGGCGGCCGCGGCGAAGATCCTCGAGATGCAGGCGACCATCGTGATGCCTGCGGATGCGCCGCTGTCGAAGCGCGAGCGCACCAAATCCTATGGCGCCGAGGTCGTGCTGTACGACCGCGACCGCGACGACCGCGAGGCGATCTCGCGCGGCATCGCCGAAAAGCGCGGCGCCACGCTGGTCAGACCCTATGACGATCCGTTCGTGATCGCGGGGCAAGGCACCGCCGGCCGCGAGATCGCCGAGGACATGGCGGCGCTCGGCCTCGCGCCCGATATCGTTGTGGCGCCGGCCTCCGGCGGCGGCCTGATCGCCGGCGTGGCGACCGCGGTGAAGGCGCGTTATCCGCTGGCCCAGATCGTGGTGGCCGAACCGGAAGCCTTCGACGATCACGGCCTTTCGCTGACGGCAGGCCACCGCGAGCCGCATGCGCCCGCGGGCCGCACCATCTGCGACGCGCTGATGGCCTTGATCCCCGGCGAGATGACGTTTGCGATCAACAGCAAGCTGCTGGCGCGCGGCGTCACCGCATCAGACAAGGAAGTCGGTGCGGCCGTCGCCTTTGCCTATCGCGAGCTGAAGCTCGTAGTCGAGCCCGGCGGCGCCGTCGGCCTCGCCGCGCTGCTCGCAGGGCGTCTCGACGTTGCCGGCAAGAACGTCGTCATCGTGCTCTCCGGCGGCAACGTCGACGCCGATTTGTTTGCCGAACTGGTGGCTTGATTTCTTGATCTTCTGATCTTTTGACATGAAGAAGGGTGGAGCGTTGCCGCTCTGCCCTTCAATCGCATATGACGTGAGAGCTTGGGGCGATGAAGCTTCTCCAGCGTCATGGCCGGGCTTGTCCCGGCCATCCACGCCTTGCAGCACAAAGAACGTGGATGCCCGGGACATAGGCGAGCGGAAGCGACGCCGTCCTTTAGACGGCTTTGCCCGGGCATGACGATCTCTCGTGAATGTTCATATGTGATCTCCCTCCCCGCAAGCGGGAGAGGGAGCGCACACCGTTACTTCGCGATCAGTGCATGAAACTCCGGTGGTTGTTGCCGCCACTCATGCTCGAGGCCTGGTTCATCGACTGCCGGAAATTGTTACCGCCGTTGACCATGCGGTTCGGCATCGTATTGAGTTGCGGGCGACTGTTCTGCTGGCTGTTTTGCACCTGGATCTTGTTCACCGGATTGTTGTTGAGCTTCGCGATACCGGTGTTGCCGTTGTTGATGCGGATCGGATTGGTCTGAGTCTGAGCCGGCTTCACGTCGACATTCGCGCCACCCTTGCCGACATTCACCGGCATGTTGACGATCTTGCCGGGGTTGCCATTGCCGTTGCCGGAATTTTGGGCATTACCGGAATTCAGCGTGGTGTTGGTCGCAGGCAGCGTGACGATCTTGCCGATGCCGCCATTGTTGGTCGTGGTGTTGGTCGGCGCGGGCAGGGTGACGATCTTGCCCGGGGTCTGCGACGGCGTGCTGTTCGGCTGGTTGCCCGCCGGCACATTGACGATGTGGCCGCCATGACCGAGCTTGCCGATGATGTTGCTGTCGACCGGCTTCTGTACGATCGGCAGGTTGCCGTTGATCTGCGCGCCATTGCCCTGCTGGACCAGCGACATGTATTTGGGCTGGCCGAGATTGCCGAGCTTGAAGGTCGGGTTGATGTTCTGCGGAGCCAGGAACTTGGTCGCCTGCATCAAGGGGACCAGCTTCGGCTGCGCCTGGAGCTTCAGCGCGACTGGCGCATAGGGGCTGTTGCTGTAGCTGTCATAGAAGCTCTTGTAGGCGAGCGGCGAGTTCGCGAGCACCGTCTTGTGCCAGGCCTGTGAGATCTGGAGGTTGGAGAGCAGCCAGCGGATATGGTCGCACAGCGGGTCGTGCGGATACATCTGGATGAACTCCTGATAGTATTCGGGGCGGCCTTCGGACACCACGTAGTCATAGGCCTGACGCGTCGAACGGCTCGGCAGATTGGACGCCATCTGCACCACCGGCGCGTTCACCGGCGCGCGGCTCGCGGCAACAGCGGTGTCGCCGAAGAAAGTGAAATCCGAGGTCAGCGACGAGCTCTCCCACGGAATCTGCGCGCCGCTGGTGGTCTGGTTCACCGCGAGACGCACGCGCTTGAACAGCTGCTCGATCGGCACGTTGGGCTCGCGCGCGACGTTGAGGAACGCCTGGGTGTAGGGGCTGTGGCCGCCGGTGCCGTCCTGCGCTTCCGCGCCCGGCGCCGTCGAGTAACCGACGATCGAGCCGTTCGGTGCATCGACGATGGCAAGGCCGCGGCCGGCGTCGTTGACGGTCGGGAACGGGTTGTTGCGGCAGGCATCGAGGATGACGATGCGCATACGGCTTGGAATCGTCTCCAGCGTCGACATCACGTCGACGAGGCGCACTGAGTTGTTGACGAGCTCGGTCGGGCTGGAAACCCTGGCATCGACGGGCACCAGATAGTTCTCGCCGGCGAGCTGCACCCCGTGACCGGCATAATAGACCATCGCCACCGTGTTGGGGCCGCGCGAAGCGACCTTGGCGGAGAAGTCCTGCACCACGCGCAGCATGTCGTTCTGGGTCAGGTCGGTCGCGGCGACCACTTCGAAGCCGGCCGAATTCAGGAACTGCGCCATCGACTGCGCGTCATTGTCGGGGTTTTGGAGCTGCGGCGCGTTCTGATAATTCGAATTGCCGATCACCAGCGCCACCCGCTGCTCCGGGTCTTGCAGTGCGGTCGGCGCAGGCTCGACAGGGGCGACTTGTGCGGAAACGGGACCGCAGGCGAAGCCAACCAGGCTCCCCAGCAGGCCAGCACACATCAGGAAAGGCTTTAAGCGGAACATGGCGTGCTCCTTTGGCACTTCATCTCGGATACGAGATTGGTTGCGGGCAAGCTTGGCCACGTTCGAGCCTTTGGTCCGTGATCGCGATCACCATGGCCACATGCGTGATCTGAATCACGCAGGAACCTGCTATCGTGAACGATCGCTTGCAGGCTGAGCCCCGACCCGTCACGAGGCGCCATGAATCGACCATCCGCACTCATCGTGTTCGGCGGACTTCCGGGCACTGGCAAGACGACGATTTCCCGCGAACTGACCGTTCGGCTCGCGGCCACATATCTTCGTATCGATGCCATCGAGCAGGCGTTGCGGGAAGCAGGTCTTACGGTCGACGCAGCGGGCTATGGCGTTGCTAACGCGCTGGTAGCCGAAAATCTCAAGCTCGGGCGCATTGTCATCGCGGACTGCGTAAATCCGGTGCTGGCTAGCCGCGCTGGATGGCGACAGACTGCGTCGCAGAACTCGGCACGCATGGTCGAGATTGAAGTGGTTTGCAGCGAACTGTCGTTGCACCGGCGCGTGTGGAAAACCGTCCGCCCGACATTGACGGCCTCAACCTTCCGATATGGGATGAGGTCGTGAGCCGCGCTTATGAACCGTGGGATCGAGAGCATCTGGTGCTCGATACTGCCGAGAGTTTGCTCGATCACCGCCCACGTGTGCGACAAGATCGGTTAGTCTGCAATTGGAGTTTAGGCCGGGCGAGCCGTCTGCACTCGGATTTGAATGGCCATCTCATAACCGACTGTCTATTGTCAGTACATGTACCGCTTCGTGTGTCTATCTCTTGCTCTCATTCTGTCGCTGCTGTCGGTCGCAGCTACGGCTGCGCCGATCAAGAAACGGCCGGCGCAAGCCTGGCATGGCTACGGCTTCCTGCCGGGCTATCGCCAGCCGCTGAGCAACAGCATTCCGCTCTACAAGCAGAAGGCGGCGATGCGCCGCCTGTCGCGCAGCGATCGCCGCCATTGGTACATCGACCCGGTCCCGCAATATTACGGCTGGGATGGCGAGTGGCGCTATTTCGGCCGTCCCGGCTTCGGTGGCGGCCGCTACAACGGCGGCAGTTTCGGTCCATGCTGGACGCGCACACCGATCGGCGCGGTGTGGAATTGCGGGTGAGAAGCCGGCGCGTTCGGGATACGCGCGTGAGCGGGGCTGCTGCCTGATACTCCGTCATCGCGAGCCAATGGGTTCGCGCGAAGCGCGGCCCGATGACAGGCTCCGCGAAGCAATCCAGAGTCTTTCCGCAGACGGATTCTGGATTGCTCACATGGGGATTAGATGTGTCAAGGCGGTTGTTCAGCTCTTTGTTCGACTGCAGGCCAGCTCTTCGTCCCGACCTTGGAACTGAGCGGATGGCGCGCGGAGATTGGGTCAAGGTCGGCTCTTTAGAGCCGCCGCGCAGCGGCTTGACCTTGACATGATCGAGCCCGCCATCAGGCTTTTGTGGTCGGGCGTAACTGGTTCGGAGAACTCCCTCTCTTGAGCGATCCAAGCGTCGAGCCGGCTTTGACAATCTGGTTTGCGTGCCAGATCAAACTCACATTCGTCGTCGCGCGAGGCGACAGCACCAACATTCCGCTTGCGCGGGCAGGCTCGAGAGAACGAGACCAGTCTTCGTTCCGGCGTTTGAAGCCATGCAATCCATCGGTTCGTCCACCCGGATCGGCCAGGGCTGATCGGGCCCCGGCTGATGGGTTGTCAGCTACGGAAAGATTCTGATCTCAGGCGGTCTTCATCACGGCTCCCTCGATCACGACGCCGGCGGTCACGTACTTCCAGAGCGCCACGATGGCACGCTTGCGGCCGCGTTGGCTGTGCGCCTTGAACCATTGGGTCAGAGCCGATTGAGGCTGGTGGCGCACCCACAACCAGGCGAGCTGGATCATCGTGGTTCTCAGCCGCGGATTGCCGGCCTTCGACACGCCCTGCTCGCGCTCGATCCCGCCACCGCGCCATGGCGTGGCGGCAAGACCGGCGTAGGACGCAACCTGGCGGCGGTTGGCGAACTGCCGGCAGAAGGCCTCCGTCCAGAGCACCGCGGCGAAGTTCGCGCCCATGCTCTTCAGGGCAAGCAGCATCGTGACCGGATCCGGTGCATCGCTGGCCGGCTTGCTCGCCTGCGCCAACAAAGCCTCCTGTTCGCTGAGTTCGAGCCGTGTGAGCGCGCGGCTGATCTGTGCCTTCAGATGCACCGACGGCATGCGCCCATCGCCGGTGCGCAACTTCTCAAGGCACGGCCAGCGGTCGCGCCGCTGCGGCACATAGTCGGATATTCCGCGCGCGAACAGAAGGCCCTTGATCCGGTTCACATGCTCGATCCGCTCTGCGATCAGCGTCTTCCGCTCGCGGCAAAGCCTGCGGCGGTCCTCCTCTTCCGGAGACCGCGCAACCGCCATTGCGCAGACCCGCGGCTCGCCGCGCTTGTAAGCCAGAAGCGTCCGCAACAGCGTCTCGCCATCGAGCCTATCGGTCTTGGTCCGCCTGCGCCGGCGCGAGGTCGCGATCGAGGCTGGATCGACCACGTGGCTCTCGATGCCCTCCTGCTGCAGAGCGCGATGCAGCCAGAAGCCATCCAGCCCCGGCTCCTGGATCGTGATGATCGGATAGCTCTCACCCGTCCAGGCCTGCGCCTTGCGCTTCAGCTCCGCAAACAGCTTCAAGAGTTCCGCAATATCGCCGGCTCCACACTGCGTTTGGACATCTTCTCCCCCTTGCCGGGCGACACCGAGGTGACCAGCCATCTCGAACGGCTTAGTTCCAATGACACGAAAATTGCGCCAAACTGCGTGCGGATAACGGCCAGTCCGTCGGAAGGATGATCGAGCAACACCATTGTCTCCAGGTTGAGTGCTTCAGCATCCTCAGTCTGGCCTCTGGCTGCTATCCACTCCCCATGGAATCTTCGCTGCGCTAGGAAGAAAGTGGTCGGTTCCAGATCAGAATCCGATCAGATGTGCTGACTCGTTTACGTCGGGTCGGCGCCTCGCCACCGGTCCCAACTCGCAATGACGCGAAAGCCGCGCCTCCTCTCTCTTGTGATGCTTTCGGGTTTCTGCGGAGTTTTTGGAGCAGGATGCTGGCTGTTCGCGGCGGCGCTTGGCGGCTTGTGCAGAATTTAACTCGGAAGCCCTTATTGGCTGGCGAGAAGGCTGCCTTGCAGGATGTTTGTTGGTGAGCGCGTACCAGAGCACGGCGGCGCGGACCTTTTCGATGCCGCGTACGCTCAGTTCCCGCAGGTTCCAGTTGCGCCAATGGGCGTGGATGCACTCGCAGATCGAACGAGGCTTGTATCGGGCCTTCCTCCTCACTCTTCATTCGCGCGCGCCAGGCAAAGACCCCGGACCGTCGCCAGGTCGCGGCAGGTAGGGTCGGTCCCGTGCTGGATTGAGTGGGCGGACAAAGACCTCGATACCCTCGGCTCTCGGCGAGTAGGTGCCGATCGCGCTGGTGCCGCGGCCGTTGCGCAAATACGCGCACCGGTAACACCCAGATCCCGGTTCCGCGCGTCATTGGTCCCGTCAAGCGCAAGGGACCGGTCGAACTGCATGACATGCAGTTCCTGCGCAGGAATACTACCGCGCCGCGAAGATCATCCTGCCAGGCCCGCTCACCATGAGCCAGCAGGCCAAGAACGAGTTCTACAAGGACGAGGAAGAGCTCGCGATGGCTTTGGCCGAGGCCGTCAATGCCGAGGCGCTCGATCTTCAAAGGGGCCGGCGCTGACGTGATCCAGCTGGATGAACCTTGGGTGCCGCCCGCAACGGCATCTCCATTGTCTTCATCGACGGAAAAGGCGATCCCGCCGTGCGCGAAGCGCTTGCGACTTCTTGCTGGACAAAAGGCACGGCCGATTAACCCATCCGGAACGTTAGTTGCACTGCAGTTAACACTGAGCACTAACTTGCGTAATCAATAATTATCACCTATGAACTTGCTGCAAGTATGGTAGGCGCCACCATGCGTCATTTTCCGAATCTTGGCATGTATGTTATTTAACGTTGGCTAGGTCGACCCTACCTAAGCCAGACAGTGAATTTTGCCGCGAGCTTTTACAGGCCGCAACGAGTTTTGGGCGCGAGTATGAAGAAGCATTCTCACGAAGAGATCATACTGAAACTTGTTCAGGCAGATGAACTCGCCCGAGCAGGCAATTCTCAGCTGGAGATTTGCAAGGCGCTTGGGGTGAGCATCATGACCCTGCATCGTTGGCGGAAATTGCCGCTCGGCAACGACGAGGCGCAATCTTCGAACCGTCGCGGAGCTGGCACGAACGCGCCGACAGATCTCCCGAGCATGGATGAAATGCGTCTTGTGCTGGAAGAGCTCTCGGTCGAGAACCAGCGCCTGCGCAAGCTTGTCACGGACCTTATGCTCGAGAAGATGAGACTCGAAGAGGCTTCGGCACCGGCGCTCCGCGCTAACCCGGTACGCAAAGTCTGATCCGAATTTCATTCAGCACTGGTCGAAAGAACACCTGCATCTCTGCGGATCATGCAGCGGATGTGCTGAACGCGTGTCGTGCGATTGTCGGCTGCTGCTATTGCGCGACTCCGACGACTCTCTCGACGTCGTCTGCCAGGGCTTGAATTTCTCGATCGGCCGCGTCGCCGGGCACGAAGCTCGCGACCGACTGCCCGTAGGTAAAGGACCGGACAAACGCGAGGCGGCTTGCGATCGGAGAGGCGACAATCTCGCCGAACTCGCTGAGCTCCTCGACAAGTTGACGGCCCTCGAGCGTGCGGCCGTCTAGCCGGTTCGGGACCAGAATGACCTGGACACGATCTCGTCGGCGCTCGCGCGCCGCCTCGATGATCGCAAGTGTCTGCGCCGTTGCGTCGAGATCTAGCCCTGAGGCGGTGCAGGGGACCAGAATCAGATCTGCCACGGCGATCGATGCCCCCATTCCGCGCGCGTTAGGGGCAGTATCGATCACGACCATGCCGGCCTCGATATTTCGGACTTCCCGAGCCCATGCGGATACCGAAATGTCCTCCAGGGCTATTTCGTAGACCGGGAATTCCAGATTGCCCAACTCCGCCCAATGGGCGGCGGAGCGTTGAGGATCGCTGTCGACCAGCGCGACATCGTGACCCCTGCGGGTCAACTCGGCGGCGATACAGATCGCGATCGTCGTTTTGCCGACCCCGCCCTTGCGTTGGGTGACGGTGATGGTTGTCCGCATCGGTCTGGGAGAATTCATGCGGCGCTACAATAACAAGTGATCGTATTCCCGGCAGATTCGGTCGGTCTTCATCTCGCGGCTACCGATCGCTTGCTCCTCGTCCAATGAGGGCGGGCGAAGCTCGTACATATGGTCTCCACACATGCGTCGTCGACGAATTTCGTATGGGTACCGATCAAGAACCGCGGGGCATGGCGAGAAAAACGCCCCGCCGCCTCCGCGCGATAGTTAACACAATATGACATTGCATCAAATTCGAGTTAACGGCGCGTGAATTTAATCCTTGACAGTGATTGTGCGCCGCGACTAACATTTATCATAACAAAAGCCCAGTCGCAGCTTAACATTCTAACATAAGATGCGGGTGAGCCGGGCGGATGCAACTTGTTTGCTCCCGTTGAAGTCGCAGCACATCAAGCACCTTTGCCGCTGATTGGCGCGTCGGATCATCATCATCAGTAAAACTTGAAAGGGGTATCATGGCCGTCTCGTACCTGACGAAGACCGAACTGGGCCAATTTCTCCACCAGAACGGAAACCACATCGAGGCGAGCGTCAGATCGGCGTTGATCGACTCGCTCGAGCATAGCGGCGTGTTCAGTGACGACCCCGGGGATGCCCCGCGGGCCTGGTTCGAGTCTGGACCGTTCTCCGGAGGGAGCGTTCCGCCGGTCGTTCAGGTCCTCGACGTTTCGCAGTCCGCCACGGTCGAGACCACCCCGAATCTGAAGGCGATCATCCTGGATGACGCCGGCGGCAAAACGCTCGACGTGACCGGCGGCGACAACGACGTGTTCATCGCTATGGGCAAGGGGTCCGATAGCGTGAACCTGTACGATAGCGGCGACGATACGGTCTATGGCGGCAGCGGCAACGATGCGATCCACGGCGGGCACGGCAACAGCTCGCTGTTTGGCGGCGCCGGCAATGACAGCATCTATGGCGGCACCGGCAATGACACGTTGACTGGCGGCACCGGTAACGACTATCTCGAGGCAGGCTCCGGTGCGCAGTTGCTCGAAGGCGATGGCGGCAACGATTTCCTGAAAGATCTGTCGTCGGGGCACGGCACGCTGTCGGGTGGCGACGGCAACGATACGCTGGTTGGCGTGCAAGGCGACGTCTTGCAGGGCGGCGACGGCAAGGACGTGCTCTGGGTCTACGGTGGCGGGGCAGCTACGAACTCGACGCTGCAAGGCGGAAGCGGTGACGATACGTTCCATGTCCAGACCCACACTGGAAACGATACCATCATTGGCGGCGCTGGCACGGACGCCGTGGAGTTCGCGAATCGCTCCTTCTTCGATGTCACGAAGATCGATGTCGACGCCAACACGAACACCTACACGCTGCACTTCAGCGACAACCAGACGGTGGCGGTCAGCGGCGTCGAGGATCTCCACTTCACCGATCAGGACGTACATTTGCCGAAGCTCTGATCCGGCTCGTGCAAGCCATGCTTGAGAAGGCCCCGCACATCGCGGGGCTTTTGCTTTGGAGCTCGAGAGTTAAGACGTCTTCGACCTACTGTCGTCTTATCATTGCCATGTCTTGCTTCGATGCTGGATGTGTTCTGATTTGCTAATACTATCACCTGGCGCTCTCCGGGCGCCCGATGCCAGGAACGGATCTTGTCTGCCAAGATGAAACGCTTGCTCAATGCGGGCTCGGGACCCGGTACGGCCCAGCGCATTGCGCGGATGATCGTCGAACATGGCTGGGAGGAGACCCGGTTCGACATCGACCCGGGCGTCAAACCAGATGTGCTCGGCTCGATTCTTGATTTGAGCGGCGCGTTCGAGCCTCAGTCCTTCGATGCGGTTTGGTCATCGCACGTGCTCGAACATCTCTATTCCCACGAGGTCTATCCGACGCTGCGTCAGTTCCACCAGGTCCTGAAGCCTGTCGGATTCGCGTTGATCATGAGCCCGGATGTGGAATCGGTCGCTCAGTTTATCGTCGAGCAGGGCATTGCCGCGATAGCCTATCATTCGCCGGCGGGACCGATCAGGCCGCTCGATATGCTCTACGGCCATGCGCGCGCGATCGAAGAGGGGCGCGTCTATATGGCCCACCGCACCGGATTTACGGCTGAGCGACTGGGTAATCTCCTGCTGATGGCCGGCTTTCCGACCGTTTCGGTCAGCACACAGAATTTCGAGGTCTGTGCGCTCGCGCTGATGCCCGAGGCCGACGGCGAGGCGATCCAGAAGTCTTTGTTAGAATCCGGCTTCAATTTTCAGGAAGTCCAGGCCTGATTCATTGTGAGTGCGGCATTCCTCACAATCTCAACGATAAGTTTTGCTGGTCTTTTTGTTGCGTAATGTTATACTTGCAGCTGAACGTGGAAGTCTTAACATATATGGCAGATAGCTTGGCGTCCATGACCGTCCACGGTGTTGATGAGCAGAGCCTGGCCGACACAGCACCCGCATCGGCACTGGAGTGCCTGATCATCGTCGCGCGACAGCACGGGCTGCACCTCACGTCCTCGCAGCTCATTCAAGACAACCTTCTGGCGGACGAGAACGTCACGCCCGATCAGCTTGTCCGCTGCGCGGAGAAGGCGGGCATGCGCGCGAAGTGCGTCAAGCTCGATTGGGCCGGACTATCGCATCTGAAGAGGGCGCTCCCGGTCATCGTTCGGCTTCGCAATGGGAGCCACATGGTGCTCCTCCGTGTCGAGGGAGACGCCAACAATACGCGCATCGTGCTGAGGGATCCGAACGCCGCGGAAGACGCGCTGCTCGTGATCGACCAGCCGCGATTTGATGACATCTGGTCCGGCGATGTCGTCTTGATCAAGCGCAACTACGAGATATCGGACGAAGCGCAGCCGTTCAGTTTCGGCCTCGTGGCCGCGCTGTTGTTCCGCGAACGCCGCATGGTCCGCGACGTCGCGATTGCCGCCGTGATCCTCGGGCTTCTCGGCCTGGCGCCGATTATGTTCTGGCGTCTGTTGTCGGACAAGGTGATCTTCTACAAGGCCTACAACACGTTCTATGTGCTCTGCGTCGCTATGCTGGCGGTCATAGCCTTCGAGGCGGCGTTCTCGTTTCTGAGGCAGTTCCTCGTGCATCGCCTGACGACCAGGCTAGACGTCAAATTGTCGACCTACGTCTTCGAAAAGGTCCTCAACCTTCCCATCGACTATTTCGAGCAGACCGCCGTCGGGCTCGTCGCGCGGGACATTCGTGAGGTCTTCCGCATCCGCTCGTTCCTGATGGGGCAATTGTTCGGCACCATTCTCGACTCCACGACGTTGATCTTCTTCCTGCCCGTCATGTTCTTCTTCAGCCCCGTCATGACGTTCGTGGTTCTCGCCTTGGCGGGTTTGATCGTCGCGTGGCTCGTCCTGATGTTGCCGGCTTACCGCAAGGCGTCGACAGCCGTGCTGGCCGCGGAGGGCGCGCAGGGTGCATTTTTGGTTCAAACCTTGAATGGCATCCGGACGATCAAGTCGCTCGCACTCGATACGCGGCAGCGCCACATGTGGGATGTGCTGGTCGCGCGCGTTGCCAAGGCCCGGCTCGCGGAAGGAATGACCGGAAACGCCATCCAGTCGGTCGTACGTCCGCTGGAGCGGCTGGCCGTCAGCGGCTCCTATGCGCTCGGCGTCTACCTCGCGCTTGAAAGCAATGATCCGGTCTATATCGGGGCGCTATTCTCCTTCCTGTTGCTGTCGCAGCGCGTCTCGGGTCCGCTGATGCAAATGGCGCAGCTCATCAATCAATACGACGAGGCGCGAAGTGCGGTTGCAATCGTCGGCAATCTGGTCAACCGGCCGGCGGAAGAGGGGCGTTCCGGCCATGGCGTGCGTTCGCCGCTCGAGGGCAGGGTGGAGTTCTCCGGCGTTACCTTCAAATACAAGGGAGCGCTATCGCCGACGCTGAACAACATCTCCTTCGAAATCCCGCTGGGGACTACTTTGGGCGTGATGGGCAAGAGCGGATCCGGCAAGACCACGATTACGCGGCTGTTGCAGCGGCTGCATTCCGACTATGAGGGATTGATCAAGATCGATGGCATCGACGTTCGCGAGTACGACATCGACCATCTCCGTCGTAACGTGGGCGTCGTACTCCAGGAGAATTTCCTGTTCAGTGGGACCATCCGCGAAAACATCACCGCGGCCAAGCCGGACGCGTCTTTCGATGATGTGGTCAGGGCGGCGAGGCTGGCGGGTGCGGAAGAGTTCATCGACAAGCTGCCGCGTGGCTACGAGACGCATATCTATGAAGGTTCGCCGAACCTCTCGGGAGGGCAGCGGCAGCGGCTTGCGATCGCGCGCGCGCTGATCGTCAACCCGCCCATCCTGATTCTCGATGAGGCGACAAGCGCGCTCGACGCCGATAGCGAGACGATCGTGAACGCCAACATAACGCGCATCGCGCATGGCCGGACGCTGATCATCATCTCGCATCGTCTGTCGTCCCTGACGAAGGCGGACGCGATTCTCGTGCTTAATCGTGGTGTGGTCGACGATATCGGGCGGCATGAGGAGCTCCTGGAGCGCAACGATATCTACGGCTCGCTGTGGTATCAGCAGAACACGCATCTGGCGCCGGCAGCCCGCAACGATCGGCCAAGATTCCGGAGTCCGACACTTGTCACCTGATGGTGCGCTTGCGACTGTTCGCCAATTTCAATCGGAAACGGATGCAATCCGAGAGGAGGCTGAGCCTCTGGTCGCGAGAGCAACGCTGTTTGTGCTCTCGGCCTTCATGGTCACGATCGTTGCCATTCTGGCTCTGACGCGCATGGATCGCGTCATCACCAGCGTTGGAGGGCGGATCGTGCCGGTGGGACAGATCAGCGTCCTCCAGGCGCTGGATCCATCGATCATCAAGACGATTGACGTGCGGGAAGGCGAACAGGTGCAGCCGGGACAGCTTATTGCGACGCTGGACGCGACCTTTACGTCGGCGGACCTGACGCAGGCGAAGTTGCAGATCGCAAGCCTCGAGACTCAAGTGGCGCGCGATGAAGCCGAGCTGAACCAGCATCCGCTGGTCTTTGCGAGCCACCCGGACTCGGACTACCAGAAATACGCGACCTTGCAGAAGGCGCTCTATGATCAGCGGACGGCGCAATATACCGCGCAGATCAACAGTTTCGATTCGAAGATCAAGCAGACCCAGGCGACGATCGAGAAGCTTCGCGGCGATGATGCGCGATATCGGCAGCGTGACGAGATCTTGCAGAAGATCGAGAGCATGCGCACGACGCTGGCCGAGCACGGCACGGGCTCGCAGCTCAACATGTTCATCTCCCAGGACACGCGGCTTGAATTGCTGCGGACCCTGGAGAACACCCATAACAGCCTGATCGAAGCCCAGAATACGCTCGCCGCGGGGATCGCGGACCGTGACGCCTTCAAGCAGCAATGGTTTGCGCAACTGAGCCAGGATCTCGTGACGACCCGCAACAAGCTCGATGAGGCGAGAGCCTCTTATGAAAAGGCGCTCAAGCATCAGGATCTAGTCCGATTGACTGCCGCCGAAGACTCGGTCGTGTTGACGATGGCAAGGCTCTCGGTAGGATCGGTGCTGAAGCCCGGCGACCCCTTCATTACGCTGATGCCGACCGACACCAAGCTAGAGGCTGAAATTCGTATCGCCTCGCGGGATGTCGGTTTCATCCGGCCCGGAGACCCCTGCACGATGAAGATCGACGCGTTCAATGCCGCTGAGCATGGTACAGCTGACGGCAAAGTGCGCTGGATCAGCGAGGGCGCCTTCACCACCGACGACGATGGAAAGCCTATCGATGCCTACTATAAAGCGCGGTGCTCGGTGGACTGGACCAACTTCAAGGATGTCCCGAACAACTTCCGCCTGATTCCCGGCATGACCCTTGCGGGAGACGTCCATGTCGGCACGCGGGCGGTCGGAATGTATCTGCTTGGCGGAATGCTGAAGGGCATCCGGGAGGCCATGCGTGAGCCATGACGGCATTGACCCGATCGCTCCTCCAATGGCTTCGGCCGGCGTCTCTCGGAGCTGACGAAAGGCGGCTTGGTGCGGCGGAGGCCGCGTTCGAGCGCGGTCACTATCTGGAGGCGCTCAAGCTCTGGAAGCGCGACTCGCAACACGGTGACGCCGAAGCGGACTATCGGATCGGCATGCTTTACGCCAAGAACAAGGGAGTCCTAGGAAGTATCCCGGATGCGGTGGTGTGGTACGAACGCGCGGCGCGGCGAGGTCACGTCGAGGCGCAGTATCAGCTTGGCCTGATCTATCTGTACGGCGCCAATGCCAGCCTCGGACCGAATAGGCCGGAGACCTGGCGCCAATCCTCGGCCGCGCGATTGGGCTATACCGCGTCGAATGTGCATCACCTGGTATTCCCGCACGGGACCAGTGTCGCCAAGGATATTAGTGCCGCGTTTCGCTGGATATCGGCCGCGGCCGAAGCCGACAAAGCGGAAGCTCAGACCATTTTGGGCAATCTCTACAGCGAGGGGCAGGGGTGCACGAAGGACTTCGCTGCTGCACTTCGCTGGTATCAGGCGGCGGCCGATCAGAAATTTGCACCGGCCGAGTTCGCGCTTGGCGATGTCTATTATCAGGGACGCGGCGTACCCGTCGATTTCGCGCAGGCTGCGATCTGGTATGGCAAGGCCGCCGCGCAGGTTCACGTGAGGGCGCAGATTGCGCTCGCATTCATGACGTTGAAGGGCGCCGGTATCTCCGAGGATCCCGCAGAAGCGGCACGCTTGTTCCAAAGTGCGGCCGCGCATGATGATCCGATCGCGCTCTACAACATCGGCCTGTTACGGCTCAGCGGCAAGGGCGTCGCCAAGCACCTCGATCGCGCCGAGACCGCGCTGCGCAAGGCGGCACGGAAGGATTACCTTCCGGCAATCCAGGCGCTCGCGGAATTCTATTCGCACGGAACCGACGCCGAGCCCGATCTGCGGGAAGCGGCGGTTTGGTACGAGAAGGCGGCCGAGCGGGGCGATGTTCAGGCGCAATTCTTCGTCGGCCGCTTCTATGCGACTGGTGTCGGTGTCTCGCCCAACATTCGTCAGGCCGCGAAGTGGTTTGAGCGCGCGGCCGAAAATGGCCATGCCACTGCGGCATTCAACGTTGCGATCTTCTATCTCAACGGTTCCGGCGTTCAGCGCAACGTGGAGGCCGCGATCAAATGGTTCGAGCGTGCCGCCGATGGCGGCATCAGCGCCGCACAGGTGCAACTCGGAAAGCTCTATTCGACCGGTGCGGGCGTTCCCAAAGATCAGGAAATGGCGTCCGAATGGCTGAGCAAAGCCGCCGGCAGCGGCGACCCCGACGCCAAGACCGCCTATGCGCTCTTCCTGCTTCATCAAGAGGCGTCCGACGAAAACGTTGCGCGCGCGCGTGCCTTGCTGGCAGAGGCAGCGGAAGCCGGTCACCCGCCGGCGGCGCTTCAACTCGGCGGGCTGTACATGGGCAAGTTTGGCGGGGCCGCCGATATGCAGGGCGCCATCCCATGGCTCACGCGCGCGGCGGATGCCGGCCATGTCGAAGCGCAGTACCTGTTGGGGCTTCTTCACCTCGATCCGAAGAGCGGTATGGCCAATGCACAGACAGCATCATCGTGGATGGCCAAGGCGGCGCGCGCAGGGCATGCGGCTGCGCAATTCCAGCTTGCCGTCATGTATTGCACTGGCAATGGCGTGGGCCTGGATCTTGCAGAGGGTGTGAACTGGTACGAGGCCGCTGCACAGCAGGGACATACGGTTGCGCAGTACAACCTCGCCGTGATGCTCGGCAAGGGACAGGGACGTGAGGCTGACGTGGCGAAGGCGACGGAATGGTTTCAGAAGGCCGCGGAGCGAGGCATGGCGGAAGCGCAGGTTGCGCTGGGCGACGCGTTGATGGCGGGCCGTGGCACCGCGCAAGATCGCGACGCCGCGGTCAACTGGTATCAATACGCGGCAAGGCAACGCAATGAAGCCGCCGTGCGGCGCCTCCAGTCCATCGGCGCGACACGCGACGGGGCTTTCACACCGGAGACAGAACTCGGGGCTAGTGTCCCCTGTGCGGAACGAAGCGCCCAATGCACGAATGAGTAACAATGGCTGATTTCCTTTCAAAGCTCGCGCGTGACGCCGGTCAGAGAGAACCTCGGGCGAGGCGTAGCGCTGCTGCAAGCCTGCAATCCAAAGCAGAGCCGAGCACCACGAAGCCGAACGGCCCTGCCAAAGAACTTGTCGCCGAGGAGGCGGTGAGCAGGCATGCGGAGCCGCCGCGCGAAGCCGAGCAGCCAGCACCGGCTGCCGAGCTTGCGGATGCGGCGCGCACCATCAAGGGCCTCGGTCTGTTCGACGAGGACTTCTATGCCGCGAGTTACCCGGACGTGATCGCGGTCGGCGCCGATCCGTTCGAGCATTTCTTCCTCTACGGCTACCGGGAAGGTCGCAAGCCAAATCCGATCTTCGACCCGATCTGGTACGTCACGACCTATCCTGATGTGCAGAACGCGGATGCGCATCCGTTCCTGCACTATGCATTAGTCGGTGAGCGCGACGGGCGGCGGCCAAGCCCCTATTTTCAGCCCGCCTGGTATCGGGAGAAGTACGGCATTCCGGAAGGCGAGAGCCCACTTGCGCACTATCTGAAGAACCGCCTGGGCCCGTTCAGCCCGATCCCGGAATTCGACGCACAGTACTATCTTCAGATCTACCAGGACGTCGCCGCAGCCGGCGTCGATCCGTTCGAGCACTTCATCTTTCACGGCTATAAGGAAGGGCGAAACCCGTCGGCGGAGTTCGACACCAAGTTCTACATCCAACGCTACTTCAGGGGTAAGACGGACCAGAATCCGCTTCTGCATTATCTCGAGCATCGCCATGAGGATGGCATCTATCCATCTCCCCCGGAGAACGAAGCCACGATCCCGGCCGAGATCAAGCGGTTCACGCGGCCGAGCGCGCTGTTCGAGGAGCTGCGTCCGTTGCCGGCCGGCGTCAAGCCACGCGCCAAGGTGCTGGCCTATTATCTGACCCAGTTTCACGCCTTTCCCGAGAACGACAAATGGTGGGGCACCGGCTTCACCGAATGGACGAACATCGCGCGCGGCATTCCGCGGTTCAAGGATCACTACCAGCCGCGGATTCCGCGCGACCTGGGCTTCTATTCGCTCGCCGACATCGAGACCCTGCGCAAGCAGGCAAAGCTCGCCAAGGCCGCGGGCGTGCACGGTTTCGTGTATTACTACTACTGGTTCAACGGCAAGCGCCTCTTGGAAAAGCCGCTGGAGCAGTTCCTGAAGGCGCGCGATATCAACATGCCGTTCTGCCTGATGTGGGCGAACGAGAATTGGACCCGGCGTTGGGACGGCATGGAGGGCGAAGTCCTGATTTCGCAGGACTACCTGTCCGATGATGACGAGCGCCTGTTGTCCGACTTCAACCGACACTTCAAGGACAAGCGCTACATTCGCATCCAGGGCCGGCCGCTCCTGATGATCTATCGGCCGCGCCTCATTCCGAATACCGCGAGCGTGATAGCGCGCTGGCGCGCGATCTTCGCCAAGAAATTCAGCGAAGATCCGATCATCATCATGAGCCAGAGCTTTGATGATTACGATCCGGCAGCGAACGGCATGGACGGCGCGATCGAGTTTCCGCCGCACAAGCTGACCAAATACGTGCCGCTGGTGAATTCCGAAGCCAAGATCCTGGACGACACCTATGCGGGCCAAATCTACAGCTATGACGATGTCGCCAAATATTCGCTCGAGGAACCCCGCCCGAATTTTCCGCTGATCAAGACTGTGGTGCCGAGTTGGGATAACGATGCGCGGCGGCAGGGCTCGGGCCTCGTGATTCAAGGCTCGACCCCGCAGAAATATGAAGTGTGGTTATCCGCGCTGGTCGAGCAGGCGCAGACCCACACCTTCTTCGGCGAATCGTTCGTCTGCATCAACGCCTGGAACGAATGGTGCGAGGGCGCGTATCTGGAGCCAGACCTGCATTTTGGCTCGGCTTACCTGAACGCCACTGCGCGTGCGGCCACCGGCCTGACCCGAGACCTGTCATTGCCCAAGGTCCTGCTGGTCGGACATGATGCGTTCCCCAGCGGCGCGCAGCATCTCTTGCTCAACATCGGCAAGACGCTGCGCAGCGCCTTCAACATCGAGATCGAATATCTTCTGCTCCAGGGCGGAGCGATGGAAGCCGAATATGCCTCGGTCGCCCCGCTCACCGTGCTCAAGCAGGCTTCCGAGATTCCGACGACCCTGCGACACCTCCGCGAGAAGGGCTTTACGGCGGCCATTGCCAACACGGCTGCGAGCGGGCGCGCCGCGAAATTCCTCGTTGAAATGGGCTTTCGGACGGTTTCCCTGGTGCACGAATTGCCCCGGATCCTGCACGAGAAGCACCTGGAAGAGGTTGCGCGGGCGGCGATCGGGAGTGCGCATCGCGTCGTGTTCGCCTCGGATTTTGTGCGCGACAAGCTTGTCGAAGCGCTCGGGTTTGACGCGACCGATGAGCGTTTTCTGATTCGCGCGCAGGGCAGCTACAAGCAGATCGAGCCGGCACCGACGGAGGCCGCGCTCGTTCGCAAGGAATTTGGCATTGCGCCGGCCGACAAGATGGTGCTCGGCGTCGGCTATGCCGATCTGCGCAAGGGTTTTGACTTGTTTCTGCAAGTCTGGAACCTGGTTCGGCGGAGCAACGCGAACGTCCATTTCTGCTGGGCTGGCGGCATCGATCCAGGTCTCGAGGAATGGCTCGGGCCGGAGATCAAGCGTGCCGAGGTCACGGGCCATTTTCATCTCGCCGGCTATCGTTCGGACATGCAGGCGCTTTATTCCGCCTCCGACGTCTACGCGCTGACCTCGCGCGAGGATCCGTTTCCGACCGTGGCGCTGGAGGCCCTCAGCGTCGGCGTGCCCGTCGTCGCGTTCCAGGACTCTGGCGGCATCCCGGGTTTTCTCCTCAAAGAGAACGTCGGCCGCGTCGTGCCCTATTGCGATGCGCCGGCGATGGCGCAGGCCGTGGAGGAGTTTCTGCGCTGGACCCCATCGGAGGCCGATCGCGCCCGCATGACTGAGATCATCCAGACCAAGTTCGTCTTCGCGGACTATGTCCGCGATCTCCTGCGGCTTGCCGTTCCGTCCCTGCCAACGGTCTCAGTCGCAGTGCCCAATTACAACTATGCGCACTGCCTGCCGGACCGGCTTTACACCATCTTCGACCAGAACCATCCGGTCGAGGAGATCATCGTGCTGGACGACTGCTCGTCTGACGACAGCATTTCCGTGATCATGAAGCTTGCGGACCAGCGTCAGCGTGATCTCACCCTCGTCATCAATGAGCAGAATTCCGGCTCGGTGTTCGTGCAATGGGCCAAGGCTGCGGAGATGGCGAAGGGAGAGTTCCTTTGGATCGCCGAGGCCGACGATCTCTCGGAGCCGACCTTCATCTCCAGCCTGCTCGCACTGATGAACGGCGCCCCCGACATCGCGTTCGGCTTCACCGATTCGAAATCCATCGATGCCGACGGCGCCCATCTCTATCCGAGCTACAAGCCCTATTACGCCACCATCGAGCCAGGTGCATTGTCGCGCACCGAGGTGTTCGATGGCCGCGATTTCGTGACCCGCTACCTCGGTGTACGGAACACGATCTTGAATGTCAGCTCAGTCTTGTGGCGCCGGGAGACGCTGTTGCGCGCGCTGGACGCCTGCCGCGAGCGTCTGAAGGACTTCCGAATGGCCGGCGATTGGCTGCTTTATCTCGAGGCGCTTGCGGCACCTGGCGCGAAAATCGCCTATGTCGCCGATCCGCTCAACGTTCACCGTCGCCATGCGGCGAGCGTCACCCATTCGTTGAAGGCGCAACAGCACATCGAAGAGATCGATACTGTTCATGCTCTCGCCCGGGAGCGATTCGGCTTTGGAGAGCGCGAACTGGGAGCGCAGGGGGCCTATCTCGACGAGGTGTCGGCGCAGTTGCTGGGAACAGCAGCCGCCGGCGCCGAGAAGCCGAAGCGCACAGCAAGAGCTGCGGCGCGCGCTGCGGCCGAGAGGTGATCGTGATAAGTGCAACTAAGGGCGTTTTGGGTGACTTGATGTTTGTGCCTTCTGCTGAATCGTTGATGAGTGCTTTAAACCTCGATAAATCCACCTTGGATGGCTCCGGCTACGTCAAGGTGCCGGCAGGCTTGCTGAAGCTGTTGCTACAGATCGCCATAGCCGCTGCCGATTTCGACGAGGACAGCTATTTGCGGGCGAATCCCGACGTCGCAAGAGCCGTTTCTCGTGGGGAGCTTGAAAGTGCACACATGCACTACATAGGCTTCGGCTACTTTGAGGGCCGCCGCGGAGGAGGGCCGGCCGTAGATGCCGAATGGTATCTCGGCAAATATCCCGATGTCGGGGCAGCCGTAAGAGATGGCCGGGTGAAGTCAGCGGAAGCACATTTCTTATCGATTGGTGGCGGAGAAGGGCGGTCGCCAGCGGCTGACTACGAAGCCGAGGCTGCGCAATGGAAATCAGCGATCAGGGGGAAGGCGGGATGAAGATGTGGTGACGATCCTCGTTGTGGTCGCAAAGTTATCTGGATGATGGTGGTCAAGAGCAATATGGGCCGGAATAAGCGCGCTACATATTGGTTTAGGATCGATATCGCCGCCGGAGGAGCAAAGTGAACATTTTTCTGCTTGGAGCAACGCCGAGCTTTCCCGCGGAAGTTGACGAAGATCCGATTTCAAGACTGGCGAAGACCGGAGGCAATACCGGGAACCAGTTGATTGCGCGCGGGCTGCTTGATCGTATCGTATACGACGACCTCTCGTGGGATCACAGAATCGATCCCCGGGCGGTGCATGAGCGCTTCGACATGATCGTCGTGGCGGCGGCCAACTTCCTGTTTCCCAAATTCGATTTGGGCGGCATGGCGCAATATATCGAGCGCGCCGACCTGCCGGTGGCGATAGTGGGTCTCGGAGCTCAATCAAGCAACTACGATCCGAACATAAGCTTGATGCCCGGCACCGAGCGATTCGTGAAGGTGATTGCCGAACGTGCTGTCAGCATCGGCGTTCGGGGCCCCTACACGCAAGAGGTTCTCGCGCTTCGTGGTGTACACAACGTGACTGTGACCGGCTGCCCTTCCTACTACATGGGAGGGCCTCACGGCATGAACATCCCCCGGCGGCCGTTTGAAGAGATCAAGCGTCTTTCGATCAACGCGTCTCGAGACGTCATCGTTCATTCCTTCGACCAGGAAAGGATGCTTCGGCTCGTGCGCGAGATCTACAGCACGGGAATAACCTGGAAAGCGGATTTCGTTGCCCAAAGCGAACAGGCCGAAATCAGGTTGGGAGACAAGCAAGCACGGAATGCTGAGGAATCGCTAAATGAACTTTCGACGTTCTTGGCAGGCGTTGCTCCCGAGGCGGACATACGAAGGTGGGCGACCAATCATGTGCGCGTCTTTTTTGACGTGGATAACTGGCTTGATACCGTTCAGACCTACGATTTCGTCTTCGGCAATCGATTTCACGGCTGCATGATCGCTCTACAGCGTGGCGTTCCCGCTCTCGTCATCTGTCACGATACGAGAACTGAGGATATGTGCCGGTTCCTAGGCATGCCGTTCGTCTCCATCGTTGATCTCGATGAGATTGATGTCGCGCAACTCTATGGCCGTGTTGGGCTCGGCAGTCTCGCGCGACGCTATCAAGGGCTCTATCCCGCATATATGCGATTTCTCGCAGCCAACAAGCTCATCGCGAAAAGCTGACCATCTCATGCCTCAGATCCTGGGACGACGACGATCGAGAAAGTAAGAATGTCCAGATTGACCGATGAACTGATCACTCAGTCAGTCCCGCAATCGAGCTACAAATCGTTCATGTAAAGCCCATTTCTTGCTTGCGGCTGAGCGAGAGTTTGAGGGTGGGACACCAGAATGGTGTTTCGCTATGGATGATGCCGTGCGTCCGCATTGCTGTTGACGCTTCGTTCCAGGTCGACCGTTCGATGAAGGCGCGTGTGTATCAGATGACGAGTGACCGCAACTTGTCGGCTGAGTGCGGGTCGCGGGCCCGGCGCCGGATACGATGTTCAGTTCTCTCCCGCGCGACAAGTCTTTAGAACCTCGCTCGCAGTTCTCAACATCGAGGCGGACGGATCACCCAAAGTCGGGGCCAGCGCTCCACCTTCGCTGTATTCATTCCAGGAATAGATCAGCGCGATCTGGTAGGGGCATCGATCCAGGTGCTTCGACATGAAGCGCACCGCCTGTCGGCAGGAGAAAGCGAACTCGGTGGGGGTTGCGATCGCGACATGCGCGCCCTTGTCGATGCGCGTGTAATCCCGTTTGTCGTAGGCGGGAGGGTTCTCCTTTCGCGGCCGCGAATCCCAACCCACCATGACGGTTGGCACCACACCGCCCGAAGTGTGAGCCAGCTCATCCTCCCAATAGTGTTCTGCGTGCCGTTGGAGCTCGGGATAAGTGCCAGATCGGTTGGGCCCGAAATTAATTCCATATGTCGAAATGGCATCGGCTCCTATCTGCTTTCGGACCGTTTCAGCTGTAGCAGGCGGCGCGTGTAAGAGTACAATGTACGGATTGCGGTCGTCTGAGGAAGTCGCCCGGTTTCGCAAGTGAGACAGCGATTTCCCGAGTTCGGCGAGCGAACCGTTCCAGTATGAAGGCAATAGGGCATCGAGATAATAGAGGAACAGGAGCGGCCTGCCGTCCTGCGTTCTCTGGTAGTTGCGGTCCGAAAACAGACCGCGAATGCGCTGTATCGCTTCATCGAAGCTGTTAGCGCGACCTAGCGTATCCAAGGTCGCTATCAGGCAATAGTTCATCTGATCGGCAATGCCGCTTTGACGATGGTACTTCAGCCCCTGCATCATCGAGTGCGCGGGGTCCATTTTGCCATCGCTACCGTACGCCAGATATGCCCAGTAGCCGAGACCGGCTTCGTGAGCGACCCGTATCTCGTGGTCGAACGAGTCTCGCGTGGCGTTGAATTGCAACGTGTTGGAATCAGTCAGACGGCTATGGAGCGGCGCACGAAACTGCCAGCGTTGGGGACTCAGAGCTTTTTCTTCTTCGTAACAGGGTTGCCCCTTCGTGTCGCAGTATTGCGCGTCCCACCTTATGGCTCCGAAGGTGGCGCATCGAGTTCTTGCGTAACTCCGTCTTGGAAGCAGCAGGGTAGTGAGAAGCCCTCGCAGAAGGGTCCGACGCGTTGATAGGTACGAAATGGCTGACATTCGTGGTTACGACCAGATCGGCGGGGGCCATTCATTTGTCTTGGAGACGTCTGCGCGGTTCTGATCTTAGCGCAGCAGCTGCACATGCCTCGCAGGACAGGAGAGGTAGGAACTCGCAGCGCGGAAGTTTGTTCCACGCATGGAGGCGTTCGTGCGCGTTCTCGCGTCAGATTACGAAGCGCGCCGTTCGGCGTGCGAACACAACACAGACTGAAGTTTGTTGGTCGCATGGCGCCTGATATCGACGTCATCATTTGGTACGACGCGAACAAATCGTTCCGCAACCTCTGTCAGTAGTATATCCGGCTTGAATTCGTCGACCAGTTTCCAGTCGATCGCGGCCGACCAGACAAACATCACGGCATCGACAGTCTCGGCAAACATTCCGGTGAGCATATGAGGTCGATACTCAAAAAAGGAATCGCCGAACACGAGTAGCCGCACTTTGGCCAGAGGGTGCCCTTCATTGCGATATTCGACGATCGATCCGACGTGCAACAACAGATCGTTCGGCACTCGGCCGGTTTCGCGCGCGGTCACGATCTCGTTGGCCTCGACCCGGGACGCGCCGATGCCAAAACGTCCGAATCGGATCGTTTCGAGCCGCTTGGGTATCAACTTTGAGCCGAGATCCCAGCTACCCTCGCGAGCTGATGTATTCCGTACGATCAGATCTGTCTTTTGTGGTATTCCCATATAAAAGCACAGCATCTGATAGGCGCTAAAGCAGCCTTCCACCGTCCAGTGAGTATCGGTTCGATGGAATACTTCGTAGTTGCCCGCCTGCTTCCTGAGATACCTGGTTAACGGCACCAAGATCCCGCGCAGCGCGGCATCATCGCTCTCTTCCAGGATTTCGGCCGGAAATCTCATTTGAGAGGTGATGGCGAGCGCCTTCGCCCTGAGTACAGAGAGCTTGTCCGGAACGAAGCAGTGAAGGTATTTGATTCCTTTATCCATGGCAGTTCTCTTCCTGCAGGCCAGCAGAGTCGTCCACGCAGAGCAGATCAATTGCAGATTGTGGTCGGATTCGGAGAACAGATGCGCGACGTCGTTGCTGCCACCAACCAGGAAGAGATGGCCGTCGTCTCCCCCGAAAACATCTTCTGAGAGCTGCGGCACAACGGCCTACTTTCGTTTCAGTGCTATGCAATCTTGAGCCAACTGTCCGCGATCGGCATAGTCGATGACAGCGAACAGATCCGAGAACTTATCGGAAAGATACTTGTCCGTAACGAAGCATTCTGCGAACTCGCTGCGCGCCACTGAGTCGGACGCCAGCCAAAAGAACTTTCCGGCCCTCACTTCCGCTATTGCGGTGTCGATGGCGTTATAGGGGAGCCGCTTCAGAACGAGATCAATCCAGAAGTGTATCTCTTGACCATTGATCTTCTTTCGGTGTGCTTCCTTCAGGTCCTCCAAGAACCGAACGCCGAGAGTTGTTATAAAGCAAACGCCGCCTGGTCTGAGAATGCGGGCAATTTCGGAAATCCACCGATCGAAATAGTGCTGGTTAAAGTGCGAAAAGGTCGACCATGTAACCAAGTGGGTCGCGAATCCGTCTCGGAACGGGAGCGGCGGCAACGGGTCGGTTTTGACGAAGCTGATATAGCTGTTTACCTTGCGTGCTTCGACGATAAAGTCGAACGGTTCAACCGCATAGATATTCGCCGCAGGCACATCCTTCATAAAAACGCGCGCGATGCGGCCCCAGCCGGTTCCAAAGTCGATCAGGATGCTGTCCTTGGAGAGGGGAGCGCCGTTGGCGTTCAAGACGCCGACGCAGTGCTCGCGAAAGCTCAGCGCACCTCTGATCGCCATCTCGTTGGAGTTTCCTTGCAGATGGCGCTGCAGGTCCGCTGACGGAAATGAGGGAAAGGTGATGCCCCGTATCGAGGGCTCTCTGACACTTCTGACCAGATCGGATCGCCATTCCTGGTCGGCAAGAGGTGCATAGGTGTCGTATATCTTGTTGATCTCGGTGTTGTGCATCTCTTCCTCAATTGAGCGAACGCCGGTTGACGCAGAAAATGGCCTCGCTCACGCCTATTGGCTGAGCCCGACCCGCTTGGTGTGATATCCGCGCTCCAGGATGGCCCGCCACCACGGTTGTTGCTGGACGTACCAGTGCACGGTCTTGCGGATGCCGGTCTCGAAAGTCTCCTCGGCGCGCCAGCCCAGGTCGCGTTCCAGCTTCGAGGCATCGATCGCGTAGCGACGATCGTGACCGGGGCGGTCGGCAACGAAGGTGATGAGATTGCGGCGCGAGCCGCCTTCGCTTGGACTGACCTCGTCGAGGAGATCGCAGATGCTTTCGACCACATGGAGATTGGTGCGCTCGTTCCGGCCGCCGATGTTGTAGGTCTCGCCGACGATGCCGTGCTCAAGCACCAGCGTGAGGGCCCTGGCGTGATCCTCGACATAGAGCCAGTCGCGGACATTCTGCCCGTCGCCGTAGACGGGAAGCTGTTCGCCGGCCAGACCCTTGATGATCATGTGCGGGATCAGTTTTTCCGGGAAGTGATAGGGGCCGTAATTGTTCGAGCAGTTGGTCACGAGCGTCGGCAGCTCGTAGGTCTCATGCCAGGCGCGCACCAGATGGTCGGATGAGGCTTTACTCGCAGAGTAGGGCGAATTGGGCGAATAGGGCGCGGTCTCCGTGAAGAAGCCTTCTTCGCCAAGTGAACCGAACACTTCATCCGTGGAGATATGCTGGAAGCGGAACCGCGCCCGCTTGTCCGGAGATAGCGTCCTCCAGTAGCGCAGGGCCTCCTGGAGCAGCGTGAAGGTGCCGACGATGTTGGTCTGGATGAATTCGCCGGGGCCGTCGATCGAACGGTCGACGTGGCTCTCTGCTGCAAGATTCAGCACCGCGTCGGGCTGATAGTGCTCAAACAGCCGGCGCAGTCCCGGGTCGTCGCAGATGCATTGCGTCTCGAGGGCGTAGTTGAGGTTTTCGGCCGCGCCGGGAATGGAATCGAGGTTCGCGGCGTAGGTGAGCTTGTCGATGTTGACGACGCGCGCGTGGCTGTTGCGTAGGAGATGTCGCACGACCGCGGAGCCGATGAAGCCGGCCCCGCCCGTCACGAAGATGGTCAACCCCTTCAAACGCATGATCAACTCCGTGCGGCGAATCAGGCCGCTTTGTGCGCGCGTGCGACGGACTGCAGATATTCGCCGTAGCTGCTTTTTGCGGTCTTTGCGGCCACCCGGTCGAATGCTTCAATCGTGATGTAGCCCTGTCGCAACGCGATTTCCTCGGGGCAGGCGATGCGCAGGCCCTGGCGTTGCTCGAGGATCTGGACGAAATGGCTGGCTTCGACCAGCGATGAGTGCGTCCCGGTGTCGAGCCAGGCAAAGCCACGACCGAGCACGTCGACATAGAGATCGCCCCGGTCCATATAGGCCTTGTTGACGTCCGTTATCTCGATCTCGCCGCGTGCCGACGGCTTGATCCGCGCGGCGATGTCGACGACGTCGTTGTCGTAGAAATACAACCCTGTGACCGCGACGTTGGACTTCGGCTGTTTCGGCTTCTCCTCGATCGAAAGCGCGCGGCCGGCCTGATCGAGCTCGACCACGCCATATTGCTCGGGCGCGTTGACGACGTAACCGAAGATGGTGGCGCCCTTATTGCGCAGGGACGCCTTTGTTAACATTCCAGGCAGGCTGTGCCCGTAGAAAATGTTATCGCCTAACACTAGGGCGACCGGATCGTCGCCGATAAAGTCCCGTCCGACGATGAACGCGTCAGCAAGTCCCCGCGGGGTTTCTTGCGTGGCGTAGGAGAAACGCAGGCCGATTTCGCTGCCATCGCCGAGCAGACGCTCAAAAAGCGCCTTGTCCTGAGGGGTAGAGATAACCAAAATTTCCCTGATTCCGCCGAGCATTAGCGTCGATAGGGGATAGTAGATCATGGGCTTGTCGAAGACCGGCAGAAGTTGCTTTGAGACGACGGTCGTCACGGGATAGAGGCGGGAACCGGTGCCGCCTGCGAGAATGATGCCTTTCATTGCCCCCTCACAGTTTACTTATCACAATCATAACATATAATGTGAAGAGTACAAGTTAGTGACGACGCCGAGAGATCGGTGTCAGTCGGCAAATTCGCAGTGCTCCAAAATGAATGTGATCCGGACCGAGCTTCCTGAAGTCCTCATCATCGAGCCTAAGTTCTTCGGCGACGACCGCGGGTTCTTCGTCGAGAGCTATCAGTTCCCCCGCTATGTCGAGTACGGCATCACGCGGCCCTTCGTGCAGGACAACATGTCCCGGTCGCGCTACGGCGTGCTGCGGGGTCTGCATCTGCAAAATCCCCTCAGCCAGGGTAAGTTGGTCGCCGTGCTGCGGGGCAAGGTTCTCGACGTCGCCGTCGACATCCGCGTCGGGAGTCCGAATTTTGGACGTCACGTCGCCGTCGAATTGAGCGAGGAGAACCGGCAGCAATTATGGGTCCCGCGCGGCTTCGCGCATGGTTTCCTGGTGCTGTCGGAGACTGCGGACTTTTTCTACAAATGCGACGATTTCTATAGCCCCAAGAACGAGGTCTCGATCCGCTGGGATGATCCGACGATAGGCATCGACTGGGGCATCGAAAAACCGTCGCTGTCGGCCAAGGATGCAGAGGCGCCGCTGCTTGCCGACTCAAGAAACCTTCCAGTCTACGGGCAGATCTGATGCGGATATTGTTGACGGGAACCGACGGCCAGGTCGGAGGCGCATTGCAACCAGTGCTGGCAGGGCTCGGTACGATCGTTGCGCCTGACAGCACCGAGTTTGATCTGTCGAAGCCTGAACGGCTTGCCGGAGCGCTCGACGCCTTCAAGCCCGATCTCATTATCAATCCCGCGGCCTATACTGCGGTGGATCGCGCTGAAGACGAGCGCGAACTCGCGTTCCGCATCAACGCCGGAGGGCCCGAGGCGATTGCCCAGTGGGCGGCGAAACATCGGGTGCCGCTAGTGCATTTTTCCACCGACTATGTCTTCGACGGCTCCGGGAAGGCGCCGTGGCGCGAGGATAGTCCGACGGATCCGCTTTCGGTCTACGGCGCGAGCAAGCTTGCCGGCGACACCGCCATTCGCGCGGCCGGCGGTCCGCATCTGATCGCGCGCACCTCATGGGTCTACGCCGCCAAAGGCGCGAACTTCCTGCGCACCATCGCGCGGCTTGCGGTCCAGCGCAAAGAGCTGCGCATCGTTGCCGACCAGATCGGCGCGCCGACGACGGCGAGGACGATCGCCAACGCTATCGCCGATATCGTGCTGCCAAATCTATCGAACCTGAATGAGCTCTTTGCGCGCAAAGGCGGCGTCGTCAACCTCGTCTGCACGGGTGAGACCAGTTGGCATGGCTTTGCGAGCGCGATCGTCGCCGGCCTGAAGTCGCGCGGCCTTGCGTTGGAGGTGGAGAAGATCGTTCCGATCGCTACGGCCGATTTCCCGACCAAGGCGATGCGGCCCGGCAATTCCCGACTCGACCTGTCGCGCCTGAACAGACAATTCGCAGTGGTCACGCCGGCCTGGCAGGAGGCGCTGTCGGTCGAGCTCGACGATTTCGTTGCCTTGCAAGAAGACGCGTCGCGCGCCGAGGCGGCGCGTCAGGTCCAGCGGCGATCCTATTCGTGATTCACCGGCTGATCGAGCGAAAGAGGCGCGCGGCGGCTTAAGGGGGCGATGAGGCGTCGCCTCAAAATCCCAACGGCACGTCGCGCGCCGGTCCGAGATGATTGTAGCGAGGGGCGCGTGGCCCCGGCGGCCAGGCGAGGCCGCCGTAGGGAATGCCATCGCGGGAAAGCTGCGGATTGTATGTCGGGTCCTCGTTGAGCCATTCACCCCAGCGCGCCCGAAGCAGATTGAGTTCGCGCTCGAACCGGCCGCGACGGTCGGCGCGATCATCCGCGCCGCGGCTGGCAGATTCGGCGTGAACCAGCTTCGCATGCGGCGTCAAGACGATGCGCTTGCCCGCCTGACGCAGCCGTAAGCAATAGTCGACGTCGTTGAAGGCGACCGCAAAGCGCGCTTCGTCCATGCCGCCGACGGCAAGATAGTCGCTGCGTCTCGTCGCGAGGCAGGCCGCAGTCACCGCGCTGCATTCGTGGGCCACAAGCAGTTGATCGAGAAAGCCGGGATCATCGGCGAATCTGTCCGCGAAGGCGTGGGTCGCCGCAAAGTTCATTCCCAAGACGACACCGCCATGCTGCACGACGCCGCCAGGCCAGGTCAGGAGTGCGCCGACCGCGCCGACATCAGGCTCGGCGAGCCGCGTCAGCATCTCCTCGAGCCAGTCGTCGGTGCTCGCTTCGATGTCGTTGTTGAGGAGACAGAGCACATCGCTATTGAGGACCGCTGCGGCTTGATTGTTCAGCCTGGCGAAGTTGAAGGGGCCTTCAACCCGCAAGGTTCGCACGGCCTGTCTCGGCAGATCTGCAAGGTAGGCGATGGTGTCCGGATCGACACTGTCGTTGTCGACGACGAGGATATCTGCGCGGCAGCGCTCCACTGCGGGCGCGATGCTGTCGAGACAGGTCCGTAGGAGGGGGAGGCGATCGCGGGTCGGAATGACCACGGTCACACGCTGGCGCGAAATGGCTCGACCAATTCGGACCGCAGGGAAGAGGTTACCCTGTTGTGGGGTCACGTCCGCGCCGACGGCGCGTGCGTTGAGGTGCATCTGGCTCGCCGCGGCAAGCTGATGGCTGGCGTTGGTGCGATCGAGTCTAGGCAGCGTCGCCAGCGCTCCCGGCAAATGAAGGATGTTCGCCTGACGCGGACCAACACGATCGAGCAAGCAGTTGAAAAGACGATAGAGATTGTCTGGGCGGGCCTCGAGGCCGGCGAGCAGGGCCTCGCGTCGCACGGCGAACAGATGTGCACAATAACCTTGCTCGAGCATTCGCTCGTAGTCGAACGCGGGAAAGGCCAGCGGCCAGAGCCGGCCGTCCTCAGCAAGAAAATCGAGATCGCCGTACAGGGCGATCGCATCGGGATAGGCGTCGAATGCGGCCGCGATGCGGGCCAAGGCATTCGGCTCGAGCACCACGCCTGCTATCGCGATGACGACATGATGTGTATCGGATGCGGCATCGTTCAGAAATTCCAGGAGAGCGTCGGTATCGACGGAGAGCGGCTCGCCGTCGATCACGCCGGCAGTCCAGCCTTCGTGGGTCTGGGTCTCCAGCGCGGCGAGCGTTTGCTCTGCGCCGGCGGCGCCGGCGATGACGACAGCGAGCGCAAGGCCGCTTGCCAGCGGCGCCAGCAGCGGAAAGCGATCGCGCCAATTCACGTAGTCGGCGAGGGGAAGCGAGGCCGGGATCAGTTGGTCATAGAGCTTGCCGCGCAGACGCTCGGCACCGTAGCCGCCGAGCGCGTCGATCATTCCGGCGAGGCCGTCGGGAAAGGCGACAAAGACGGCCGTCGCCGGAATTGGCTCGCCGTCTTCCCTGCGCAGCGAAACGCGATGAACGCGTCCGTCGGCAAAGCGTTGCGGAACGTGAAGATCAAAGGCGCGCACGTTCCGGTGTGCGGCAGCTTCGCCGACATGCGTCCAAGCCGTGGCGTGAACCTGTGCGACGGCCTCTCCGTCAACGATTGCCTCCAGGAAGAGAGCGGATTCGCCATCGATCCAGCCCTGGAAGTGCAACCCGCCAAGCCAGCGCAACTCGCATGTTTTGCGCAGATCAACGAGACTTGCGCGGCCACTCTCCAGATCGATGGGGTGGCCAAGGAGAGTGCCAAGATTGGCGAGGCGTGCCTCGAGTATGCGCGCGGCGCGAAGCAGATCGGGGTCGATCGTGACCGCAAAGCCGCAACTCGCCTGAAGCCCTTGTTCAGAGAGCTCGGGAACGAAGGCGTCGGCATAGGCCGTGCTGAACACCAGGCCGTCGAGCAAGATCTCAACGGTATAGCGGCGCTCCGTCGCGTGGGCGTCGTAGACGAAGCCGGACAACGTCCCGTCGTGCGCAAGCTCGAGCCGGCTGACGAGCTTTGGTCTGATCGACGCTTCGGACTGGGGGCAGGAGAGACGCGACATGCTCATGCCCGCGCGATCCAATCGACCACGAGATCGGCAAGCC
This sequence comes from Bradyrhizobium hipponense, assembly GCF_008123965.1. Taxonomy (GTDB): domain Bacteria; phylum Pseudomonadota; class Alphaproteobacteria; order Rhizobiales; family Xanthobacteraceae; genus Bradyrhizobium; species Bradyrhizobium hipponense. The sequence goes on along the minus strand of NZ_VSTH01000145.1, from coordinate 6,947 downwards.
CTGCCGCGTTCACAATGGCAGGAATCGCAAGGTCGCCTTTGCGGGGTTTCAGCGCGCCGCCGGACCAGTCGCAATAAGCAACGGGTCTCGCCGCCTGTTTGACGGTCTCGACGAGAGGATGTCCGAAGATGGGCTGCTCGAAATCGGTGAGGATCCAGCCCGGATTATACGGTGTCAGGACGTCGCCCAGCTCATCCGCCGCAATCGCGCCCGTGACGAAGATATTGGGCTGCGACATCAGGCGATCATCGCCGCATGTGGTCCCGGCGATGACGATCGATAGCGATGGTTCGTGTCGCCACAGACGATCTGCCAATGTTCGTATCGCGCGCAGGGATGCAGGCGATGGCGTCGAGGAAACGATGATGAGGGATTTGTGAGAGGCGGAAATTGGAGGCAGCGTCAGGGAGCCTATGGGCCAATCGTGCAGCACGATCTTGCGATTGGGCCACCTGTTTTGCGCGTAAGCCTTGGCAGCTTTGCTGGGGACGAGAAGCGGAGTCGTGCCGGAGGGCAGGATCGCAAGCTCGCCAATGCTCTCCGATATCAGCCAGCGATCGACCGGAAGATCGAGGCCCCCGATCAAGTCGATGAGCAGTGGCGACGGATTCGGGTCGAGGATTTCGATACGCTTTGGGCATAACCGGGTCAGGAGGTCGCCGGCCTCGGTGCGACCTACCTCCGTACCGAGGCTCAAACGCGTGGCCTGCGGCAAACCTCCATCGGCAGCCCTGAGATGAAGGACGTCGTGCTCCCGCAGGAGCAGGATTGCGCGTTCGCCACGCAGGCGAAGATGGCGTATCCGCGCGTCGGTTACCGCAGGGCAGGTCCGCGCGCTCGCGAGCACCAGCACCGATGGCTCCGCCGGCCATGGCAGCGCCCGCTCGAGCGCCGCGCGCGCCGGCCGCAGCGGATCGGCGATTTCAAAGGCGCGGCATTCTTCGCGGTAGTTCGGGAATCGCTGGTCCAAAATGCCGAGATTATGAAGCACGAGGCCTCGTTTCTCCTGCTGAAAGGACTTTGAGCCGTGATGTCCGACATAGACCGAGGGCGCGCAAACATTGCGGAAGCCGTTGGCGCGCGCGCGGAGGCAGAGATCGACGTCCTCGAGATAACCGCGCTCGAAATTGTCTGAGAGCTCGCCCACGCTGTCGAGGCAGACGCGAGTAACGTAGAGGCAGAATCCGATGCCGCTTGCGATGTCGATCGCGCTTCCCGCGTTGGCGGCGCCTGCTATACGGTCGATCGCGACGATCTCGTCATAGCCGGGCATCGGATTGACGTCGTTCGGCGTTGGAAAGGAGAAGATATCGCCGTTGTTGGAGAGCGGCGTGATGGTGCCGATGTTCGGCGCCGAATGCGCCACATCAGCCAATCGATCGACGAAGCCGGGTGGGACGAGGGTGTCGGAGTTGAGCAGCACGACGTCACCCGTCGGGATCTCCCTCAGCGCCTGATTGATCGCGCCGACAAAGCCGAGATTGACCGTGTTCACGAGAAGACGGATCTTGCCCGCCGCGGCGAGTTCGCTCAGGTAACTCCGCAGCTCCATTTCGGGACTGGCGTCATCGACGGCGAGAACCTGAAAGGCGTCCTTGCGGGACCCCCACGGGCGCCTTGCCTTTTCGAGACTCTCGAAGCATTCGATCGTTGCCCGTGTATCCCTATAGACGGGGACGATGACGGTCGGCCGATCGACCTTCGATCCGAGCTTGGTGGAAGGGTGGCGGGCGGAACGAAGGCTCACCGTCGAGGCGAGGTTGGGTGCCACGCGTCGGACTTGGGTGATCTCTTCGCCGCATCTAAGCATCACGATCTGAGGTGTTATGGACGGTGGCCGCCGAACCAAAAAGGTCGTGGCCCGCACGTCTGCGCTCGCCAGAGGGTGAAAGGGATTGTGCTCGAGAACACTCGTCAGCGTGCCATCTTCAGTTGCAAGGCTCACTTCGATGGGGAAGGACCTGGTCCAGGCGGCCCAGCCCGTCACGTGATTGTCGAACACCGAGCAGGCCGCCCAATGCTGCCCCCCGGCACGCCGCAGCTCCGCGATGGCAGCTCGGAGGATGGTTGGATTGCCTTCGCGGGGTATCAGTTGAGCGGCTGCGGCCCGTCGCCGATCGTCTGTTCCCCATGCAAGCATCCGGCGGTTGGCGCCGATATCGGAAGGATCGACAAGAAGCGCCTGCCCAAGGTCGGCCAGCGCAGCTTCTTCAAGTCCAAGCCTCCAGGCGGCTTCGGCCCGGAGAACAAAGCAATGCGCGGCCGGCGGAGGGGCAACCCGGATGCGTCGATCCGCGTATTTCAGCGCCGCGACGAAGTCCTGGGCTGTCAGCGCCTTGGCTGCGAGGCGCTCGAGCGCGATATGCGCGCGAGGTCCGACAAGCGAGGAGACGTCGAGAACCATGCGACGGTGGTCCGACCTTGTCGATCGCTCACCCGCGCTTCGCGGCTCCATTCTCGGATCGCCCCTAGCCGACGGAACTCTCTTGGCGTGCCCGGCTGCGGAAGACGCGGACCCGGCCGGAGCCGACCGGCTTTCGGGCCGGCTTTACGGGAAGGACGATATTGTCCGGGGCTGCTCTCGCGTTGACGCCTACGCGAATGCCAACCAGAGGCTCGCGGCTGGTCGGCCCTGACAGCACGACGCGTTTGCCGACGGCGCGCAAGGTCGGCGCGTTCAAGAACGTCGCTTCCGCCACGAACTCGAATCCCTCGGCGCCACTGATTTCCAGCACGACGCCGGTAATCGGCAAGGCTCGTCCACGCGTGCCGGCATAAGTCCCGAGCGGCACCATTTTGCCACTCCCCGCCTGGCCGTTGGCGAATTGGACCGCATAGCGGATATCGAGACCCGCCGGCTTCCCCGGCCACTCAAGGGCAATCCCTTCGATGCGCGATGGGGCCATTGGACCTGCAATCCATGCGTTGGGTGCGACGACAACATCGCCGCGACCTGCGACGTGGCCGAGGACCTTGAGACCGTCCATTGCAACATTCGCGTACATGGCGGCGCGCTCACGTTGCGCGGCGAGCGGCGCTCGGCCGGACTGAATTGGTTCGATACGAACCGTGGCCGCGCGCGACCCCCCGGGTCGCATCGGCTGAACCTGAATCTGCAACGTGCCGGGTGTGTTGACCCTGACCATCAGGCCGGAATTGGGCTCCCAAAGCGTCGGCTCCGTCGCGTCGGGATGCAAGATGAGCTCCATGCGGCCCTCATGACCCTGCGTCGGTACAACCGTGACGTGCGGCGGCGAGGCGAGATCGTCGGCACTCTTGTAGCTCACGAAGAAGAGTCCCCGATCGAGACTTACGACTTTCTGCTGCTCAACATCGCCCATCATTGCCCCCGAATCAGATCCGATAAACCAGGATTGTTTTTGCTGCCTGACGATCACGCGTGCGGACCGCTCCGTGAACGAGACACTTTAGGGAATGCTCCTCAAGCGAACGGCGGGACGCCACTGCGGCGGCAACAGAGACCGGCGCATGTAGTCGGTTTCAGCGCTGAGCAGCTCCGCCATCTGACGAAGCCTGTCATTCTCGTCTCTCAGCAGCGCAATGACATCCGCGATGTCATCGACGCCGATGTCAGCACGCCAGTTTTGCAACTCAGAGTCGAGGAGATATTGTTTAATCTTCATCGGAAGGCTCACCGCGCGCTTGGACTTGGGTCTCTAAGACTAAAGCAATCATCAAAACTCGCGTGGCGAGCGCAAAACCAAAGGTGGCATACGTTTGGACTTAATCGCTTTAATTTGGGGCAGGAAAATGTCAGGAAAGCTTCGACGCGAAGAAGTACTTAAGCTGTTTAGCGATCGGAAACTTGTGGACGAGTGACACACTCGTGTCATGACGGATTGATTGTCTGGTCAATCAGACGGCGCCTTTGCTCACGAAGCGAGCAAGACGAGAACAGATAAAACTTGAAGTTAAGTTTTGTGTTGGAAGTCGGGTGCTTCGCTGCCGCCAATTCTTGCTATAAATAACTCCATGCTTGCACTCATTCCCGAACGATGCTTGGCATGAGGGACCAGTCCCAGAGCGGCGGCGATGAAGATTCTATTCGTTCACAACAATTTCCCGGCACAATATCGCAATATTGCGGCTGCTTTGGCCAAGGAGCCAGGCTTCGAAGTCGTGGCCGTCGGTGCATCGACTGCAAGATCAATGCCGTCCGTGAGATTGATCAAATACGCTCTTCCTGGTGCGGACGTTTCAGCAACGCATCCGTTTGCGCGACGTTTCGATGTCGAGTGCCGGCGCGCCGAGCAGGTGCTGTACAGCCTTTCGAGTCTGGCCACGTCGGGGTTCACGCCGGATCTGATTCTCGCCCATCCCGGATGGGGCGAGACGCTGCCGTTGCGCACGATGTTTCCCAAGGCACGATTGCTCGTCTATTGCGAATTCTTTTACGGGGCCGAGGGGCGTGACATCGGATTTGATCCGGAGTTTCCAATGCCCGGACTTGATGGTCACATCGGGCTTCAGTTGAAGAATGCGACGACCCTGCTCGCGCTTGAGGACTGCGAAATAGGCATCTCGCCAACGAAGTGGCAGCAATCGACGTTTCCCGCACATTATCGCGGCAAGATCGAAGTGATTCATGAGGGCGTTGACACAGCGCGTATGCGACCGAACCCGCAGGCGCGCCTTACGCTGCCGAACGGAAAGCACCTCCGGCCGTCCGACGAGGTCGTGACGTTTGTCGCGCGCAATCTCGAGCCGCTGAGAGGCTACCATATCTTCATGCGCGCACTGCCGGAGATCTTAAGACGCCGGCCGAACGCTCAGATTGTCATCATCGGCAGGGATGGCATATCCTATGGACTTCCGCCTCCGGCGGGCGAGACCTGGAAATCGATCTTCCTTAACGAGGTTCGCCATCGCCTAGACTTGTCCCGCGTTCATTTCATGGGGGGCGTCTCATATCAAGCCTTTATTGCAGCGCTTCAGGTATCATCGGCGCATGTCTATTTTACGTATCCCTTTGTGCTGTCCTGGTCGATGTTAGAAGCGATGAGTGCCGGGTGCCTCGTCATCGGTTCCGACACGGCGCCGGTGCGCGAAATCATCAGCTCCGGCGAGAACGGCCTGCTGGTCCCATTTTTCGCGGCGGACGAGCTTGCCGGACGGATCATTGAAGCGCTGGAGCAGCCATCAAAATTTTCCGCGGTCCGCGAAAGCGCCCGCCGCTACATTATCGATCATTATGACGCGGAGCAGGTCTGCGTTCCGCAAATGCGCCGCCTTCTCGATCTGAGGGGAAATGCCGCGTCATCACCGCGCGTTTTTTGGCCAGCGCGCCCGGCGTCTGAGTGGCGCATTAAGAGCGCCAAGCGCGCGTCGCGCAACATGCCGGCGGGTCGCCAAGTGTGATGCAGTTGCCGGCATACAGTCTTGAGCCTGCTCGTTCCATCGACTTGAAACAGGTTAGACCCTCGAACAGATTGCTCTCTATGGTTGCAATTCTGGTTACCACGACATTACTTGCATCGCCAAAATAAGAGAGCTGTGTCGCGTCCCCAAAAAAAGAGCAGCTGAGGCACCCAGAGAAGGAGCGGGCCGCTGCAGAGGCAAGGCGGGAGCGCCTGCTCGCTCGCCTCCGAGGAGGAACAAGCGACCTCAGATCGCAGGGGAATGGACGGCCATCGACCGGGAAGAAAAGGGGCCCGGCGAAAATAATGCGCCCATTCGATATCTTGGGCGCTGCCAAAGCCGCCGTCCACGAGATGGTCTTTGGGCAGACCGCCAGGTCGCGCGCGCTGCCGCTCCAGCACGGGACGCATCAGGCCGCGGTCGAAACCGGTATTGTAGATATTGATGTCGGCGACGATCTGTTGGCGGACCGGGCTGGTCACCTGCACGTTGTAGGCTGGCCGGAAGCCGCCGTCGGCCATCTTCATGACCCGCGCATCGGCGTCCGTCGTGGACGCGCGTGGCTCCTTCGGTTTTTTGCCGTTGTCGCGCTTCTCTTCGCGTTTCTTGCTGCTTGATCTCGGCCAGCGCCGCCTGCGCCGCTCTCACGTGCTCGCTGCGCTCCGCGCGGCTCGCTCCCTGGCCGCCCGGGCACGCTGATTGCTCGCATTCGAGCGCGCGTCGACCTCATGCTTGAGGTCCTCCACCACCGCCTCAGCCAAGGCCAGATGCTTGTCCAGTGTCGCCTGGCGCCGGAACGAGGCGGCTCCCGCGCTGGCCCGGACCCGCACCCCGTCCTGCGCCAGCGTCGCCAGATTGACCAGTCCAGCCTGCGCCAGCGCCGCCAGATGCTCGCTGAGCAGCCGGTCGAGCAGATCGGCACAGTCAACCCGGAAGTTCGCCAGCATGTGATAGTTCACCGACACCCCGCCGCACAGCCAACGATAGGCATCGTGGCTGTCGCATAACCGCGCCAACGCCCGCGCGCTGCCAATGCCTTCGCTCGTGGCAAGCAGCCACAGCGCCACCAACAATCGGGGCGATGTCGCGGGGTGACCGGGACGATCGCCCCTGGCCTTGATCCGGTTCTCCAGTTCGCTCAGATCAAGCTCTTCGACATAGGACCAGAACAGGCGCGCCGGATGGGCTTCCCCGATCAGGCTCTCGATATCCACCGCCCGCAATGCGATCTGGTCGCGTTCGGGTTCACGCAGCCGAGGCGCCCCGAGCGGCGCTCCTTCGGCTTGCGGCTTCGATTGCGCCGGCAGTGCCCCAAACAATTCATCGCTAGCCATCGTGGTCTCCCGCGAATCCCATCATCGCAAGAGAATCACATCGCATCGGCCATCGGCTAGATTTGCTTGCCCCACCGTCAAAAAAAATCACACCCTCTGAGATGCGCGGGGCGCGGCGCAATCGCGGCGCGGAGCCAGCCTCGAAGGGCGACGGCCCGCTGCATCTCGGCCATTCATCCTTCGAGGCTCTCCAAACGGCGCGTTGCGCCGCTTGGCTCGCACCTCAGATCCTAT
>NZ_VSTH01000144.1 GCF_008123965.1 Bradyrhizobium hipponense | reverse complement strand
ATTAGCGAAGCGTAACCCACATTTCAGCTTCCGCGCGGATAGAAGACGTGGGTTACGCCTGCGGCTAACCCACCCTACAATTGTTAACTCAATTCCGTGCGATGATCTCGCGCTCGTCGCGATGAACCGAAAGTTCGCGCGCGATACCGGTGCGCCGGCGCATCAGGAACTTGGGACGGCGGGCGCGGATCGCGTTGGCGCGGCGGCGGCGCGGCGCAGGCTTGCGGACACCTTCGTCGAGTTGGGGCAGCGCAAGGGTCTCGCTCCAGATCGCCCAAGCTGCAGTGAGTTCGTCGCCGTCGGCGCTGACGAGCAGCGGAACGGAGAGCGAGGGGTCGCGGTGGACGAGAACGAGGGTCTGCGCCTCGTCATTGCCGCGCAGCGCGACGCCCGTGAAGTCGCTGACGCGCACATTGATCGCCATCTGCATGCCGCGGACGGCACGGCGCAGCACGACGCGTTCGCGATGAAGCTCGATCTGCCTGACATATCCGTCGGCGCGCGGATCATGCGCGTCGAAGCGGACCGGAAGGGAAAGAGGGTCGAGCCGCAGGCTGCGGCTCGACCCGGCGGGAGTGATCCCGCTTGTTGCTGTTTGACGCCTCACGGCTCTAGTCTCCCCGCCAGGATTATGTTCCCGGTCGATGCGAGGACCTTAGCGCGGCGCTTTCGGAAACCGCTTAAAAAGGCTGGTTAATCCAGCGTCACCGCCGCTCATGATTGACAAGACCTTGGCGCGCATGATTGACGAGACGTTGCGCTAAGAATGCGAATCTGAGCTTTTGGCGGTCTGAAAATGCTTGAAGTCCGCGCCAATCGGGCACATCTGTGGGTTCCGGTCCCGAACCTCGCCCCAACAGGATTTCGTTTGTGAACCCTTCACCATCCGCAAGCTCGACGCTTTCGTCCAAGGAATCATCCAAGGATGGGTCCAAGGCCAACCGAGACCTGTTCGACCAGTCCGCACTCTCCGATCTTGCACAGCGGCTTGTCGAGGCGGCCAGGCGTGCCGGGGCCGACGCGGCCGATGCGGTCGCGGTGCGCGGCATCTCGCAAGGGGTCGAGGTGCGCGACGGCCGCGTCGAGGAATCCGAGCGTTCCGAGGGCGATGATGTCGGCTTGCGCGTTTTCGTCGGCCAGCGCCAGGCGGTGGTCTCGACCAACGACGCCAGCGGCGATGCCGTGACTAAGCTTGCCGAGCGCGCCGTTGCGATGGCACGCGTTGCGCCCGACGACAAATATGTCGGGCTCGCCGATCCCGCGCTGCTCGCGCGCGACTTTCCCGATCTCGATCTGCTCGATGCCAATGTGCCGGCCACCACCGAACTCGAGCGCCGCGCGCTCGAAGCCGAGGCCGCTGCGCTCAGCGTCAAGGGCGTGAGCAAATCCGGCGGTGCGTCGGCCTCCGCCGGCATCGGCGGCATGGTGCTGGTGACCAGCACCGGCTTCCACGGTTCCTACTTGCGTTCGAGCCAGGGTATCTCGGCGACCGCGATATCAGGCGAAGGCACCGGCATGGAGCGCGACTACGACTTCACTTCGGCGCCGCATGGCGCGGATCTGCTGTCGCCGGAGATCGTCGGCCGTTCGGCAGGCGAGCGCACGGTGGCGCGCTCCAATCCGCGCAAGGTCGAGACCTGCAAGGTGCCGGTGGTGTTCGATCCCCGTGTCGCGGGCTCGCTGGTCGGCCACCTCGTCGGCGCCATCAACGGCGCCTCGATCGCGCGCAAGACCAGCTTCCTCAAGGACAAGCTCGGCCAGCAGCTGTTCGCCAAGAATATCCGCGTCATCGACGATCCCTTGCGCAAGCGCGGCCTGCGCTCGCAGACCTTCGATGCCGAAGGCGTCGCGGTGAAGAAGATCGCGCTGATCGACGAAGGCGTGCTGACCACCTGGCTGCTGGACTGCGCCACCGCGCGCGAACTCGGTCTTGCAACTACCGGGCACGCCCATCGCGGCGTCTCGTCGTCGCCGTCGCCCGGTGCGTACAATCTGCATCTCGAAGCGGGTACGCCAACGCCGGCCGAGCTGATCTCCGACATCAAGCAGGGCTTTTACGTCACCGACCTGATCGGCTCCGGAGTCAATGGCGTCACCGGCGACTACAGCCGCGGCGCCTCCGGCTTCTGGATCGAGAACGGCGAGATCACCTATCCCGTGAGCGAGGTGACGATCGCGGGTCATCTGTTCGAGATCTTCAAGTCGATGCAGCCGGCGAACAATCTCGAATTCCGCTACGGCGTCAATGCGCCGACGGTGCGCATCGAAGGATTGACGCTTGGCGGACGCTGACGCGAACGACGCCATCCTGGCGCGCGATGCGGGGCTGCTGAAGGACTCGGTGCGGGAAGCGGGCGCGCTCGCGCAGTTGATGTTCGGCACCGAGCTGAAGAAGTGGACCAAGGGCGCTTCGTCGCCGGTCTCGGAAGCCGACATTGCCGTCAACGACCTCCTCGAAGCGCGATTGCGCTCCGCCACGCCGGACTATGGCTGGCTTTCGGAGGAGAGCGCCGACGACGTGGCGCGACTCTCGCGGCGGCTGACATGGGTGGTCGATCCCATCGATGGCACCCGCAATTATCTGGGCGGCCATCACGAGTGGTGCGTCAGTGTGGCGCTGGTCGAGGATGCCTTGCCCGTCCTTGCCGCGGTGTTCGCGCCGACCAGTGGCGAATTCTTTTTCGCGGCCCGTGGCGAGGGCACGACGCTCAACGATGCGCCCGTGCGGGCGACGCCGGGATCCGAGCTCGACTTCTCCCGCGTCGCCGGCCCGAAGCCGCTGGTCGAACGGCTCAAGCCGTCACTGGGCGAGATCAAACTGCATCCGCGAATCGGTTCGCTCGCGCTGCGGCTCTGCCGGGTCGCCCATGGCGGACTGGATGCGGCTTTTGCGGGGGGCAACAGCCACGATTGGGACCTTGCGGCGGCCGATTTGATCGTGCAGGAAGCGGATGGTAGGATAAGCGACCTCTCCGGAGGACCCATCCTTTATAACCGCCGGGAAGTCACGCACGGCGTGCTGGTGGCAGCGGGCCGCGATCGTCATGCGAGCATTGTCGCGCATTTTCGAAATCGCCCCTTGCCCTGAGCGCGTCCGTCGTGCTTGTCGACAACTGCTTTGCCGGGCAGCCCGTTAGGAAGAGAACCCATGCCAGATAGTGCCCCGCAACAACTGCTCCATCTCGTCATCGGTGGCGAGCTGCTCGATCTCGAGCACAACACCTTCAAGAACCTGGACGACGTCGAGATCGTCGGCCTCTATCCGAACTATGCGACGGCCCATGCCGCCTGGCGGGCCAAGGCGCAGAGCACGGTCGACAACGCGCAGATGCGCTATTTCATCGTCCATCTGCACCGGCTGCTCGATCCGAATCAAGAATCGAAGGCGCGTTGAAAAAGCTGCTTCGCAATACGCTGCGAAGCAGCTGGTTTCAGCGTGCCGTCGGGGTTCTGGCGGCCGAATATCTGCGTCTGGTCTGGCGGACCAACAAATTCACGTTCGATCCGCCGGACGTCTATGAACGCGTCGAGCCGCAGATCCCGGCGATCTTCGCCTTCTGGCACGGCCAGCATTTCCTGACGCCCTTCATCAAGAACAAGGACTGGTACAAGGCCAGGGTCCTGATCTCCCGCCATCGCGACGGCGAGTTCAATGCGATTGCCGCCGAGCGGCTCGGCATCGGCACCATCCGCGGTTCCGGGGACCACGGCAGCGCCTTTCACCGCAAGGGTGGCGTCGGCGCCTTCAAGGAAATGGTGCGGACGCTGCAGGACGGATGTAATGTCGCGCTGACCGCCGATGTCCCGAAGCGCTCGCGCGTGGTTGGGCTCGGCATCATCATGCTGGCACGGGAATCGGGGCGGCCGATCATGCCTTTCGCGATGGCGACCAGCCGCTTCATCCGGCTCAAGAACTGGGACCACACCACCATCAATTTGCCATTCGGTCGGGGCGCGTTGGTCGGCATCAAGGAGATCCACGTTCCGCCGGATGCCGACGCTGCGACCATGGAAGCGCTGCGGCTGGAGCTGGAAGAGACTTTGAACGAAGCGACGCGCCGTGCCTATGCGCAACTCGGCCAGCCGGGGCCCGAAGATGTCTAACTCGCTGCCCAATTCGCTGCCGATGACGCTGCGGATGTATCGGCGCCTGGCCTCCGGACTGGTGCCGCTCGCGCCTGCGCTGATCAAGCGGCGCCTGAAGCAGGGCAAGGAGGATCCCGCACGCGTCGGCGAACGCCGGGGGCTCAGCCGGGATGTGCGGCCGCACGGCCCGCTGGTCTGGATTCACGGCGCCAGCGTCGGCGAGGTCCTGGCCGCAGCCGCGCTGATCGAGCGGCTGCGCGAGCTGAACCTGCGCATCCTCCTGACCTCGGGCACCGTCACCTCGGCGGCCGTCGTGGCGAAACGCTTTCCGCCCGACGTCATACATCAATACGTTCCTTACGATTCTCCGCGCTACGTCGCGCGCTTCCTCGATCATTGGAAGCCATCGCTGGCGCTGTTCATCGAATCCGACCTGTGGCCGAACCTGATCCTGGCGGGCGCGACGCGGCGGGTGCCAATGGTGCTGATCAACGGGCGGATGTCGCCGCGCTCCTTCCCGCGCTGGCGGCGGATGCATGGCACCATCTCGGCGCTGCTGTCACGGTTCGATATCTGCCTCGCGCAATCCAACACCGATGCCGAGCGTTTTGCCGCGCTCGGCAGCCGTGATGTCCTTACCACGGGCAATCTCAAGCTCGACGTGCCGGCCCCGCCCGCCGATCCTGCAAAGCTCGAGCGGCTGATGGCGATGACGCGCGGGCGTCCGATCATCGTCGCGGCCTCGACCCATCCGGGCGAGGAGGAGATGCTGGTCGCGGCGCATCGCAGCCTCGCCGGCTTCTTCCCGCAGCTCCTGACCGTGATCGTGCCGCGTCATCCGGATCGCGGCCCCTCGCTTGGCGGTTTGATCACGGCCTCGGGTCTGAAGCCGGCCCTTCGCTCGCGCGAGGAACTCCCGACGGCCACGACCGACGTCTACGTCGCCGACACCATCGGCGAGCTCGGCCTGTTCTACCGCCTCTCGCCGATCGTATTCATGGGCGGATCGCTGATCCGCCATGGCGGACAGAATCCGATCGAGGCAATCAAGCTGGGTGCTGCGATCATCCATGGTCCGCACGTCTTCAACTTCGCCGACGTCTATGAGGCGCTCGATGGCAACGGCGGCGCGCGGCAGGCCGAGACCCAGGAGCTGCTGGTCAAGCAGCTCGGCCAGCTGCTGGCCGATCCCGCCGTGCGCGCCAAGATGCAGCGTGCGGGCGCAGGCGTTGTCGAGCAGCTCGGCGGCGCGCTGGACCGCACCATGTCCGCGCTCGAGCCGTATCTGATGCAATTGCGGATCGAGATGGGAGCCGCCAATGCGTGAGCCGGCCTTCTGGTACCGGCCACGTTCTTTCAAATCACACGTGTTACGGCCGTTGGGCGCGCTCTATGGCGCGATCACCGAACGGCGCATGCTGCGCGAAGGCGTCGATGCCGGCATCCCCGTGATCTGCGTCGGCAACTACCATGTCGGCGGCGCCGGCAAGACGCCGACCGTGCTCGCGCTGTCCAGTCTCTTGCGCGAGCTCGGCGAGACGCCGGTCGTGCTCAGCCGCGGCTATGGCGGGCGCTTGACGGGCCCGGTGATGGTCGATCGGATGCGTCACACCGCAATTGATGTTGGCGACGAGCCGCTGATGATGGCGCGCGACGCGCCGGTCGCGGTCGCGCGCGACCGCCTCGAGGGCGTGGTGCTGGCAAAGTCACGGGGTGCGACCGTGGTTCTGATGGATGACGGCTTTCAGAATCCGCGCATTGTGAAGGATGCGTCCCTGATCGTGATCGACAGCGAGCGGGGCCTCGGCAACGGCAAGGTGTTTCCGGCCGGTCCCCTGCGCGCGCCACTGAAGGCGCAGCTCGCGCGCACCGATGCGCTGGTGCTGATCGGCGACGGCCATTCCGCGGACGATGTCGCATCGGAGATCGCGGCGCGCGGCAAGCCGGTGCTGCGCGCGCGCTTGCGGCCGGATGCGGCCGCGGCGGCGCAGCTGTTCGGCAAGCGCGTCCTGGCGTTCGCCGGTATCGGCGATCCCGAGCGCTTCTTCCGCACGCTGCGCATCAACAACGTCGACGTCGTTCGCACGCGTCCCTTCGCCGACCACCACATGTTCTCGCAAGCCGAGATCGCCGCGCTTGGCGCGGACGCACAGCGCGAGCAGCTCACGTTGGTGACGACGGAAAAGGATCTTGCACGCCTGCTCGGCGGCGAGGGCCTGCCTGATGGCATCGTGCCGTTCGCCGTGCAACTCGAGTTCGATGATCCGGCAAAGCTGCGGCAAGTGATCAGCGATCATCTCTACAAGGCGCGCGAGCGAAGATTCGGCAGGCGATGATCTCGTAGCGTGGGCAAGCGACTTCGCCGTAGCTCAGAGAGCGAAGGCGGAGTTGCCCCGTATCCATGCTGCGGTTCGACAGTCAGTCGTGCTCACCACGCCCCTACGGCGATTAATCCGATAATGGTCAGGCACGAGGCGCAGGCCACCATGACAGTATAGTATTCAGGTGTATTCATCGCTGCCTCCCAGACTGTTGCCAATTGCTTGGTCACTGCTACGCGGGAGAGGTCGCCGGTTTTGGGCCGCTTCAGTTTGGCGCGCCGCGGCGAGTCTTGCGGTGTGCGTCCGTCGTCTCATCTTCACCCTGATCTGCAGGATGATGATTCGCTTCGAGAGCTTCAGAGCGTTCAGCTGCGATCAGAAGCTGTTTCCGCATTTCAGCGAGGCGGGCGCGGCAATATTCACGATAGAGCAGGTCTAATATGGTGGGCATGATCACCCCCATCGTTTGACTCTCGATTACAGATATCTCATTGCAAATTATCGAGGTGATGGTAGCCCGCCAGATGGCTCTTCGATATGAGCCCGTTCACAGACTGCGCCAATTGCAAAGTTCAATGGCCAGCTTTGTCCGTGCGATAAAAAGAACAGGGCTAATTACCTAACATCCACTATAGCAGCCCTTTGTTTCACCAAAACTTCGTCAAACAACTTAAGGGCGCCAAGCCGAAACAAAGAATCCAACCACAGCGCGAAATGACTTACCACTAAGTGCAAGCACTATTCGATGCAACGCGGATCGGCACGACGGGGATCATTTCGGCTGTGAGACTTGCAGTTCAGGCGCGGGCAAACATCGTCGGGACGCCGACACATCCATGCCCCGCTGCACGCTCAGGTGACTCCGACAGGGCAGCTGCGCTTGCCCATCCTGCAGCAGCCTGCCATTCACCGGTCATTCATCGCAAAACTTCTATCGGTCTGGGATCGATCAGGAGAATTCGATGAAACTGCCGTTCGCAGCCGTCGCCGCCTGTCTTGTGTGTCTGATCATTGGGCCTGTGTCCGCGCAGACGTCGCCGCCAGCTGCGCCCGCTGCTCCCACCGGCACGGTGCCGGTTCCTGCGACCAAGCGTGTGACGTGTCTCGGCACGACGCAAAACCTGAAGGGGCAGGACAAGCGCGATCAGCTGCAGCTCTGCCTGGCGCAGGCGCGGCTCGATTGTCTGAAGCAGGCGATCGACCAGAAGATCGTTGGCGAGGCCCGGAAGAATTTCATCAAGAGCTGCTTGGGCGGTGATGGCGCGGAGCAAGAATAGGCGCGCCCGTGGCCCTACGGCTGCGGCTTCGGCGCGCCCGGGAAGTGCCGCTCGAGCACAGCCGCGGGCGTGGCGTAGGCCTCTTGCAGGTCGACGCTCCAATATTTCAATTCGTCGAGCGGAATCCGTGTGTCTGATATCGCGCAGCGCACATAGGTTCCCGGCGAGATCACGCGGAAATCGCCGTCGAGATATTGTACCTGGGCCTCGCCATTGCCCGAAGGGCCGAACTTGTTCAGCACGGTCGAAAGTCTCCGTGGAAGGCCTCTCCATGGAAAACCTTGGAGGGCATGATGTCTTGGAATGGATGTATCATAGATGGGGCGGCTTGTCCGCCCGTTAAACCCACCGACTTGTGATGTTTTGCCGCCGTTTTCGCATGATAGTGCTGCGGCGAAGGATCGCTGGTTCCGGCCCGCTTGCAGCCGGCACCTTATACGGCAGAGCCCGATGCGCCTTCGACTGACCGCCCTGTTCCTGATGCTGCTGATGCCGGCTGCGCGCGCCGCGCCCGCGCCGCGGCAGGTCGATATTCCGCTGTCGGCCGGCGTCCTGCATGCGCAGCTCTACAAGCCCGAGGGCGAGGGGCCGTTTCCGACGGTGATCGCGCTGCACGGCTGCGGCGGCCTCGGCGGCCATTCCGATCCGGTGCTGCCGCGCTACCGCGACTGGGCACTGCAATTGCTCAAGGCGGGCAATGCCGTGCTGCTGCCCGACAGCTACGGTTCGCGAGAGCTCGGACCGCAATGCCGGGTCAAGGAGCTGCACGTCAAGGCGCGGCGCGAGCGTGTCGCCGACGTCGCGGCGGCGCGCGGCTGGTTGATGAAGCAGGCCTGGGTCGCGCGCAACCGCGTCAGCTTGATCGGCTGGGCCAACGGCGCGAGCACGCTGCTGTGGGCGGTGCGCCCGCAGAATGCGGCGCGCGACGCCGTTCCGGATTTCCGCGCCGCGATCGCCTTCTATCCGGACTGCCGGATTTCGGCCGGCCTCGGCTGGAGCACGCGGGTGCCGACGCTGGTTCTGATCGGCGCCAACGATGACGTGTCGTCGCCGCCGGCCTGCCGCCAGATGGTCGAGGGCGCGCAGGGCCGCAGCGCGCTCGCGCGCATCGTGGTCTATCCAGACGCCTACCACGATTTCGACCGCGCCAACACGCCGCTGCACGCAGCTGCCGGCAGCACTGATGCCGCAACTCCCGAACGCGGCCATCTCGGCACCGATACGCAAGCGCGCGCAGATTCGCAGAAGCAGGTGGCGGAGTGGCTGGCCCGGTAGCGGCCGTGTTGTAGCCCGGATGGAGCAAAAGCGAAATCCGGGGTCGTGCCACAACTACGACCTTCCCGGATTAAGCTGTGCGCTCCATCCGGGCTGCGCGTCCCACGAGAAGCGGGGCCGCCCGGGGAACAACGTTGAGGCGGACAGCCCCGCATCGACCACTGCCCTGCACGGATGATGGCCGACCGTAAATCTACGGATCGCGCCTCATGCCGGTTTCAACCGGTGTCGGCGCCATAGTTCAACCACGATGTCGATTAAACGCATCTGACATGCGCATCGCCCTCTTCTCCTCCGCTCTGATCGTCTTCACCGTCGCGATCTTCCTGTATGAGGCCCACGCTGGCGCACCGATGCGCGCGCCGGAGCATTGCGGCTTCTGGACCACGATCGACGCGGGATTGTCGTGCAGGTAGTAGACGAGGGTCTTGTAACTCGGATGAGCGAAGCGATATCCGAGACAGACCGTTGCCGCATATCGCTTCGCTCATGCGGGCCACGTGCTGCCTCCACACCGTCATTGCGAGCGCAGCGAAGCAATCCAGAGTCCCTCCGCGGAAAGATTCTGGATTGCTTCGCTGCGCTCGCAATGACGAGATTGGGGCTGCAGGCGCGCCCCACACACGCGATGCCACCGCCTCTAAAACAAACTGCCCTGATCCACCGGCTTGCCCACGCGCTTCGGTGTGGGCTTGGCCTCGTGCGAGGCGCTCTTGTGTTGCGATGGCGGGCGCTTTGCGGCCGGGCCGGGCCGATCTAGGTCCGCGGTCGCGCCGACACGGCCATCCGCAAACTCGATCTCGACGCGCGCACCGGGCCCGACGCTGTCCGCGGAATGCAAGGGATGGCCGGCCTCGTCGCGCACCAGCGCGAAGCCGCGGGCGAGCACGCTGCGATAAGACAGCGCAGAGAGCAGCTTGCCGCTGTTGGCGACGCGGGTGTCGAGCCGGTGCAGCAGCGTCGCCAGCGCGCGGCTGGCGCGCTCGGCCAGACGCTGCGTGCGCTCGCGCTGGCGGGCGATCGTGTTGCGCTGCGCCTGCGCGTTCGAAAGTTTTGAGGCGCGCAAGCGAACTTCAAGTCCGACGAAACGGTCGCGGCGCTGACGCAAGAGCGAGCGTGCGGACAGGCCGAGCCGCTCGCCGCACACAGTGAGCCGGTGATCGGCCTGCGAAATCTGCCCGTGCAGCACCCGCAGCGTCAGCTTTGCGCCGGCGGCAGTAAACCTTCGGAAATGGGCGTGCGTGTTGGCCTTGAGGCCGCGGGGCAGGGACACGCCCGCCGAATCCAGCCGTTGCCGCGGAATCGCCAGGAGATCGCCTGCCGCCGGCAGCGCGCGCGCGGCGGCGCGCAGCTCGTTGCGCCGACTTTCGTGGCCACGTTGCCAGCAGGCACGGGTGCGTCGGGCGAGATCTGCGACCTCGACGAAGAGATCGCTGCGCACCGGCACGGCCATTTCGGCGGCCGCTGTCGGCGTCGGCGCGCGCTTGTCGGCGACGAAGTCGATCAGCGTGATGTCAGTCTCGTGGCCCACCGCCGAGATCAGCGGGATCATGCTCTCGGCCGCCGCGCGCACCACGATTTCTTCGTTGAACGACCAGAGGTCCTCCAGCGAACCGCCGCCGCGTGCGACGATCAGCACGTCCGGCCGCGGAATCTTGCCGCCCTCCGGCAGCGCGTTGAAGCCGCGGATCGCGGCCGCGACCTGCTCAGCCGAGCCTTCGCCCTGCACCTTGACCGGCCACACCAGCACGTGGCGGGGGAAGCGGTCTTCCAACCGGTGCAGAATGTCGCGGATGACGGCGCCGGTCGGCGAGGTCACGACGCCGATCACCTCCGGCAGCCACGGCAGCAACTGCTTGCGCGCCTGGTCGAACAGGCCTTCGGCAGCGAGCTTCTTCTTGCGCTCCTCCATCAGCGCCATCAGCGCGCCGATGCCGGCCGGCTCCAGCGCCTCGATCACGATCTGGTATTTCGAGGAGCCGGGAAAGGTCGTGAGCCTGCCGGTAGCGATCACCTCGAGCCCCTCCTGGGGCTTGAAGCGCATCCGCACGTACACGCCCTTCCAGATCACCGCCTCGATCTTGGCGCTCTCGTCCTTGAGCGCAAAATAGCAGTGACCCGAGGAATGGGCGCCGCGGAAGCCGGAGATCTCGCCGCGGACCCGGACATGGCCAAAGGCATCCTCCACCGTCCGTTTCAGGGACTGCGAGAGCTCGGAGACAGTGAATTCAGGGGCGTTGAGCAGCGGTTCCGCAGGCGGCATCGGCAAACGATTCGGCATGTTGGGGTCAGACCCGACGTTAAGGATTTTTACCGGCCGGCGCCAATCCGGGGATTGATCGTAAGAGTACTCTGTATTATAGAGTTCTCCATAGATGGCGAATTCACGGGGTAGATCATGGCGATTCGGCTGCTGCGCGGCGTGTTGAATGGACTGAAATGGGTCCTGTGTGGGGTCGGTGTCGTGGCGCTGATCCTGGCCGCGATGATCGCAACGCCGCTGCAGCGGCCGCCTGAGATGCGATCGGTCTCGGAATCGGTGAAGCTTGTCGACTTTTCGACCATGCCGCCGCTCGAGCGCTTCCAGGCGCGCGACGGTACCTGGATCGGCTTCCGCCACTACGCGCCGAACGGATCGGCGGCCGGCCGCGGCGCGATCTTCATCCATGGCTCGTCGGGCTCCAGCGGCACCGTCAACCACGCGCTGACCCATGCGATCGCCGCGCGCGGCGTCGAGACCTGGGCGCTGGACATGCGCGGCCACGGCGCCTCCGGAACGCGCGGTGATATCGGCTATATCGGCCAGCTCGAGGACGATCTGGTCGACTTCGTCGCGCATGTCCGCAAGAGCGCGCCGGACCTGCCGCTAACTTTGATCGGCCATTCCGCCGGTGCCGGCTTCTCGCTCCGCGTCGCCGCCACGCCGATCATGCAGGACATCTTCGTGCGCACCGTGCTGCTCGCGCCGTATCTTGGCTATGACGCGCCGACCAACAAGCCGCATTCCGGTGGCTGGGCCAATGCCGACCTGCCGCGCCTGTTCGCGCTCGCCGCACTGCGTAAGGTCGGCATCGACTGCTGCGCGCAGCTTCCGGTGCTCGCTTTCGCGGTGCCGGCGAACTCGGCGAAGTACCTCGTCTCCACCTACTCCGACCGCCTGATGCGCAATTTCGCAACGCGCGGCTATCGTCTCGATCTTGCGGCAACGACGCGCCCGATTACGATCTTCGGCGGCGCCGAGGACGAGATGATGATCTCGGATAAATATGCGCAGGCCGTTCAGGCCATCAAACCGTCGGTCGACGTCAAGATCATCGACGGCATCAACCACATGGGCATCGTCACAAACCCGAAAGCGATCTCCGTCATCGCCGAGGACGTGGCGACGCGCGGGGCAGGGCAGTCATGATCGACAGCAGGGAGGCGTCCGCAGCGCTGGCCGATATCGACGACATCGTCCAGCGCGTGAAGCAATCGCAGCTCTATGAGCTGGCGAGTCTTGCGGCCGTCTGGTGGGGCATATTGGTGTTCGCAGGCAATCTCGTGACCTGGCTCTGGCCGATCCACGCGGGCCAAGCTTGGGTTGCCGTGAACGTTGTTGGCGTCGGCGGTCTGGTTGCGCTGCGCGTGTTCAATCCGCCGCACCACCCTCACGGTGCCGCCCATAGCATCAGGATCCTCCTGGTGTTCGTGTTGTTCTTCGCCTTCGGCTACCTCTGCACCAACGTCGTCGGTCATTTCGGTCCGCGCCAGTTGGGAGCGTTCTGGCCGCTCTATTTCATGCTGTTCTACACGCTGGCGGGCCTCTGGTTCGGCTATGCGTTCGTGGCGATCGGTCTTGGCATCTCCGCGCTGACGCTGATCGGATTCTTCTACATCGGCGAGGCGTTCCCACTCTGGATGGCCTTCGTCAATGGCGGCGGCCTGATCCTCGGCGGCCTCTGGATGCGACGGATCTAGCCAATGGCCGAGCTCGACGACATCATCCATCAGCCGTTACGGCTCAAGATCATGGCGGCCCTGAACGCGCTGCCGGCCGCGACTGGTCTGGAATTCTCCCGGCTGAAGAAGCTGACTGGCGCCACCGACGGCAATCTCGGCGCCCATATCGAGACCTTGGCCAAGGCCGGCTACGTCCAGGTCGACAAGGCCTTCGTCGGCAAGAAGCCGCAGACCACGGTCACCGCCACCGCCGCAGGCCGCGGCGCGTTCGCAAGGCATGTCGCGACTCTGCAGGAGATCATTGCGGGGAAGCAGAGCTGATCTCTCCTCCGTCATTCCGGGGCGTCGCGACAGCGACGAGCCCGGAATCCATCGCTCTACCAACGCTGCGGCCCGATGGATTCCGGGCTCGCGCCCAAGCGGGCGCGCCCCGGAATGACGGGGAGTTTGCGGCGACACCCCTTGAGACCCGCGCCGATTCGTGCGACCGACGCGCTCAGCAAACCCCTATTCTGAGCCTTCCATGCACATTCTCCTGCTCGGTTCCGGCGGCCGCGAACATGCCCTGGCATGGAAGATCGCAGCCTCCCCCCTGGTGACCAAATTCTGGTGCGCGCCCGGCAATGCCGGGATCGCGCGCGAGGCAGAGTGTGTGGCGCTCGACATCGCCGACCATGCTGCCGTGATCGACTTCTGCAAGAGCAACGCGGTCGAGCTCGTCGTGGTTGGCCCGGAGACGCCGCTGGCGGCCGGCATCGTCGATGATCTCACCGCCGCCGGCATCAAGGCGTTCGGTCCGAACAAGATCCCGGCCCAGCTCGAAAGCTCCAAGGGGTTCACCAAGGCGCTGTGCACCGAATTCGGCATCCCGACCGGCGCCTACAAGCGCTTCACCAACGCCAATGATGCGCGCGCTTACGTGCAGAGCCAGGGCGCACCGATCGTGGTCAAGGCCGACGGCCTTGCCGCCGGCAAAGGCGTCGTGGTCGCCAAGACCGTGCGTGAGGCCGAGGACGCCATCGCCATGATGTTCGACGGCGCGTTTGGCGAAGCCGGTACCGAGGTCGTGATCGAGGAATTTTTGCCGGGCCGCGAGATCAGCTTCTTCGCGCTCTGCGACGGCGAGACCGCCATTCCGCTCGCCTCCGCCCAGGACCACAAGCGCGTATTCGATCACGACGTCGGCCCGAACACCGGCGGCATGGGCGCCTATTCGCCGACACCGCTGGTCACGCCCGCGATCCACGACGCGATCATGGCAAAAATCATCCTGCCGACGGTCGCCGGCATGAAGCAGCGCGGCACGCCGTTCCGCGGCGTGCTGTATGCCGGAATTATGCTGACGACGCAAGGCCCAAAGCTGTTCGAGTTCAACGTCCGCTTCGGCGATCCCGAGTGCCAGGTCTTGATGCTGCGCATGATGTCGGACATCGTGCCGGCGTTCCTCGCCGCCTGCGACGGGCAGCTGAAGCATTTCGATCTGCGCTGGCATCCGGACTCCGCGCTCACCGTGGTGATGGCGGCGAAGGGCTATCC
Organism: Bradyrhizobium hipponense; assembly: GCF_008123965.1. GTDB lineage: Bacteria > Pseudomonadota > Alphaproteobacteria > Rhizobiales > Xanthobacteraceae > Bradyrhizobium > Bradyrhizobium hipponense. The sequence continues at coordinate 4,098 of NZ_VSTH01000144.1, read as the reverse complement.
CGGCGACTACCAGAAGGGCACGCGTATCGAGGGTCTCGATGACGCCGCGAAGGTCGACACTGTCGAGATCTTTCACGCCGGCACGGTGGCAAAGGACGGCGCCATCCTCGCCAATGGCGGCCGCGTGCTCAACGTCTGCGCGCTCGGCAAGACCGTGACGGAGGCGCAGGCGCGCGCCTATCAGGCCGTCGACCGCATCAACTGGCCGGAAGGTTTCTGCCGCCGCGACATCGGCTGGCAGGCGGTGGAGGCGGAGAAGGCCGGCCGCTGATTCAAAGCGAGGATAAGAACAATGTCGGATCTCACCGACCTCTACCCCGGCTTCGCCTCCGAATGGATCAACACGTCCTTTGGCCGCATCTTCGCCCGCGTCGGCGGCAAGGGGCCGCCGCTGCTGTTGCTGCACGGCTTCTCCGAGACGCACGTGATGTGGCACCGCGTTGCGCCGCAGCTCGCCGACAGGTTCACGCTGATCATCGCCGATTTGCCGGGCTATGGCTGGTCGGACATGCCCGAGAGCGATGCGCTGCACATCCCCTACAGCAAGCGCGCGATGGCGAAGGCCATGGTGGAGGTGATGGAGCAGCTCGGCCATGTGCACTTCGCGCTCGCCGGCCATGATCGCGGCGGCCGCGTCTCCTACCGGCTCGCGCTCGATCATCCCGGCCGGCTGTCGCGCCTCGCTGTGCTGGATATCCTGCCGACCTATAATTACTGGGAGCGCATGAACCGCGCCTACGCGCTGAAGATCTATCATTGGACCTTCCTCGCCCAGCCTTATCCGCTGCCGGAGACGCTGATCTCAGGCAATGGCGAGTTCTTCCTGCGCTTCAAGATGGCGAGCCAGACCAGGTCGAAGACGCTGGATGCCATCGACAGCAGCGCGCTCGAACATTACATCGCGCCGTTCCGCGATCCCGCCCGCATCCACGCCATGTGCGAAGACTACCGCGCCGGTGCCTATTTCGACTACGACCTCGACAAGGCCGACTTCGAAGCCGGCAAGAAGATCACGGTGCCCATGCTGGCTCTGTGGGGCAATGCCGGCATCGCGCAAGCCGCCGCCACGCCGCTCGATATCTGGAAGCAATGGACAACCAACGTCGACGGAATGCCGGTCGATTCCGGGCACTTCCTCACCGAAGAGAATCCGGACGTGACGGCACGGGCGCTGCGCGAGTTCTTCTCGACTTGAGCCACATCGTCATTGCGAGCAATGACGGGGAGGGAGCTACCTTCGCTCCCGAAAAAACTCCCGCAGCAGCCGGGCCGCCTCGCTCTCGCCGACCGACGAGTACACCTCGGGGACGTGATGGCAGGTCGGCGAGGTGAAGAACCGCACGCCTGATTCCACCGCGCCGCCCTTGGGGTCGGCTGCGCCGTAATAGAGCCGGCGGATCCTTGCAAAGGAGATCGCGCCTGCGCACATGGTGCAGGGCTCCAGCGTGACGTAGAGGTCGCAGTCGACCAGCCGCTCGCTGCCGATCTTTTTGGCGGCCTCGCGCAGCGCGATGATCTCGGCATGGGCCGTGGGGTCGTAGTCGGTCAGCGTCCGGTTGGCCGCCGTCGCGATCACCTCGTAATTGCGGACCACGACGCATCCAATCGGAACTTCGCCCGACTTTCCGGCGTTTTCGGCCGTTTTGAGCGCCAAATCCATGAAAGAAGGGGCTTTCATGCCTCGTATCATCGCCAGAAACCTGCTAGTAGCTGCGCCTTCAGCAAGAGTGAAGACCGGTTTTGCCTGAGCATGCGGCTCGAAAAGAGCGCGCACAATGCCCATTTGACCATCCCCAAATCGACCATTCCGAAGTGAGACGATTCATGCCCCGCGACAGCGACAAAGACAACGATTCCCCGCGCGGCCGGCGTGATCGCGGTCCGCCCAAGGGCCGCTCCGGCAAGTCCCGCGGCCCGGAGAAGAAGTTCGCCAAGCGCGGTTTCGAGGGCAAGGGCGGAGGCGACAAGCGGCCGTTCGCCGGCAAGCGCGAGGACCGCCCCTTCCGCAGCCGCGACGAGGCCGGGCCCCGGCCCGACCGTGGCGACCGGCCCAAGTTCAATCGCGAAGACCGGCCGCGCGGCGAACGCTCCTTTTCCGATCGTCCCTCGCGCGACGGCGAGAAGCGCTCGTTCAAGCCGCGCGGTGACCGCCCGTCCTACGGGCGCGACGACCGTCCGCCGCGCAGCCGTGATCGCGACGATTCCCGCCCCGCCGGCCGCACCGGCGACAAGAAGTTCGGCGACAAGCGGCCCTACGCGCCACGCGGCGACCGCCCGGAACGCAAGTTCGATGGCGAACGGAAGTTTTCGCGGGGCGCACCGGACCGTAGCGACCGCCCACGCTCCTTCGGTGATCGCAATGACCGTCCGCGCGATCGTGGCGAGCGCAGTGATTCAAAACCCTGGCAAAAGCGCGATGCAGCTCCGCGTGGCGACCGGCCGCCGCGCAAGGATTTCGGCAAAGGCCCGCGCAAGGACTTCGCCGGCCGTGATCGCGGCCAGGACAAGCCCTGGCAGAAGCGCGAAGACCGGCCCGAAGGCGGCCGCGGCGATGATCGTCCGCGCTTCTCGCGCTCCCGTGACGATCGCGCATCCGGCGATCGTCCGTTCCGCGAGCGGCCCAAATTCGACCGCCCGCGCGAGGATCGTCCGAAATTCGATCGGCCCCGTCGTGACAATGAGGGCGAGCGTGGCGCTCGCGGCGGCGACCGTCCCAAATTCGATCGTCCGCGGCAGCGCCCCGAAGGCCGCTCCGACTGGCACGAGCATCCGCGCAGTGAAGCTCATTCCGGCGATCGTCCGCGGCGTGAAAACGAGGATGACAGCAGGATCTTCGAGAAGCGTCCGGCCTTCGGCGGCCGCGGCGCCTATCGCGAGCGCGATCGTGATGTCGACCGCCGGCCGCGGCGCGAAGAGGAGCCGAAGCCGAAGAAGGCCGGAGAGCGCATCGCAAAAGCACTGGCGCGCGCGGGGCTTGCCTCGCGCCGCGATGCCGAGGAGATGGTCACGCAGGGCCGCGTCGCCGTCAACGGCCGCGTGATCAATTCGCCGGCGCTCGACATCACCCAGAACGATGTCGTCACTGTCGACGGCAAGCCGTTGCCGCCGCGCGAGCGCACGCGGCTGTTCCTCTACCACAAGCCGCGCGGGCTGATGACAACGCATGACGACCCCGAGGGTCGTCCGACCGTGTTCGATAATCTCCCCGAAGGCCTGCCACGCCTGATCTCGGTCGGCCGGCTCGATTTCAACACCGAAGGCCTGCTGCTGCTCACCAACGATGGCGGGCTCGCGCGCACGCTGGAGCTGCCGGATACTGGCTGGCTGCGCCGCTACCGCGTCCGCGCCCATGGCGACGTCACGCAGGCACAGCTCGACGAGCTCAAGAACGGCATCGAGATCGAGGGCGTCAAATACGGTCCGATCGAGGCGACGCTGGAGCGCGACCAGGGCGCGAATGTCTGGCTGGTGTTCGCGATCCGCGAAGGCAAGAACCGCGAGGTGCGCAATGTCTGCGCCCATCTCGGGCTCGAGGTGAACCGCCTGATCCGCGTGTCCTACGGTCCGTTCCAGCTCGGCGAGGTCCCGGAAGGCCAGGTCGAGGAGATCAAGTCGCGGGTGCTGCGCGACCAGCTCGGTGACAAGGTGATCGAGAAGTCGGGCGCACAATTCGACGTGCCGCAGAAATCCGTCTCGCCCGGGGACGATGCCCCGCCCGAGAGGAAGCCGGTCAAACGCGACGTGATCAACGACCGCAAGGGCCGCCGCGTCCTGGTCCAGCGCACCGGAAGCGATGAAGCGCGCGAGCGCAACGAGGCCGAAGCCAGCGGCTACGGCCCCCCGCGCCGCCCCAAGCGCGGCTATCACGGCAAGCGCGACCTGACGCCGAAGGACGACGAGTAGCATGGGCATGAGGCGTGACGGTTCGCGGGGCTCTCTCTCATTCCCTCCGTCCTTGTGGGGGAGGGAGGGGGGTGCCCCACGAGAGGTCCACGCTTGTGCCACCCCCTTCCCCAATCCCTCCCCACAAGGGCAGGGCAATCGCATATGGATTTCACGAGGATTGTCCGCGAGCTTACTCGGCCTCTCCCGCTTGCG
>NZ_VSTH01000143.1 GCF_008123965.1 Bradyrhizobium hipponense | reverse complement strand
CTGATTGCCGCGCCGCAGGCGGGCGTAGAGCGTCGCTCGTAGGATGGGTTGAGCTCTTGCGAACGCGTCGTCGCGTGCAGCGCCGATGCGTATCGCTTCCGTCGAGCTACGGCGGACAAGTCGCTCCACCCATCCTACGGTCTGCGAAACCCATCATCTTAAACACCGGCTCGAGCACAAAGTCTCAAACCACGGGCACGAGCACAACGCCAAAGTACTGACGGGCACAATAGTAACCTGCCATTCGCGAGACCCGAATGGCGGGTTACGCCCTCGGCTAATTCTGGCTCTGCCAGATTGATGGGCATCGCTTCCACCTTCGCGCGTTGAGCGATGGCGGGCAAGTCGTCCACGCATCCTATGGGCTAGTGTGTCGGCGTCAGGTTGATCGTCGAGGAGGCCAGACGGCTCGGGGTTTAGTGCACGTCAGTGTAATTCCCATATTGAATGATGCGTATGCTTCGCTCCATTTGTGTACCGCTTATGTGAGGCCCCTTACCGGCGTTGGCATTATCCTTGCAAATTCGTCTAGATCACGAAGAATATCGACTAGATCGCCTACGTCGCTTCGCTCCAAATGTTTGATAACTTGGTTTGACGTGATCGAAAGACCAAACTTTTCCTGAAACTGCCCATTAAGCGCGGCGAACGCCTTCTTTCCCGAGGAAATGGCCGTCCTTCGAAGAGGCTCTTTCCAGTCCTGCTCGAAGAGTTCGAGAGCCTCTTTGACAACTGTGGAAGGGTCCTTCGCGCTCCGCGTCGCGAAATATCTTACTCGATTTGACACATATTGGCCCAACGCGTCCGCCTTCTGGCCAGCTACGATGCCGTCAAGCATTTGGCCGACGTCACTGGCTGATATTCCCATCAACTGAAATCGGGGACTGAACTCGACGCGAAGCATAGCGGTGAGCAGCTGCCATGGCCCGGAATGCATCTAGGATTGTCGATTTTCCTGCATTATTCGGGCCCACCAATACATTCATTGTCCGCAACGAGACCGTATAGTCCTTCAAGGACTTGAAATTGCGAAACCGAATGGATTTGAACATTGTTGGTCCAGTTTGATTTTGGGACGCAAATAAATTACACGCGCAAGTTGTCACATGCCTATTTTTGTCAAAGAAGCAAAAAGGGGATGGCGAACGCCACCCCCTTATTTTTCGGGCGCCCGGGCGCCAAGCCCGGGCTCTAGCAATCCTCGCTCGCTCTCCCCCTCACGAACACCCCGTCGTGCTGCCGCAAGTATCGCACTTCATGCAGGTCCCATTCCGCACCAGCGTGAAGTTGCCGCACTCGCTGCACATCTCGCCTTCGTAGCCTTTTGCCTTCGCTTCCGCGCGGCGCTCGGCCTTGCTGGGCACCGAGGTTTGCGCGGTACCGGCCTTGCTCCACTGCAGCTGCTCCAGCTTTTCGGTGGGCGAGAGGTCGTGGCTGACTTCCTGCTTCAGCGCGACCGCGCCTTCGAGGACGTCGCCGGCGCGGCTTGCGCCGTGCGAGGCCAGCGAAGTGACCTTGGAGCCGCCGGCCGGCGCACTGTCGTTGCCTTGGGCGACCGCGGTCGAGCCGCCACGCATCACGACGAGGTTGTCGGTGCGGGAGCGGGTGAGGCCGCGCGACACCAGTTTTGTGGCGCGGTGGCCGGCGTCGTCGTCCGGCTCCTTGCCTTCGTCGACACCCTTGCCGAGCGCGTCGAAGCCGGTCTCGCTGGGATCGACATGGGCGAGGTCGAAGCGGGACAGGTAGCTCACCGCCAGTTCGCGGAAGACGTAGTCCAGGATTGAGGTCGCGTACTTGATGCTGTCGTTGCCCTGCACGGGGCCCGCCGGCTCGAAGCGGGTGAAGGTGAAGGCGTCGACATATTCGTCGAGCGGCACGCCGTATTGCAGGCCGAGCGACACCGCGATGGCGAAGTTGTTGATGAAGGAGCGCAGCGCCGCGCCTTCCTTGTGCATGTCGATGAAGATCTCGCCGATGCGGCCGTCGTCATACTCGCCGGTGCGCAGGTAGACCTTGTGGCCGCCGACCACCGCCTTCTGGGTGTAGCCCTTGCGGCGATCCGGCATCTTCTCGCGCTCGCGCATCACGATGATGCGCTCGACCAGCTTCTCGACGATCTTCTCCGAGACCTGGGCGGTACGCGCCGCCATCGGCTTGTCGTAGAGCTGCTCGACCGCATCGTCCTCGTCCTCATCATCGCTGATGAGCTGCGAGTTGAGCGGCTGGGAGAGCTTCGAGCCGTCGCGGTAGAGCGCATTGGCTTTAAGAGCGAGTTTCCACGACAGCATGTAGGCGGACTTGCAGTCCTCCACCGTGGCGTCGTTCGGCATGTTGATGGTTTTTGAGATCGCACCCGAGATGAAGGGCTGCGCAGCTGCCATCATGCGGATGTGGCTCTCGACCGACAGATAGCGCTTGCCGATCTTGCCGCAGGGGTTGGCGCAGTCGAACACCGCGTAATGTTCTGCCTTGAGGTGGGGAGCTCCCTCCACCGTCATCGCGCCGCAGATGTGGACGTTGGCCGCCTCGATCTCGCGCTTGGTGAAGCCGACGGCCTGGAGCAGGTCGAAGCCGGGGGCGGCAATGGCTTCCGCGCCAATGCCGAGCTGGTCGCGGATAAAATCCTCGCCAAAGGTCCATTTGTTGAAGGCGAACTTGATGTCGAACGCGGTCGGCAGCGCCTTCTCGACCTTGGCGATGGCCTCATCGGTAAAACCCTTGGCCTTCAGCGTCGAGGCGTTGATGCCGGGGGCGTTGGAGAGCGAGCCGTGGCCGACGGCGTAGGCCTCGATCTCCGCGATATCGCTCTCGCGATAGCCGAGCGTGCGCAGCGCGGCAGGGACCGCGCGGTTGATGATCTTGAAGTAGCCGCCGCCGGCGAGCTTCTTGAACTTGACCAGCGCGAAGTCCGGTTCGATGCCGGTGGTGTCGCAATCCATCACGAGGCCAATCGTGCCGGTCGGCGCGATCACAGTGGTCTGGGCGTTACGATAGCCGTGCTTTTCGCCGAGCTCGAGCGCCGCATCCCAGGCGGCCTGCGCGTGGCCGACGAGGTCGGCTTGCGGGCAGGAGACGAGGTCGAGCGGCACCGGGTTGACCGCGAGCGCCTCGTAGCCGTTGGACTGGCCGTGGGCGGCGCGGCGGTGGTTACGGATCACGCGCAGCATGTGCGCGGCGTTCTTCTTGTAGCCGGGGAAGGTGCCGAGCTCGCCAGCGATCTCCGCCGAGGTCTTGTAGGTGATGCCGGTCATGATCGCGGTCAGCGCGCCGCAGAGCGCGCGGCCTTCCTTGCTGTCATAGGCAAGGCCCATGGTCATCAGGAGGCCGCCGATATTGGCGTAGCCGAGGCCGAGGGTGCGGAACTCGTAGGAGAGCTCGGCGATCGCCTTGGACGGGAACTGCGCCATCATCACCGAGATTTCGAGCACGAGCGTCCACAAGCGGCAGAGGTGCTCGTAGCCCTCGACGTCGAAATGCTTGGTCGTGGCGTTGTAGAACGTCAGCAGGTTGGCGGAGGCGAGGTTGCACGCCGTGTCGTCCAGGAACATGTATTCCGAGCACGGATTGGAGGCGCGGATGTCGCCGGACGCCTTGCAGGTGTGCCAGTCGTTCATGGTGGTGTTGAAGTGCAGGCCCGGATCGGCCGACGCCCAGGCGGCGTAGCCGATCTTCTCCCAGAGGTCGCGCGCCTTCAGCGTCTTGGTGATCTTCTTCGTCGTGCGTCCGACGAGATTCCAGTCGCCGTCGGTTTCCACCGCGCGCAGGAAGTCATCCCGCAGCGAGACCGAGTTGTTGGAGTTCTGACCGGAGACGGTGAGGTAGGCCTCCGAATCCCAGTCGGTGTCATAGACGTCGAACTGGATGTCCTTGTAGCCCTGCTTGGCGAACTGGATGACGCGCTTGATGTAATTGTCGGGCACGAGCGAGCGGCGCGCGAGCTTGATCTCGCGGCGGAGCGCCGGGTTCTTCTCGGGGTCAAAACAGTCGTCGCCCGAGCCTTCGCAGTTGACGCAGGCCTTCAGCACCGCCTTGAGGTGCTTCTGGTTGATCTTGGATCCGGTGACCAGCGCAGCAACCTTCTGCTCCTCCTTCACCTTCCAGTCGATATAGGTCTCGATATCGGGGTGATCGACGTCGACGACCACCATCTTGGCGGCGCGGCGCGTGGTGCCGCCCGACTTGATCGCACCGGCAGCGCGGTCGCCGATCTTGAGGAAGCTCATCAGGCCGGATGAGCGGCCGCCGCCGGAAAGCTTTTCGCCTTCGCCGCGCAGGCGGGAGAAGTTGGAGCCGGTGCCGGAGCCGTATTTGAACAGGCGCGCCTCGCGGACCCAGAGGTCCATGATGCCGCCCTCGTTGACGAGGTCGTCGCCGACGCCCTGGATGAAGCAGGCGTGCGGCTGCGGATGCTCATAGGCCGATTTCGACTTGGTCAGCTTGGCGGTGAAGGGGTCGACGTAATAATGGCCCTGGCCGGGACCGTCGATGCCGTAGGCCCAGTGAAGACCGGTGTTGAACCATTGCGGCGAGTTCGGCGCGACCATCTGCTTGGTCAGCATGTAGCGCAGCTCGTCATAGAAGGTCTGGGCGTCTTCGTCGGAGGTGAAGTAGCCGCCTTTCCAGCCCCAATAGGTCCAGCAGCCGGCGAGGCGGTCGAACACCTGTTTTGCACTGAGCTCGCTGACATAGCGCTCCTTCTCCGGCAGAGCGGCGAGCGCCTCGGTGTCGGGCACGGAGCGCCACAGGAAGGAGGGGACGGATTCCTCTTCGACCTTCTTCAGGCGCGCGGCAACGCCGGCTTTGCGGAAATACTTCTGGGCAAGCACGTCGGAGGCGACCTGCGACCATTCGGTCGGCACCTCGACATTCTCAAGCTTGAACACCACCGAGCCGTCGGGATTCCTGATCTCCGACGTGGTCAGCCGGAAATCGATTCCCGCGTAAGGTGACTGTCCCTGGGTGGTGTGGCGCCGCTCAATCCGCATGGTCTTGCCCCGTCCTAATTGTGACCGGACCGCCTCCGTTCAGGCGTGCCGGGCCGATATTTCGTTTCGCGAGTCCTCGTACGGCCTTTGCCGGCCTTAAGGCTTCGCAGTTCAAGCCGGTGGATCCGGCCCAGTTTCTCCCGGCGCGATTCATCGATGCGTGCACCGATCATCCGCCGGCATGTCCACGCCCATCCGCCCCCAAGGGGATGTGCGCGACATGCGTTCAACGCCCCAACGACACGTCTTCTTCCAACGTGGCGTCTTCTAACAATGCCATCCGAGCCTGTTGCCGGCCCGTTCTGGTGCCCGAAAAGTCCGCTTCCGAGGGCAGACAAGCCCTCATCCCGCTGCCCTTGTCTGGCGTGGCGGAGTGCCGTTTTGCGGACCCTCTGGGGAGTGCCGGCGGGACGCAAACACACTCGCGCCGAACGGACCGAAAGCTAGGACTCTCCGCTGCGCCCGTCAAGAACTAGTGCGAGTTCCTGAATCAAATACTAAATATGGTGGACAGCGGGGGAAAACAGGGGGCACGCCCGCGCCTGTTGTGGAGGCAAGTATCAGTGAGTCCTCAGGGATTCCCAACCGAAAAAAATTGCATCCGGTGATGCTGCACGTGCTTCATCCCGCTGTTCACAGGGCAGGTATATTTCTGGGCAACGGGGTTGCCTAACCGGGACTCACGTAGGGCTACGGACCGTGAGGGCTGGCATGCCCGCGGAGGTGGTGGTCGGGGGCCCGAATCCGCGCCAAGCTGACCTCGTTGTCCGCCGGGTACCCCCACATGCTTGATTCGACTCGGCCGTTGCTGCGGCCGCGCATCGCGCCGGCCGGCCTGATGTTCCTTGCCATCACCTCGGTCGGCTGGGGTTTTAATTGGCCGGTGACGAAGTTTCTGTTGGGCGAGCTGCCGCCGCTGACGCTGCGCGGGGTGACGGGCGTGCTCGGGGCGGTGCTGCTGGCAGCGCTCGCGCTGGTCCGCCGCGACAGCCTGAAGGTTGCGCCACAGATCTGGCCGCGGCTCCTGATCGCGGGGCTGCTCAATGTCACCGGCTGGATGGTGCTGATGGGGCTGGCGCTGCTGTGGCTGCCGGCCAGCGAGGCCGCGCTGATCGCCTACACCATGCCGGTCTGGGCCTCGCTGATCGCCTGGCCCGTGCTCGGCGAGCGGCCGACGGTTCTGCGCACCGTCGCGCTGATGATGGCGTTCGCGGGCCTCGCCTCGATCATGGGCGGCAATGGTTTTGCCGCCAGCGAAGAGAAACTCCCGGGCATCGTCATGGCGCTGGCCGGCGCAGCCGGCTTTGCGCTCGGCACGGTGCTGCTGAAGAAATATCCGATCCGCCTGCCGCCGATCACGGCCGCGGCCTGGCAGATCGGAATCGGCTGCCTGCCGGTCGCGATTGTGGGTCTCCTGGTCGAGACCTCGCATCTGGAACTGGTGACGCCGGTCGGCTGGTGGCTGCTGGTCTATTCGACCGTGGTGCAGTTCTGCATCGCCTATGTCAGCTGGTTCGCCGCGCTGTCGCGCCTGCCGGCCTCGGTCGCCGCGATCGGCACCATGGCGGTGCCGGTGATCGGCGTGGTGGCCTCGGCGATTGCGCTGGGTGAGCCGCTCGGGCCAGGCCAGATTGCCGCTCTGATCTTCACGCTGGCGGGCGTGGTGCTGGCGACGCGATGAGGGCGGGCGGCTTACCTCTATTCAATCTCGCCTCGGTCGGCGACGCGACGCGCTTCGCAATTACGTGCACTTGTGTGGTTCGATGCTCGTTGTGGTGAATTGAGTGCACCGTAATCTTGACGTTCCATGTATACTAAAGCCTTCCTCGAAGGTGGTTCACCTCAGGATCGCCGTGCGTCAGGCCTCGTCGACCTTCCATGGTCGCAACCAGGGCGCTCGATCGCCTCGGAACCAATGGTCCATCCCATGGCGATCGAGGTTCCTCGCGGCAACTCGGCATCTAAGTCCATCGCCTACAGGTTGCCGACCTCGCGGCCGAGGTTCAGCTCGAAATCGCCGGCGGCGCCGATGCCCCGCGCGCGCAGCTTGGGCATTCGTTCGATCGCGCCTGGCCACCTGAACGTGGTGAAGAACGTGTCCTGGGTCGCCTGCAGCTGGGACGGATCCGGAAGCCCCTGTTGATTGATCGTCGATTTGGCGGTCTGGAGCGCCTGCTTGTCGAAGGACAGGATGCGCCGGACATAGTTGTCCACGAAGCCGTCGAGCTCCGCATCAGGAACGGCGCGGTTGATCCAGCCATAACGTTCCGCCGTCTCGGCGTCGAAGTCGTCGCTGCCCAGGATGATCTCGATGGCCCGCGCCCGTCCAACCAGGAGTGGCAAGCGCTCGAGCGCACCTCCGCCCGGGATCAGGCCGATCCCGACCTCGGGCTGCCCGAAGACGGCCTTCTCGCGGCTGGCGAAGCGAATGTCGCAGGCCAAGGCGAACTCACTACCGCCGCCTCGCGCACGGCCACGGATGACGGCGATGCTCAGGACGCCGCTCTGGGCCAGGCGGGTGGCGGGTTCGATCCAGCGCGGCGCGCCGAAACGGCTTCGCGGCTCCGCAAGGCTGTAGTGGGCGATGAAGAAGTCCGGATTGGCGCTCTCGAACGTCACCACCTTCAGAGAAGGCTCCGCTTCGATCTCCGCGACGAGATCGAAGAACTCATCGTAGGTGCGATCATCGATCGTGTTGATCGGCGGGTTGTTGAAGATGACTCGCCAGTGGCCGGGCGTCGATCTGTCGGTCGTGAGCCTCTGATGGGTCTCGGTCATGGTCGTCTCCAGGTCGCGCTTGCTCAGAGAGAACGGGATGGCGCCCGGGGAACGATGACGAACTCTCCACGCGTGTGGCCGCCCGTATGCGAACCTCCCACGCGCTCCGCCTCATGTGTTAGTCTCAATATTGAACTCATAGGTGCGGCCTGCGAAGCTGTCAAGGCGTCCGACTTAGCGCGACAGCTGAGGAGCCGGCGCGTTCGGCGACCTTGAGCGCCGCTGCAGCTTGATGTCCGCCAGCGTGATTTCTCGCCCGCGCGACGAGCGGACCTTAATGGGAACCAGTTCGCTCCCGTCGACGCGGTCCATCATCAGGAAGGGGGCCGGCTCTGGGCGGAACAACCACCGATCGCCCCATTGCCGCAGCGCGATGATCGTGGCGAAGAGGTCCTGGCCCTGGTCGGTCAAGACATACTCGAAGCGCCAGGCTTCGTTTTCGATCGGCTGGCGCACAAGGATGCGGCTCGCCACCAGCTTCTTCAGCCGCGCCGTCAGGAGGTTGCGGGACATGGCGAGCCGCTTTTGGAAGTCATCGAAGCGCGTGACGCCGCCAAACGCCTCGCGCAGGATCATCAGGCTACCCCAATCGCCGATGACATCCACGGCGCGCGCCATAGGGCAGTCGGCGGAGGCCCAACTCTTTCGTTGCATGACGACGCCTCCCAGTTTCTCGTTGGCGCGAACGCAGGATCTGTTCGCTTGCATGACGGCGCCCCAAAAATCAACTGCGGCGAAGGGTCACCAGAGCGCTCCGTGGTGATCCGCCTCGGACGACGCCGGTGAGGCGTGCAATGGGCCCCTCGGGCGCTCCGACCTGTCCTTGACGGGTGCGAGAAAGGAACGCGCTAGGTTTCGCCGCCGCGCGCGTGCCCCGGTGCCCGCAAGTGCCTCCCTCAGTTTCGACCTGTGTTCATCCGTGATGCGAGTGCCGAGATAGATGCGCTTTATCGCGGTCTTTTCGTTGACTTTCGTTGCGCCAACTAAGCTCAGCCAGCCGCCATTCGCGTTCGTACGCCCAATTGAATTTCTTCTGGGAGAGAACCTTTCGGATGGCAGAGGGGATATTGTCCATATCAGCAACCGAGACGAAGGCAGGCTTGTCGTCATAAGCGACCCGGACCAGCCGAGTCTCCCGAGGCAAACTGGCCACAAGTTTTAGCGGACGATACTCGACGCAAATACCGGAGGAGCGGCCGGCATAATGCGTCCACATCAATTCGTTATGTTCAATGACTTCGGCCCGCTTTTCGGGTCGAAGGGCTCATTAAGTGCACCATAATCTCCGTGTCACCGTAATCTCCGATCGGCACCATGGCGGTGCCGGTGATCGGCGTGGTGGCATCGGCGATTGCGCTCGGCGAGCCGCTGGGGCCCGGCCAGATCGCGGCGCTCATCTTCACGCTGGCGGGCGTGGTGCTGGCGACGCGCTAGATTGCTGTTTGACTAGCCCGCCGCCCCGCCGCCGTTCAGCGCCTTGCGGATCATCTCGGCGAGCTGGTTGCGGCGGTAGGGTTTGGTCAGCAGCATCACGCCGTCGTCAAGCTTGCCGTGGTGGACGATGGCATTGTCGGTGTAGCCGGAGGTGTAGAGCACCCTCACGCCCGGCCGCCGCTTTGCCACCTCTTCGGCGAGCTCGCGTCCGCTCATGCCGCCGGGGATGACGACGTCGGTGAACAGCAGATCGAAGGCCTGGCCGGCCTCGATCAATTGCAGTGCGGCGCGCCCGTCCGGCGCGGCAATCGTCTTGTAGCCGAGGCTCTGCAGCTGCGCGGTGACGAAGTTGCGCACGAGATTGTCGTCCTCGACAACGAAAATGGTCTCGGCACCACCTTCGGCCGGCGGCACGGCGGGGATGGCCGCCTCGGGCGCGCCTTCGCCCGGCGGCAGATAGAGCTTGATCGTGGTGCCGTGGCCTTCCTCGCTGTAGATCTTGATGTGGCCGCCGGACTGCTTGACGAAGCCGTAGACCATGGAGAGGCCGAGGCCGCTTCCCTTGCCGACCTCCTTGGTGGTGAAGAACGGCTCGAACGCCTTCTCCTGGACGTCGGGCGGCATGCCGGTGCCGGTGTCGCTGACCGCGAGCATCACGAAAGGGCCGGGCCGCACTTCCGCATTGGCCTGCGCGTAGGCCTCGTCGAGCACGACGCGGTGGGTCTCCAGCAGCAGCTTGCCGCCGTTCGGCATGGCGTCGCGGGCGTTGATGGCCATGTTGAGCACGGCGTTGGTGAGCCTGGACGGATCGATGTGCGAGGTCATCGGCCCCTGCTCGAGGACGGTCTCGATCTGGATCTGCTCGCCGAGGGTCGGGCGCAGCAGCTTTGCGATGTCCGATATCGCGGCGTTGATCTCGACATTGCGCGGCTCGAGCGGCTGCCTGCGCGCGAATGCCAGCAGGTGCTGGATCAGCTCGGCGCAGCGTTCGGCGGCATCGTCGATGAGGCGCGCCGTGCGCTGCAGCTCGGGCTGCTCCTTCAGGCTCTCCACCAGAGTCTCGGTGTTGCCGGAGATCACGGTCAGCATGTTGTTGAAGTCGTGCGCGACGCCGCCGGTCAGCTTACCGATGGCATCCAGCTTTTGCGACTGCTGCAATTGCCGCTCGGTCTCTCGCGAGATGGTCGCGTCGTGATAGACCAGCACCGCGCCGGAGATGGCGCCTTGCCCATCCCGCATCGGCCGGCCGCTGATCATGAGATGACGGACGGGATTGCTGCTGTGGGGGCGGACGATCATCTCCAAATTCTCGAACTGCTCGCCGCGCAGCACGCGCGCCGACGGCAGCTCTTCGGACTTGAGCGGCGTCGTCCCGTCGCCATGGAAGACGTCGGATAGCGCACGCAAATTGCGAAGGTTCATGCCGGTCCGGTGCAGCAGCATGCGTTCCGCCGCCGGATTGGACAGCAAGACGTTGCTTTCGGTGTCGATGACCAGCACCGCCTCCGCCATGCTGTGAAACGTGCTCTGGAGCACGTTGACCGACAGCCGCAGCTCGTCATGCGCGGTGACGAGATGCTCGGTGCGTTCGGCCACCGCCGCCTCAAGCATCTCCTTGGCGGCCGTGGTCTCGGTCAGCGTGCTCTGGAGCGCCACCTTTGTGCGCTGGCTTTCGCGCATCAAGAGCGCGACCAGGAGCAGGATCAGCATGGCGCCGGCGACGTCGATGCCGAGCAGCACGATGCCGGTGCGGCGCGAATCCGACGTGCGCGTGGTGAGCTGCCTCTCTTCTTCCGCGCTCAGACGGTCGAGATTGGCCATCACCGCTTCCATCAGGCCGCGGCCCTCGGCCTTGCCCTGGAGAGCGGCAATGCCGGCCTGGTCGTTCTCGGTGCGCAGCCGCATCGCTTCGGCGGCAATCTCCATCCGGCGCTGTGCGAGGGGTTCGGTGCTCTCCATCAGCGCGACATGATCGGGCTTGTCGCGGACGGCCTGCTTGAGGTCGGCCAGTGCGGGTGCGATCCGGGCGCGGGTCGCCTGGAATTCGTCGCTGAAGCCCGGGGTGCGGTAGATCTCGTAGCCGCGCGCCGCGCTCTCGGCGCGGCGGAGCAGGACGCGCACATCGGAGATCTTCTTCAGGACCTCGATGGTGTGATTGACCCAGGCCGCGTCGGACCGCGACTTGACGTCGAGTCCAATCGAGGCTGCGGTGATGATCAGGAGGATGGCAAGTCCAGCACCGAGAATGACGCGCTGCGTTGGAATCAAGGGGCTTCTTTCTTGTCCATCGGCTGTGCGCGCCCGCCGGGTCCGGCGATGCATTCACGGATCGTGGTCAGCAGCGCGTCCGGCGTGAACGGCTTGCGCAGGCAACGCGTCGCGCCGAGCTCCAGCGCCATGCGCAGAAAGTCGGGCGAGGGCGAGGCCGCCGCCGCGAAGGCGTAGCCGGACATCGCGATCAGGGGAATCGCGGGAGCACGTTCGTGAAAGATGCGGATGGATTCGAAGCCGCGCATATGCGGCATGAAGATGTCGACCAGCATGACGTCAAATGTCTGCGCCTCGAGCGCAGCAAGCCCCGTTTCTCCGCCGTCGGCCAGCGTGACGTCGAAGCCCTGACGTTGGAGGAGGACCTCGATGGTCGCGCCGACCATCGGATCGTCGTCTACCACGAGGATACGCGGCATGACATTTCCCAGTAGATCGAAGTCCCCATACTGATTGGTGATATAGGTGAATCGTGTGCCGGGTCAATTTTGGATTGGACAGGAATAGGTATGCACGGTGAAGTGCATAACTGGGGCTAAGAAGTTCCGGTCCGCACCGCGAACAGGCGCGGCAGTTCGACCTTGCGAATGGGTTCCATCTATTCCAGGCAGCGGCGCAATTGATCGTCAACGATTGCCACGCCGAGCATTGTACGCATCTGCGCGCCGGCAAGCAGGAGGTCGTCCATCTGCAAACCTCCGGCCAGAACGCATGGACGGCGCCGATAATTGTCGGCGCCGCCCGGATCGATGGCCGATCGTTTGCTTCAGGCCGTGTTACGGGCAGGGATGACGCAGGCCGTCATAGCCAAGATAGGTGCCCGACGCCGGGTCGTAAGACCTATAGCGCTGGGCGCAGTAGGCCGCCGAATCTCCGCCGGCATCTGGCACGACCGTCACCGTCGGCTCGTCATAGTAGGTGTCGCCATAGTAGTAGGGATCGTCGTAATAGCCGCCACCGTAATAGGCGTACGAGCCGAGGCCGCCGATCGCCGCACCCGCCGCGAAGCCTGGCCAGAAGCCGCCGCCGCGATGATGATGGTGACGCCAGCCGCCACTCCAATTGCCGCCACCGCCCTGCCAGGTGCTGCCGGCGGTTGCGACGCTACGGGTACCGCTGAAGGACGGCGAGATCGCGGGGCGGGTCGCCGGGGCGGCTGCGAAGCTGCCGCCGCTCGGACGTGCCACTGTGCCGGCTGCGAAGCTGCCGCCGCTCGGACGTGCCGCTGTGCCGGCCGCGAAATTGCCGCCGCCACCTTGGAACGCCGCGCCGCCACCGCCCATCCGTGCGCCACCGCCGAAGCCGCCGCCGCCCATCCGCGCGCCGCCGCCCCCGAAGTGAGCACCGCCTCCACCACCGCCGACATGGGCGCCGCCGCCTCCGCCCAAGGCGGGACGATTCTGCGCGAAGCTCGGGGTCGCCAAGGGAAGAACCAGCGCCACTGCCGCAGCGGCACTCAAAACCTGCAGACTTTTCATGATCAAACTCCTTTCCCGGAAGCCAAACCCCATCAAAGCGTGGTGGTTCCAGGATCACGCGCGTTTGCGTGTGTGCAGCCAGCCTCTCATCCGGCCGCTGTACCCAGCATGAACGGATCGCGTCCGATTTGCGGCGCCGGCTTGCGGGGGCACTGCGTTTCCACTGGGGCGCCGAACTGGACATTTCGGTGCCCGGATGGCATCAGGACCCCACGAAGCAGGGTCCTTGCCGCATGAAACAGTTCTTCCTCAAGCTATTCACCTGGTGGAATGGCCAGACCTTTGGCACCCAACTCTGGACCAGGCGGTATGGAGAGCTGGTGGGCGAGGACGAGCAGGGCAACCGCTATTATCGCACCCGCGGCGGGGCGATCGATCCCACGCTCGGCTTCGAGCGGCGCTGGGTGATCTACAACGGCTACGCCGAAGCGAGCCGCATTCCGCCGTCCTGGCACGGCTGGATCCATCACGTTGTCGACGTGCCGCCGACCCAGGAGACTTACCAGCCGCGCGAGTGGGAAAAGCCGCACCAGCCGAATCTCACCGGCACGGCCAAGGCATACCGTCCGTCCGGCTCGACCCTCGCCAGCGGCAAGCGGCCGAAGGCGACCGGCGACTATCAGCCTTGGACACCCGGCTAGCCTCGCGCACGTCCTACCGTTCTGACCACTTGCGCTGAATGCATTTGCATTCGGCTGACACCGCTGTGGACAACGTGAACAGCGGGGACGCCGTCTGCGCGGCCGTTGCGCCCAGGCGAGCAATGCGGCTCACTGATCCCATCTTACGGAGATGGGAGACCATCGCGTTCGGTTCGGGCAACAGTTCGCGACTGTCCCGAAATGCAGCGGCCGCCGACCAGGACTCGATCGGGAGATAGGCCCCCGGTCTGGAAGCTCCGAAATCGCCCGATGAAATGTGCAGCCGCCGTAAGACAGGAAAGGCCGCTCGGGAAACCGAGCGGCCTTTTTCCTTGGTGTGGCTGCATCACGTCCGGACACGAGAGGAGTGGATGCCGCTGCTCCACACTCCGTCATTGCGAGCGCAGCGAAGCAATCCAGAATCCCTCCGCAGAAAGACTCTGGATTGCTTCGCTGCGCTCGCAATGACGAGTTGATGCAGCTTTCCCAAACTTCGTTTCGTGCCCCGCCACGCCACGCCGCGTCCGGAACACGAGAGCAGAGGCTAGTTCACCCGCGCCGCGGCGCGCTTCACGGCTTCGATGCGGCGGGCCTGGTTTGCCGCGCCGCGCTCCCTGAGCAAGGCTAGCACCTCGGCCGGCGCTGTCTCAGGCGAGCCTGAATTGAATGGCGGTGCCGGATTGTATTCGAGCTGAAGCTGGATCGCTTCCGCCGTGGTGTGGTCGATCAGGATCGATACCAGCGTCAGCGCGAAATCGATTCCTGCGGTGACGCCGCCGCCGGTAATGCGGTTGCGGTCGATGCAGACGCGGGTCTTGGTCGGCGTCGCGCCGAATTGGCCAAGCATTTCCATCGCGCTCCAATGCGTCGCGGCGCGGTAGCCCTTGAGCAGGCCGGCGGCGCCCAGCGCCAGCGATCCCGTGCAGACCGAAGTGACGTACTTGGCGCCTTCAGCCTGCCTGCGCAGGAAATCCAGCACCTCCTCGTCATTGAGCAGGTCGTTAGTGCCGCTGCCGCCGGGCACGCAGATCACGTCCAGCTGCGGGCAGTCGGCGAAGGTCGTGGTCGGCGTCAGCGTCAGCACGGAATCGCTCGGCACCGGCTCGATCCGCTTCCAGATCAAATGCAGTTTTGCGCCGGGCACGGAAGAGAACACCTGCAGCGGACCCGTGAAGTCGAGCTGGGTGACGCGCGGAAACACCAAAAGACCGATCTGGAGCGGTGACGACATCGAAAGATCCCTCAATTCTGACCTTGACGCAGTCAGGGTGGCATGATGCCATTCCGTCCAAAATGGCGTAATTCCCTCAATTTCGGACATCACCATGATCGGCATCCTGATCTTCCCGGACTTCCAGTTGCTCGATGCGGCCGGCCCCATCTCGGTGTTCGAGATCGCGGCGCGCTATCTCGGCAAAACACCGGCGATCCGCGTGCTGGCGCTGAACGCGGGGCCGGTGCGCAGCTCGTCCGGCGCCGAGATGATGGCGCGCGATTTCAAGTCGGCCAACGCGATCACGACGCTGGTGGTGGCGGGCGGCGCGGGCGTAACCGACGCGGCGCGCTGCGAAGTCACGCGCGCCTTCGTGCAGCGGCTGGCGCGCCGCGGCGTAAGGGTCGCCAGCGTCTGTTCGGGGGCCTATGTGCTGGCCGAGGCCGGCCTGCTCGACGGCCGCCGCGCCACCACGCATTGGGGCCGCACGCGCGATTTCGTCGCGCGCTATCCGAAGGTGAAGTTCGAGCCGGACCAGATTTTCACCCGCGACGGCAATGTGTGGACGTCCGCGGGCATCACGGCGGGGATCGACCTCGCGCTCGCGATGGTCACGGAGGACCACGGCGAGGAGATCGCGCAGCAGACCGCGCGCCAGCTCGTGCTCTATCACCGCCGCAGCGGCGGTCAGTCGCAATTCTCGTCACTGCTGGAATTGAAGACGCCGAATGGCCGGTTCGGCGCGCTGCTGTCATGGGCGCGGGAAAATCTCGATGCACCGCTGACGGTGGAAGATCTCGCCGATCGCGCCGGCATGAGCGCGCGGCATTTTGCCCGCGCTTTTGCCGCGGAAACCGGCACGACGCCGTCCAAGGCGATCGAGCGGCTGCGGATCGAGGTCGCGCGCGAGCGCGTGCAGTCCTCGCGCGAGGCGATCGAGCTCGTCGCCGAGGCGACCGGCTTTCGCGACCCCGAGCGCATGCGGCGCGCCTTCATCCGTGCCTTCGGCCAGCCGCCGCAGGCACTGCGGCGCGCCGCGCGGGCGGGGTAGGGCTTGCTCATGCAGCTACGATATGAGCACTTGCTCACCAGAAATTCGTCCGGCTACGATGCCGGCATGGCTAAGGCGGAGACCCTCGAGAGAAAGAGCTGCCGTGCCGATGGAGTGAGCGAATGAACCGACGCGACTTCGTACGGACACTCGGCACCGGAGTCGCGGCGGTGATCTTCGCGAATTCGACGCCGGCCGTGAGCGGAGAGAAAGTTCCCCGGATCGCGGTGATCAGCCTACACGCGCCGGCGCTCGCCGCCGAAGTCGATGGTATTCGGGAAGAGCTGAAGAAGCTCGGCTACGCGGAAGGCAAGACGATCGCGATCGAAGCCTACTTCACAAACGGCGACAAGCAGCACACCCGCGACATTCTCAGGACACTGATCGACAAGCAAGTCGATATCATCGTTCCCTGGACAACTGCGACCGTGCAGCTCTCGATGGAGATGACGCAAAGCATTCCCCTCGTGATGATCGCCTCCGACCCGGTACAGGCAAAGCTCGTGAATAGCCTGTCCCGTCCCGGTGCCAATGTGACCGGCGTGTCGATGTCGGGACCCGATTTGGCTGGCAAGCGGCTCGAGTTGTTGCGCAAATTGGTGCCGGGCATCCGAAAGGTGGCCTTCCTGAGCTTTGCGCCCAGTCCTGGCGCGGCCGCCTTCATCCGCGAGAGCAAGGCGGCAGCCGACAAGATCGGCATAGAACTGGTCCTCCGGTCGATCAACCAGCCCGACGAACTCGACGATACCTTGTTCTCCGACCTGAAAACGGAAGGCGCGCAGGCGCTAGTGGTGCAGCCCTTCTTCAGTGGCCATGCGGAAAAGCTTGCACAGCTCGGCTTGAGCTTCGGCATCCCCGTCATCTCCGACTATCCCACCTTCCCCGTCGCGGGCGCGCTTGCAAGCCTGGGTGTGGATCTGAGCAAGCGCGTGCGGCGGACGGCATATTTCATTGATCGGATTCTCAAGGGCGCGAAGCCCGCCGACCTGCCGGTCGAGGAGCCGACTGAGTTCGAACTGGTGGTCAATGTCAGGGCGGCGAAAGCCCTCGGCATCATCGTCCCAACAACATTGCTCGCCCGCGCGGACAAAGTGATCGAATAGATCAACCGCTGTCCTCCTTCTGTGGCGGTCAGCGCGAGGAGGTGGTCGCGCGCGGAGCCACGGCACCTGCGGCTTGCGCGCGCGCTGTCAGCCGCCGCGCGATCGGCGTCAACAAGTACGGTGCAAAGTGAATCGGAAACTGCGTCAGCGCGAAATACAGCCAGGTCGTGGCCGGCAGCGCGCCCGCGGTCGCGGCCAGCATCAGCCCGAGATTGCGCTGTGACACCATCAGCCCGATCGCGAAGGCGCGCTCATGGCCAACGCGGCGGAACAGCAGCGTGGTAACAGTGAGCAGCGTGAAATAGACCGTGAAGGCCAGAGCTGCGACGCCGATCGTGACCACGGGATCGGCGATGAGGTCGCTCGCGACATCGCCCATCACCGCGGATGCGAACACCATGAGGATGACGATGTTGAAGCCGTCGATCGGCCGCTTGTGGCGCAAAATCGCCCCCGCGCCGAACATCCAGCGGATGATTGTCGCCGCAAGCAGCGACGCGGCGAGGATGCCGAGCAGCTTCAAGCCGAGCGCGAGCGGCGAGATGCTGAGCATGCCGCCGAGAAACAGACTTGCGAACAGCGATGCGGTGAAGGGCACGAGTGCGGTCGAGGTGACCAGCGTGACCAGCACCAGCGTGGCATCGAGGCCCATCAGCGCGGCGAGCGCTGGAGCTGCCATCATCGGCGAAGCCATGCCTTGCAGCATCAGCGCGAGGAACAGGCCGGGCGAGCGGCCCGTGAGCCCGCTCGCATAAGCTGTCAGCCCGACCATCAGCGGCACGCCGATCGTCGTCCAGGCCGTTGCGCTCGCAACCAGCGCCGGCCGGCGCAGATGTCCGTAGAGCGCGGCCAGATCGACGCGCATGAAGGAGATGCAGAGCAGCAGGAAGATCGCTTCGGTGACGTAAGGGCGCAGCAGCGCGCCAAGCGGCGGCACCGCCACCGCGATGAACACGATCGCCGCCACCGCGCGCGTGCCCTGGTCGCCGAGCCAGGTCAGCCAGCGCAGCGGGACCGCGAAGAGAGCTGGAAGATTTGAAACCATGTGGAACGGCGTCTCAGCGCAATCCTAATAATCGCGCCTCCAGCGGGCTCAGCGTTTCGGGACGACCGGCCTCCTGGAAAGCCTTGTGGACGGCGGCGGCGTCGGGATCGAGCACAACGGGCATGGGAGGGCCTGCGGTTTTCGGGTTATCGTCGGACATGGTTTTGGGGCGAACTCCGCCCCGACCCCCGGGAGGGGCCCTCGGACTATCCCATCCGGCCGCCGGTCTGGCCAGCAGGCAGCGGGCGGGGCAGGGATGTCGCCCTTCCCCCGCCGTATTCGCCGTGTTAACCGGTGCCCTGCGAGCGGCGGTACCCCTGTAGAATGTCCAGCAAGCCCGATTCGCTGTTGAAGCCGCGCGAGATGTTTCGAACCATTACCTTGACAGGTCTTGCGGCGCTTCTGGCCGCCACCGCGATGACGGTTGCGACGCCGGCGCACGCGCAGATCGGCACGATCTTCTCCGATCCGCCGCCGCTCCGGCCGCCCGGCAACATTCCGCGTGGCCAGCCACAGCCACCGCCCCAGATCCCCGACGACGACGAAGAGGTGCCGGAGCTGCCGCCGCAGGGCCGTGTGCTGCCGTCGCGCCCAATGGCGCCGCCGCCGGGACGGCAGGGCAACGTCATGCCGGGGCCGGTCGAGACCCAGCCGCTGGCACCGCCGCCTGGCTCTACCGTCGCTCCGCCGAACCAGCCGCCCTCCGTTGCGGTCGCACCGCCCAATCCGCAGGGAGCGCCGCAGCCGGGTGCCAATCCGGCCGCGCCGGGCCAACGCCCGCCTCTGCAGAAGGGGGCCGTGCCGCAAACGCCGGCGAGCCTTCAGCCCGGCGACGAGGTCGTCACCGAGCCGCCGGCGCAGAAGATCGTGAACAAGAAGGCGACCTTCTCGGGGCTCGACAAGATCACCGGGCGCATCATCAATTTCGACGAGGATATCGGCGAGACCGTGCAGTTTGGCGCGCTCCGGGTCAAAACCGACGCCTGCTACACGCGGCCGGCAACGGAAGCCGCCAACACCGACGCCTTCGTCGAGGTCGACGAGATCACGTTGCAGGGCGAGGTGAAGCGGATCTTCTCAGGCTGGATGTATGCCGCAAGCCCCGGCCTGCACGGCGTCGAGCATCCGATCTACGACATCTGGCTGACCGACTGCAAAGAGCCGCAGCAGACCATCGCGACGGCAGCACCGGATCCCGCGACCAAGCCCGCGCCGCCGCCTCCGGCGCAGAAGAAGGCCGCGCCCAAGCAGGCCGTGCAGCAGCGTCCGCCGCAGCCATTGCCTCCTCCGCAGCAGCCGCAGGCCCCGCCACCTCCGCCGCCACAGCAGCCTGGCCTGTTCAATTTCCCAGGGTTTGGCCGCTAGGCAAAATCATCGACTATTGCCGTGAGGCGATGATCTCGAGCGCGCGTGCGCCCGGGACAGGCTGGTCCGCCGGCAGCTTCAGGAAATCGCCGGGCGCGCCGGCGAGCGCCTTGTCGAGCAGGGCCGTATAGCGCCGCCGCGAAACTTCGGCCGCGCCAAAGCTCTTCAGATGCTCGGTGACGTATTGCGTGTCGAGCAGCTCGAATCCGCCATGGATGAGCCGCGCGACCAGATGCACCAGCGCCACCTTGGAGGCATCGCGCGCGGTGTGAAACATGCTTTCGCCGAAGAAGGCGCGCCCGAGGCTCACGCCATAGAGGCCGCCGACGAGATCGTCGCCCTGCCAGGCCTCGACGCTGTGACAATGGCCGAGCTCGTACAGGCCGCCATAGAGATCGCGAATGCGCTTGTTGATCCAGGTGTCCTCGCGTCCGGCCGCGGGCGCGGCGCAGCCGGCGATCGTCGCCTTGAAGGCGGTGTTGACGGTGACGCGAAAATAATCCGAACGCACGGTGCGCGCGAGCCGCGAGGCCACGCGAAAGCCGTCGAGCGGGATGACGCCGCGCATTTCCGGCTCGACCCAGAACAGCGTCGGGTCGTCCGCGCTCTCGGCCATCGGAAAAATGCCACAGGCATAGGCACGCAACAGCACGGCCGGCGTGATTTCAGACGAGGCGGAATCGCGCGAAGTCATGGCTTGCGACAATAGCAGGATCGCGCCGCACTTGCGATGGGGCAGGCGGACTCGCGCCGATCAGCTTGCCGTGGCACTGTTCGTCTTGCCCGGGGATGGGGCTGCGCGGCGGAACTTGAGGACGATGCGGGTTCCGGCATGGGCCGGATCGCGCTCGACCGAGGCATCGAGCTTGGCGGCCATGGCCGCGACGATGCGCTGACCCATGCCGGTGGAGCGCGGATCGGCCTTGGCGTTGTCGCCGACGCCGTCGTCGGCGATCGACAGCATGAGATCCTCGCCCTGCGAGGTCAGCTCGACGTGGATCGGGCCGGCACCGTCGGGATAGGCGTATTTCACCGCGTTCATCACCAGCTCGTTGACGATGATGCCGACGGCGACTGCGCGGTCCGGATCGATCTCGATCGGCTCTGCCTTCAGTGTCAGGCGCGACATCCGGTTGCCTTCGGCCGAGCGGCGCAGGTCCTCGAGCAGCGAGTCCAGATACTGGTTCAGGACCACGCTCTTGAGATCCTGCGAGGTGTAGAGGCGTCGGTGCACCTGGGCGACCGCGGCGACACGGCCCATCGCATTGGTCAACGCCGCCTTGACCTCTTCCTGCGCGGCGGAGCTTGCCTGGAGGTGCAGCAGCGAGGCAATGATCTGGAGCGAATTGCCGACGCGGTGGTTGACCTCGCGCAGCAGAAGTTCGCGCTCTGCGGCAAGGGCGGCGTAGCGATCGCGCGAGGCATGGATTTCCGCCTCGGCCGCCTCGCGCGCCTTCTGCAATTCGGCCTGGCGCAGCGCGCCGTCGGCGGCGACCTGCAGGAGCGGGATGAAGTCGCCCTTGACGTCCTTGACCAGGTAATCCGAGGCTCCCGCCTTCAGCGCGGTCACCGCGATGTTGGAATCCTGCGATGCGGTAACGAACACCACGGGAGGCGCGTTCGGGATCGCCATGATCTGTTCGAGCGTCTCGAGGCCGTCGAGACCGGGCATGTACTGGTCGAGTGCCACCACGTCGATGCAGTCTTCGATACTTGCTTGTGCATCCGCGCGGCGGATGCGCTCCAGGCCTTCCTCGCCGCTCGCGGCATGGACGACCTTGTAGCCCCGGCGCGTCAGGCCGCGTTCGACCAGCCGCGCGAGCGCAGCGTCGTCGTCGATATAGAGCAGTGTTGGTGTTCGCTGGTTCATGAGGCGGCGGCTGGGACCTGGATGACCGA
This sequence comes from Bradyrhizobium hipponense, assembly GCF_008123965.1. Taxonomy (GTDB): domain Bacteria; phylum Pseudomonadota; class Alphaproteobacteria; order Rhizobiales; family Xanthobacteraceae; genus Bradyrhizobium; species Bradyrhizobium hipponense. Next base: position 41,703 of record NZ_VSTH01000143.1, on the reverse strand, counting down.
GAAGAACAGGCCAAGCTGCCGGATGGCATTGGCGAAATTCTCGTAATTGACGGGCTTGGTGATGTACACGTTGCAGCCGAGTTCGTAGCAGCGCTTGATTTCCTGGGAGTCGTCGGTGGTGGTCAGTACCACCACGGGCGAGGCCTTGAGATGATTGTTTTCCTTGATCTGCTTCAGGATGTCGATCCCGCTCATGTCGGGCAGGTTGAGGTCGAGCAGGATCAGGAGCGCACGGCCTTTGTGCACCAGGCCGCTTCCGTCGGCGCCGAACAGATGCCTCACGGCGTCCGTCCCGTTGGCAAACGGAATGATCTCGTTGTTGACCCCGGAACGGCGAATGTTCCGCTCGATCAGGCGAGCATGTCCTTCGTCGTCCTCGATCATGATGATGGTGACGGGCTGGGTCATCGTTGTTCTTCGTTCCGGTTGCTGGCGTTCCATTTGATCGGCAGCGTGACCGTGAATGTACTGCCGACATTGAGCTCCGACGATACCGACATCGTTCCCCCCAATCGGCGCACCAGTGCGCGCACATGGGCAAGGCCAATGCCCTGGCCCGGCTTGTCCTGGGTTCCAGCGCGCCGGAACAGATCGAAGATGCGCTGATGATCCTTCGGATCGATGCCGCGTCCATTGTCGGTAACTTCGAAGATCGCATAGCCGAACTTGGTCCGGCCGCGGATTGTGATCGCGCCGGGAACTCCGGCTTTGAGGTACTTGATGGCGTTGTCGATCAGATTGGAGAAGATCTGTTCCAGAGCAAGGCGGTCGCTGACAATATCAGGCAATTCGCCGACGCGAATCTCGGCCCGCGCCTCGGCCGCCTGGTGTGCGACCGTAGCGGCGATGGCTTCGATCAGCTCGCGCGTATCGATGCGGACCGGCTCGAACTCGCGCCGTCCCTCGCGCGTCAGATCGAGGATGGCCGAGATCAGGCGGTCCATCTTGCCGATAGATGATTTGATGAAGCCGAGCGCCTCGGAAAAATCCTCCGCGAGCTGCTTGTCGGCGCCGTCGAGCACGACGTCGGCGCTCTCGACCGGAGGACCGTCGACCGGCGCACGTGCGAGGCTGCCGATGCGGCGGAAGATGTCGCGGCCCAGTTCCTCGAGCTCACTCGTGAAGCCCATGATGTTGACCAGCGGCGAGCGCAGATCATGGCTCACGATATAGGCAAAGCGCTGGATCTCGTTGTTGGCTTCGCGAAGGTCAGCCGTGCGTTCGTCGACCGTGGCCTCAAGATTGGTATTGGCGTCGCGCAGGCGCGCCTCGGCGTCGTCACGGACGCCTGCAGAGCGGCGCACCAGCCAGGTCGAGAGCAGGGCGAGCACGACCACCAGGCCGGAGCCGATGCCGGTGAGCGAGGCCGCGAGCGTCTGACTGCGATCGGCATTTGCGGAGCGCAGCGAGAGCAGCCGCTCTTCCTCCGCAGTCATTGACGCTGCCACCTCGCGGATGGCGTCGGTCGAATTGGATGCGGCCGCCTGGCGGAGCAGCGCCGCGGCACTGTCGGGTTCGCCCCGCTTGACGAGATCCATCTCGCGCGAAAATTGCTCAAGCCGGGCTTGGATTGCTTCGCGGAGCTTGGCGATGCTCGCACGTTGCGCCGGATTGTCACCGATCTGGCGGGTGAGCTTGTCGAGCGCCTGCGGGATGGTCGCCATCGCCGCGTCATGATCGCTCAGGAACTCGGGGCCGAGGGTCAGAAGATAGCCGCGCGCGCTGCTCTCGGCGCGGCGAATCTCCAGAAGCAGGGCATTGACCTGGTTTTCCACCTCGATGGTGTGGATCACCCACTTGCTGTCTTGCCGCGCCTTGTTGACAAGGTACACGGACCCCGCACTGATCCAGGTCAGCACCAGGAGTCCCGCCGTGAACAGCAGGATCTGCCAAAACGCGCGCCGTCGGTGCGCATCAGCGGTCACGACGGTTTCGCCTTGTTGCGATCAGCGGAGTTCAAAACGCCCCCTTGGAACTGCCAACCCCAGAACGCGGTCGGGGCCAGAGGGTTCCGGAAGAGACGAGAAATTATTTCGCGGCTGGTTCCGTCTGGCCGGCCAGATAATGTTCGAGCCAGTGGATGTGGTAGTCGCCATCGATGATCGCGGGCTCGCGCACCAGCGCGCGGAACAGCGGCAGGGTGGTCTCGATGCCCTCGACCACCATCTCGTCGAGCGCGCGGCGGAGCCGCATCAGGCATTCGCCGCGGGTCTTGCCGTGGACGATCAGCTTGCCCACCAGCGAGTCGTAATACGGCGGGATCGTGTAACCCTGATAGACCGCTGAATCGATCCGGACGCCGAGTCCGCCCGGCGGGTGATATTGCGAGATCCGGCCGGGCGAGGGACGGAAAGTCTGCGGGTTCTCGGCGTTGATGCGGCACTCGATGGCGTGGCCGATGATCTGAACTTCGCCCTGCTTTGCTGGCAGTTCGCCGCCCGCGGCGATGCGGATCTGCTCCAGCACGAGGTCGATGTCGGTGATGCTCTCGGTGACGGGATGCTCGACCTGGATGCGCGTGTTCATCTCGATGAAGTAGAACTCGCCATCCTCGAACAAGAACTCGATGGTACCGACGCCGAGATATTTCATCTCGCGCATCGCTTTCGCGCAGGTCTCGCCGATCTTGGCGCGCGCGGCCGCGGCCAGCACGGGCGAGGGGCCTTCCTCCCAGACCTTCTGGTGGCGGCGCTGCAGCGAGCAATCGCGTTCGCCGAGATGGATCGCGCCGCCGCGGCCGTCGCCGAGAATCTGGATTTCGATGTGGCGCGGCTTCTGGAGATATTTTTCCAGATAGACCGAGGCGTCGCCGAAGGCGGATTTGGCCTCGTTCGCAGCGGTCTGCAACGCCACAGCCAGGTCGGCCTCGCTTTGCGCGACCTTCATGCCGCGGCCGCCGCCGCCGGCCGCCGCCTTCACCAGAACGGGAAAGCCGATTTCCTTCGCGATCGCCATCGCGTCGTCTTCGGGGCCGACGCCGCCGTCGGAGCCAGGCACGACCGGGATGCCGAGCCGCTTGGCGGTCTTCTTGGCCTCGATCTTGTCACCCATCAGGCGGATATGCTCGGCCTTCGGGCCGATGAAATGCAGATTGTGCTCGGAGAGGATTTCCGCGAAGCGCGCGTTCTCCGACAGGAAGCCGTAGCCGGGATGCACCGCGTCCGCGCCGGTGATCTCGCAGGCCGCAAGCAGCGCGGGCACGTTGAGATAGCTGTCCTTCGACGGCGGCGGCCCGATGCACACGCTCTCGTCCGACAGGCGCACATGCATGGCATCGGCGTCGGCGGTGGAGTGCACCGCGACGGTCGCGATGCCGAGCTCCTTGCAGGCCCGCAGGATGCGAAGGGCGATCTCGCCGCGATTGGCTATGAGGATCTTGTCGAACATGGTGCCTCAGCGGGCGAATAGGGAGTGGCGAATGGCGAGTGGCGAAGAGCGAGCAGGGAACGGTGAGACCATTCGCTATTCGCTACTCGCCATTCGCGTTACTCAATGATCACCAGTGGCTCGCCGAACTCGACCGGCTGGCCGTCCTCGACCAGGATCTGTGTCACCGTGCCGGCGCGCGACGAGGGTATCTGGTTCATGGTCTTCATGGCTTCGATGATGAGCAGCGTCTGCCCGACCGCCACCTTGCTGCCGACCTCGATGAACGGCTTTGCACCCGGCTCCGGCGCCCAATAGGCGGTGCCGACCATCGGCGAGGTCACGGCGCCCGGATGCTTCGACAGGTCCGCAGCCGCGGCCGCAGGGGCGGCGGCGACCGGCGCGGCGGCGGTGTGCGTCATCGGGACGGGCATGGTTGCAGCAACGCTGATGTTGCGCGCAACGCGCAGGCGCAAGCCCGCACGTTCGATCTCAATCTCGGTGAGGCTCGTCTCATCGAGCAGCAACGCAAGCTCGCGGACGAGCGCGGAATCCTCGCTGGAAAACTTTGCGGCTGCTTTGTCGTCTGGCTGGCGCGCCATGTTGCTTGATCCGAATGTTCTGTTGAAAGGGGGGCGTCAGGCTTTGGACTTGATGCCGAGCTTGGCGGCAAGACCTTGGATCGCGAGGCGGTAGCCCTCGATGCCGAAACCGCAGAGCGAGGCAAAGGCCGCGCGTGCGGTGTAGGAGTGGTGGCGAAAACTCTCGCGGGCGTGGATGTTGGTCACATGCACCTCGACCGTCGGAATCTGCACCGCGAGCAACGCGTCGTGCAGCGCGATCGAGCTGTGCGAATAACCGCCGGCGTTGATGATGATGCCCTTCATCTTGCGCGCATGCGCCTCGTGGATGAAGTCGATCAGCTCACCCTCGCGGTTGGATTGCCGGCAGTCGGCCTTGAGGCCGAACTGCGCCGCGGTGTCCCGGCACAGCTTCTCGACGTCAGCCAGCGTGGCATGGCCGTACGTCTCGGGCTCGCGCGTCCCCAGCATGTTGAGGTTCGGCCCGTTGAGAACGAGGATGGTGTCGGTCGCTGGTTCAGCCATTCCAATCCCGGAAGAGGTGCTTCGGCGTGGCGGGGTTATAGGTAACAAAGCGCCCTAGGGGAAGCCTTGAAGGGCCTTCCAGGCGGCTTCAAGCGCCTCATCCAGTGTGCAAAAACCTGTGTGGAAGCTACGGAAATTGCTTGTTAACCAGTCCGAAGCATGGCTGCAGGCCAACGCAGAAGGGCGGGCATCGCTGCCCGCCCTCAGAGGTTGCCGTCATGCGGCCTCAGGCATTCAGGACTGCCACGATCTCGTAGGTGTCCGGATTGATGATCACGATCTCATCCTTGACCAGGACGTACTTGTAGGTCCGCCACTCCGGATAGATCGTCACGACCCGCGGCGGCAGGGCGTGCAGTTCAATCCCCTCGCGGGGAATGCGGGTGCCAACCGAGATCGAGAAGTTTACGTTCGTCACCGGCCGCACGTGCTCCTCGCGGATCACCGAGGTGATCTGCGTGCGCTGCTCGGTCGAGAGCTTGGCGCCGGCGCCGGCCTGGCCGGTGGTCTGGGTCGAGGTACCAGCCTGGCCCTGTACGTTGGTGCCGGGCTGACCCTGGCGGCTCTCGCCGGTGGTCGTGCCGGGCTTGGTCTGGGTCTCCGAGCTCATGCCCTTCGACTTGTCCTGCTGGCCTTGGGCGCGTTCGTCGGTGCGCTGACCCTTCGTTGCACCTGACTTCTCCTCAGCCGTCGGATTCTTGTGCATCGTGCCCGAGGACTTCTCGTCCTTCATCGCACCCGAGGACTTCTCCTCTGCGCCGGACTTCATGGAGCCACCAGCCTGTCCCACGGTGCCCTTTTCCTTGCCCGTGGAATCCTTCTGCATCGCTCCGGACTTCTCGTCCTTCATGGCGCCCGAGGACTTCTCCTCCGCGCCGGACTTCATGGAGCCGCCAGCCTGTCCCACGGTGCCCTTTTCTTTGCCCGTGGATTCCTTGCCCGTGGCGCTGCCATGCTCAGCCGCGCCGCCCGGCTGCGACTGTTGCATCTGCTGGGTGCCACCGGCGCCGCCACCGCTGTCGCGGCCCATGGTGCCTTGTGCGTTCGCCAAGCCGGTGCCGGCGACGAGCGCGACTGCGGCAACCGAAATCATAAAGCGGTTAGACATTGAATTCTCCTCACGTGATCAGTTGCGTCATTGCCCGCGCCGACAACGAAAGGAGATTTGAGTTGTTCCGGAACTTCGGTGGTTCCACGGCTTTTGTTTGTTGAATGCCAGATGAATGACTTCGCAAGATCGCGCCAGGATTGCTGCAAGAAGATTTGCCGCAAGAAAAAGGCCGGCTTCTATAGCCGGCCTTGCTTCACGTGCGATGCGTTACAAGTCGCGATCAGCAGGTCGCCTTGCCGCAGCGCGCGACGCCGATCTTTTCCCGGAGGCCTTCGACGCCGATGGCGCCGACCACGATCTGCTTGCCGATCACGTAGCTCGGCGTGCCGTTCATGCCCATGGCTTCGGCGAGCTTGAAGTTCTCTTCGATGGTGGCGCGCACCTCGGGACTGGCAAGGTCTTTCTCGATCTTCGCGGTGTCGAGTCCGGCTTCCTTGGCCGCCTGGAGCGCGCGCGCCTTGTCGGCGGCGCCGCGGCCGCCGAGCAGCTTCTGGTGGAAGTCGAGATATTTCTTGCCGGTCGGATCCTGCATGCGTACGGCGACCGCGACTTGGGCTGCTTCCACCGAGCCCTGGCTCAGCACTGGAAACTCCTTCAACACGACCTTCAGCTTCGGATCGCTCTTCATGAGATCGAGCATGTCGCCCATGGCGCGTTTGCAGTAGCCGCAATTGTAGTCGAAGAACTCGACGAAGGTGACGTCGCCGTCTTTGTTGCCGAGCACGACCTGGCGCGGCGAGTTGAAGATCGCGTCCGCGTTCTGGGCGATGCTGGCCTCGTGCTTCTGCGTTTCGGCCGCGGCCTGGCGCTTGCTGAGCTCGGCCATGGCCTCCTCGAGCACCTCGGGATGGCTGACGAGGTAGTTCTTGACGATCGCCTCGATGTCGGTGCGCTGACCATCGGAGAAGCTGTCGGCAGACGCGGGCACGGCTGCGCCGAACATAGCGAGCGCAAACAGCGCGGGAGCAAGCAGGCGCAGCGAAGGCATAGGCAAATCCTCTTATCCAAAGCAGGTTTCGGGCAACGTCCCGGCGGACTCAGGCGCGGTGTCGTGACGTCGTGGTATCAGGCTTCGTTCTAGTTGCGCGGCGGCTTGGCCGCCACGATGTCGTCGGCCTTGACCCATCCGGGCGTGCCGACGGCGAAACGGGTTTTCGCGCGCGTGGCAAGCTCGCGGGCAGTCTTGTTGTCGCCGCGCAGATACGCGGCTTGCGCCGATGCCAGATCGGCCTCGGCATAGTCCCCCTTCCGGCCATAGGCCATCGCGAGCTGCATATAGCCGAGTGGCGCCTCAGGCTCCCGCGCCACCGCGGCACGGAGAATCCGAATGGCATCGTCCGTGTAGGCTTTATTATCGGTTCCAACCAGTGCCTGCCCAAGTAACATCTCGATGAGGGGGGAATTGTTCGAAAGCTGCACCGCCTTGCGCAGGGCCGGGATGGCCTCGGCAGGCTTGCCGCTTTCCAGCAGAGCCTGGCCGCGCACCTCGTAGAAATACGCATTGTTCGGCTGCACCTGGATCAGCGCGTCGATCTGGGCGAGCGCGCTGCGCAGATCGCCGTGCAGATAGGTACTGATGGCACGGGCATAGCGCGCGGGCAGGCTGTCGTTCGACTGAGGATAGCGGCGGTTCACGGTCTCCGGCCGCTCCATGAAGGCGGAGATCTTGGCGCGCACCATGTCGTGACGGAGCTGGAGCGCGGGATCGTCCTTCTTGTCCCAATAGGGGCTGCTGCTGGCGAACTCCTGGAGCGCAGCGACTCGCTCGGCGGGCATCGGGTGCGACTGCAGATAGGGATCGGCGCCGCGCGCGGCGAACAGACTCTCGCTGGTGAAGCGCTTGAAGGTCTCGTACATGCCCTTCGGCGATTGCTGGGTTGCGGTCAGGAATTTCACGCCGGCGCGGTCGGCGTTCTCCTCCTGCTGACGCTGGTAGGACAACAGCGAGCGGCGGATCATCTCCTGCGGCCCGGCGATCGCGGCGGCGCCGGCATTGGCAAGCCCGTTGTTGCCCGCGCTGCCGCTGCCGCGCGTGCTGCCTGCGACCATCGCACCGGCGCCGAGCAGCATGGCGATGATCATCTGGGTCTGGGCGTTGGCGAGTTGTTCGCGCAGCTTCGAAAGATGACCGCCGGCCAGATGCCCGGTCTCGTGCGCGAGCACGCCGATGATCTGGTTCGGCGTATCCGATTGGAGGATCGCGCCGTAATTGACGAAGATGCGGCGACCGTCAGCGACGAACGCGTTGAACGAGGCCTCGTTCAGGATCACCATCTGGATGTTCTGCTTTTCCAGACCGGCGGCGCGCAGGATCGGGCGGGTGTATTCGCGGAGCAGCTGCTCGGTCTCGGTGTCGCGCAGGACAGGCAGCCCCTTCTGCTGTGCCTGCGCCGCCGGGAACGGCGACAGCACGATCGACGCCGCAGTCACGAGGGCGGTGAGGGCAGAGACCTTCTTGCGCAATGCGATCTGGAACGACATCAAATGGTCTTGGTCAAACAGTCCCGGCAAGCGGATTTGGAGGGTGGTTTCGTGCTTTGTTTTGGCGATTGGCGGCGGACCGGATACGCGATATGCCCTTATGAGCCGCACAATGCGGCCAGTCTGGGGCGCAAGCGCCCGGTTTTCCGGACCGAACGGAGCGGTCCGCCAGCGAATAGCAGAAATCGATGCAAGACGCGACATTGAGGAACCGGGTGGGGCAGTGGCTCGAGCCGTCCCGCCGCAGCGATGTTCCCCCGTTCATGGTGATGGACGTGATGGCCGCGGCGGCCCGAATCGAGGCGGCCGGCGGCCATGTCATTCATATGGAGGTCGGCCAGCCCGCGGCCGGCGCACCCAAGACCGCCATCGCGGCCGCGCATGCGGCGCTCGCAGCGGGGCGGATCGACTACACCTCCGCGCTCGGCATCCCCAGTCTGCGCGAGCGCATCGCGCGGCATTATCGCGATGCGTATGGCTGCGCCGTCAGCGCCGAACGGGTGGTGGTGACGACAGGCTCCTCGGGCGGCTTCATCCTGGCCTTCCTGTCGATGTTCGAGCCCGGCGATCGCGTCGCCGTGACGGTGCCGGGCTATCCGCCATACCGCCATATCCTCACCGCGCTCGGCTGCGAGCCGGTGCTGATCGAGACCGGCAATGAGACGCGCCACGCCCTGACCGGCGAGGTGCTGCTCGCCGCTCATCGCAAGGCGCCGCTGAAGGGCGTGCTGGTCGGCAGTCCCGGCAATCCGACCGGAACGATGATGTCCAGGGAGGCGCTTTCCAGCTTGATCGCGGCGGCGGAAGACGCCGGCATCCGCTTCATCTCCGACGAGATCTATCACGGGCTCGACTATGCGTTTCCGGCGGTGACGGCAGCTGCGCTGTCGCAGCATGCCCTCGTCATCAACTCGTTCTCGAAGTATTTTTGCATGACGGGCTGGCGCGTCGGCTGGATGGTCGTGCCGGATATGCTGGTGCGGCCGATCGAGCGCCTGCAGCAGAACCTGTCGATCTCGGTGCCGTCGCTGTCGCAGATCGCGGCCGAAGCCGCCTTCGACGGGGCGGCCGAGATGGAAGCGATCAAGCATGGCTATCAGGAAAACCGCCGCATCCTGATCGAGGGGCTGCCCAAGGCCGGATTGACGAGGTTCCTGCCTGCCGACGGCGCCTTCTACCTCTATGCCGATGTCTCGGACTTCACGTCGGATAGTTTCGAATTCGCCAAGCAGATGCTCGAACAGGCCCATGTCGCGGCTACGCCGGGCCTCGATTTCGATCCCATCCATGGCCGCTCGTTCATACGATTGTCCTACGCACGCTCGCCTCAAGAGATGCGGGAGGCAGTTGACCGGATCGCTCACTGGCTTAAATAGCCGCCAGTTTTTCACGAAGCCTTCCGGAGTTCATCTTGTCTGACAGATCAGTCCCGTCCGCCGCTGCGCCACATTTTCCACTCGCCGCTACGTTGTGGCCGGCCCAGACGGGCGAGGCCGCCGGCGCGCTGCGCGTCTTCGTACTCGTCGCGCTCGGCACCGCCTTGATGGCGCTGTCAGCCAAGGTGAACCTGCCGCTGCCTTATGTGCCCATGACGTTGCAGACGCTGGTCGTGCTGATGATTGGCGCGGCCTATGGCTGGCGCCTTGGCAGCGCAACCATGATCGCCTACCTCGCCGAGGGCGCACTCGGGCTGCCGGTGTTCGCAGGCCCAGTAGCGGGAATTGCGCCGCTGGTCGGCCCGACCGCCGGCTATCTGTTCGGCTTCGTCGCCGCCGCTTTCGTCACCGGCTGGCTCGCCGAGCGCGGCTGGGATCGCAGCGTGGTGTTGCTGTTTGCGGCGATGGCAGTTGGCCACCTCGTCATTCTGACTGCCGGGTTCGGCTGGCTGGCCTATGGCCTCGGTCTTGGGGCGCCCAAGGCCTGGCAGGTCGGCATAGTGCCATTCATCGCCGCTTCGCTAGTCAAGAACGCGCTTGGGGCAACGCTGATGCCGGCGGCGCGCCGGCTTCTCGACCGCCGGTAAAGCGCGCAAATCCCAGCAGTTCCAATTGACAGGGCCAGCCAAGTTGATCTTGGCTGGACCCGAAGTTTTAGGGGGAGTGAAAGAATGACAACAACAACGATGGCGGGAGCGCCGGATGCACCGGCCGCCGCCGCCAAGCCGTGGTACAAGGTTCTCTACATCCAGGTGTTGATCGCCATCGTGCTCGGCGCCATCGTCGGCTGGCTGTGGCCTTCGGTGGCCACCAACGAATGGATCAAGGCGCTCGGCGACGGCTTCATCAAGCTGATCAAGATGGTGATCGCTCCGATCATCTTCTGCACCGTGGTCTCGGGCATCGCGCACATCCAGGATGCCAAGAAGGTCGGGCGCATCGGCGTCAAGGCGCTGGTCTATTTCGAGGTCGTCTCGACGTTTGCACTGGTGATCGGCCTGGTCATCGGCAATCTCGTCAAGCCCGGCGCCGGCTTCGGCAATGCCGCGGCGAACGCGCAGGCCGTCGCCAACTATGCCAAGCAGGCTGAGGGCCAGAAGAGCGTCGACTTCATTCTGCACATCATTCCCGACACGGTGGTCGGCGCCTTCGCGCAAGGCGAGATCTTGCAGGTGCTGCTGTTCTCGGTGCTGTTCGGCTTCGCCATCATGGGCCTTGGCGAGCGTGGCCATACCATCCGAAGCTTCATCGATGACGCGGCGCATGCCGTGTTCGGCGTCATCTCCATCGTGATGCGCGCAGCACCTATCGGCGCTTTCGGCGCGATGGCCTACACCATCGGCAAGTTCGGCACCGGCGCGATCCTCAACCTGATCGGGCTGATTGCGACCTTCTACGCCACCGCGGCGCTGTTCGTGTTCGTCGTGCTCGGCATCGTCGCGCGCCTGGCCGGCTTCTCGATCTTCAAGTTCCTGGCCTACATCAAGGACGAGCTGCTGATCGTGCTCGGCACCTCGTCCTCGGAAAGCGCGCTGCCGTCCTTGATGGAGAAGCTGGAACGGCTCGGCTGCTCCAAGTCGGTGGTCGGCCTCGTGGTGCCCACGGGCTATTCGTTCAACCTCGACGGCACCAACATCTACATGACGCTGGCGACGCTGTTCATTGCACAGGCGCTCGGCGTCGATCTCACCTTCGGCCAGCAACTGACCATTCTGGTGGTGGCCATGCTGACCTCGAAGGGCGCCTCCGGCATCACCGGTGCGGGCTTCATCACGCTGGCGGCAACGCTTGCCGTGGTTGATCCGCGCCTCGTGCCGGGCATGGCGATCGTGCTCGGCATCGACAAGTTCATGAGCGAATGCCGCGCGCTGACCAATCTGTGCGGCAACGGCGTCGCTTGCGTGATCGTCGCCTGGTGGGAGGGCGAGCTCGACCGCGACAAGCTCAACGCAAACCTCTCCAAGCAGATCGATCCGACCGACATGGAAACGGCTGTCACGACAGACTGATCTGCAAGCCGGATCCGACGACGCCGAGCGCCGTCAGATGTGAAGTAACAGGGCTGGTCGAGATCCTCGATCAGCCCTTTTTCTTTCCGCGAGGGCCGAGAGCTAGAACCGCTCGGGCCGGTATGGCGTTGGATCGATCGACGGCGTCTCGCCGCTCATCATCTCGGCGAGCAGGCGTCCCGTCGCGGGGCCCAGGGTGAAGCCCTGGTGGCCGTGGCCGAAATTCATCCAGAGGCCGGGGTGGCGCGGGGCAGGGCCGAGCACCGGCAGCATGTCTGGCGTGCAGGGGCGGGTGCCGAACCACGGCTCGGGTTCGACCCGCGCGCCGAGGTCGATCAGTTCGCGCGCTGAAGCTTCGGCGCTGGCAAGTTGCACCGGGGTCGGCAGCGCCTCCGGGCCGGTGAGCTCCGCACCGGTGGTGATGCGGATCCCCTTGGCCATTGGGCCCATGGCGTAGCCGCCGCCCCTGTCGACCAGCGGCAGATCGAGCGAAGAGCCGCCGCTGTAATGCATGTGATAGCCGCGCTTGCGCACCAGGGGAATGCGATAGCCGAACTTGTGCAGGAGATCTGGCGACCACGGCCCGAGCGTCACCACGGCGGAGCCAGCGTCGATGCGCCCGTTGTCGGTGTCGACCGACCAGCCGGTGGCGGTCTGCTGCAAGCTCTGGGCGTCACCGAGCAGAAGCGTGCCGCCGAGGCGCTCGAACAGGCCAGCATAGGCCGTGACCAGGGCACCGGGATCGGACACGGTCCACGTATCGAGCCAGTGGATCGCACCGGGAAGGTCGTCGCGCAGGATCGGCTCGGCTTTCGTCAGCTCGCTGCCCGAGAGCACGCGAAAATTCACGCCGAATTCGCGCCGGTCCTCTTCCGCTGTCTGGATCGCGAGGTCGAACGAAGCGGGGTCGCGGTGCAGCACGCGATAGCCGGCGCGGCGGATCAGATTGTCGGCGTGCGCCTCGCGGATCAGGATGTCGTGCTCTGGCGTCGCATAGGCAATCAATCGCGCCCAGGCTTCGATGGCTTCGCGATGCCGCTTCGGCGCCGAATGCCACCAATAGCGGAGCAACGGCTCGACGTGGCGGTGGAGCGCAGAGAAGCTGTAGCGGACGTCGTTGGTGCGGCCGGTCGCGATCTTCAGGAGCGTGGCCAGATCGCGCGGCATCGGATAGGGCCGCACCGCCTCGGCCTGTATCATCCCGGCGTTGCCATAGCTGGTCTCGCGGCCCGGCTCCCGGCGGTCGACCAGGGTGACCGACCAGCCGCGCTGCTGGAGATGCAGCGCAGCCCCGACGCCCACCATGCCGCCGCCAAGAACGATCGCGCTTTGCATTGGCGGAATTCTCCTGTCAGGCCGGCTTCGGTGCAAGCTTCGGCTGGGCCGTGCTGATGGTCGCGGCAACCACGACGGACAGCGCGGTCATCGCCACCAGGAAGCCGAAGGCCGCATCGAACGATCCGGTTCCGGTCACGATGAAGCCGATGGCGGCAGGAGCCACGAAGCCCGCGCTCTGGCCGCCGAGATTGACCATGCCGACACCCGATCCGATCTGGTCGTCGCGGAGTAGCTTAGTCGGAAGCGCAATCACCGAGGCCAGCACGAAGGATTTGAAGAAGTAGACCACCGACTGATAGGCGATCAGCATCGTGATCGTCTCCGCCTTGTACATGGCGTAGAGGAAGATGCCGGTCAATGCCGAGCTGCCGATCAGCAGATATTTCTCGCGCTCGTTGAAGAATGTCGTCATCACCCAGCCGCCGATCGCGGTCGCGATGGTCGCCATCACGAACGGAATCGGCGCGACCACGCCGACGGTCTTGAGGTCGAGCCCGCGCTGCTGGAGCAAGTAGAGCGGCATCCAGGAATCCAGGCCCTTGTTGACGCAGCTCAGACCGAACCACACCACCATCAGCTGCCACAGCAGCGGATTCTTCATGAGCTCGCGCATCGGCGCGCGGTTTTTAGCCCTAACCGGCGGTACGCCCGCGCCGGTCTCGATCGAGCGTCCAAGATGCGGGATGAACACGAAATAGAGCACCGCGAAGACAAGGCCGGCAATGCCGATCGCGTTGAAGGCATGGCGCCAGCCGAGCCAGAGGATCAGCGGCGCCATGATCAGCGGCGCGAGCATGCTGCCGGCATAGTTCGACGACAGCAGCAGCGACGACATCTTCGGCCGGCTGTCCTTCTTAAACACTTCCGCGATGGCGCGAATGCTGGCCGGCGGAAAGCCGCCCTCGGCGATGCCGAAGATGAAGCGGATCGCGATCAGCGACGTCAGCGACCAGGCGAGGCTCGTGAATGCCGTGAACAGCGACCACATCACGATGGTGACGATCACCACATATTTCGAGCCGAAGCGGTCGGAGAGCCAGCCGCCCGGCACCTGCATCGCGGCATAGCCGAGGAAGAACGCGCTGATGACGATGCCGAGATCGGCGGCCTGGAGATTGAAGTCCTTTCCGATCTGCGCCAACGCCAGCGAAATCGCCGCGCGGTCGATGTAGGAGATGCAATAGGCGATATAGAGCAGGACGAAGGTGACGATGCCGGTCTTCCGTTTCGAGAGCAATTCGGTCATGCGCGTCTCCGATTTGCCGGCGATCCGGCGGTCCAGCCAGCTTGTCTTGGTCTATTCCCAGGTGAGGAAGCCTGGCGTGCCCGACAGCGGCGGTGCCACGGCCAATCGCGCCAGGTCGGGCACCGGCCGGCACATCTGCATGTCACCGGCGAACGCAGCCTCGAGACGCGCGGCCACCGCAAGCACGATGGCGTCGCCGCCGCGCGGGCCGACGATCTGAAGCCCGAACGGCAGGCCGGCTTCATCGAGGCCGAGCGGAATGCTGATCGCGGGGTGTCCTGCGAGCGTCACGGCGTAGGCGAGCGCGAGCCAGTGGAAGTAGGATTTCGTCGGCGCCCCGTCGATCTCGGCCGGATAGAGCTCGGACCAGGGCCGCGGGCTCAGCGTGATGGTCGGGCTGATCAGCACGTCGCAGCTTTCGAAGAAGCTCTGATAGGCGCGATAGATCCGTGTCTGCGTCGTGGCGGCGCGCGAATGGTCTTCGAGCGTATAGCTGAGGCCTTCCTCGACATTGGCGCGAACGTTGGGGCCGAGCATCTCGGGACGTTCTTTGTAGTTCTTGCCATGCATCGCCAGGAACAATCCTGCGCGCAGCACGGCAAAGGCATCGTCCGCCCCGGTGCAGTCTGGCGTGGCCTCGCGGCATTCGGCGAACAGCGGCGCAAGCTTCTTCACGCGATCGCGGAACGCTCGGCGGATGGCCTGCTCGGTCGGTGCGAAGCCGAAGTCTTCGGTGCAGGCGAGACGCAGCTTGCCAAGCTCCGCCGGGCGCGGCGCGGCCCAGCGCTCGACGCGCGCGCGCACGGGCTCGCCGGGCAGGGTGTAGGCGAGCGGATCGCGGGCATCGTCGCTCGCCATGACCGAGAGCATCAGCGCGGTGTCGGCGACATTGCGCGCCATCGGCCCGTCGGTCGACAAATTGGACCAGCCGAACGCGCGCTTTTCGCTCGCCACGAGGCCGTAGGACGGACGCATCCCAACGATGCCGGCGAAGCCTGCCGGATTGCGCAACGACCCGCCGGTGTCCGAGCCCGAGGCAAGCGGGGCCATGCCGCAGGCCAGCGCGACTGCCGAGCCGCCGGAGGAGCCGGCGGCCGAGCGCATGGGATCGAAGGGATTGCCGGTCGCGCCGAAAACGGGATTGCGGGTGTTGCCGCCGGCCGCCCATTCCGGCGTGTTGGTCTTGCCGATGATGATGGCACCGGCGGAGCGCAGCCGGGCGACCGAACCCTGGTCGGCCGCCGGTACATGGTCTCTCAACAGGGGGCTGCCGTAAGTCGTGCGCATTCCCGCGGTGTCCTGGGTGTCCTTGATCAGAACGGGGAGACCATGCAGCGCGCCGCGATCTTCGCCGCGCAGGATGGCAGCCTCGGCCGCTTTCGCGGCCGCGTGTGCGCCTGGCTCGTCCAGCGTGACGACCGCGTTGACGGCGGGATTGATGGTGGCGATGCGCGACAGGCAGGCATCCAGCAGCTCGACAGGCGAGATCGCCCGCGCAGCCAACAGGCGGCACAGATCAACGGCGCTGGAATCGCAAAGTCCAGACATGCCAGTTCCTTTCAAATTATGAAAACAATTTAGCATATCGGAAAGTAAGGCTCGCGCACGTATATTCGTCAAAGCGAGGCATTTCGTGCACAAATCTTGGAAATTCTGCTCAGTTGAGGGTCAAATGGGACGCTTCCGGGCCGCTTTCACCGAAAAGATTAGATCGATCGGTCAACAATTTCTCCGCCGCCGTGGTACCGTTGCCGTATGAGCGAGATCGCGACGTCCGAAGGGCCCAATTCGCAGCTTGGCCAGTGCCTCAAGGCGGCCCGCCAGGCGCGCGGCCTCACGCTCAAGCAGGTGGCCGAGCGGACCGGCATGGCGCTCTCGACCCTGTCCAAGGTCGAGAACGGCCTGATGTCGCTGACCTACGACAAGTTGCTGCAGCTGACCTCAGGCCTGAAGATGGAAATTGCCGAGCTGTTCAATCCGGCGATCTCGGCTCCTGCGCAGGGGCGGCCGGTCACGGCGCGGCGCAGCATCAGCCGGGCCGGGCAGGGCCAGGTGATCACCACGAAATTCTACACCTACACCTATCAATGCACGGACCTGATCGGCAAACGCATGGTGCCGATCATGGCCGAGGTCCGCGCGCGCTCGCTGGACGAGTTCGGCCCGCTGCTGCGCCATGCTGGCGAGGAGTATTTTCTGGTGACGAGCGGACGCGTTGCCGTCCACACCGAGTTCTACGCGCCGGAAATCCTGGGCGAAGGCGATGGCATCTATCTCGACAGCACCATGGGCCACGCCTACCTCAACGCCGGCGATGCGCCGTCCGCCACGGGCGTCTGTCTCTGCACCAGCGAGGCGCCCGATCTCTACGACCAGCTCCGCCAGATCGCATCGCGCGAGGTCGCGCCGCCCGGTGGCGGCGAGCCGGCGCGATAGCGCTAGGGCGTGCACTGAAACGAAAAACGCCCGGCAATGCCGGGCGTTTTCTGATTGCTGTTCGTCCCTATTCGCCGCCGCCGAAACGGCGCGACCACCAACCGGCGCGACGCGGTGCGGCCGGTGGTTCGGCCGCCGTCTCCGCTGCGGGTTCGGGAGCCGGCGCGGGCGGGGCAACCGGCTCAGGTGCCGATGCAACCGGTGTCGCCGGCTCGGGCTGGCCGCTCGACAGGAAGCTCACCTTTTCCCGGACCGTAGAGCGGCGGCGCGCCGCCTTGTCGTCAGATGCAGAGTCGTCCGATGTAGCGGGAGACACCGGCTCGACGTGAGCTGGCTCGGCCTGAGCCCGTTCGATCGGAGCGGGCGTGTCCGCCTGTACTTCGGTGCCCGGCTCGGATTGGGTGGCCTGCGCATCCCCGGCTGCCTCGGTGTGCGCGATGGACGGTGAAGGCTGCTGCGAGAAGCTATCGAAATCGGCAACCGCATCGGTCGCCTCCGACGGCGGGCTGGCAGCAAGCTCGTCACCGATGGATCCGGCAAGGCCTTCCTCGCCACCGCCGCGCCGGCGGCGTCCGCCGCGCCGGCCGCGCCGGCGCCTGCTGCGATCGCCGGCACCCTGCTGGTCGCCGCGAGCCTGCTGTTCTTCGGTCTCCTCGCCATCCTGCTCGGATTCCGCGTCCTCGTCTGCTTCGCCGGCAGCGAGTGCCGGCTCGGGAAGCGTGGGCGCGCTATCCTCGCGCAGTTCGCCGTCGCGCTGGGCACCGCGACCGCGCCGACGCCGGCGGCGCTTGCGGCGCTGGCCATCCTGTTCGCTCGCGGCTTCACCGGTTTGTTCCTCGGCGAGACCTTCGGTCTCTTCAGTCTCGACCTCGGATTCGAGTTCGGAATCGAACTCCTCGTCGTCATAGGCCTCTTCGGCGATGGGCGGCGGGCTAGCGGCCGCCTGTGCCGCCAGCAATGCCTTGGCGGCCTCGAGCGTATGCACCTGCTCACCGCGGTCGATCAGATAGGCATTCGGTCCGCTGACGCTCGGATCGGCGATGACCGACAGCGTCACCTTGAAGCCGTTTTCGAGGTCGCGCAGATGACCGCGCTTGTGGTTCAGCACATAGAGCGCAACGTCGGTGCGGGTGCGGACCACGAGATTGTGGGTCGCGCCCTTCATCAGGATCTCTTCGAGGCCGCGCAGCAGCTGCAGCGCAACCGAAGACACCGAACGCACGTGACCAGTGCCGCCGCAATGCGGGCAGGGATCGGTCGAGGATTCCAGCACGCTGGCGCGGATGCGCTGGCGCGACATCTCCAGCAGGCCGAAATGCGAGATGCGTCCGACCTGGATACGCGCGCGATCCTGTCGGAGGCAATCGGACAGCTTGCGCTCGACCGCCCGGTTGTTGCGCTTCTCGTCCATGTCGATGAAGTCGATGACGATCAGGCCGGCGAGGTCGCGAAGCCGAAGCTGGCGGGCGACCTCTTCGGACGCTTCCAGGTTTGTCTTGAGCGCGGTGTCCTCGATATGGTGCTCACGCGTCGAGCGGCCGGAGTTGACGTCGATCGAGACCAGCGCCTCGGTCTGGTTGATCACGATGTAGCCGCCGGACCGCAACTGTACGGTCGGCGAGAACATCGCATCCAGCTGGCTTTCGACGCCCATTCGCGAGAACAGCGGCTGGCCGTCGCGATACTGCTTCACCGCGCTGACATTGGCGGGCATCAGCATCTTCATGAAATCGCGCGCTTCGCGGTAGCCGGCTTCGCCGGCGACCTGAATCTCGTCGATCTCCTTGTTGTAGAGATCGCGCAGCGAGCGCTTGATCAGCGAGCCTTCCTCGTAGACGAGGGTCGGGGCCTGCGACTTCAGCGTGAGGTCGCGCACCGTCTCCCACATCCGGATCAGATATTCGAAGTCGCGCTTGATCTCGGGCTTGGTGCGGGCAGCGCCCGCGGTGCGCAGGATGATGCCCATGCCCTCGGGAACGTCGAGATCCTGAACCACTTCCTTCAGGCGCGAACGGTCCTGGGCGCTGGTGATCTTGCGGCTGATGCCGCCGCCGCGCGCGGTGTTCGGCATCAGCACGGCATAGCGGCCGGCGAGCGACAGGTAGGTCGTCAGTGCGGCGCCCTTGTTGCCGCGCTCTTCCTTGACGACCTGCACCAGCATCACCTGGCGACGCTTGATGACTTCCTGGATCTTGTACTGGCGGCGCGGGCGGAAGGTGCGCTCCGGCACCTCCTCGAGCACGTCGTCGCCGCCGACGGATTCGACGACTTCATCTTCGGCTTCCTCGCCGTCTTCATCCTCGTCGTCTTCGTCGGCCCTCGCTTCGGATTCGTGATGCGGAGCCTCGGCGGTTTCGCCGGCCGTGTACACGGCATCGGCCGGCTCAGCGGCTGCTGTCACGGCTTCGGCCAGAGCCTCGGCGTGCGCTTCGGAGACAGCGGCTTCTTCCTGGGGCTCGGCAGCGACCGCAGGCTCGGCGCCAATGGCTGCGACGGGCGCGGGGGTCTCGCCGGTGTGATCATGGTCGTGGTCGTGATGATCGTGCCCGCCTTCATGGCCATGGTCATCATGATCGTGCGCGTGATGGCTATCGTCATCATGAGCATGATGATGATCGTGCCCATGATCGTCGTGATCATGGTCGTGATCGTGAGCTTCGTGCTCGCCGTGATGATGCGCCTCGGCGTGCAGATGCTCACCCTGCGCGTGCTCCGGCAGCGCCTCGCCCTCGATCGGCTGGGCGGCGGAATCGGTACCGGCCTCGAGGCCTCCGACGATGTCGCTCTGGACACGCTCGCCATGACTGCGGCGGCGGGAGTTGCGATGGCGCGAGCGGCGGCGGCCGTGGGAGCGGTTCTCGCTCTCTTCCTCGGCCTCGCGGTGAGCCTGCTCCTCGGCCTCGATCAGGGCCTGCCGGTCCGCGACCGGGATCTGGTAGTAGTCAGGATGGATTTCGCTGAAGGCGAGGAAGCCGTGGCGGTTGCCGCCGTATTCGACGAAAGCGGCCTGGAGCGAAGGCTCCACCCGGGTGACCTTGGCAAGGTATATGTTTCCGCGCAGTTGCTTGCGTTGCGCGGTCTCGAAGTCAAACTCTTCGACGCGATTGCCACGGACCACGACGACCCGGGTCTCCTCCGGGTGGGTGGCGTCGATCAACATCTTGTTGGGCATGTCTTAACTCTTGGCGGCGGCGGGCGCGATTCACCGTGGGCGCGATTAGCGCTGCCGGGTGACGCGACGGTCCACCTGATTCGGGGGTGAGGGGAAGGCCGAAACGCCGTCTCTCGCGCCTTGCCGAATCGGAAGCCGGAGGATCAAGGCGGCGCGCGGGAGTTTTACTCCGCAGCGTCGCGAATGGTCCTTCAGAATTCGTCGGCACAGTCTGGCGCATCAAGCGTCGGCCCGTATGAAACATTGGGCGGCGAGGCCGCCCCTCAATCAGTTGCTGCTGGCCAGGCGTGGCGCGGAAGCGCTCATCCCGAAGATCGAACCGCTCCCTTGGGATTAAGGGATCGGGTAATGGGCCACGTCGCTGTCAGAACTGTCCCGGAAACACAGGGGTAACCGGGAACCGTCTGCCGCCGGAGCTTGACCCGTTCCACCGCCCTGCCGCGCACCGCGCTGGCCTTCGGGGGGAACGGAAAACGCTGGAATTCCCAAACCTTGAGAGTTCCGGCGCAGCACCGGGAGGCTGAATGCGACACAACCGGAAATAATGGCCGTCAGCACCTCGTACATACGAGGAATGGGCCGGCCGTGCAAGGGACCGTCGCAAGCCGGTCACAGTCAGCGAGTTTCGCATCTCCGTCATTAAGGATCGATTAACCCTGTGGTTCTATTGCGTTAAAAGGGCTGCTCGGAGGCACGGAATCGGTGGCGGGCCGCGCAAGTCAAAGGGTTCTGCTGGGGTGTGCACTGCTGTGCGCCGCAGCCTTGCCATGTGCCGATTCCTCGCGCCTCAGCGCGGCCGAGAGTCAGTCGCAACCCACTGTTGCCGCAACGAATTTTCCGATCGCCTCGGCCGCCCGGCTGGCCGGCGACGGCAAGCAGACCCGCTTCATTCTCGACCTCGATCAGACCGTCAGCTTCCGCGCAGCAACGCTCGCCGATCCGTACCGCGTGGTGGTCGATGTGCCCCAGCTCAATTTTCAGCTGCCCTCGGGCACGGGAACCGGCGGGCGAGGGCTGGTAAAGGCGTTCCGCTATGGGCTCGTGATGCCCGGCGGCTCGCGAATCGTGTTTGATCTGGCGGGACCAGCCAAGATCGCCAATTCCTACGTGCTGGAGGCGGCCAACGGTCAGCCGGCCCGACTCGTGCTGGAGCTGGAGGAGGTCGACCGTGCCGCCTTCATGCAATTGCTGGCCCCGGAAAACCGCCCCGAGCTGCGGCCTGCGATTGGCGAGGCGCCGCCCGCCGCGGTTTCGACCGCCGCAGCGCCGGAAGCTGCGCAGCAGAAGGCCGATGGCCGCGCCGTGGTCGTGATCGACCCCGGCCATGGCGGCATCGACAATGGCACGCAGTCGAGCGGCGAAAGCGAGAAGAATCTAGTGCTGGCCTTTGGCCGTGCGCTGCGCGACCGGCTGGAGAAGACCGGCAAATACCGCGTAGTGATGACGCGGGACGATGACACCTTCATCCCCCTCAACGATCGGGTCAAAGTTGCCCGCAGCCTGAAGGCCGCGCTGTTCGTCTCGATCCACGCCGACGCGCTGCCGCGCGCCGAGGGCGACGCGCAGGGCGCCACGATCTACACGCTGTCCGACAAGGCCTCGGACGCCGAGGCCGAACGGCTCGCCGACGCGGAAAACCGGGCGGATGCGATCGCCGGCTTTAACCTCACCGAGGAGCCGACCGATGTCGCCGACATCCTGATCGACCTCACGCAGCGGGAAACCCGTAACTTTTCAAACCGTTTCGCCCGTCTGTTGATGGGCGAAATGAAGTCGACGGTGCGGATGCACAAACATCCCCTGAAGTCGGCCGGTTTCCGGGTGCTGAAGGCGCCCGACGTGCCGTCGGTGCTGGTCGAGATCGGTTATGTCTCCAATAAGGGAGATCTCGAGCATCTGGTCTCCGAGGGCTGGCGGTCCCGCGCCGTGACCTCGATGGCGCAGGCGATCGACGGGTTTCTGGCCAAGCGGATGGCCACAGCCGGGTCTTCGAATTGAAAGGGTTTTCCGGTCCTGCCGTCAAAGCCCTAGTTTGGCCACAGCGGGCGCTTTATAAAAACGCCGCAGGGGGTTCCGGAATCGACGAGAATCCCGTTCGGCGAGCGTCTTCAGGTCCGGCACTGATGTGATTGAGTAGGCTGGTGAATTCGCGACGTGAGGTGGGCGCCTGTTTTGGGCGTCTTGAGCTGATCTTGGACTGATCTCGGCTGATCCAGGAATTGAACGGATAAACAGATAATGCGCTTGCTGGTGCGGTTCATGGGCTTCCTGTTCGCCGCGGGAACGGTGTTGTTCCTTGTTGGTGTCGGTGCCGTGGCAGGCCTGATCTGGCATTTCTCCAAGGATTTGCCGGACTACTCTCAGCTTCAGGATTACGAGCCGCCGGTGATGACCCGCGTGCACGCGGTCGACGGCTCGCTGCTTGGCGAATACGCCAAGGAGCGGCGGCTGTACCTGCCGATCCAGGCGGTGCCGAAGCTCGTGATCAACGCCTTCCTCGCGGCCGAGGACAAGAATTTCTACGAGCATGGCGGCATCGACTACACCGGCATGGCGCGCGCCGGCCTGGTTTACATCCAGAACTACGGCTCGAACCGGCGTCCGCAGGGCGCTTCCACGATCACGCAGCAGGTCGCCAAGAACTTCCTCCTAACCAACGAGGTCTCCTTCGCCCGCAAGATCAAGGAAGCCTTGCTGGCGATGCGGATCGAGAAGACCTATTCGAAGGACAAGATCCTGGAGCTGTACCTGAACGAAATCTACCTCGGCCTCGGTGCCTACGGCATCGCAGCTGCTTCGCTGGTTTATTTCGACAAATCGGTGAACGAGCTCACGGTTGCCGAAGCCGCCTATCTCGCCGCGCTGCCGAAGATGCCGGCAACCCTGCATCCGGTGCGTAACCGCGACCGCGCCATCGAGCGCCGCAACTACGTGGTCGACCGCCTCCAGGAGAACGGCTGGATCAAGCAGGCCGACGCCGAGAAGGCGCGCAAGGAACAGCTGGCCGTCACCAACCGCGCCAACGGCGCCCACACCTTCGCCGGCGAATATTTCGCCGAGGAAGTCCGCCGCGACATCTTCGAGCGCTATGGCGAGAAGAAGCTCTATGAGGGCGGCCTGTCGGTGCGCACCACGCTGGATCCGAAGATCCAGGTTATGGCGCGCAAGGCCATGGTCACGGGCCTCGTGAACTATGACGAGCAGCAGGGCTATCGCGGCGCGATGAGCAAGCTCGATATTTCGGGCGACTGGGGCGTGAAGCTCGCCGAGATCAAGTCGCTGTCCGACATCTCGCCATGGCGCATGGCGGTGGTGCTGGAGACCAGCGACCAGTCGGCGCGGATCGGCTTCCAGCCGAGCCGCGAACTCGGCGGCGCTATCAGCAAGCAACGCGAAACTGGCCTGATCACGCTCGACGGCATCAAATGGGCGAAGGCGGCCGCAGGGCCTGCCAAGGGCAGGGCGGCGAGCGCAGTGTCGCAGGTGCTGCAGCCCGGCGACGTGATCTATGCCGATCCGCTCTATAAGGACGGCAACCCCATCGAGGGCCAGTATCGTCTGCGCCAGATCCCCGAAGTGTCCGGCGCGATGGTGGTGATGGATCCCTGGACCGGCCGCGTGCTCGCCATGGTAGGCGGATTCTCGTTCGACCAGAGCCAGTTCAACCGCGCCACCCAGGCCTATCGGCAGCCCGGCTCGTCGTTCAAGCCGATCGTCTATTCGGCGGCGCTCGACAACGGCTACACGCCCTCGACAGTGGTGCTCGATGCGCCGATCGAAATCGATCAGGGCCAGGGCGCCGGCGTGTGGCGGCCGGAAAACTTCTCCTCGGGCAAGTTCCAGGGGCCGGTGACGCTGCGCAACGCGCTGCGCCAGTCGCTCAACACCGTGACTGTGCGCCTCGCGCAGGATATCGGCATGCCTCTGATCGGCGAATATGCCCGCCGCTTCGGCGTCTATGACGAGCTGCCAAACTATCTCTCTTACGCTTTGGGCGCCGGCGAGACGACTGCGATGCGCATGGTCACGGCTTACTCGATGCTCGCCAATGGCGGGCGCCGCGTGAAGCCGACGCTGATCGACCGCATCCAGGACCGCTACGGCCGCACCATCTTCAAGCACGACCAGCGCGAATGCCGCGGCTGCGACGCCCCGGGCGGTTGGAAGAGTCAGACCGAACCGCAGCTGATCGACCGCCGTGAGCAGGTGCTGGATTCCATGACCGCCTATCAGATCACCGAGCTGATGGAAGGCGTCGTTCAGGCCGGCACCGCCACCGTGGTCAAGGAGGTCGGCAAGCCGATCGCCGGCAAGACCGGCACCACCAACGAGGCCAAGGACGCCTGGTTCGTCGGCTTCTCGCCGGACGTCGCGGTCGCGATCTACATGGGCTACGACAAGCCGCGTCCGCTCGGCAAAGGCAACGCCGCGACCGGTGGCCATCTGGCCGCGCCGATCGCGCGCGACTTCCTCAAGCTCGCGCTCGCCGACAAGCAGGCGGTCCCGTTCAAGGTGCCCGCCGGCATCAAGCTGGTTCGGGTCGTGGCCAAGACCGGTATGCGCGCCGGCCCCGGCGAGACTGGCGGAACCATTCTCGAAGCCTTCAAGCCGGGCACGGCGCCGCCGGACAACTACTCGGTCATCGGTGTTGCCGACGCCGACGGGCGCGCGTCGCAGCAACAGCAGCCGCCAGATTCGGGCTTCTTCATGCGTCCGGGCACCGGCGGGCTGTACTAGCGAATAACCCCGGCGTTTGGGTGGCGGGCGGTTGCGCTTTGCAGCCGCCGCCGCTACATCGGCGTTGCACTTAGACGCGGGAACAATTCCGCGAGACCAGAGAACGATATGCGCGCCGAAATCGAACGGTTGGTAGAAGAGATCAAGCAGTCAGTCGGGCTGCTGAGGAGGCATCTTTGACGTCGAGAAATCGACGGCGCGCCTCGCTGAGCTGAACAAGCTCGCAGAAGATCCCAACCTCTGGAACGATCCCCAGAAGGCCCAGAAGCTGATGCAGGAGCGAACCTCGCTGGAGGATTCGCTCTCGGGCATCGGCAAAGTCGAGCAGGAGCTCGAGGACGACATCGGCATGATCGAGCTCGGCGAAGCCGAAGGCGATGCAGGCGTCGTGGCCGAGGCCGAAGCCGCACTGAAAGTCCTTAAGAAGGAAGTGGCAAGGCGCGAGCTCGAGGCGCTGTTGTCGGGCGAGGCCGATAGTTTCGATTCCTATCTCGAAGTCCATGCCGGCGCCGGCGGCACCGAGAGCCAGGACTGGGCGCAGATGCTGCTCCGCATGTACACGCGCTGGGCCGAGACCCATGGCTTCAAAGTCGAGGTCATGGAGGAGTCCGACGGCGAAGAGGCCGGCATCAAGTCCGCAACCATCCAGGTCTCCGGCCGCAACGCCTATGGCTGGCTCAAGACCGAGGCCGGCGTGCATCGCCTGGTGCGGATCTCGCCGTTCGATTCCAACGCGCGGCGGCACACCTCGTTCTCGTCGGTCGCCGTGTTTCCGGTCATCGACGACAGCATCAAGATCGACATCAAGGAATCCGACGTCCGCACCGACACCATGCGCTCGGGCGGCGCCGGCGGCCAGCACGTCAACAAAACCGAGTCGGCGGTGCGGCTGACGCATATCCCGACTGGCGTCGCGGTGGTCTGCCAGGCCGGCCGCTCCCAGCACAAGAACCGGGCGCAGGCCTGGGACATGCTGCGCGCGCGGCTCTACCAGATGGAGCTGAAGAGGCGTGAGGAGAAAGCCGCCGCCGACCAGGCCGCCAAGACCGATATCGGCTGGGGCCACCAGATCCGCTCCTATGTGCTCCAGCCCTACCAGATGGTGAAGGACCTGCGCACGGGCGTGCAGACCTCGGACACATCGGGCGTGCTTAACGGCGAGCTCGATGATTTCATGGCCGCGACGCTGGCGCAGCGCGCGTTCGGCACCGCCACCGGCGAGATCGAGGACGTGGACTAGCATGACTCGCGTCGCCTTCATCGGGCTTGGACGGATGGGCCATGGCATGGCCGGCCGCTATCTCGATGCCGGCTTCACGGTAACGCTGTGGAATCGCAGCAAGGCCAAAGCGGAAGACCTGATCGCGCGCGGCGCGCTTTGGGCGACCTCGCCGGAGGACGCCGCGATCGATGCCGACGCCGTGGTGACCATGGTCGCGGATGACGAGGCTTCGCGCACCGTCTGGCTCGGCCTCAAGGGCGCGGCCAAGACGGCAAAGGCCGGCACCATCGCGATCGAATGCTCCACAGTTTCTTATGATCATGCGCGCGAGATGGGTCGCGAGCTCAACGCGCGCGGCCTCATCTACATCGACTGCCCGGTGATGGGATTGCCGGATGCGGCCGCTAGCGGAAAGCTGACGCTGCTGGCTGGCGCTGACGCGGCCGATCTCGAGCGCGCGCGGCCCTATCTCGAACCGATCGGCTCGACCATCCGCCATTTCGGCGCGGTCGGCTCCGGCACGGTCTACAAGCTCATCAACAATCTGATGGGCGCGATCCAGATCGCCGGTCTCGCCGAAGGGCTCGCGATCGCCGAGCAGGCCGGCCTCGACATGAACCTGGTGCTGGAGTCGATTCTGTCAGGCGTTGCCGCCAGCCCCCAGGTGCAGCGTCACTCCAGGCGTATGGTGGCAAGGGATTTCACCGGCGCGACATTCACGGCCGCGCTGCGGCACAAGGATGCCGCCTACGCCGTGAAGCTCGCGGAGAGCCTGCTGGCCGACAAGCCGCTCGTCTCGAGTGCTGCGGTCGAGGCCTACGATCGCGCCAGGGCCACGATGCCTGACGACGACGAAGGCAAGATGATCGAGCTGGTGTCGCAGCCAAAGAAGCCTTCCTAGCGGGCGCGGCGATGTCGGGCGGTGTTGTCGTCCGAGTGTGAGACCCCGAAAGACTCATCGGAAACGGGTGGCCTTTCCTGCCGAACTTTCCTAGGCGGTAGGTCTGACCGGACTTTGGACGCGATGCCCCACAACGACAACCGGATCGACGCGCGAGACTGGTCGCTGCTCGTGGTGCTCTCGATCCTCTGGGGCGGCTCGTTCTTCTTCAACGGCGCGGGCTTACGGGAATTGCCGCCGCTGACGCTGGTGTTTCTGCGCGTCGCGCTTGGCGCGGCCATTCTGCTGCCGCTGCTCCGTATCCGGGGCATCAGCTTTCCCAAGGGCCTGATCGGCTGGAGACCATTCTTCACGATTGGATTGCTCAACAATGTGATTCCGTTCTCGCTGATCGCGATCGGCCAGACTTTTATCCCGAGCGGATTGGCGTCGATCCTGAATGCCACCACGCCACTGTTCACGGTGATCGTGATGGCGGCCGCGGGAGAGGAGACGTTGCAGATGCGGCGCCTGGCCGGCGTGGCGTTGGGGCTGGTTGGCGTGATCATTCTGAGAGGATGGGGCGTGGAGGCAAGTACGGGGCAGGGGCTCGGCATTCTGCTCTGTCTCGGCGGGGCGCTTAGCTATGGCTTTGCAGCGCTGGCGGCGCGGCGATTGCTGAAGGGCGCAGCCCCATTGGGCACGGCAACGTTTCAACTGATGGCCTCGACACTCATGATGGCGATCGTCGCCGCTGCGATGGAACAGCCATGGCACTTGGCGATGCCCGGCCCGACGACCTGGCTCGCGGTGCTCGGCCTTGCCGGCCTGTCGACCGCACTCGCCTACATCGTGTTCTTTCAGATCCTGCAGCGCTCGGGCGCGACCAATGTCATGCTGGTGACGCTCCTCATTCCCGTCACCGCCATTCTACTGGGTTGGCTGGTGCTCGGTGAGCCGATCTCGATGTGCGAGATCGCAGGCGCAATCGTCATCGGCAGCGCCTTGCTCGTGATCGACGGGCGCGCGCTGCGGCTGTCGCGGCGCGTGGCATAGGTTCGAATTCGGGCAACTGGTGCAACAAGCAAGGTTCGAGTCGCGGCACTACCCCGCGCTCAGGCGCACGCCGGCGCGCAGGAACTTCTGCGGATCGACCGCTTCGCCGTCGATGCGGGTCTCATAGTGCAGATGCGGGCCGGTCGAACGCCCGGTCGAACCGACGAGACCGACCACCTGGCCGATCTTCACGATCTCGCCGACCTTGACGTTGATCTCGGAGAGATGGCCGTAGCGGGTGGCAAGTCCATTGCCGTGGTCGACCTCGATCATGCGGCCGTAGCCGCCGGACCAGCCGGCCGACACCACCTTGCCGTTGGCTGTGACGCGAACGGGATCGCCGGTGGCCGCACGGAAGTCGAGGCCGGTATGCATTGCCGGCCGCCCGAGGAAGGGGTCGCTGCGTACGCCGAAGCCCGAGGTGAACTCGACCTCGCCGATGACGGGCTTGCGATAGGGCACCAGCGCGAGCGTACGGTTGAGCCGGTCCATCTCGGCGCGGGTGACGTTGATGCGAGAGAGCTGTTTCTCGAACGGTCCAGAACTGGCAGTCAGTTTGACCGGTACGAACGGGCCGCCCATAGCCGTGCGCGGCACGGCGGATTCGAGGTTGGCTAGGTTGAGGCCGAGATCGCTGACGACGCCACGCATTCGGCGCATGCGAGAATCCATGCCTTCCTCAACGGCGCTAAGCGCCGCCATCTGGCGCCGCTCGACCTGATCAAGCGCGGTTTGGAGCCGGACCAGGACGTTGTCGAAACCCTGGTTCTTGGCGAATTGATTGACCGGTAGGGCCGCGACGGCCGGAGCTCGCGATTCAAGGCGCGCTTCGCGATCGGGCGGAGCTACGAAGATCACAGTGTCGCTGATCGGCGACGGCTTTGGCGTACCCAGCGTCGTGCTCTGGCTCGCATCGCCGCGCTGCGGCGCCGAACGGGGGATGGATCCGGTCACGTCGGGCATGGCGCCAAGCGCCGTGGCCCGGGACTCCAGCGCCGTCTGGCGCTTCATGATCTGATCGAGCTTCTGGTCGAATTGCTCCTGGTCGAGCAGCTGCCGGCTGGTGGTGCGGTCGACCTTGGCGCGCAGCTCCGCGATGCGATCCTCATAGGCGTATTGCATCTCGGCCTGGCGGGCGATCAGCCGGGTCAGGACGTCGTCGCGGAAGGCGAAATAGGTGGCGGTCGCCGCCGACCAGAGCCCGAGCAGCACCACAGTGCCGACCACGATCCAGAACACCACGGGTCCGAAGCGGACCTGCTTGCCGGCATGGACGATGGTGTAGGCGTCGTCGGTCGCGGGAAGGGGTGCAGCGACGGCTACCGCAGTGGCGGCAGGACGCCGGTGGAAGGCCCGTCCGTGATCGTGGGAATGATGTTGGGGGTACTGCGAATATTGGGCAGGACTTTTCGACATCGGCACTCCCGCGCCGGTCGGATGAGTCCGTACGGCCTTAATTGCCGCAGCAATCTGGGCCGGTCATGGTTAATTTTCCGGAAATGGGAACACTCAAACTTAAAGAGCTGGTTAAAGACTTCTTGCCGCCGCCAGCACCTCGTCGGCGTGGCCGTCGACGCGAACGTTGCGCCAGACCTTGGCCACCTTGCCGTCGGCGCCGACCAGCACCGTGGTGCGAAGAATCCCGACGAAGGTCTTCCCATACATGGATTTTTCGCCCCAGGCGCCGTACGCCTCCAGCATCTCATGTGTCTCATCCGAGATCAGGGGGATACCGAGACTATGCTTGTCGCGGAACTTCTCCTGCGCCTTTAACGGATCCGCGGAGATGCCGAGCACGGCAGTACCGGCGGCGGCGAAAGCGTCCGCCAGCCGCGTGAAGTCGATGGCTTCCCTGGTGCAGCCGGGCGTGTCGGCGCGGGGATAAAAGAACAGTACGACCTTCCGGCCGGCATAATCCGCCAGCGTGACCACGTCGCCGCCGTCGCGGCGCAGGCGGAAGGCCGGAGCCTTGCGGCCCTCGGCCAGGGCGGATTTCGACGCCGCGGGCGAGGAGGCCGATTCGGAAGAATTTAACTGTTTCGATGCGGCCTTATGCGATGCTGCTTTTGCCATTGTCCTGGTTGATTTGCTTGCCGGCATCCGCTGTGTTTTCGCGGACTTTGTTTGAGTCGATGCCCGCGTTGTCGGGGCCTTCTTTCTAGTTGTCGGACTGCCGGAGGGCGTTTTGAACGATTTCTTTCGGGATTTCTTGGACATACGCCTTCCTTTCGTCGCTTTCGGCGGGTCAACCAAAGCGGTATTGCAGCTCTCGTCCGGTCAGCCGGATTCAGGCCCTTGGCTGGGCAAGTCTGGCGACGCCGGAGTATGGTTACAAGGATTTCCACGCAACACCCCACTGCTCGTTGAACGCGCTGCCGGGGCGAAATGACCAACAGCAGGAACATTCGAGGTATGGCGGCAATGCCGGGCCGGGGAGCATCGATCCCCGCCGACGGCTGCGGTCCCGGCGGCGCTCAATCCTATGACGGGCGCCTGTATCGAGAGGCAATGGCAAGGAATACGTCGCCCCAGGATCATAATCGCGATTTCGATCGGCGCGGGGGCGGACAAGAGCCGCCGGAATGGGAAGCCGACTGGGATGCGGATCAGGAAGCGGCGGCGGGCCATCGGGCGCGCCGGCTCTTGTCCCGTTCCAATTCGGGCATCCATCGCTTCGGTGACGGCTTTGGATCGTTTCGGCGGTGGCTCGCGGCTGACCGCTGGCTCAAACGCCTGGTTGTCGTCATCAGTGCCCTCGTTGTCATCTTTGTCGGCTGTTTCGGGGCGCTGTGGTGGCGGCTTGGTGCCGGTCCCATCAACCTCGACATCGCGACGCCCTGGCTGGCAGCGGCGATCGAGGACAATATCGGCCACGGCAACACCGTCGAGGTCGGCGGCACCCAGATCGAACGTGCCGGGCGGATCCGGATCGCCGTGCGCATCCGCGACATCATCGTCCGTGACCACGATCATGCCATTGTCGCCAGCGCGCCGAAGGCGGAGGTGAAGCTGTCGGGTGCGGGGCTCCTGATGGGTCACCTGCGCGCCGAAAGTCTCAATCTCGTCGATGCCGAGCTTGCGATTCGGATCGCGCCCGACGGGACCGTCACGGTCTCGGCCGGCGACACTGCAAAGCCGCTCGCGACCGGCGTCGCGTCCAAGAAGGACGCGGGCCTGCCACCGACATTCCCGCGTAATGGGGTTCCGCCGCCGCCTTTCGCGACCGCGCCTGCGAGCCCGGACGCATCCCAAGCCGCCCCACAGACCGCCGCGCAGAGCGGAATCCTTCAAGGCCTCGACTGGCTCGACAGTTTGAGCATGACCGGCCTCGATGGCCAGAACCTCAACGAGATCGGTCTGAAGAACGGCAATCTGATCGTCGACGATCAGCAGCGCGGCGGCAAATGGACGTTCGAGAACATCAGCCTCAGCCTGCGCCGGCCGAGCCGCGGCGGCGTGACCCTCAGCCTCGGCGAAGAGGGGGCGCATCCGTGGTCGCTGCGCGCCACGATCGGTCCCACCGAGAACGGCGTGCGCTCGGTCGACATCCGCGCCGACAAGGTCTCGACGTCCAACATTCTCCTGGCCTTGCGGGTGAAAGACCTCACCTACACGGCCGACCTGCCTCTGACGGGCGAGCTCAAGGGCGAGCTCGGCCGTGATGGCGTGCCGACCTTCTTCCGCGGCAAGATCGCGGTCGGCTCCGGCAACATCATCGACACCGACACGCCCGACTATCCGATGGCGATCGACTCGGCCGAGATCAATGTCGAATGGGATTCGAGCCGGCGTGTGCTGATTGCCCCCTTTAAGATCCTCTCGGGTGCCAACCGGGTCACGCTGCTCGCGCATCTCGAACCGCCGAACGGCAACATCAACGATTGGCAGCTCGGCTTCAGCGGCGGCTCCATCCTCCTCGGCGGCATCGACAACGAGCCGCCGCTCGTCTTCAACCGCATCGCAATCGGCTTCCGCTTCGACACCGACCACAAGCGGCTGCTGCTGACGCAGGCCGATATATCCAATGGTGAGATCGGCGTCGCCGGCACCGGCGCGATCGACTATTCCGGCGAGCCGCGGCTGACGCTGGGCTTTGCGGGAACGCCGATGTCGGCCTCCGCACTGAAGCGGATGTGGCCGACGCTCGTCGTTCCCGAGCTGCGCGAATGGGTGATCGAGCGGATCGAGCGCGGCACGCTCCAGCGCATCGAGATCGGCGTCAATTCGCCGACGAAGAACCTGCCGCGCAAGGGCCCGCCCATTCCCGACGACGGCCTGTCGGTCAACATCGTGGCGAGTGGCGTCGCGGTCCGTCCCGTCGACGGGATGCCGGTGGTGCACGACGCCGATTTGAAGGCCCATGTGACCGGGCGTACCGCGACCGTGAATATCGGGCAGGGCATTGCCGATACGCCCGCGGGCCGCAAGATCACGATCTCCGATTTCATCTTCGAGGTGCCCGACATGGCGCCAAAACCCTCGCCGTCGCGGAGCAAATTCCGCGCTGACGGACCGGTCGCGGCGGCGGCCGAGATTCTGTCCAATGATCGCCTGAGCGACCTGTCGGCGACCTTCGTCGATCCCAACACCAGCAAGGGGACGTTCTCGGCGAACATCCAGCTCGGCCTGCCGGTCAAGGGCGAACTGACCAAGGCCGACACCAGCTACACCGTCAGCGCGGACCTCAACGGCTTTGCCGCCGACAAGCTGGTGATGAACCAGAAGCTGGAAGCCAACACCCTCAAGATCGTCGCCAACAACCAGGGCTATCAGGTCAAGGGCGACGTCAAGATCAACGGGCAGGCGGCCGCGCTCGATTATCGCAAGCCGACCGAGGGCGACGCGGATGTCAGATTGCAGGCGACGCTGGACGATGCTAGCCGCGCGCGCCTCGGGTTCGAT
The DNA here is from genome assembly GCF_008123965.1 of Bradyrhizobium hipponense. Taxonomy (GTDB): domain Bacteria; phylum Pseudomonadota; class Alphaproteobacteria; order Rhizobiales; family Xanthobacteraceae; genus Bradyrhizobium; species Bradyrhizobium hipponense. The sequence continues at coordinate 9,205 of NZ_VSTH01000143.1, read as the reverse complement.
CTGAGCCCTGCCGTCAGCGGCTCGTTGCCGATCAAGCTATCGGGCAAGATCGCCGGCGGCGCCGACCAGACCACCAAACTCGGCGTCGAGGCCGACCTGACCTCGGTCAAGCTCGACAATATCCTTCCCGGCTGGGTCAAGCTGCCGGGTAAATCGGGCAAGGCCAGCTTCAAGGTGGTGCCGACGGCGCAGTCGACGCGCTTCGAGGATATCGTCATCGAAGGCGGCGGCGCCTCGATCAAGGGCTCGCTGGAGGTCGACCCGAATGGCGACCTCGTGAACGCAAACTTCCCGACCTACTCGCCGTCCGACGGCGACAAGGCGTCGTTGAAAGTGGAGCGTGGCACCGACGGCGTGGTGCGCGGCACCATGCGCGGCGACGTGTTCGACGGCCGCGGTTTCCTGAAGTCCGCGATCTCAGGCAATTCCAAGGACGACGGCAAGAGCAAGCTGAAGAACGTCGATTTCGACATCGACGTGAAGCTCGGCGCAGTCGCCGGCTTCAACGGCGAAGCGATGCGCAGCGTCGAAGCCAAGATGTCGAAGCGCAACGGCGCCATCAAGGCCTTCACACTGAGCGGCAAGATCGGCGGCAACACGCCGGTGCCGGTGGCGGCCGACTTGCGCGGCGGCCGCGCACAGGGCGCCCGCGAAGTGATCTATCTCCAGACCAATGATGCCGGCGCGCTGCTGCGCTTCACCGACACCACCAACAAGGTCTTTGGCGGCCAGCTGGTGGTGGCGATGGAGCCGCCGACGTCAGAGCCTGTGTCCAGGGAAGGCTTGATCAATGTGCGCGACTTCACGGTGAAGGGAATGGATCAGCTCGATCGCGTTGCGGCGGGCGGTCCCAACGGCGCGCAGAGTGGCGTGTCCTTCACGGCGCTGCGCGCCGAGTTCACGCGGCAGAACGGCGCGCTCACGATCCGCGACGGCGTCATCAAGGGACCGATGATCGGCGGCACCATCGAGGGCTCGATCGATTATCCCGGCAACCAGGTGTGCATGAGCGGTACCTTCGTGCCGATGTATGGCGTCAACAACATCTTCGGCCAGATCCCGCTGTTCGGCATCTTCCTCGGCGGTGGCAACAATGAGGGATTGATCGGCGTGACCTATGAGGTCGTCGGCACGCCCGCCGCGCCGGTGATGCGCGTCAACCCGATCTCGGCGATGGCGCCGGGCCTGTTCCGAAAGATCTTCGAGTTCAACACCGGCAAGCAGAACTCGCCGTTCGAAGAATTCCCCTCGCAGTCGAGCGACGGCTCGACCGGCACGACGCGGCAGCTGTCGAGCGGTTGCACTCTTGCGCGGCGATAGCGCGTAGCTGCTTCTGGCCCGAGGCAAGTTTGAAAGTACAGATGGCTGGCGGTTTGCTTGCGGCCATCCTTCGAGACGCGCGCGAAGGGCGCGCTCCTCAGGATGAGGCCTTGTGCCGCGGCGGAAATCTTAGATCCTCATGGTGAGGAGCCCGCCTTAAGCGGGCGTCTCGAACCATGAAGGCCGAGTCGTCGCGGAGCCTACGCCGCGCGCACGCCGGCGAGGAAGGTGCCGACTTCACCGGAGAGCTGCTCGGCCTGCTTGGAGAGGTTCGAGGCTGCCGCGAGCACCATGCCGGCGGCGTTGCCGGTCTCGTTCGCCGCGGTACTGACGACGCCGATATTGGTGGTGACTTCCCTGGTTGCTTCGGCGGTCTGGGAGACGCTGCGGGCGATCTCGGCGGTGGCGGCGCCTTGCTCCTCGATTGCGGCGCCGATCGAAGTGGCGATCCGGCTGACCTCCTCAATGGTGGCGGTGATGCCGCCGATGGCATCGACCGCTTCCTTGGTCGCACCCTGGATTTGGGCGATCTTGTCGCCGATCTCGCGGGTGGCTTCCGCGGTCTGGCTGGCGAGCGACTTCACCTCGGAGGCGACCACGGCAAAGCCGCGGCCGGCTTCGCCGGCGCGCGCTGCCTCGATGGTGGCGTTGAGCGCAAGCAAATTGGTCTGCGCCGCGATGTTCGAGATCAGCTCGGCGACATGCTCGATCTGCTGGGCGCCGTCAGACAGCGCGCGCACGATGGTGTCGGTGCGGCGTGCACTGTCCACCGCGCGGCCCGTGACTTCGGCCGACTGCGCCACCTGGCGGCTGATCTCGGTGATGGAGGAGGAGAGCTCCTCGGCGGCGGCCGCAACGGTCTGGACCCGCTGGCTGGCCTCGGTGGCGGCCGAGCCGACCACGGCGGCGCGGCGGTTGGTGCCCTCGGCGGTCGACGACATCGACTTGGCGGTGGTCTCCAGCTCGCCCGAGCCCGAGGCCATCAGGCCGACGAGCTGGCCGACGGAGGCATCGAAGCGGTCGGCCAGCGCGATCAGGGCGTCGCGCTTGTCCTGCTCGCTGCGTGTCTTGATCGCGACCTGCTCAGTCTCCAGGTTACGCGCGGTCAAAGCGGTCTGCCGCAGCACTTCGAGCGTCTCGGCCATGCGGCCGATCTCGTCGCCGCGGCCGGTTTCCTCGACCGGCTTGTCGATGGCGCCTTCGGAAATCTCCTGCATGCGGTTCTTCTGGCGGTCGAGCGCGCCGAGCACGTCGCGGGCGATCAGCCAGGAGAGGGTGGCCATCAGCAGCATCAGGCCGATGCCGATCGCACCGAGCTCCAGCGTCAAGGCTCGCACGTCGGTGTCGATGTCGTCGACATAGAGGCCGTAGCTGATCGTCGCGTTCCAGGGCGCGAATCTACGCGCGAAAACGGTCTTGCGGACCGGCTCGGTCTGGCCGGGACGGGGATAGAGATAGGAGGTTACGCCGCCCTGCGGGGCTTGGTTGCCGGCCCTTATGATCGCATCGGCAATGAGGATGCCGTTGGAGTCCTTCGCACCCGTGGTCTTGCCTTCGAGCTGCTGGTTGGCGGCGTTGATCAGGATCGAGGTATCGGCGTTGTAGACCACGGGATAGCCTTGGCCGCCGTTGAAGCTCATGCGGCGGCCACGCAGATGGAACTGGGTCTTGGCTTCAGTCTGGGTCAGCTTGCCGGCGCCAACGTCCTCTTCAAGCGATTGGGCGAGGTTGTAGAGCATATCGACCGCGGTCCGCATCTGCTCGGCGCGGTCCTCCAGCATGCGGCTCTTGCTGAGAACGGACGACACCCCGATGATGGCGGTCACCGTAAGTGCCGCGAGACAGACCATGCTGGCGAGCTTGGTACGGATCTTCAGGTGACTCAGCAGCTGCATCACGGCCTCGACGGAATGGTTGTTATTACCCGCGTCGGTAGCATGAAGTTCTTACCAATCATGAATGGACGCATGCGGCGTGCTGCCGCGCGTGCAGGCGAAAGGCCGTGTGCCGGCCTGCGCCCGCTCATGCATCGGAGCAGAATGATCTTGGATTTTTGCGGCTACCCAGCCTGGCCGGAGCGGCAATGAATCGATTCGTTCATCGCATCATTATGTCCGTGCTGCTCGTCGCAGTGTTGGCCATCATCTGGAATGTGCTGGGGACGCGTTGAGCCGGCACCGGCAAACTCGCCGGTGCCATCTCACGACTCGCGGGTTAATCGCCGGTGCGTCAGCGCCGTGCGTAGGCGTCGCCCGCCGCATCACTTTCCTTGCGCGTCAGCGCGTCGACGCTGACCGAGCCGCCGCCGGCCGCCGAGAGATAGAGGCAGGCGAAGCAGAACAGGATCGCGGCGGTGCCGCCATTGAGCAGCGGCAGCAATACCGGCGAGCCGCTCTTGAACATGTGGCCCATGAAGTAGGCGAAGGCCATTTCGCCCGACAGGATGAAAGCCGAGAGCCGGGTGAACAGGCCGAGCATGAGGGCCGCGCCAAGCACCAGCTCAAGCGTGCCGGCCGCGTAGATCAGCGGCGGGATGTCGGCGAAGTAGGGGAGCGCCGGAAACTTGAACAGCTTGGCCACGCCGTACTGGAACAGCAAAAGGCCGGTGACGAAGCGAAACAGGCTCAGGAGAACCGGTTCGTAGCGAGAGAGAAAGGTAGCGTTCATTGGTTTGTGCCTCCATCCAATGCAGCGACTTGGACCGCATTCGGTTCCACCTCGCAAGCCGCTCAAGCTCAATTCAGACTGACATTTTCGTCATGTCAGACAAAACACCGCAGGCTGGGATTTCAGTCCAACGGAATCGCATTTTTCGCGTGTGTTCCGCGTCGGCTCAGTTGGTATTTTTCCGGTAACGCGTATGCGTGCAGGTTACCTCTGGGATACCTACCGCCGCAATGCAGGCACGATCAGGAACGGGATCATCCCGAGCACCACGCTCGCAAATGCGAAAACGAGCAGCGCGTTGTAGCCATGGGTCGCATCGTGGATCAGGCCACCACTCCAGGAGCCGAACGCCGAGCCAAGTCCGCTGCCGATCGAGATGGTGCCGTAGATGGTCCCGACGCGCTTGCCCCCAAAGATCTTCATCGCGGTCGCCGTGATCAGCGGGCCGCGTGAGCCCATCATGCTGCCGAAGCAGACGACGAAACCGGTGAGCAGGACGAGGTTGGCGGAGTATTGCAACAGCCAAAGCAGGAAGATGCCGAGGATCGAAATCGCGTAGCTCAGCAGCACGGACGGCCGGCGCCCGATCAGGCCGTCAAGCGCGGAGACGCCGAGCATGCCGAACACCAGCACCACGCCGGAAAAGCCCCAGGCCGTTGCGGCCTGGAGCGGCGGGAAGCCGGCGTCGATCAGATAGGCCACGATCTGCGCGGCGATCGCATACATGCCGACGGCGGTGAAGAAGAAGGTCGAGAACAGCGCCCAGAAGGCGTGATGGCGCATCGCGCTTGGAAGCGTCCAGCCATGATCGACGAAATCCGGATCGGTCTTCTTCGCGACATACGGCGAGCCCGAGGCGAACAGCCGCCATGGCAGGAGCATCAGCGGCACCAGCAGGCCGAGCGTGGCGAGGCCGAACAGCTGGTAGGTCTCGCGCCAGCCGAGATGATCGATCAGGAGCTGCGAGGCCGGCAGCAGCGCCAGCACGCCGCCGCCCATCGCCGAATAGACCACCGCCATCGCGGTCGGCAGCCGCGGTCCGAACCAGCGGCCGAGCAGGATCGAGTTCGGCACGTTGCCGATGAAGGCGACGCCGATGCCGACGCACAATCCGATCGAGAGTTGAAATTGCCAGAGCGACTGCGCGCGGCCGGCAATCAGGAAGGCCGAGCCGAGCAGCAGGAGGCCGAGCGCGTAGACGATGAGCGGACCGGAATGATCGAACAGGCGTCCGACCAGCGGCGCGGTCAGTCCGCTGACGAGCCATGTCAGCGAATAGATCGAGACGATTTGGGCGCGATCCCAGCCGAAATTTTCCGAGATCGGTTTCAGGAAGACGGTGAAGCTCTCGCTGAGGCCGCGGCCGAGCACGGCCAGCGTGAAGCAGAGCGCGAGCACCACGAGCGCGGTGCGCACCGCTCCTTGCGGCGTCGCAGCTACGGGTTCCTCGCGCGCGGTTTCCTTGCTCGTTCCCCTGGGCGTGTTCTGGTTCATTGCCGATCAGGGAGCGCGCTTCGGCGCACCCTGACAAGCAGCGAAAATCTCATACGCCTATGCAGGCTTGATCAGGACGTGCTTCTTCTTGCCGAACGACAGCTTGATCACGCCTTCCGGCGTGAGGCTTGCCGGGGTCAGGGTCATCTTCTCGTCGGCGACGGAGTCGTCGTTGACGCGCAGGCCGCCGCCTTTGATCTGGCGTCGCGCCTCGCCGTTTGAGGCGACGAGGCCCGCTCTTACGAAGGCGTTGAGCACGCCGACGCCGGCGTCCAGCTCGCCCCGCGGAATTTCGACTGTCGGCAGGCTCTCGGCGAGGGAGCCTTCCTCGAACGTGCGGCGCGCGGTTTCGGCCGCTTCATTGGCGGCGTCGCGGCCGTGCAGCAGCGCGGTCGCCTCGGTGGCGAGGACCTTCTTGGCCTCATTGATCTCCGAGCCCGCGAGGGCCTCGAGCTTCCTGATCTCGCTCATCGGCAGTGTCGTGAACAGTTTCAGGAATTTGCCGACGTCGGCATCCTCGGTGTTGCGCCAGTACTGCCAGAAATCATACGGCGAGAACTGGTCGGCGTTGAGCCAGACCGCGCCCTGCGCGGTCTTGCCCATCTTGGCGCCGGACGCGGTCGTGAGCAGTGGCGTCGTCAGCGCGAACAGCTGGTGGGTGCCCATGCGGCGGCCGAGATCGACACCCATGATGATGTTGCCCCACTGGTCCGAGCCGCCCATCTGCAACTGGCAGCCGGTGCGCCTCGCAAGCTCGACGAAGTCGTAGGCCTGGCAGACCATGTAGTTGAACTCGATGAAGCTCATCTCCTGCTCGCGCTCGAGCCGCAGCCGCACGGAATCCATGGTGAGCATGCGGTTCACCGAGAAGTGGCGGCCGACGTCACGCAGCATCTCGATATAGTTGAGCTTGGTCAGCCATTCGGCATTGTCGAGCATGATGGCGTCGCTCTTGCCATCGCCGTAGCGCAGCACCTTGGTGAACACGCCGCGGATCGAGGCCTTGTTCGCCTCGATCTCAGCGACGGTGCGGATCGCGCGTGTCTCGTCCTTGCCGGAGGGATCGCCGACCATGGTGGTGCCGCCGCCCATCAGCGTGATCGGCTTGTTGCCGGACTGCTGGAGCCAGTGCAGCAGCATCATGGTCAGATAGTTGCCGATATGCAGCGAGGGTGCGGTGCAATCGTAGCCGACATAGGCGGTCGCCTCGCCCTTGGCGGCAAGCGCGTCCAGCGCCTCGAAATCGGAGCACTGGTGGATGAATCCACGTTCCTGCAAGGTATTGAGGAAATCCGATTTGAATGCAGTCATTTGTCGGCCAGCCTGACAATTCTTGGTTTACTGTTTTGGGGGCAATTTAAGGGTCTTACATCGGAACCTGATTGCAGCCCGCCACTTGGCGCTGTGGCATTATAAGATGTTCCCCCCTGGCACAAGATCGGCATGCCAGAGCGGGTCTATTGAGGATGCTGACCCAAGATGATGTTAACGGCACTCGGTTTGATGAGCGGCACTTCGCTTGACGGGGTGGACGTCGCGCTGATCGAAACCGACGGAAAACAGGTGAAGGCGTTCGGGCCGACCGGCTATCGGCCCTACACCCCGGCCGAGCGCAATCTGCTGCGCCAGGCGCTCAGCGAGGCCGTGCACCTGCCGCAGCGTGATGCCCGGCCAGGGGTCTTGGCCGAGGCCGAGCGCGCGGTGACGCTGGCGCATGCCGAGGCGGTGGCCGCGTTCGTCGCTCAGCACCGGATGAAGCCGGAGGACATCGACATCGTCGGCTTCCACGGCCAGACCGTGCTGCACCGCCCCGAGCGGCGGCTGACCGTGCAGATCGGCGATGCGCCGGCGCTTGCGAAGGTGATCCATATTCCCGTGATGCACGATTTCCGCGCGGCCGACGTCGAGGCCGGTGGCCAGGGCGCGCCGCTCGTGCCGGTCTACCACCGGGCGCTGGCCCATTCGCTGGAGCGCGAAGGGCCGATCGTGGTGGTCAATATCGGCGGCGTCTCCAACATCACCTATATCGACGGCAACGACACGCTGATCGCCTGCGATACCGGGCCCGGCAACGCGCTGCTCGACGATTTCATGTACCGCACCATGAGCCAGGCATTCGATGCGGAAGGAAAATTCGCCGCGCTCGGCAAGGTCGACGAGGCCTGGATTGCGCGGGCGCTGGAGCTGCCGTTCTTCGCAGCGCCGCCGCCGAAATCGCTCGACCGCAACGATTTTGCCGCGCTCAGGCTTGGCGAGGTGCCGCCGGCCGACGGCGCCGCGACGCTGACCGCGTTCACCGCAGCCGCGATCGCCCGCATCATCCCGCTGCTGCCGCGGCGGCCGCGAAGCTGGATCGTCTGCGGCGGCGGTGCGCGCAACCTGACCATGCTGCGCATGCTGCGTGAGCGAGTGGGATCGGCGACGGTTGAAGCCGCCGAAGCGCTCGGCTGGGCCTCCGATGCGATCGAGGCGCAGGCCTTCGGCTTCCTCGCCGCCCGCGGCCTGAAAGGGCTGCCGCTGTCTTATCCAGCCACCACGGGCGTGCCGATGCCGATGACCGGTGGGGTGATGGCGCGGCCCTGAGGTCACAGGCGGTTGATGCAGATGCATGCATCTTGACGAGTTAATGCATTTGCATCTATATTGATGCCATTGCATCCAACCGCCGGGATCGTTGCCATGACTGCCTCGCTCAAACTGATCAGCCACAAGCTCTGCCCATACGTCCAGCGCGCGGTGATCGCGCTTAACGAGAAGGGCGTGCCGTTCGAACGGATCGACATCGATCTGGCCAACAGGCCTGATTGGTTCCTGAAGCTTTCGCCGCTCGGCAAGGTGCCGGTGCTGGTGGTGACGACCGCCAAGGGCGAGGTCGCATTGTTCGAGAGCAATGTGATTTGCGAGTACATCGAGGAGACGCAAGGGGGCGCCGCGCTGCATCCGGTGGACGCGCTGACGCGCGCCGAGCATCGTGCGTGGATGGAGTTCGGCTCGGCGACCCTCGGTGACCTCTGGGGGCTGGAGACCACAACCGATCCGGCGACCTTTGAGAGCAAGCGCCAGGCCCTGGCGGCGAAATTCGCGCGCGTCGAGGCCGCGCTAGGCGCGGGCCCCTACTTTGCCGGTGATGCGTTCAGTCTGGTCGACGCGGTGTTCGCCCCGATCTTCCGCTATTTCGATGTTTTCGACGAGGTGACCGAACTCGGCATCTTCAGCGACTTGCCGAAGATACGCGCCTGGCGGGCCGAGCTGGCGAAGCGTCCGAGCGTTCGGACGGCCGTCGGCGCGGACTATCCGCAATTGCTGCGCGCTTTCCTCGTTCGCCACGACGCGCATCTGCTCAAGCTCGCCGCCTGAGCGTACGCGGATGTCGCCGTCCGTAGCCTGGCTCATGCTGGTTGTCGCCGGAGCCCTCGATGTGGGCTGGGCGATCTCGATGAAGTATGCGGAAGGCTACACGCGCATCGGGTGGAGCCTTGCTTCGCTGGTGCTGCTCGCGGCCTTCGTCTTCCTCCTCGGGCGCGCCTTGAAGGTGCTCGAGGTCGGCGTCGCCTATTCGGTCTGGACCGGCATCGGCGCCGCCGGCACGTTCGTGATGGGCGTCGTGCTGTTCGGCGAGGCGCTGAGCGCGATGAAGGTCGCGGGAATAGTGCTGGTGCTGATGGGGATCGCGGCGCTCAAGCTGGCCTAAAGCCGAGCTCTAGTTTCGTAGATCCTATGGGTG
>NZ_VSTH01000142.1 GCF_008123965.1 Bradyrhizobium hipponense | reverse complement strand
CGGGTGGGGCGGTGCAGCTGCGGGCGGGGGTGCGGCCGGGCGCGCAGGTGCCGCAGGCGGTGCGGCCGCTGGCGGTCCCTTCGGAGGCTGCTTCGGTTTTCCGTCAGGGCCCGTCTCTTGCGGCTGGGCCTGCGCAACCACGAGCGGCGGCGCGCCTTGCGCATGCGATGCGGAGCTTGCGAATTGCATCGCGGTGAGAGCCGTCGTGGCAAGCAGCACGAAACGAAGGTTGGTCATGATGGTGAACTTCCCCGGAAGGTTCTTTGACAAGGTCTGGTGATGAACGGATACGCGTTAGGCCGGATTGTGGCGGGTGAAGAAGACACGGCCCGATTTATTTCTGCACGCAAATCACGACACGACATCGATGTTCATTGCGCATTCAGACGCAGGTTGCAATCGCCTCACATCTGCCGGTCGGGAAGTGAGCTGCGGATGGATCCGCATCGGTTGCAGGGTTTGGTGTGTGTGTGGCCCGTTCGGTCCGCGCGACGGAATCTCCTCAGGCACGCGGCCGGGCAATTCGTCCGGACGTGCAGGCTCGCCGGGCTCACGCACCGGCGGCACAATGTCGGGCTGCGGATTGCCGGGCGGAATTCCCGGTGGCGGTTCGGTGGGCGTCCCCGGTGTCGCCGGTGGAATCTCGGGCGGTTCGATCGGCATCGGCATCATCGAGGTCAGTTGTGCGAACCACAACAACGATGATGCCGGGCAAATGTTCCGCGCGTCCCGGTTTGGTAAAACCGTCCTATTCGGGCGCGTGGCTGACCGCTTCAATGTTGTGGCCGTCGGGATCGAGCACGAAGGCACCATAATAGTTCGGATGATAGTGCGCGCGAATGCCCGGCGCGCCGTTGTCACGTCCGCCGGCCGCCATTGCCGCCTTGTAGAACGCGTCGACCGTAGCGCGGTCCTTTGCCAGGATCGCGACATGCACCGGCTTGTTCAGCCCGCCTTCGCCGCCGATCCAGAAATCCGGCTTGCCGTCGGCGCCAAAGCCTGCTGCCGGATCGTGGCCGATCTGCTCCTGCGTCACCTCCATGATCAGGCTGTAGCCGAGCGGCGCAAGCGCCTTCGTGTAGAACGCTCTGGCGCGCTCGTAGTCGGAGACCGGGAAGCCCATGTGATCGATCATCGCAACCTCCATCGTTCGCAGTCAGCGGAAAAGAAACGTATTGCTCCGTGTCTTGCGCGCGATCGCAAAACCGCGCGCGACCATGTCGGCGATACAATCCTCGCGCCATTCGTTTTGTGACAGATGCTCGATCACGACCGCACGAGGCCACAATGAGGGCGGTGCATCGCGGAAGAAGCCGATCAACACCCGGTCTTCAAAACCTTCGACGTCGATCTTGAGCGTATCGATTCGCGAAACGCCGGCTTCGTCGAGAATGCGCATCAGGCGCAACGACGGGACCCTGATGGCGCCAGCGCTCGCTGCGCCGGTCACGACGTGAGTGGCGCCGAGATTGCCGCCACCGGCTTCGATCATCAGCTCGCCGTCAGCATCGCCGGCTGCGGCCTGCACCAGGCGAACCTGCGGCGTGCGGGATGCCACTTGGTTGAAGGAGAGCCTTGCAAAGGTCACGGGATGCGGCTCGATCGCGACCACCTTGCCCTGCGGTCCGACATGGCCGGCCATCACCAGCGCGAAAGTACCGACATTGGCGCCGACGTCGATGAACACGCCGCCTGTCGGCGTATGCTGGCGCAGGAAATCGAGCTCGTCGAGATTGTAGTCGGGATTGAACAGCGCGCCGCGCTCGGTGGCGCTGCCCTGATGATAGAAGCGGAACGAGGCGCCTTGATACTGCACGTCGAGCGGACCGCCGCGCATCAAGTTGACCAGACGCGACAGCCATGGACGAAACGCGCCGCGCTTCAGCCCCGATTGTGCTGCGAGGCGGATGATCGCGGCCTGCGCCGCATTCGGAGCAAACGCGCCGAATGGCGCGGTCGAAGGAGCGGTGTCGGGCGTCAAGCAGGCGGTCCTCATTACAAACGGCGCATGCATAGCCGGTTTTGCAGGCTTGCACCACGGCACTATTCGGCGGCACCGTCTCGCACTCTGCGCAGCCGCGCAGCCCGGTGAAGCACGCGCGATAGTTCGTCGATCGCGTAGGGCTTTTGCACGACATCGAGACCGAGGCTGCCGTTCTGGGACAGCGCCTCGCTGTAACCCGTAGTCAGCACCATCGGCACGCCGATGCCGCGATCGCGGATCGCCTGCGCGAGATCAAGGCCGGTCATCCCCGGCATCACGATGTCCGAAAACACGACATCGAAACGATCAGTGTCCACGACCAGCTCCGCAAGCGCATCGGTGGCATTGTCGACCAGCGTGATGCTGTAACCGAGCTCGGTGAGGCCGTCGGCGGCGAAATTGCCGAGCTCGATATTGTCCTCGACCACCAGGACCGACATGCCGCTGCCCGCGACCGCCGGCGCCGTATTCGGCGCCAACCGCTGCGGCAGCAGGTCCGGCGCAGCGCGCGGCAGATAAAGCGAGAAGGTGCTGCCCTGCCCGACCTCGCTCTCGACCGTCACCTCGCCGCCGGATTGCCGGGCAAAGCCGAATACCTGCGACAGGCCGAGACCGGTGCCGTGGCCGACCTGCTTGGTGGTGAAGAATGGCTCGAAGACGCGCCCGATCCGGCCTGCGGGAATGCCGACGCCGGTATCGCTGACGGCGACGCTGACGAAACCAAGCTTGCTCAAGTTCTGGCTGCCGGTGAGCTGTGCCAGCGTGTCCGGAACGGCCGTCGCCGCCTGTACTGCGAAGGTGATCCTGCCCTTGCCCTGCATGGCATCGCGCGCATTGGTCGCCATGTTGATCAGCGCCGTCTCGAACTGGCCGGCATCGGCATTGACGAGGCAGGGCTCCGCCGGCAGCCGCATGACGATCTCGATCGCCGGTCCGAGCAGCGTCGCAAACATGTCGTGCAGCGATTGCAACCGTTCGCCGACGTCGAATGCCGCCGGCTTCAGGGTCTGGCGCCGTGCAAAAGCAAGGAGCTGCGAGGTCAGCTTGGCGGCACGGGCGACCGCATCCGCGATGGCGGTGATGTAGCGCTGCCGCCGCTCCTCGCTCAGCTGCGGCCGGTTCAAGAGGTCGACGGAGGCGCGGATCACGGTCAGAAGGTTGTTGAAGTCGTGCGCGACGCCGCCGGTGAGCTGTCCGAGCGCCTCGAGGCGCTGACTGTGCTTGAGCGCCTCCTCGGCCTCCCGCCGCCGTGCGGCTTCGGCCTGGAGATGCTGGGTGCGCCGGAACGCCAAGGCGAGCAGCAGAAACAGCAGCGCGGTCGCGGGTACGCCGAACACCAGATGCTGGCCCATGGTGACGAACCAGCGTGCGCGGATTGCCGAGGTCTCGAGCCCGGCACTGACATAGATTGGATATTCGGCGATGCGCCGGTAGCCGATGCGCCGCTCGATCCCGTCCGACGGCCAAGCGACGGTGATCAGGCCGTGCTCGGGATTGGCTGCGATGTTGCGGCCGACCGGTCCGCCGGGATCGAGCCGGAGGTTGCCGTCGAGCCGCGGGAAATGCGCCAGCACTTCGCCGTCGGCGCGTCCCATCGCGAAGAAGCTGCCGGCAGCGGAGCCGATCCTGGCGTAGAAGCTCTCGAAATATTCGGGCAGGACGGAGGCCTGGATCACGCCGATGAAGCTGCCGTCGTCGGAATCGCGGCGGCGGCTCATGCCGAAGAACCGCGCGCCTTGATAGGGCGGGCGGGGTGTCAGCAAGGCGCCGATGAATGTGCCGATGCTCTGGTCGATATGGGCGTAGAAGTAATCTCGGTCCGCAAAGCTCAGCTCGGGCGGCGGCGAGACGAGGCTGTTGACCAGCGACTTTCCGCCCGCGTCGAAAATCCAGGCCGATTTGAGCTGCGGCAGCGAATCGGTCAGCCGTTTCAGGCGACGGTGCAGCGACGGTTCGCGCGGGCGGATGATTTCGTCGGGAAGGCCGCGCACGACCTCGTTAAGCTCGGCGAGGCTGCGGTCGATGGTCTCAAACACCTTGAGCGCATGCTCGTGCGCGACATCAAGCGACCGCTCGATCTCGCGGTCGGCGATGTCGTTGGTCGATGTGTAGGAGATCGTGGAGGCGATCGCGAACAAGGCAATCGGCAGCGCCAGGGATGCCGCCATCATCCACTGTAAAAGCCTCAGCGAATTGCGTTGTGCGCCCTGCACGGTCGCTCCGGTCCCTGGACCTGAGCTTAACTGAATTTCCCGCCGGGAAGGAAGCCGCTTATGCGAATAACCTGTAGTTGCGGTATCTAATTTTTGCGCCCGCCACGGGGGCCACGAAAAATTCTAATCAAACTGGCGCCGGTCGTAGAAGGCCCGGCCGTCTCGGCCGGGGATCGGAGCATGAATCAGGTCTAGATCTGCCGCTCGACCATCTTGAGCTTGAGCTCGGCGATGGCTTCGGCCGGGTTGAGGCCCTTCGGGCAGGCCTTTGCGCAGTTCAGGATGGTGTGGCAGCGATAGAGCCGGAACGGATCCTCGAGATTGTCGAGCCGCTCGCCAGTCGCCTCGTCGCGCGAATCGGAGACCCAGCGGTTGGCCTGGAGCAGTGCGGCCGGGCCGAGGTAACGCTCGCTGTTCCACCAATAGCTCGGGCACGAGGTCGAGCAGCAGGCGCAGAGGATGCACTCGTAGAGACCGTCGAGCTTTTCGCGGTCCTCATGGCTCTGGCGCCATTCCTTCTGCGGCGTCGGCGAGGTCGTCTTCAGCCACGGCTCGATCGAGGCGTATTGCGCATAGAAATTGGTCAGATCGGGCACGAGATCCTTCACCACCGGCTGGTGCGGCAGCGGATTGATCTTCACTGCCCCGTCCTTGACGTCGTGCATCGAGCGAGTGCAGGCCAGCGTGTTCTGGCCGTCGATGTTCATCGCGCAGGAACCGCAGACGCCTTCGCGGCAGGAGCGACGGAAGGTCAGCGACGGATCGATGTTGTTCTTGATCCAGATCAGGCCGTCCAGCACCATCGGACCGCAATCGTTGGTATCGACATAATAGGTGTCGACGCTCGGATTCTTGCCGTCGTCCGGATTCCAGCGATAGACGCGGAATTCGCGCACCTCTGCCGCGCCCGCGGGCTTCGGCCAGATCTTGCCGCCGGTGATCTTGGAGTTCTTCGGAAGTGCGAATTCAACCATTTCGATAAGGCCTTCGCTGTTCGATCAATACACGCGCGCCGTTTAGTAAACGCGAGCTTTGGGCGGGATGTACTGCACGTCGTTGGTCATGGTGTAGTCGTGAACGGGGCGGTACTCGATCTTGACCTTGCCGGAATCATCCAGCCAGGCCAGCGTGTGCTTCATCCAGTTCTTGTCGTCGCGTTCGGAAAAATCCTCGCGCGCATGGGCGCCGCGGCTCTCGGTGCGGTTGGCCGCCGAGTTCATCGTCACCACCGCCTGCGAGATCAGATTGTCGAACTCCAGCGTCTCGACGAGGTCCGAATTCCACACCAGCGAACGGTCCGAGACGGCGATGTCGCTGATGCCGCTGTGGACCTTCTGGATCAGGTTCTGGCCTTCGTTCAAGATTTCGCCGGTGCGGAACACCGCGCAGTTGGTCTGCATCACGTGTTGCATGCCCTCGCGCAGCTTTGCGGTCGGCGTGCCGCCGGAGGCGTAGCGGTAATGGTCGAGGCGGCCGAGCGCGAGCTCGGCCGAGTTCGCCGGCAGCTCCGGCTGCTTGGCATTGGCGGTGAGCCTCTCAGCGCAGCGCAGCGCAGCCGCACGACCGAACACCACGAGGTCGATCAGCGAGTTGGAGCCGAGGCGGTTGGCGCCGTGCACGGAGACGCAGGCCGCTTCGCCCAGCGCCATCAGGCCGGGGACCACCGCATTGTCGTCGCCGTCCTTCTTGGTCAGCACCTCGCCATGATAGTTCGTGGGGATGCCGCCCATGTTGTAATGCACGGTCGGCACGATCGGGATCGGCTCGCGCGTCACGTCGACATTGGCGAAGATTTTTGCGGATTCGGAGATGCCTGGCAGCCGCTCCGCCAGCACCTTCGGATCGAGGTGGTCGAGATGCAGGAAGATGTGGTCCTTCTTCTTGCCGACGCCGCGGCCTTCGCGGATTTCGATGGTCATCGAGCGTGAAACCACGTCGCGCGAGGCAAGGTCCTTGGCCGACGGCGCGTAGCGCTCCATGAAGCGCTCGCCTTCGGAATTGACGAGATAGCCGCCCTCGCCGCGCGCGCCTTCAGTAACCAGGCAGCCCGCTCCGTAAATGCCGGTCGGGTGGAACTGCACGAATTCCATGTCCTGGAGCGGCAGGCCGGCGCGCAGCACCATGCCGCCGCCATCGCCGGTGCAGGTGTGCGCTGAGGTGCAGGAGGCATAGGCGCGGCCATAGCCGCCGGTCGCCAGAATCGTGGTCTGGGCGCGAAAGCGATGCAGCGTGCCGTCGTCGAGCTTGAGCGCGATGACGCCGCGGCAGGCGCCCTGGTCGTCCATGATCAGGTCGATGGCGAAGAATTCGATGAAGAACTCGGCCGCGTGACGCAGCGACTGACCGTACATCGTGTGCAGCATGGCGTGGCCGGTGCGGTCGGCGGCGGCGCAGGTGCGCTGCGCCTGGCCCTTGCCGTAATCCAAGGTCATGCCGCCGAACGGACGCTGGTAGATCTTGCCGTCCTCGGTGCGCGAGAACGGCACGCCCCAGTGCTCGAGCTCGTAGACCGCTTCGGGCGCGTTGCGCACCATGTATTCGATGGCGTCCTGATCTCCCAGCCAGTCCGACCCCTTCACGGTGTCGTACATGTGCCAGCGCCAGTCGTCCTTGTGCATGTTGCCGAGCGAGGCGGAGATGCCGCCTTGCGCTGCGACCGTGTGCGATCGGGTCGGAAACACCTTGGTGATGCAGGCGGTGCGCAGGCCCGCTTCGCTGCAGCCGACCACGGCGCGCAGACCCGCGCCACCGGCGCCGACCACGACGACGTCATAGGTGTGGTCTTCGATCGGGTAGGCTTTTCCGCTGGTGGCGGGAGCGCCGTCGCCCTTGCCATTCGTCGTGGCAGCCATGGTTACACTCCGGACGAAAGTTTCAGGATCGCGTAGGTCGAGGCGAGCGCCACGGCGGACGAGAAGAAGTTGTTGAGCATGATCGACACGAGCTTCAGCTTCTCGTTATGGATGTAGTCCTCGATCACCACCTGCATGCCGATCTTCATGTGCCAGGCGCTGGCCAAGATGAAGAGCAGCAGGATCACCGCGACGGGAATGGAGCTCAGAGTCTGCGCAGCGTAGACTTGGTTGCGGCCGAGCAGCATCATGATGATCACCAGCACCGGGATCATCAGCAGCGTCATGGCGACGCCGGTGATGCGCTGGCGCCAGAAATCGGACGTGCCGGAATGCGCGGCGCCGAGATTGCGGACGCGCCCGAGCGGCGTGCGCATCGAGGGACGCTTCGGAGAGCCATGGGATTCATCAAAACTCATCGGCCGCCTCCGTTCGCATAGGCGATGATCCAGATCAGCACCGTCAGCGCGATGCCGCCGATCAGGGCGCCCCAGCTCAGCGCTTCGCGCTCATTGGCCTTGAAGCCGTAGCCGAGATCCCACACGAAATGCCGGATGCCGCTGAGCATATGGTGCATCAAGGCCCAAGTGTAGCCGAACACGATCAGCCGGCCGATGATGCTGCCGGCGAAGGCCTGGACGTGGATATAGGCGGCCGGGCCGGAGGCCGCGGCAACCAGCCACCAGACCAGCAGCAGCGTTCCAACATAAAGGGCAATACCGGTGGCGCGATGGACGATAGAAAGAGCCATCGTCAGCGTCCAACGGTACACTTGCATGTGCGGAGAAAGCGGTCGTTCGATCCGTGCGGACATGGGCTTTGATGCTTTATTGCGGCCCAGCATGGGGCGCGTGGGGATCGCGAGAGATGGGCTCTATTTACGGAGTCGATTTCGCCTGCGCAATCACCAAATCGCCATAGATCGAACCGGGGTTCAGCGCTATGGCGTTGATCAAGCAGGCCCAATCGAGGGCTTGGTATACCAGTCCGACGTCTACCGGAAAGCCAAGATTATCGATTCATTCCTTCGTTGCTGTGGGCGATGGAGCATTGAATTCCCTATTGGAACGGCCCTAAACGGACCATGCCGTCCAAACCGCCCAACACATGGGTAGGCTCATCTTCTTCCCGGCCAGCGCCGACCCCGGCCTCCCCATTCTTGTGGCCGGTCCCGGATATGCGCACCCTGCATTCCACCCCAGCCGGAAGGCACCGGCTGTCGACCGCGGAAATCGGATCGCCTACAGCTCTCTACGAGCCGAGTATCGGAGAAGTTGCGGCCAGTCGCCGGGGCAGGTCTGGGGTGATCGCAGGGCTTGATATTCAGGAAGTCGTGGAGCTCGCGCTGCTGCTGATCGCGGTCGGCGCGCTCTCCGGATTTTTGGCCGGCGTGTTCGGCATTGGCGGCGGCGCAATCCTCGTGCCGGTATTCTACGAATGCTTCCGTATCGCCGGCGTGCCACTGGAGGTGCGCATGCCGCTTTGCGTCGGCACCTCGCTCGCGGTGATCATTCCGACCTCGATCCGCTCGTTCCAGGCGCACTACAAGCGCGGCGCTGTCGACATGGCGATCCTGCGGGTCTGGTGGCTGCCGATCGTGATCGGCGTCATCGCCGGCAGCGTGGTCGCGCGCTACGCGCCGGAGCGGCTGTTCAAGGTCGTCTTCATCTGCGTCGCCTGGTCGGCCGCGGTACGGCTGATTTTCGCACGCGAGAGCTGGAAGCTCGGAGATGATTTGCCGAAAGGTGCCTTGATGCGCGTCTACGGATTCGTTGTCGGCATTTTGTCGACGCTGATGGGCATTGGCGGCGGGCTGTTCTCAAATCTGCTGATGACGTTCTACAGCCGGCCGATCCATCAGGCGGTGGCGACCTCATCCGCGCTCGCGGTGCTGATCTCGATCCCCGGCGCGATCGGCTACGTCTACGCCGGCTGGCCTGCGGCGGCGAGCTATCCGGGCGTCATTGCCCTGCAAGTCCCGTTCGCGCTCGGCTACGTCTCGCTGATCGGCGCGGTCCTGGTAATGCCGATGAGCCTCGTCACCGCGCCGCTCGGCGTCAGGGCCGCACACGCGATGTCGAAGCGGACGCTGGAGGCCGCGTTTGGGTGTTATCTGTTTATCGTGGGTAGCCGGTTTGTGCTGAGCTTGGTGGGCGGGCACTAGTTAATCGGTCCGTCCTTTAAACGCACTTCGCTGTGTCGCCACATCCGAAGATCGCCTATGCCTTCGATACGGTCGGTGTCGGAAAGTATCTTCAATCGTGCCGCGATTACCTCGTCCGTTATGGGCAATCCAGCGTTTTTAGAATGCAGCTCCGCCAGAACCGCTATCGCCGCGGTCTTTTGCCGACGCACCGTCAGGAGCGAGAAAATGATTTCGTCCAGCTGCTGCTCGGTCACTGACGGTGGAAGCTGGACGTCATCCCACGTGAGCTCGCTACTGATCGTCGGCGGCTCCCAATCGGCCTCTGGCGGCTCAAGATCCGGGTGCTGTTCGTAAATCGGCACGAATAGCTTGTCTTCCAAAGCGCCGACGATGGCGTCAAGCCAGTCTCCAAGCTCGATCCGCTCGGCTTTGCCAAGCCCCGCGATGGCCATTCGGGCCTGGTCGAGTGCCGCGCAGGCATCAAGGAGATGATCGTTGATCCGAACAGCCTGATCGAGTTTCATGTGTCCCCACCCCCGGAGCAACCGCGCCCCTACTTCTTCGCGTAAATATCCTTGTACGTATCCCGCAGCACGTTCTTCTGCACCTTGCCCATGGTGTTGCGCGGCAGTTCGTCGACGACGAACACGCGCTTGGGCATCTTGAATTTTGCCAGGCGGCCGTCGAGCGCCTTCAGCACCGAGGCTTCGCTGACTTCCGCGCCCTTGTTGCAGACCAGCACCGCCGTGACGCCCTCGCCGAAATCGGCATGCGGCACGCCGATCACGGCGGACTCGATCACGCCCGGCATCGCATCGATCTCGCTCTCGATTTCCTTCGGATAGACGTTGAAGCCGCCGGAGATGACGAGATCCTTGCCTCGTCCCAAAATGTGGACGTATCCCTTGGCGTCGATTTTGCCGAGATCGCCGGTGATGAAGAAGCCGTCATCACGAAATTCGGCCTTGGTCTTTTCCGGCATGCGCCAGTAGCCCTTGAACACGTTGGGGCCCTTCACCTCGATCATGCCGACCTCATCGCGCGGAAGCTCCTTGCCCGTCTCGGGGTCGGTGACGCGCACGGCGACGCCGGGCAGCGGGAAGCCGACGGCACCGGGCACGCGCTCGCCGTCATAGGGATTCGACGTGTTCATGTTGGTCTCGGTCATGCCGTAGCGCTCGAGCACGGCATGACCGGTGCGCGCCGACCATTCGCGATGGGTCTCGGCCAGCAGCGGCGCCGAGCCCGAGATGAACAGCCGCATGTGCTTGGTCGTCTCGCGCGACAGCGCGGGATTTTGCAAGAGCCGCGTATAGAAGGTCGGCACGCCCATCAGCACCGTGGCGCGCGCCATCAGCTTGATGATCAGATCCGGATCGAGCTTCGGCAGGAAGATCATCGCGGCGCGGGCAAACAGCGTGACGTTGGTCGCCACGAACAGGCCGTGGGTGTGATAGATCGGCAGCGCGTGGATCAGCACGTCCTTGTCGGTGAAGCGCCAGAAGCCGACCAGCGAAAGCGAGTTCGACGCGAGATTGTCGTGGGTGAGCATTGCGCCCTTCGAGCGGCCGGTGGTGCCGGAGGTGTAGAGGATCGCGGCAAGATCGTCGCCAGCGCGCGGCAAGGTGGTGAATTCACTGCTGGCTCTGTCGGCGGCCTCGGTGAGCGAGCCGTTGCCCTCCGGCCCGAGCGTCTCGACTTTTGCTTTCACCTTGGCGGCGATCGGGGCAAGCCCTTCCGCCTTGGAGGGATCGCAGACCACCAGCGACGGCTCGGCATCGCCCATGAAGTAGTCGAGCTCGTTCAGCGTATAGGCCGTATTGAGCGGCAGATAGACCGCGCCGGCGCGCACGGTCGCCAGATACAGCACGATATTGGCGACCGACTTCTCCACCTGCACCGCGACGCGGTCACCCGGCTTCACGCCGCGCGCGATCAGCACGTTCGCCGTTTGCCCGGCCCGCGCGATCAAATCGCCATAGCTAATGCGGGCACCGTCATGCGTCTCGATCGCGAGGCGCGCAGGGTCGTCCAGGCCGTCGAACAGGCGGGAAAACAGGTTGGCGTTGGCAGCTTGGTTCATGCAAGATTTTCCTCGACCGCAAGGTTCGGTCAAAACCGAGGGCTGGATTAGCAAAAACCGCCCCGATGAAGCAACGGAGACAGTTTGCATGACCAAAAACGGGAAACGCGTGGCCTGGGTCACGGGCGGCGGCAGCGGGATCGGGGAAGCCGGCGCCGAGGCGCTCGCGGCCGACGGCTGGACGGTGGTGGTGTCCGGCCGGCGCAAGGATGCCCTGGATTTCGTGGTCGCCAAGATCATCAAGGTTGGCGGAGCGGCCGAGGCCATTGCTTTGGACGTGTCCGTTGCCGCCGAGGCCCAGAAGGTGGCCGATCAGATCGTCGCCAAGCACGGCCGGATCGATCTCCTGGTCAACAATGCCGGCATCAATGTCCCGAAGCGGAGCTGGAAGGACTTGGAACTGGAGGGCTGGGACAGACTGGTCCAGGTCAATCTCAACGGCGTGCTCTACTGCATGCGCGCGGTGCTGCCGACGATGCGCAAGCAGCAGGATGGCGCGATCATCAACGTCTCGTCCTGGGCCGGCCGCCACGTCTCGAAAATGCCGGGCCCGGCCTACACGACGACCAAACACGCAGTGCTGGCGCTGACCCATTCCTTCAACATGGACGAATGCGTCAACGGCTTGCGCGCCTGCTGCCTGATGCCGGGCGAGGTGGCGACGCCGATCCTCAAGCTCCGCCCGGTGGTGCCGAGCGAGGAGGAGCAGTCCAGGATGCTGCAATCCGAAGACCTCGGCCGCACCATCGCGTTCATCGCCAGCATGCCGGCGCGGGTCTGCATCAACGAGCTGTTGATCAGCCCGACGCATAATCGCGGGTTTATTCAAACGCCGTTGAGCAGGGATTGAGGGCATAGCGCACCCACAATTCTTATCTCGTCGTCCTGGACAAGCGCAGCAAAGCGGAGCGCCGATCCAGGACCCATAACCACAGGGAGTAGTTTGGCGACGACTCGGAGTGATCAGCGTCGCGCCGCAACTTCTCCGTGGGGTAATGGGCCCTGGCTTTCGCCTGGCTTTCGCCAGGACGACGGCGGAGAATGCGGCTCGCGCGACCCCACGAACATCGCCCCGCAAAGTTTCACGCATCACAAAGAAGTTTTGTCCGAAACCACTTCGCGAACCCTCCCGTAGTTCGGTCCAACGACGGCGCTGCCGCCTCACCTCAAGCGTCGCAGATGCCGTTGTTGCTCCAACTCGAACGCCGGCAATCGCCGGTCACAATCCAATCGGGAGACTCTTCCATGTCGAAGCGCATTACCTATCTCACTGCTGCAGCCTTCAGCGCGTTGGCCATCACCGCGACCGTCGTCGCGCCCGTTCGCGCCGAGGAAAAGACCGTCATGGTCGGCGGCGCCGCGATGTTCCCCTCGAAGAACATCGTCCAGAACGCCGTCAATTCGAAGGACCACACCACGCTGGTGGCGGCGGTGAAGGCAGCCGGCCTCGTGCCGACGCTGGAAGGCAAAGGCCCGTTCACGGTGTTCGCGCCGACCAACGCCGCCTTCGGCAAGCTGCCGGCCGGCACCGTCGACACCCTGGTCAAGCCCGAGAACAAGGCGACGCTGACCAAGATCCTGACCTACCACGTCGTGCCCGGCAAGCTCGAGGCCTCCGACCTCACCGAAGGCAAGAAGCTGAAGACCGCCGAAGGCGAGGAACTGACGATCAAGAAGATGGACGGCAAGACCTGGATCGTCGACGCCAAGGGCGGCACCTCGATGGTGACAATCAGCAACGTCAACCAGTCGAATGGCGTCATCCATGTGGTGGACACCGTGCTGATGCCGGCGACGTAACACCGCTCAGTCCTGGTTCATCCCTCGGGCAGGAGGCGACGAAACCGCGAGCCCGAGGGCACCCCGGCTCGCTTTTTTTGGAACTGCGATAACCTTCCGGCATCGATTCGATGCCGGAAGGGCGTAACGAAAGCGGAAGCATCGGCGTATATTTGGTGTCAGACCATCCCTAGGACGGAACCGTCATGTCGAGCCTCACAGTCACCGACGAACAGGTCAGGGCTACCCCGGCCAAAGTGATCCAGCCGGCCTGGGTTCGGATCATGCACTGGATCAACGCGCTCGCTATGATCCTGATGATCCTGTCGGGCTGGCAGATCTACAACGCTTCGCCGCTGTTCGATTTCCGCTTCCCCCGCGATATCACGCTCGGCGGCTGGCTGGCTGGCGGCCTGCTCTGGCATTTTGCGGCGATGTGGCTGTTGATGATCAATGGCCTCGCCTATCTCGTCACCGGTTTTGCCACCGGCCGCTTCCGGAAAAAACTGCTGCCGATCACGCCGTCGGGTGTGCTCCACGACGTCAGGGCGGCGCTGACCTTCAAGCTCGGCCATGACGACCTCACCGTCTACAATTACGTGCAGCGCCTGCTCTATGCCGGCATCATCGTGGTCGGCGTGCTGATCGTGCTGTCGGGCCTGGCGATGTGGAAGCCGGTGCAGCTCTATTATCTGGTGATGCTGTTCGGCGACTATCCGACCGCGCGCTACGTCCACTTCTTCTGCATGGCCGCGATCTGCGCCTTCCTCGTTGTCCACGTCGCGCTCGCGCTGCTGGTGCCGAAGAGCCTGCGCGCGATGATCATTGGTCGCTGAGAGGAGGACCAAATGGCAAAGCGCTCATTCCTGATCCCCGGCGTCGACAAGCGGCTGCTGATCAAGGACTCCATCAAGGCGATGCCGGATCTTGCCCGCCGCCGTTTCATCACGGGCGGTGCCAGCCTGGGCGCGCTGACGCTGCTCACCGGCTGTGACGTGATCGACAGCTCGTCCGCCGAGGAGATGCTGAAGTCGGTCTCGAAGTTCAACGACGCCGTGCAGGCGTTCATCTTCAATCCCCACGCGCTGGCGCCGACCTTCCCGGAGAGCGCGATCACAAAGCCATTTCCCTTCAACGCCTATTACGATCTCGACGACGCGCCCGAGGTCGACGGCAAAGACTGGAAGCTCGAGGTGCGCGGCCTCGTCGACAACAAGAAATCGTGGACGCTCGATGAGCTCTATCAATTGCCGCAGGTGACCCAGATCACCCGCCACATCTGCGTCGAGGGCTGGAGCGCGATCGGCAGCTGGACCGGCACGCCGCTCCGCGACTTCCTCAAGCTGATCGGTGCCGACACGCGCGCGAAATATGTCTGGTTCCAGTGCGCCGACAAGGACGGCTACAACTCGCCGCTCGACATGCGCAGCGCGTTGCACCCGCAGACGCAGATGACGTTCAAATACGCGAACGACATCCTGCCGCGCGCCTACGGCTTCCCGATGAAGATCCGCGTGCCGACCAAGCTTGGCTTCAAGAACCCGAAATACGTGGTCTCGATGGAAGTCACCAACGACTACAAGGGCGGTTATTGGGAAGATCAGGGATATAATTCGTTCAGCGGGAGCTGAAGGTCTGTAGGGTGGGCAAAGCGAAGCGTGCCCACCAATGCTGCATCCGCCGTGAAGATCATGGTGGGCACGGCGCTGTGCGCCTTTGCCCACCCTACGGCACCGAGCCCTTCGGCCGCACCCTCCGCTGGCACAACGCGGCCATCGCGCCGAGCGCCAGCAATGCCGCCGACACATTCAGCGCATAACTCAAGCTTCCCAGCACATCCGTGATGGCGCCGACCACGATCGGTCCGAGCGTCTGGCCGATGCCGAAGGAGATCGTCATCGCCGCGATCGCGCTTGGCCATACCTCGTGCGGATAGTTGAAGCGCACGAAAGCGGTGGTCGAGCCAACCACCGCAAAGAAGGCGACGCCGAACACAACCGCGGAGATCGACAGCCACGCCGTCGAATGTCCGAAGATCGGAAGCGACGCGCCGAGCGCGTTGGTGCCGAGGATGATGGCGGTCGCAAGTCCGCCGCGGTCGAGCGCGAGGACGCGGCGCCAGACCCAGGGCGTCACGAAAGCACTCATGCCGATCAGGCTCCAGAATGCGGCCTGCGCTGCGGCACCGCCGCCGCCGTCGCGCACATAGGCGATCATGAAGGTCATGTAGGCGATGTAGCCGGCGCCGAACAGAAAGTAGGCCGCGAGATAGACCAGCACGGGCAGGATTTCGAACGAGGCGTGACCTGCCTCGGTGAACCGCGCCTTGCTCTCGATGCGGACCAGAAACAGGGGGATCGTCATCGCTGCCGAAAGCAGGGCCATGGCCCACCACACGATCCACCACGAGCCCGGCCCGAAATGCGCGAGCGTGTAGGGCGCAATCAGGCCCGAGGCGAGAATGCCGATGCCGGGCCCGGCATAGAACAGGCTGAGCAGGAAATTGGCGCGCTCGGGACGCGACTGCGCGACGGTCGCAGCCAGCGCGCCGCCGGCGACAAAGCCGGCCGCGGCGCCGACGCCGAGCACCAGCCGCGCCAGGCTGAGCGCGAAAAAATTCCCGGTGAGCGCGCAGAGCGCGAGCGCGGCGACGCAGGCTACGGTTCCGCCGCGGATCGCGGCCGACCAGCCCACCAGCCGGATCAGCCGCGACGCCATCAGCGCACCCGCGAGGTAGCCGACGGCGTTGATGGTGTTCATGAAACCGGCCGCCGAGTAGGACCAGCCGAGGTCATCCCGCATGTCCGGCAGCACCAGCGCATAGGCAAAACGGCCGATGCCGAGCCCGACCGTCGCAGCCAGCGACAAGGTCAGGATGAGCCGCGCGGGATGCGCGTCGGGTGGCGGGCGGCGGTCTTGAGCAAGGTAGTCTTGGGTGTGCAAGGGGTACTCCGGCGGCGTGATTGTGGCAGGCCCTGCCCGCCTTGCACAGCGGCGAAGCGGCAATGGTGTCTTGCCAAGCGCGCAACGCCGCTCTAGCACTCCGGCCGGCCGTCATTCCGGGGCGCGCCCCCTAACTCGGGTTTACCCGAGTTAGGTACTTAAGTGAGCCAAGTCGGCAATCGCCGACTTGGATGGGCGAGAGCCCGGAATCCATTCCGCCACTTGTTGCATGGCCTGATGGATTCTCTGATGCGCAATTGCGCATCATAGCTCGCGCGCTTTGCTCGCGCCCCGGAATGACGAGAGAGGATTGAGAAGGATCTGACCATGGCGACCCACAAACTGCTGCTGCTTCCCGGCGACGGTATCGGCCCCGAGGTGATGGGCGAGGTGAAGCGGCTGATCGACTGGCTCAGTTCGGCCGGGATCGCCAAATTCGAGACCGATACCGGCCTGGTCGGCGGCTCCGCCTATGACGCGCACAAGGTGTCGATCTCCGAGGGCGACATGGTCAAGGCCAAGGACGCCGACGCGATCATTTTTGGCGCGGTCGGCGGCCCGAAATGGGATGCGGTACCTTATGACGTCCGTCCCGAAGCCGGCCTGTTGCGGCTGCGCAAGGACCTCGGCCTGTTCGCAAACTTGCGTCCCGCCGTGTGCTATCCGGCGCTCGCGGATGCCTCGAGCCTGAAGCGCGAGGCGATCGAGGGCCTCGACATCGTCATCGTGCGCGAGCTTACCGGCGGCGTCTATTTCGGCGAGCCCAAGACCATCACCGATCTCGGCAACGGCCAGAAGCGCGCTATCGATACCCAGGTCTACGACACCTATGAAATCGAGCGCATCGCCCGCGTCGCCTTCGACCTCGCCAAAAAGCGCCGGAACAAGGTGACGTCGATGGAGAAGCGCAACGTCATGAAATCGGGCGTGCTCTGGAACGAGGTCGTGACGCAAGTCCACAAGCGCGAATACGCGGACGTGACGCTCGAGCACCAGCTCGCCGATTCCGGCGGCATGATGCTGGTGAAGTGGCCGAAGCAGTTCGACGTCATCGTCACCGACAATCTGTTCGGCGACATGCTGTCCGACATCGCTGCGATGCTGACTGGCTCGCTCGGCATGCTGCCCTCGGCCTCGCTCGGCGAGGTCGACGTCAAGAGCAAGAAGCGCAAGGCGCTGTACGAGCCCGTGCACGGTTCGGCGCCGGATATCGCAGGCCAGGGCCTCGCCAATCCGATCGCGATGATCTCGTCGTTCGGCATGGCGCTGCGTTATTCGTTCGACATGGGCGCGCTCGCCGACAAGCTGGACGCTGCGATCGCAGCAGTACTCGCCAGCGGTCTGCGCACCGCCGACATCAAGTCGGAGGGAACGACCGCGGCCTCGACCACGCAGATGGGCGAAGCGATTCTGAAGGAATTGCAGAAGCTGCACGCGTAAGGCTTGCACAGCAATTGTAGGGTGGGCAAAGCGCAAGCGTGCCCACCTCTTCGATCGCGATAGCTGGGAGATGGTGGGCACGGCGCAAGAGCGCCTTTGCCCACCCTACAGATCCTCAAAACAAAATGGCCGGGCGCGAGCCCGGCCATTTTCGATTTGGTCAGTCGTGTCCGCTTCAGTACAGCGGGAAAGTCTGCGGGTAGCCGCC
This sequence comes from Bradyrhizobium hipponense, assembly GCF_008123965.1. GTDB lineage: Bacteria > Pseudomonadota > Alphaproteobacteria > Rhizobiales > Xanthobacteraceae > Bradyrhizobium > Bradyrhizobium hipponense. The sequence goes on along the minus strand of NZ_VSTH01000142.1, from coordinate 87,089 downwards.
GACGTCAGACGGAGGGCTGAGCGGCTGGCGGTCGATCGGACGGTTGAGGTTTTCGCGGGCGAAGGACGGATAGCCCACGGCCGGCGGGAAGGCATAATCGGAGAACTTGCGGTCACCCGGATTGACCTCGGTGCCGCCGTCGAGCCAGGAGCGCTTGCTCACATAGAGACGGGTACGTCCCTGCTGATAGACCGCGTTGGGGCCGCTCGGTCCGTAATAGGGCCGGCCGCGATCGTCATAACGCTTGGTCTTGCTGTCGGCCGAGGCCGGCGTCGCGAAACTCATGGCAGAGGACATGGCAATGACGGCGCCCGCCGCAAGCCAGATCGCCAATTTGTTCGCGGCAGAAAATTTCGAGCTCATCACGTCCCCTTCAGGCGGCAAGCCGCCAATCGATTTCGCCCCATACTAGCCCGGCCGGGGCGGCCGCAACTAGGTCTATTGGGTCACACCAGCCCGGAATAATCGCGCGCCCAGGCAAAAGTTGCATGAAAACCAGCCACTTGAGCGGTTCACTTGGGTGGTCATTTGAGCTTGATGCCGGTCAGAGCGCCCCGCGCAATTGCGCGTTCGCAGCGCCCAGCAGCCAGTCCGACGAAGCTCCGGCGTCACACCCCCTGCGCTTGAGCTCGGCATGGGCGAACAATTCCGCCAATTTCGGCTCGTTGCCCGAGGTCAACAGCGTCAGCCGGTTCAGCGTGCAGGCGATCGCCGCGCGCCGGGCAGGCTCGGTCTCACCCTGGCAGGAGAAGCCGGAGATCTGGAGCGCGGGGTCCTCGTTGCGCTTGAGGTAGGCGAGGCAAGTCTGCGTCCCCTTCGCCGCGGCGCTGGGATGGAGCAGCGCAACTGGTCCGAATTTCGTATCGATCAGTCCGGCTTGCTCGAGTGGTGCCTCGCCAAGGCCTATCTGGACAAGGCCCATCTGCATGGCCAAATCGGCGGCGGCCGGACGCGTCAAGTCGAATTCGCCGCCCGGCCGGTAGATTTCGAGCTCGGCGAGCGGCCGGTCCCCTTCACCGGTCCAGCGCAGCACGTCCCTGCGCCCACCTTCAGGGTGCCTGAGGACGGTGTAAGATATTGTTTTGTCTGATGGATCGAGCCGGCTCATCGCGAACGCCGGATGCGAGCGGTCGGCGACGCTCCAGCCCGGCTTCAGCGCCGGCCCGTCATCTTGGAGGCTCGGCAACTGGCCGAGCGCCGCAAGCCCAAGGATGGCAAACAGCACCAGAACCCCCACATAGGCGAACAGGCGCGCCAGCGTGCCGACGACTTCGTCGGCGAAGTTGGCGAGCGCCAGATGGATCTGGGTGGGAGTTGCGGCCGTACTGGCCTCAGGCGACTGCATCCACTGCCTTCAGGCATGGTCCAACGTTGTCTTGAGGCCGGTTCTCGCATAGAAGCGCTGCTCTTCCTGTTTAAGCGTCAGCTTCAGGAAAGGGCTTTTTCGTCGGAGAGTGAACGATGGGTTACAAAGTCGCAGTCGTCGGCGCGACCGGCAATGTCGGGCGGGAAATGCTCAACATCCTCGATGAGCGCAAATTCCCCGCGGACGAGGTCGTGGCATTGGCCTCACGCCGCAGCGTCGGCGTCGAGGTCTCCTATGGCGACCGCACCCTGAAGGTCAAAGCGCTCGAGCATTACGACTTCTCCGACGTCGATATCTGCCTGATGTCGGCGGGCGGCTCGGTGTCGAAGGAATGGTCGCCGAAGATCGGCGCCGCCGGCACGGTCGTGATCGACAATTCCTCGGCCTGGCGCATGGACCCGGACGTTCCGCTGATCGTGCCGGAAGTGAACGCCGACGCCGCCAAGGACTTTGGCAAAAAGAACATCATCGCCAACCCGAACTGCTCGACCGCGCAGCTCGTGGTCGCGCTCAAGCCGCTGCACGACAAGGCCATCATCAAGCGCGTCGTGGTCTCGACCTACCAATCGGTGTCCGGCGCCGGCAAGGATGCGATGGACGAATTGTTCTCGCAGACCAAGGCCGTCTACACCAATCAGGAGCTGGTCAGTAAAAAATTCCCCAAGCGCATCGCCTTCAACGTCATTCCCCACATCGACGTCTTTATGGAGGACGGCTACACCAAGGAAGAGTGGAAGATGATGATGGAGACCAAGAAGATTCTTGATCCCAAGATCAAGCTCTCCGCGACCTGCGTGCGCGTGCCGGTGTTCGTCGGCCACTCCGAAGCCCTCAACATCGAGTTCGAGAATCCGATCACCGCCGACGAGGCGCGCGACATCCTGCGCAAGGCGCCCGGCTGCCTCGTCATCGACAAGCAGGAGCCCGGCGGCTACGCCACGCCGTATGAAGCGGCCGGCGAGGACGCAACTTATATCAGCCGCATCCGCGAAGATGCGACGGTCGAAAATGGTCTCGTGCTGTGGTGCGTGTCCGACAACCTTCGCAAGGGTGCCGCATTGAACGCGATCCAGATCGCGGAAGTCCTGATCAACCGCAAGCTGATCAGCGCGAAGAAGAAGGCGGCGTAGAAGCTTCGTAGGGTGGGCAAAGCGTAGCGTGCCCACCTTCTTCGTACCAATCGGGACGAATGGTGGGCACGGCGCGTTGCGCCTTTGCCCACCCTACGCAATCAAGCCACGTTTCGCACGCTCTTGAACTCCTTCGCAACCTGATCCAGCACGAACAGCGATCCCTCCGCGACGCCGAAATAGGCGCCGTGGAGCTGCATCTGGCCGGCATCGACCGCCTTGCGCACGAACGGGAAGGTCATCAGGTTTTCGAGGCTGCGAAACACCGCGGCCTTCTCGATGCGTTCGACGAACTGCGCCATGGTCTCGTGCTCGCGCTGCTCCACCACCTCACCCGGCTTGATGAACATCTGCATCCATTTGCCGATGAAGTCGCCGGGGGTGAGCGGCTCGATCTTGTCGACGAAGGCGCGGATGCCGCCGCATTGCGCATGCCCGAGCACCACGATGTGCTTTGTGCGGAGCACCTTGACCGCGTATTCCAGCGCCGCGGAGACGCCGTGTGCGTTGCCGTCGGGCTGATACACCGGCACCAGATTGGCGATGTTGCGGACGACGAAGAGCTCGCCCGGACCGACGTCGAAGATCACCTCGGGCGAGACGCGCGAGTCGCAGCAGCCGATCACCATCACTTCCGGCGATTGCCCCTTCACCGACAGGTCGCGGTACCGGGTCTGCTCGGTCGGCAGCCGCTGGGTGGCGAAGGCCTTGTAGCCTTCCAGCAAGCGCTGAGGGAATGCGGTCATGGCCTATGCCTAATCATATACCGCAAAGGCGAACAAGCCTTTCGAATGGGCAGGCCCGATGCTATCGGCTTTGGCCTATTTTGCTTGAGCATGATCTTTTCGGAAAACCGCCGCACACTTTTCCCGATCATGCACTAGAATTCGCCCGAGGAAACCGGAAGGAACGCTTGCATGACCCGCCCGCGCCGCAGCCATCTGTTCATGCCCGGCTCCAACCCCCGTGCGCTGGAAAAGGCGCGCAATTTGGCGGCCGACGGTCTGATCCTGGATCTGGAGGATTCCGTTGCTCCCGACGCCAAGGCCGTGGCGCGCGACGGAATCGCCGCTGCCATCGCCGCCAGGGGGTTCGGCAAGCGCGAGATTTTAATCCGGACCAACGGCCTGGATTCGCCCTGGTGGGCCGATGACGTTGCAATGGCCGCAAAGGCCTCGCCGGACGGCATCCTGGTTCCAAAAGTTTCCAGCGCCGAGGACCTCGACACGATCGGCCGCCGGCTCGCCGAGCTTGGCGCTGCGCCGACCGTGAAGGTCTGGGCCATGATCGAGACCGCGCGCGCGGTGTTGCATGCCGAGGAACTGTCCGCCGCTTCACGCGACCCGAAGACGCGCCTGTCCGGTTTCGTGTTCGGGCCGAACGACATTTCGCGCGAGACGCGGATCAGGATGCTGCCGGGCCGCGCGGCGATGATCCCGATGATCACGCATTGCATCCTGGCGACGCGCGCCCATGGCCTCGAGATCCTCGACGGGCCCTACAGCGACATCAACAACTCCGACGGCTTCGCCACCGAATGCGCGCAGGGCCGCGATCTCGGCTTCGACGGCAAGACGCTGATCCATCCGTCACAGATCGAGGCCTGCAACGCGATCTTCACGCCACCGGACGAGGAGGTCGCGCGCGCCCGAAAAATCATCGCGGCATTCGAATTGCCGGAAAACGTCTCGCGCGGCGCGATCCGGCTCGACGGCGCGATGGTGGAGCGTCTGCACGCCGACATGGCGCGCCGCACGATCGAGATCGCGGACGCGATCGCCGCGATGAGCAAGGGCTAGAGGTGCGTCGTCGGAAGCGGATGGCTGTCCCGTGAGAGTGAAACGCATCGTCACGAATATCGCGGCGACGGACGTCTCTCTGGCGCGCCGGTTCTACCAGGACGTCCTCGGCTTGGAGGTTGTCATGGACCAGGGATGGATCGCGACATTTGCAGCGCAATCGAAAATGGTGCCTCAACTGAGCGTCGCAAGTGAAGGCGGGTCAGGCACTCCCGTGCCGGATCTTTCGATTGAAGTCGATGACCTGGATGAAGCGTTGCGCAGAATGAAGCGAGCCGGCATCGCATTGGAGTATGGACCTGCCACGGAGCCGTGGGGAGTGCGAAGGTTTTACGTGCGCGATCCATTCGGGCGGCTGGTCAACATTCTAACTCACGAGTGATGTGGTTGTGACCGGCAGACACTTCGCGGCGGAAACTTGTTCACCAGACGTCAGCTCGGCGCAAGATCGGCGCGATCGAGCGACTCCAGGGTCGACGCATTGGCGCAATAGCCGTGGTAATTCTCCGCGGCAGAACCGTCGACGAGATCACGATCGCATTGAGCCTTGTGTCTGCACAGTGCGCAGACCCGCTCCATGTCGCGCAGCAGTAGCGGCTGCGCGCGGCCTAGCCCTTCCGCGCTGATGCCGAGCTGCTCCAGCATTTTCGGCAGCTCGTCGGCGGCGTGGCGGCCATGACGGACCAGTTCTTCCAAATCGTCCGGCGCAATCCTGAGATCACTCGCGATCCGGTCGAAATCGGCGCGGTCGAGCTGCAGCAGCTCATTCAGTTCGCGGCGATGTTTCAGCCAGCTGGCGAAGGATTCGATGAGGTCCCGAACCACGGGATAGGGTCTGTTCGCGGTGCTCATGCGAGGCTCCATTGGGCTCGTCCGGTTGCAGCCGAATAGAGCACAATGGTGCATATGTACGTTGCGCTGGATCAAATGCAGCACTCGTGGCCGGGACGGCTGCAGCGTAAGGGAGCTACGCGAATTTCTCCGCGGCCCACGCATACAGGCTGCCCGGGATCGGTGGCTGGCCGCCGCGGCCTTTTGGCGAGATGTGGAGACCGATGATCTCGGGATTGGTGAGAAGACCGAGATAGCTCGATGGCTCGAAGAAAAGCTTCGGCTCGGCATGCACGGCGTAGAATGATTGCTTCGGCAGAGCGTTCTGCAATTCGCCAGTGCGGCGGGCGAGCGCGGTGAGTGCCGCGGGCCCGAAGATCGCAACGCGAATGTCCGAGAGACGGTTGGAGCCGCCGCGCAGGCGCCGTATCGCAAAGGTGAGGCGATGGCGCAGCGACAGCCAGTTCGGCGTCAGCTCCTCCTGCTCGATCAGCTCTTCGAAGGCGGCAACAATGCCGTGCTCCGGCGGCAGATAGATCACGGAGTTGCCGAGCTGGCGCGGCCGCTCCCAGGCAAAATAAGGCTTTGCCGGATCGATCATCGCGGGCTTGAGCAGCAGCACGTCGGCATCGAGCCAGAGGCCAAGGCCCTTCGCCATCAGCTTCATGCGGAAGAAGTCGCTGAACTGAAGCGTGGTCCAGTCGCGCCAGCTTCCGTCCGGCTGCGGTGGCCGCAACCGTTCCGAGAAGGCACGCGGCAGGATCGCTTCGGCATCCGCGTTGCCGACGCCGGCGGGTAGGCCCGGAATGGTATCGAAGCTGTAGACCGTGACCTTGTGGCCGGCAGCTAACTGCGAACGCAGACAGGTCTGGCGCAGGGCGTCCATCGAGCCATGCCAGAAGGTGACGATGTCAGGCAGCATGCGCGGAAGCTTAGAGCATGATCCGGAAAAGTGTGCAGCGGTTTTCCGAAAAGACCATGCTCAAACACCAAGGGATAATCAGGGCAAAGAAAAAGCCCCAGCGCTGATGGCGCCGGGGCTCGGACAAAGGCCGGGATCAGGCCCAGGCGCGTTCGCTCTTGAGCTTCTCCTCGTAAATGTCGATCGAGGCCTTCTTCTCCATCGTCAGCCCGATATCGTCGAGACCGTTCATCAGGCAGTGCTTGCGGAACGGATCGATCTCGAACTTGACCTTGCCGCCGTCGGGACCGCGGATCTCCTGGTTCGGCAAGTCGATCGTCAGCGTCGCATTGGCGCCGCGCTCGGCGTCGTCGAACAGCTTGTCGAGGTCCTCTTGGGCCACACGGATCGGCAGAATGCCGTTCTTGAAGCAGTTGTTGTAGAAGATGTCGCCGAACGAGGTCGAGATCACGCAGCGAATGCCGAAATCGAGCAGCGCCCACGGCGCGTGCTCGCGGCTCGAGCCGCAGCCGAAATTGTCGCCGGCCACCAGCACCTTCGCATTGCGATAGGCCGGCTGGTTCAGCACGAAATCCGGATTCTCGCTGCCATCGTCCTTATAGCGCTGCTCGGAGAAGAGCCCCTTGCCAAGGCCGGTGCGCTTGATCGTCTTGAGGTACTGCTTCGGAATGATCATGTCGGTGTCGACATTGATGATCTTGAGCGGCGCCGCGACGCCTTCCAGCGTAGTGAACTTGTCCATGGTTGCGCTTCCCGGGGTGGTTCTGGGGAACCGCGTATGTATCGCGATCGGGCCGGAAATCCTAGGCCGAATTCGGCAGATCTCGTCTGCTTAGCCCGGCTCTTGCGCCTCGATCGCTTCCATATCGTCGTCCGAGAGGCCGAAATGGTGGCCGATCTCGTGGATCAGGACGTGGCGGACGATATGGCCGAGGCTTTCATCATGCTCGGCCCAGTAGTCGAGGATCGGCCGCCGGTAGAGCCAGACCATGTTGGGCAGCCGTGCCACGTCGCCAAGACTCTGCTGCGGCAGGCCGACGCCCTGGAACAAGCCGAGCAGGTCGAACTCGCTTTCGCATTCCATCTCGTCGAGCACCTCCTCGGTCGGGAAGTCGTCGACGCGAATGATCACACCCTCGCAGAGGTCGCGAAATTTCGCTGGCAGGCGCTCGAACACGTCATGTGCCATCGCTTCCATCTCAGCCAGCGAGGGCGCTTTCAATTCCGTCCACATGCCCTCTCTTAGCCCGGGTTTCCCGGCGATGCATCTGGCTTTATAAGCGCGGCGAGGTTGACGGGCGCCGCCAAAACGGGGAGCGTACGGCGGCTCGATGGGGACGTTTCAGGTGGGTGGTGCGATGCGGGCGGGAACAGCGGTACTGGTTCTACTTTGCATGGGGTTGTTTTCGCCATTTTGCGGGAGCGCCGAAGCCCAGACGGCCGGCCCCGAAATCCGATTGGCCCAGGCCTCGCCTGACGCCCCGGCACCGCGGAAGCGGTCCCCGGCGCGCTTGCGCGTCACCCCTTATTACAGCCCGGACGGCGTCTACCCGCGCTACAATCCGGGTCCCGACGCGGTCCGCGAATGCAACGCGACCTACGTACAGGAATTCCGGCCCAGCGGCACCGTGATCGTGCCGCATATGAGCTGCTACTGGCGCCGGGGCTGACACCACTTTTTAATGCGCTACCCATCTTGCGCTGGCCGCAGCGCGGTGCGCGGAACGTCCTTCATTCATGGGGCATTCACGTCGCTGCCCTTAGCTTGATCTCGGAGCGAGCGCAGGGATGGTTCGCGCCGCGAACGAGCGTCGCAACTCCGCTGTCCAGATTCAGGGAGGAGTCCATGCTGAGGATCTTCGGCCTCGGGACAAGCCCGATGCGCTTGCTCGGTCTTGCGGCCACTGCCACGCTGATGCTGTCGGCCGGGACTGCGCAGCGCGCTGAAGCGATGACCCCAATCAATCCGACGGTGTTGCCGGCGGCAAAGGCTGTCGCCGACGACGTGACCACGCAGGTTCGCTACGGCGGCGGTGGCGGACACGGTGGAGGCTTCCATGGCGGCGGAGGTTTCCACGGTGGCGGTACGCATTTTGGCGGCTTCCGCGGCGGCGGTTTCCATGGCGGCGGCTTTCACGGCGGCGGCTTCCGCGCCGCGCCGGTCTTTCACGGCGGTGGCTATCGCTACGGCGGATTTCACCGCTATGGCGGCCATCATCGCTACGGAGTCTATCGCCCCCATTACGGCTATCGCCACTTCCACCGGCGCTACTATTACGGCGGCTACTATCCCTATTACAGCCATCCGCGCCGCTGCCGGGTCGTCTGGACCTATTACGGCCCGCGCCGCATCTGCCGCTGGCATCGCTGGCACTATCCATACCGGTATTGGTAATGTGAGCCGCAGCTAGCTCCGCACTCGTCATGGCCGGGCATAGCCGTCCAAAGGACGGCGTCGCTTCCGCTCGCCTATGTCCCGGCCATCCACGTTTCTTGGAGCTACGAAGTGAACTCGTGGATGCCCGGGACAAGCCCGGGCATGACGGAGAAATCGCTAAAGCCAATCCTTCAGCTTCCACGACGCCGGCTTCCACCGCATCAAGGTATCGAGCTTCCACTGCTTGAGCATCGCCGGCGGCCAGCGACTGAGCCGCGAGGTCTCCTCTACCTCGGGCCTGGCGACGGCCCGCAGCGGCGCAGACCGACGCCGGTGCTGGCGGGTCGCCTCGCCGATCAGATCGACATATTCAGGCTTGTTGGCCATGGCGGGCGTCCTCGCGAAATGCTCGCGAGGACGCAATGTCGGCGATGCCGATTAACGGTCGTTTGCCGCTTTAGCTCAAATTGCAGGAAGCAGCCTACCGCCACTCCCGCACATCGACGAAATGCCCCGCAATCGCGGCCGCTGCCGCCATCGCCGGCGACACCAGATGGGTGCGGCCCTTGAAGCCCTGGCGGCCCTCGAAGTTGCGGTTCGAGGTCGAGGCGCAGCGCTCTTCCGGCTTCAGCTTGTCCGGGTTCATGGCGAGGCACATCGAGCAGCCCGGCTCGCGCCATTCGAAGCCGGCCTTGATGAAGATCTTGTCCAGACCTTCCGCCTCGGCCTGCTCCTTCACGATGCCGGAGCCCGGCACGACCATGGCGTTGACGTTCGCCGAGACCTGCTTGCCTTCCGCGATCTTGGCGGCGGCGCGCAGATCCTCGATGCGGCCGTTGGTGCAGGAGCCGATGAAGATGCGGTCGAGCTTGATGTCGGTGATCTTCGTGCCCGCGGTCAGGCCCATATATTTCAGCGCGCGGTGCTTCGACAGACGCTTGGCCTCGTCCGCGATCTTGTCGGGATCGGGCACGATGCCGGTCACCGAAATCACGTCCTCAGGGCTGGTGCCCCAGGTCACGATCGGCGGCAGCTTTGCCGCATCGAGGTGCAGCTCGTGGTCGAAATGCGCACCCTCGTCGGAACGCAAACCCTCCCAATAGCGCATCGCCGCATCCCAGGCCGCGCCCTTCGGTGCCTTGGGACGATCGCGCAAGAAGTCGTAGGCCTTCTGGTCCGGCGCGACCAGGCCGGCGCGCGCGCCGCCCTCGATCGACATGTTGCAGACCGTCATGCGGCCTTCCATCGACAGCGCGCGGATCGCGTCGCCGGCGTATTCCAGCACGTAGCCGGTGCCGCCTGCAGTGCCGATCTCGCCGATGATGGCCAGGATGATGTCCTTGCCCGTCACGCCGTCCGGCAGTTTGCCGTCGACGGTGACGCGCATGTTCTTGGCCTTCTTCTGGATCAGTGTCTGCGTCGCCAGCACGTGCTCGACTTCCGACGTGCCAATGCCATGCGCCAGCGCGCCGAATGCGCCATGCGTCGAGGTGTGGCTGTCGCCGCAGACGATGGTGGTGCCGGGCAATGTAAAGCCCTGCTCGGGGCCGATGACGTGGACGATGCCCTGGCGCTTGTCGAACTCGTTGTAATATTCGATGCCGAATTCCTTGGCGTTATCCGCCAGCGCCTTGATCTGCTCGATGCTTTCAGGGTCGGGATTCGGCTTGGTGCGGTCGGTGGTCGGCACGTTGTGGTCGACGACAGCGAGCGTCTTCTCCGGCGCGTGGACCTTGCGCCCTGTGGCGCGCAGGCCCTCGAACGCCTGCGGCGAGGTCACCTCGTGCACTAGATGGCGGTCGATATAGAGCAGGCAGGTGCCGTCATCGGCTTCGTGCACCAGATGGTCGTTCCAGATCTTGTCGTACAACGTGGTCGGCTTGGACATGAGCGTCAGCTCCGGAATGTGTAGCGGATATGCGCGATCAGGCGCGGGGCAACAAAGTCGTCTTCAGCGCAGCGTTTAAGCTGCGGGACTAAGCTCTGACGTTGCCGAGGTCGCGAAGCGTCCGAAAAACCGGCCAGGCAGCCGCGAGCGATCGTCGATGACGATTCGCGTGATGGATGCGAAGCTGGTCAGATCTGGAAACATTCCAAGAATATATAGCAGGCCGAACTGGAATCGCGAGGGCTTTGACGCGCACGGCTGACGCAACAAAAAAGCGCGGGGCCCGGCCCCGCGCTTTTCGAAACTTGCCTGTCTCCGAGACTACTCGTTGACGGCGGCGGGGCGGTCCTGCTTCTTCTCGACGATACGGGCCGACTTGCCGCGGAGATTGCGGAGGTAATAGAGCTTGGCGCGACGCACCTTGCCGCGGCGCACCACCTTGATCGAGTCGATCATCGGCGACATCACCGGGAACACGCGCTCGACACCCTCGCCGTACGAAATCTTGCGGACGGTGAAGCTCTCGTTCAGGCCACCGCCGGAACGGCCGATGCAGACGCCTTCATAGGCCTGCACACGGGTGCGGTCGCCTTCGACGACCTTCACGTTGACGATCACGGTATCGCCGGGGCCGAATTCCGGAATGACCTTGCCGGCGGAAAGCTTGTCGAATTGCTCTTGTTCGAGCTGCTTGATCAGGTTCATGGGTAATCTCCATCCGCGCGCCCAGCCTTGGAAACGGGGGCTGCGCAAAATTCGTCTATCCAGCCATTGCGGATTTGGCCGCTGCTATAAGGCAAGCTGGAGCGTTTGTCACCCGTCTGTCGTGCTTTTTGGCGTTTTTTGGCCGGAGGTTTGATTCGGGGCCTTTGTCCGCAAATCCGGCCGCCGAGCCGCCGTTAGAGCCTCGGATTCCGCCCGCCGCCAGGCCGCGACCTTGGCGTGGTCGCCCGAAGTGAGAATTTGGGGGATCGGGACACCCTCGAACAGCTGCGGCCGGGTGTATTGGGGGTATTCGAGCAGGCCTTCGGAGAAGCTTTCCTCGGTTCCCGAGGCCTCCTTGCCCATGACTCCCGGTAATAGCCGGACGCAGGCGTCAATCAGCGCCATGGCCGCGATCTCCCCCCCGGACAGCACGTAATCGCCGATCGAGACCTCCTCCAGGCCCCGCTGGTCGATGACCCGCTGGTCGACCCCCTCGAACCGTCCGCAGACGATCAGGGGACCGGGAGCCTGGGCAAGCTCCACGACCCGGGCCTGGGTCAATGGCCGACCGCGCGGACTCATGAGCAGGCGGGGGCGGCGTTTTGACAGATCCTGGCCGATCTCGGCGGCATCGATCGCGGCGGCCAGAACATCCGCCCGCAGCACCATGCCCGGACCGCCGCCGGCCGGGGTGTCGTCGACGCTGCGGTGGCGGTCGGTGGCCGAGGCCCGGATGTCCCGCGCCTCCAGCTCCCAGAGCCCGGATGCCAGCCCCCGGCCGGCGAGGCTCACGCCGAGCGGTCCCGGAAACATCTCCGGGAACAGCGTCAGCACCGTCGCGCGCCAGGGTGAGGGGTTGGTCATGGAATCTCAATTGTTGTCGTCCCGGACAAGCGCAGCGAAGCGGAGCGCATATCCGGGACCCATAACCACCGCACTTCGTTTTGCGACGGTTGGAGCGATCAGCTTAGCCAAAATTCTGGCCTGTGGTTATGGGTCCCGGCTTTCGCCGGGACGACCCGGAGAGGCGTCCTCGCCCTCGATCTCCTGCGGCAGACTGATCACCACGCGTCCGCCGGCAATATCGACCTCCGGCACCACAGCGTTGGTGAACGGCAACAGCATCGTCGTGCCGTTGGGCGGCGAGATCTCGATGATGTCGCCGGCACCGAAATTATGGATCGCGAGCACGCGTCCGAGCGCTTCGCCCGCCGTGGTGACAGCGGCGAGCCCGATCAGATCGGCGTGGTAATATTCGTCCGCATCGGTCGCGGGCAGCTTTTCGCGCGCGACGTAGAGCTCGATGCCGTTGAGACGTTCGGCCTCATCGCGGGTCGCGATGCCCTTGAACGTCGCGACGAGGTGATCCTTGGCTTCGCGCGCCGTTGCTACCTCGAACTGGCGCTTGCCGTCCTTGGACAGAAGCGGACCGTAGCGCCGTACGGCCAAGGGATCCTCGGTGAAGGTCCACAATTTGACCGCGCCGCGCACGCCATGCGCGGCGCCGATCCGCGCGACGCAGATCAGCGCCGACATGGGCTGGCCTTAGCCCTTCGCAGCGGCTTCGGCCTGCGCCTTGCGCTCCTTGCGCGGCACGGCCTTCTCCGGGTTGCTGCGCGCTTCGCGCTTCTTGACGCCGGCAGCGTCGAGGAAGCGCGACACGCGGTCCGAGGGCTGCGCGCCCTTGGCGAGCCAAGCCTTCACCTTGTCCATGTCGAGCTTCAGGCGGGTCTCGTTGTCCTTCGGCAGCAGCGGGTTGAAATAGCCGAGACGCTCGATGAAGCGGCCATCGCGGGGGAAGCGCGAGTCGGCGACAACAACGTGATAGACGGGACGCTTCTTGGTGCCTGCGCGCGCGAGGCGGATAACGACTGACATGTTGGTCTCCTGAGTAGCTGTTAAATCAAAGGTCGGCTTGGTTCGTCATTGCGAGCGCAGCGAAGCAATCCAGAAATCTTTCCGCAGAAACGGTCTGGATTGCTTCGCTGCGCTCGCAATGACGGGGCGAGATCACTTCTTCTTCCCCAGTCCGGGGAAGCCGCCGAGCCCGGGCAGGGTCGGCTTGTTGCTGAGGCCCGTGAGCCCCGGCACATTCGGAAGACCCTGGCGCAGGCCAGGCGGCAGATCCTTCGGCAGGCTGGGCAGACCCTGCCCGCCACCGCTCTGCATCTTCTCCTGCAACGCCTTCATCTCTTCCGGCGAAGGCGGCTTCATGCCACCGCCAAAGCCCATGGCTTGCGCGATGCCGGCGAGCGGGCCGCGCTTGCCCGAGCCCATGGCCTTCATCACGTCGGCCATGTTCCGGTGCATCTTGAGCAGCTTGTTGACCTGCTCGACACTCTGGCCGCTTCCGGCGGCGATGCGCTTCTTGCGGCTGGCCTTGAGCAAATCGGGATGACGGCGCTCGTCACGCGTCATGGAATCGATCACGGCGACCTGGCGCTTCAAGATCTTGTCGTCGATGCCGGCGGCCGCGATCTGGTTCTTCATCTTGGCGATGCCGGGCATCATTCCCATCAAGCCGCTGATGCCGCCCATATTGGCCATCTGCAACAGCTGCTCGCGCATGTCGTTGAGGTCGAACTGGCCCTTGCGCATCCGCTCAGCGGTGCGCGCGGCCTTTTCGGCGTCGATGTTGGCGGCGGCACGCTCGACCAGCGACACCACGTCGCCCATGCCGAGGATGCGCCCCGCAATACGGTCGGGGTGGAAATCTTCCAGCGCGTCGGTCTTTTCACCGGTGCCGATCAGCTTGATCGGCTTGCCGGTGACGGCACGCATCGACAGCGCGGCGCCGCCTCGGCCATCGCCGTCCACGCGGGTCAGCACTATGCCGGTGAGGCCGACGCGCTCGTCGAAGGCGCGGGCGAGGTTGACGGCGTCCTGGCCGGTGAGGCTATCCGCGACCAGCAGCACTTCATGCGGATTGGCCGCGGCTTTGATGCTTGCTGCTTCCGCCATCATCTCTTCGTCGAGCGTGGTGCGGCCGGCGGTGTCGAGCAGTACGATGTCGTAGCCGCCAAGCTTGCCGGCCTCGAGCGCGCGCTTGGCGATCTGGGGCGGCTGCTGGCCGGCGACGATCGGCAGGGTCGGAATATCGAGATCGCGGCCGAGCACGGCCAGCTGCTCCATCGCCGCCGGGCGGTAGATATCGAGCGAAGCCATCAGCACCTTGCGCTTGTCGCGCTGGACCAGGCGGCGGGCGAGCTTTGCGGTGGTCGTCGTCTTACCCGAGCCTTGCAAACCGACCATCATGATCGGCACCGGCGGCACGGAATTGACGTCGATGGTCTGGCTTTCGGCGCCGAGCGTGTTGATCAGCTCGTCATGGACGATCTTGACCACCATCTGGCCGGGCGTCACCGACTTCACGACGGTGGCGCCGATCGCCTGCTCGCGGACCCGCTCGGTGAAGCTGCGCACGACCTCGAGCGCGACGTCGGCTTCCAGCAGCGCGCGGCGCACCTCGCGCATCGCGGCATCGACGTCCTTTTCGGTCAGCGCACCGCGCCCCGTCAGACGATCGAGAATGCCGCCAAGCCGTTCCGACAGATTGTCGAACAATGCCGTTGTCCTTTTTAACCTCTCCCCGCCTGCGGGGAGAGGTCGCCGCGCCTTTGCGCGGCGGGTGAGGGGGGTACGGGACCATCTACGCGCATCATACGCGGAGAGAGCCCCTCACCCCGACCCTCTCCCCGCAAGAGCGGGGCGAGGGAGAAGATAATCCAAACACCTTCACGCCCGAGGGCGCACAGCGCTGTCGGGCGTTGGCCTCTGGCCTCGCAGGGCCAGTGGGCGGGTCGAAAAGAAGGCCTTTCCGAGAAAGTGCGCGGGTTAAACGCCGCTGGCGCCCAAAAGTCAAGGAAAGTTAGGGTGCCGAGGCGTCTCTGGGAAGGCAAGGCTTTGAAAATGTGCTGCTTTTGGTCGCGGGTTCCATTCGCTACGGTGTCGCCCATATTTGGCGAGATGCCTTACCTCGCGTATCGTCCCTGACCAGCCGTGCCGACCACCCGCCGTCGCATCTTTGGACTGCTTGCCGGAGGCGCCGCGCCGGTCGGTGTTCCGTGGCTCTGGATGTCCCGCATGAAAACCTACGACGGACCCGCCTCCGACCATTTCAACGGTCTGCACTTTTTTGATCCGGACGGCGCGCCGCCAAGATCGCTTGGCGAGGTCCTGCGCTGGCAATTCGGCCGCAGGCGGCAACGCGCGACATGGCCTGTGTGGGCGCCAAGCCCCCATGCCGACACGCCGCCGGCCCGCGTCGACGGCGGCAAGGTACGGCTCTCCTTCGTCGGTCATGCAAGCTGGCTGATCCAGACCGGCGGCCTCAATATCCTGGTCGATCCCGTCTGGTCGATGCGGGTCTCGCCGGTCGCGTGGGCCGGACCGAAACGGCACAACGACCCCGGCATCGCGTTCGAGAAATTGCCGAAGATCGACTTCGTGCTGGTCTCGCACGGACACTACGATCATCTCGATGTCGCGACACTGTCGCGGCTCGCCAAGAATTTTGCGCCGCGCGTGGTCACGCCGCTCGGCAACGACGTCACGATGCGCAGCGCCGATGCCACCATCAAGGTGGAAGCGTTCGACTGGCACGATCGCGTCGAGCTCGGTGGCGGAATTGCCGTGACGCTGGTGCCGACCAGGCATTGGACGGCGCGCGGCATGTTCGATCGCAACAAGGCGTTATGGGCGAGTTTTGTGCTGGAGACGCCGGCCGGAAAAATCTATGTCGTCTGCGATTCCGGCTATGGCGAGGGCAGGCATTTCCGCCGCGTCGCCGCGGCGCATGGGCCGCTCCGTCTGGCGATCCTGCCCATCGGCGCCTACGAGCCGCGCTGGTTCATGCGCGACCAGCACATGAATCCGGAAGATGCAGTGAAAGCGCTGTTGGATTGCGGCGCGCAGGCCGCGCTTGGGCATCATCACGGAACGTTTCAGCTGACGGATGAAGCGATCGATGCGCCGGCCAAGGCGCTGGTCGAAGCGCTCGATGCGGCGAAGATTCCGCAAGAGCGGTTCGTGGCGATGAAGCCGGGGCAGGTGGTGGAGATTTAGTCCAGCTCTCCTCACACATAGTCGTCCCGGACAAGCGCGCCTCAAGCGCGTGCAGATCCGGGACCCATAGCCGCAGGATCCAGTTTGGCGAAGACTCGGAGTTACCACCTTCGCGTCACAACCACTTCCTGTGGTTATGGATCCCGGCCTTGGCCGGGACGACACTATTGTTGTTGCTGCAGCGCGCCTCTTGCGGCGCTCTACTTACTTACTGCCCCTGCTTGATCGCCCAGCTCACATTCACCGTCACCGACAGCGTCTCCTCGCCGGGCGCAACCGCGGCCTGCGTCGCGGCCATCGGCGCGGTGGCCATTCGCCCCTTGAGCAGCGGCACCGGTCCGCCGCCCTCGGAAAGGCTGAGCGGTGCGCCGAGTGTGACGCCGGTGGCCTTGGCGTAGATCTCGGCCTTGCGGCGGGCATCGGCAACTGCCTGTTCGCGGGCACCGTCGAGCAACTTTGACGCCTGGGTCACCTCGAAGGAGATGTTGCCGATATCGTTGGCGCCGGCGCCGACCAGCGTGTCGATGATGCCGGCCACCTTGGTCACGTCGCGTATTTTCACGGTGACGCGGTTGCTGGCGCGGAAGCCGACCACCGGCGAGGCGCCGCCACTGCGGTTCGGCGCGTATTGCGGCTGCAATGACAGACGCGAGGTCTGGTAGTCCTTCTCGGCGACCCCGGCCCCCTTCAGCGCCAGCAGCACCTTGCCCATCGCAGCGTTGTTGGCGTCGGAGGCTTCCTTCGCCGACTTGGCGTCATTGGCGACGCCGGCATCGATATGCGCGAGGTCGGGCGCGGCGGACACCGTCGCTTCGCCACTCACGGAGATGACAGCCGGAAAATCGTCGGCGAGCGCGGACGTCGCAAAAAGCGTGGCGGCGAAAACGGCGGCAAGGGAAGCAAAAAGGGCAACGGGCTTCTTCATCGGTCTCACTTCAGCGGCACGAAAACATTGATCACGAGCTTGTCCTCGGCCGTCTTGAGAGGATCGGTCAGGTACTCCTCGATGAACGTGTCCTTGGCTTCGAGCTTCTTGTCGTCGAGGTGATTGGTGATCGCCTCATAGGTGTTGTCCATGTTGTCGTAGGAGCCACGATGGACGAATTTCAGCGCCTTGCCCTCCGGCGATTTGCCGACGCTCATGTCCTTGGGCAGGTTTTTCGGATCCTGCTCGACCGGGATTTCGGCGAGAAAGGTGAAGCCGGTATCGTCCGTCGAGGTGTAGACGATCATCGAATTGCCGGCGTGCTTGATGCCCTGCTTGTCCAGGAGCGCATTCAGCGCCTTGAAAGCGTCGATCAGCGTGTCGAAGGCGGAATCCCAATTGGCAGTGCCCTTGACCATCACGACCTTCTTCGGCTCGAGCACGGTCTCCTGCCCAAAGGGATCGGCGGTCTGCACCGGGGCCGGAGTGGCGGCCGCAGCGGGCGGCGGGGCTGGGCTGGGCGAGGGTGAGGCGCTGGCGGCAGGCGACGGCGTTGCCACAGGCGCAGGCGAAGCGCTCGCGGCCGGGGCACTTGCGGCCGGGGATGGCGATGCCGCCGGGGCCGGCGAGGGACTGGCCGAGGCCGCCGGCGCCGGGCTCGGGCTCTGTGCCAACGTGGCGGACGGACCAAACGACATGGCTGCTGCCGGGATCAGCGCGGCAAAAGCGAGACGGCAAAAGCGATTCATATTATTCTCCCCAAAACCTGACGCACCAAGGCCTTAACCCACCAAGATCTTAACCCGCCAAGGCCTTAACTGGCTGCGCGTCCCGGCATGCGCGAGCCGCGTCGTTCTAACACGCGAGCGCCGAATTCGTCCCATGACAGATGCGTCATGGGCGTGCGCGGCAAAGCACTGGCCAAGCCGCCCAGGATCGCCATATAAGGCGGGCGAATTCAGGATTTTTCATGAGCGCGCTGGCCAACCACGCATTTGCCAAGATGAACGGCATCGGCAACGAGATCGTCGTTGTCGACATGCGCGATTCCGCCGCGCCGGTCACGCCCGACGACGCCCGCGCTGTCGCATCGGCTCATGGCGGCGTGGCTTACGACCAGCTCATGGTGCTCCAGAAGCCGCGGCTCGACGGCACCGAAGCCTTCATCCGCATCTACAACAATGACGGCTCGGAGGCCGGCGCCTGCGGCAACGGCATGCGCTGCGTGGTGCGGCGCATCTTCGAGAAGACCGGGCAGACCACGATAACGTTCGAGACGCCGGCGGGGCTGCTCAATTGCTGGCAGGGCCCGGCGCCGGATCTCTACACCGTGGACATGGGCGCGCCCAGGTTCGGCTGGCAGGACATTCCGCTGGCGGAAGAGTTTCGCGATACCCGCTACATCGAATTGCAGATCGGGCCGATCGACAATCCGATCCTGCATTCGCCATCAGTGGTGAGCATGGGCAATCCGCACGCGATCTTCTGGGTCGACGACGTCGATGCCTATGACCTCGAGCGCTTCGGCCCGCTGCTGGAGAATCACCCGATCTTCCCGGAGCGCGCCAACATCACGCTCGCGCGCATCGTCGATCGCGACCACATCACGATCCGCACCTGGGAGCGCGGCGCGGGCCTGACCAAGGCGTGCGGCTCGGCGGCCTGCGCGACTGCGGTGGCCGCGGCGCGGCTGAAGCGCACCGAACGCAATGTCGAGATCACGCTGCCCGGCGGCAAGCTTGGCATCGAATGGCGCGAGCGCGACGACCACGTGCTGATGACGGGCACGGCGACCTTCGAATATGAGGGCGCCTTCGATCCGGCGCTGTTCGCGCCGGTCGCGTGATGGGCGTCGAGGTTGTCACCTTCGGCTGCCGCCTCAATGCGTTCGAGGCCGAGGTGATCCGCCGCGAGGCGGAGGGCGCAGGGCTGTCCGATACCATCGTCATCAACAGCTGCGCCGTCACCAACGAAGCGGTGGCGCAGGCGCGCCAGTCGATCCGCAAATTGAAGCGCGAGCGGCCCGGCGCGCGCATCGTCGTCACCGGCTGCGCCGCGCAGACGCAAAGCCAGATGTTCGCCGGCATGACCGAGGTCGATCGCGTCGTCGGCAATGACGACAAGATGCGCGCATCGGCCTGGCGCGAGGCGCGCGATGCATTCGACATCGGCGCGGGCGAAAAGATCGCGGTCAGCGACATCATGGCCGTGAAGCAGATGGCGCCGCATCTCATCGACGGCTTTGCCGCCGGTCTGCCGCGCGTGTTCGTGCAGGTGCAGAACGGCTGCGACCATCGCTGCACCTTCTGCATCATCCCTTATGGCCGCGGCAATTCACGCTCGGTGCCGATGGGGGCTGTGGTCGATCAGGTGCGGGCGCTTGCCGAGCGCGGCCATGCCGAGATCGTGCTCACCGGCGTCGATCTCACGAGCTACGGCACTGATCTTCCGGGCGCGCCCAGGCTCGGTATGCTGACCAAGCAGATCCTGCAGCATGTGCCGGAGCTGAAACGCCTGCGCATTTCCTCGATCGATTCGATCGAGGCGGATAATCATCTGCTCGACGCCATCGCGGACGATTCCCGGCTGATGCCGCACCTGCATCTGTCGCTGCAATCCGGCGACGACATGATCCTGAAGCGCATGAAGCGGCGGCATTCGCGCAGCGATGCGATCGCGTTCTGCGACCAGGTGCGCCGCCTGCGCCCTGACGTCGCGTTCGGCGCCGACATCATCGCCGGATTCCCGACCGAGACGGAGGAGATGTTTTCCCGCTCGCTCGACCTCGTCGAAGAATGCGGCCTCACCTTCCTGCACGTCTTCCCCTATTCGCCGCGCCCCGGCACCCCGGCCGCGCGCATGCCGCAGGTCGCGGGCCCCGAGATCAAGCACCGCGCGAGGCGGTTGCGGGCGGCGGGCGAAGAAGCCTTGCGGCAGAGGCTGCAAGCCGAAATCGGCGCGAGGCGCGATGTGCTGATTGAGAGCGAGAGCCAGGGGCGGACGGAGCACTATCTGCCGGTCGCGATTGCGGACCAACGGGTGGGGAGCGTCGTGTCGCTGAAGATCGCGGGCAGTGATGGTGTGCGGCTGACGGTGCAGCCGCTGCCCTTCCTTCTCCCCTTGTGGGAGAAGGTGGCGCGAAGCGCCGGATGAGGGGTTGCCTCCATGAGTACTGAAGCAAATGTTCACACGCGGAGAGAGACCCCTCACCCGTCTCGCCGCTACGCGGCGAGCCACCCTCTCCCACAAGGGGAGAGGGGAAGAATCCTACGACGCCCGAACCTGCCAGAATCTCAGCGTGCGCCGTGCGTTCTCCGGCGTCATGCGGACAAAATTGCCTTGCGCCTTGGCCAGATCGGCCGGCTTCATCGCTCCGGTGGCAAACCGGCTTTCGAGCACGGCGGTCGTCGTCTCCCAGCTGAGCTGTGCCGCGCGGCAAGGCACCAGCAGGCCGTCCTCGCGCAGGCTCTGCATCAGCGGACGAATGACCTCGACGGTCGATCCGGACAGCGCGGCCAAGGCAGCGACGGTTTCCTCATAACGCCGCTGCGTGGCGAAACCGAACAGCGTCGCTTCGCTGAGCTGGCCGGCTCCCTTGAGATTTGCGATGGCGCGCTTGGCGCCTTCGAAATCGCGGACACCGGACATCTCGCGCTCGACACCGACGGTGACGGCCGCGATGGCGCTTTGGATTTCCTCGAACAGATGCGGCGGCGCGCGTGACAAGAGCCGCGTGCGAACGGCATCCGTCGCCGAGCGCAGCAGCTGGCGGCGCAGTTCCGACGGCAGATCGACGCGCACGCCGACGCTCACGGCCAATTCAGGATCGGACTCGGCCTGTCCGACGATAACGGCAAATCCTGCTCCCGAGACGCGCGCACCGGGATTGGCGGCAATCCGCCGGCTGACGCTCGGATAGCGGCGCGCCAGCAGCGCGTCGGTGACGATCTCCTTCAGCCACCAGCGGCCGGCGACCGCGAGCAGATGCGGCTCGCCCTTGGACCTTGCGATCTGCACCAGTTCGCCATCGTCAAGGCGCGCCGATTCCTGCAGCACGGGACCGGCGATGCGGATCTCGTCATTGTTGGCGAGACGGCGCATCACGGACGGCGGCGCCTGGGCGATCGGCGCGAGCTGCGCGCTGATCTCGGCCAGCGCAATGCGCGCGCCCATGTCGGCGATCGCGCGCAGCTCGATGGTGCCGATCAGGCGATCGAGCACGTCATCAAATAGCAGGATCTGCTCGTCGTCGAAGCTTCCGGCGGATGACAGGAACAGGTCGGTGACGCGCCGGGCCGTTTCGAGACCCTTTTCCGCCGAGCCGAGCCTGATCGCAGACTCGACCTCGTCGATGATTGATAACTCGGCCTTGGCCATGACGCGCGGCTCGTCCTGAGCGGATTGACGGAAGCTTGTTCTAAGCAACCGTTATCATTAGAGGCGAGCACTGAAGGTTTCGTAAACCACGCGCCGGATCGGTCCTATTCGCCATTCCAGCCGCAGGCCCGGAGCCGTTCGTGCATGTGAGCCGGCGCGGGCGCCACCACCCTGATCGGCTCCTTGTTCCTGGAGATCGGCACCACGATCTCGCGGGAATGCAAATGCAGGCGCGGCTCGCCGAAGCGCGGGCCGCTGCCATAAATGTTATCACCGAAGATCGGCCACCCCGTTGCGGCCGAATGCACCCGCAATTGATGCGTCCGCCCCGTGACGGGTTCCATGGCGAGCCAGGTCAGGCCTGCCCCGCGGCCCATGACTTTCCAGTTGGTGATCGCCTTCTGACCCTCCGGATCGGGCTTCTGCCACCAGCCACGCTCGGCATTGAGCCGACCGAGCGGCATGTCGATAGTGCCTTCATCTTCGGCAGGACCGCCCTCGACCAGGGTCCAGTAGGTCTTGCCGATCTTGCCGTGCTTGAACAGCAGGCCGAGCGAGGCGGTGGCCTTGCGATGGCGGCCGAGCACGAGGCAGCCGGAGGTGTCCTTATCCAGCCGGTGAGCCAGCACCGGCGGCCGCGGCAGGCCGAAACGCAGGGCGTCGAAGGATGCTTCCAGATTGGCGCCCCCCTTGGGGCCGCGATGCACCGGCAGGCCCGCCGGCTTGTCGATGACCAGCATCAGCCCGTCGCGGTGAAGCACGCGCGCCAGAATTTCATCGGCCGTCAATTCGGGAACATCGAGCAACTGCAAGCGCTTTCGTTCAGACTTTCGTTTATGGGCCGGAACGGCTAACACACCGCCACCATGAACGATACCACCTCCGAGACCCCCAAGCTGAGCTGGTGGCGCCGCCTGTCCAACGGGCTGAAGCGCACGTCGTCCTCGCTCGGAACCGCGGTCGCCGACCTCGTCACCAAGCGCAAGCTCGATCGCGCCATGCTCGACGACATCGAGGACGTGTTGCTGCGCGCCGACCTCGGTACCGAGGTCGCGGTGCGGATCGCGGATGCGGTCGGCACCGGCCGCTATGACAAGGCGATCTCGGCGGACGAGGTCAAGGACGTCGTCGCGACCGAGGTCGAGAAGGTATTGTCGCCGGTTGCAAAACCGCTCGAGATCGATGCGGCGAAAAAGCCTTTCGTCATCCTCGTGGTCGGCGTCAACGGTTCTGGCAAGACCACCACCATCGGCAAGCTCTCGGCGAAGTTTGCAGCCGAAGGCCGCAAAATGATGCTGGCGGCCGGCGACACGTTTCGTGCGGCCGCCATCGAGCAGCTCAAGGTGTGGGGCGAGCGCACCAAGACACCTGTCATCGCCGGTGCGCAGGGCTCGGACTCGGCAAGCCTTGCCTTCAATGCGCTGACGGCGGCGAAGGAGCAGAACATCGACGTGCTCCTGATCGACACGGCGGGACGACTGCAGAACAAGTCCGAGTTGATGAACGAGCTCGAAAAGGTCGTGCGCGTCATCCGGAAGGTGGACGCGTCGGCGCCGCATGCGGTGTTGCTGGTGCTGGATGCCACCGTCGGACAGAATGCGCTGTCGCAGGTCGAGGCTTTCCATCGCACCGCCGGCGTCACTGGCCTGGTGATGACGAAGCTCGACGGCACCGCGCGCGGCGGCATCCTGGTGGCGCTCGCGGAAAAATTCAAACTGCCGGTGCACTTCATCGGCGTCGGCGAAGGCGTCGACGATCTCGCGCCGTTCACCGCGCGGGATTTCGCCCGCGCCATCGCCGGAATCGAATAGCCTCGTCCTTCGAGACGCGCGCCGCAAGCGCGCTCCTCAGGATGAGGCCGTGCCACATGTGAGGTCCTCATCCTGAGGAGACCGCGAAGCGGGCGTCTCGAAGGATGGGATGGAGAGATGGAAGAGAATGGACAAGACCCTGCCACATCCACTGTTCAAGCTTGCGACCGAGCTCGGTCCGCTGCTCGTCTTCTTCTTCGTGAATGCGAAGTTCAATCTTTTCGCAGCGACCGGCGCCTTCATGGTCGCGATCGTCGCTGCGATGATCGCCTCCTATGTGGTGACGCGCCACGTGCCGATCATGGCGATCGTGACCGGCGTGATCGTGCTGGTGTTCGGCACGCTGACCCTGGTGCTGCACGACGAGACCTTCATCAAGGTCAAGCCGACCATTATCTACGCCCTGTTTGCGGCGATCCTCGGCGGCGGGCTGCTGTTCGGCCGCTCCTTCATTGCCGTGATGTTCGATCAGATGTTCAACCTGACGCCACAGGGCTGGCGCATCCTCACGCTACGCTGGGCGTTGTTCTTCGCGGGTCTGGCGATTTTGAACGAGATCGTCTGGCGCACCCAGAGCACTGACTTCTGGGTGAACTTCAAGGTGTTCGGCGTGACGCCGCTGACGATGGTCTTTGCCATCGCACAGATGCCGCTGACCAAGCGCTACCACCTCGCACCGGTGTCGCTGGAGGCAAGCGAGGCCGAGGCGGGGGATGTGAGGAAGGGGTAACGTCCGCCCCCCCCATCCCGCCATTTTCCCGGGCATACCGGATCACCCGCCCTAATCTTCGGCGAACGTGCTAGAGCCCGTCCATGAGCTCCCTTCCCTCCTCCGTCGACGTCGCGATCATCGGCGCCGGTGCTGCGGGCCTCGGCGCTGCGCACGCGTTACGCGGCTCGGGCCTCTCGGTGATCGTGCTGGAGGCGCGCAATCGCATCGGCGGCCGGGCCTGGACGGTGCAGGCCTCGCCCGAAGTCACCTTCGACGTCGGTTGCGGCTGGTTGCACTCGGCGGACAAGAACTCCTTCGTCCCGATCGCCCGGCAACTCGGTTTCGAGATCAACACGGACTTACCGCCCTGGAGCGATCGCGCCTTTGGCGACGCCTTTCCGGAAGTCGCGCGCAGGGATTTTGTGCGCGCGATCGACGAATTCTACGAACGTGCGTCTGAGGCTGCGGAAAAAGATGAAGATGCGCCTGCGGCCAGATATCTCGAACCTGGCAACCGCTGGAATCCGATGATCGACGCGGTCTCGACCTATGTGAACGGATGCGAGCTCGATCAGGTCTCGATTCTCGACATGGAGGCCTATGAGGATACTTACTTCAATTGGCGCGTGCGGGCCGGATATGGGACTCTGATCGCAGCCTATGGCGCGCCCTGCCCGATCGCACTGAACTGCAACGTTGCGGTGGTCGACCATTCCGGCCAGCGCATCCGGCTCGAAACCTCGCTCGGCACCCTTGATGCCGCGAAGGTGATTGTCACCGCGCCTAGCAGCTTGATCGCCGACGAAGCGATCCGTTTTTCGCCGGCGCTCCCCGCCAAGGTCGATGCGGCAGCCGGCCTGCCGCTCGGCGTCGACGACAAGGTGACGCTGGCACTCGAGGATGCGGACGCCTTTCCGAAGGAGGGCAATTTGCGCGGCGCCACTATGCGCACCGCGATGGGCACCTACCACATCCGCCCGTTCGGCCAGCCGTGCATCGAAGGGTTTTTCGGCGGCAGCTTTGCGCGTGAGCTGGAGGACGCAGGGGACGGCGCCATCGCCGCGCAAAGCATCGACGAGATCGCCGGTTTTCTTGGCAACGACATCCGCCGCAAGCTGAAGCCGTTGTACGAGTCGCGCTGGGCGCACGATCCGTTCGCTCGCGGCGCCTATTCGCATGCGCTGCCTGGCCATGCAGGGGATCGTGCCCTGCTGGCCGCGCCAGTCGATGGCCGGCTGTTCTTCGCAGGGGAGGCCACGTCGCCGAATTTTTTCACGACGGCGCATGGTGCGCGGGACAGCGGCGAGCGGGCAGCGAAGGAAGTGCTAGCGGCTCTGAGCAGGATTTAACCGCAAACTGTCATTGCGAGCGCAGCGAAGCAATCCAGGCTGTCACCGCGGAAAGATCCTGAATTGCTCCGCGGAGCCTGTCATCGGGCCGCGCTTTGCGCGGACCCGTTGGCTCGCAATGACGAATCATTCTATCACCCGCGCCCGCAAATCTGCGTCCGGCACGAAGCACGCATCGTATTTCCCAAAGATGCGGTAGCGGTTGCGCGCAACGAGATTGTAGACCGCATTCCGCAGCGGTTTCGGCACGGCGAACAACATGCGCACCCAGCCCCATCCCGGCAGTTGCGACAGCACAGTCAGCGCAGCGTCTGATTTCAAGAACACCTCTCCGCCATGGATCACCGCATTGGTGTCGGGATCACCTGGATCGATGCCGAACGTGCGGGCGAGCCGGGTTCCATACTCAGACTGGATCGGCGTGAAACGAAACCGCCTTGCCGTATCGCGCTGCGCGACGAAACGGACCCAGCGCGAACAGAAGATGCAGACGCCATCGAACAGGATCACGTCATCGTCGGGCCATTTTTGCATCAGCGATTGTCCAGGGGTGAGCAGCGCTTGCGCATCGCGGCTACGATGCGCCCATCATGAAGAACGCGGTCCCGGTACCGAGGATGACGATGGCGCCGAGCACATGCAGATATTTGACAAGGAAATACAGCGTCATGGCTTGCCGCCTGCCCGCGGCTTCAACGCACGGTCGAGCTCACCGCCGGCGGCTTGGACGCCGGCTTCGGTTTCGATCATCCAATGGCCCTCGCTGCCGATAGCGGGCAACACACGGAAATCGACCTTGTTGCCACCGCCACGAAACGCGTCTGCCAACGCCCGCGAGAACGCCGGCGCAAAGTAGCTGTCATTGGTTGCAACGAGCCATGTCACGGGAATGCGCGCGGCCTTGCCGAACTCGGCTGCGGCCGCAAGAAGCGTGTGCGGCACGCAGATCCGGTTCGGTTCATCGTTGGCGTGGCCGCCGCGCCCCGGCGCAAATGCGATGATCGCGGAGACGATCTTCGGATCGCCATTGGCGAGCGCCAGCGCGCCCCAGCCGCCGGCGGAATGGCCGAGCACGACCGCCGCATCCTTGCGGACGAAATCCTGCTTTCGCAGATATTCCAGCGCGCGTGAAATTTCCTCGGCAGTTGCGCGGCCGGAGCGCGCATAGTCCGCCTCGTCACAGCCTCCCTGATCCTCGAGATAGCGACCGCCGGTTGCGCCGTGACCGAGCCGTTCCGGCACCAGCACGGCGAAGCCGCGCGCGATGAGATACACGACGAGCGCGCGGTATTCCGGTGGCGGCATTTGCGCGCGACGCAGTACGTTCTGCGTGGTGGCGTGCGCGATGACCGCGAGCCGAAACGGACCCGTGCCGGGGGGACGAAACAGCAGGGCATGCGCAGCGATGTCGGTATCGGGCGACGGCACGCGCCATTGCTGACGGCGAAACGGCTCGCCCTCCTCTCCTGACGAGCCCAAGGTGACCTGAGCGCACAGAGGTGGCGCAGTCAGCAGGGCCAGCAAAGGCAGAAGCGCGAGGATGTTGGAGAGACGCATGAACGGCCGAAGGCGAACACGGGCAGCGAGGGCAGACCAGTAGGCAGACCAGTAGGCAGACCAGTAGGAACGAATCATTCTGGGCGGACTTTTTGCGGTGCCATTGCCGTCCATTCGTTGCGGCAAGGTAGTTTTGCACCAACGCGTGGCAAGCCGTTGCCGTTCGAGGCAGCTTCTTGTCCTCTTTCGGTACAACATGGTTAAAATACTGATGCAGAAAGTCCACAGGTTAACCGATAATTAACGATAGGTCTTGCCGCCGGCGCGGCGACTTGGTTTGATTGCGTCCATGAGCACAACCCTGATCGAGGTCCGGCCGGCCAAAGCTGCAGACGCAACTGCGGTGGCCTCGACCCATGACGAAGCCTGGCGATCGGCCTATCAGGGCATCATTCCCGGTGGCGAGCTGGAAAAGCTGATCAACCGCCGCGGCCCGCAATGGTGGGACAGCGCGATCCGCAAGGGCAGCCGCGTCAGCGTGCTGGTGTTCGGCGACAAAATCGCGGGCTACGCCAATTACGGTCGCAACCGCGCCCGCAGCCTGCATTTCGACGGCGAGATCTACGAGCTTTACCTGCGCCCAGAGTTCCAGGGGCTCGGCTTCGGCCGTCGCCTCTTCACCGCCGCCCGCCGCGACCTCATGCAAAGCAATCTGAAGAGCATGGTGGTGTGGGCGCTGTCCGATAACGATCCGGCGACGGAGTTTTACCGGGCGCTGGGCGGCCGCATGGTGGCGCGCTCCTCGGAGCGATTCGGGCCGAAGTCGCTCGACAAGGTTGCCTTCGCTTGGACCAATTGACCTGCTGAAAGCTTAACCGGCAGCGTTCCCCTTTCCGTCGATACCGTTGCCTTTTGAGCCGGTGATCGCTGGATTCATTATTTCACAAAAACACGATGGATAGGCGGGCCAAGCCCGCGTATGAGGGGGCCAAATCGCTGCCGGGCGCGATTTCACCTCGGCAACAACGGAGCCTTGAATGCGTATCGATGCGATCTCGATCGGGACCAACCCGCCACACGACGTCAATGTCATCATCGAAGTGCCGGTGGGTGGCGAACCGATCAAATACGAAATGGACAAGGAAGCTGGCACGCTGGTGGTCGACCGCTTCCTCTACACGCCGATGCGCTATCCCGGTAACTACGGCTTCATTCCGCACACGCTGTCCGACGATGGCGACCCCTGCGACGTGCTGATCATCAACACCCGCGCCATCATCCCCGGCGCGGTCATGAGCGTGCGTCCGGTCGGCGTGCTGATGATGGAAGACGAAGCCGGCGGCGACGAGAAGATCTTGGCCGTGCCGTCGTCGAAGCTGACGCAGCGCTACGACAAGGTGAAGACCTATAGCGACCTGCCGGACATCACGCTGCAGCAGATCCAGCACTTCTTCGAGCACTATAAGGATCTCGAGAAGGGCAAGTGGGTGAAGATCTTGCGCTGGGGCGGCCCCGAGGAAGCGCAAAAGCTGATCCTCGACGGTATCGAGCGCGCGAAAAAGAAGAAGGCGTGAGGCTTCGGTATCCCGGACAAAGGTAGGCTCCCTCGCCCTGTTCTTACGGGGCCGCGACGAGCTTCGCTCGCGCAGAGAGGGTCGGGGTGAGGGGCTGCTTCCGCAAAAGCTGTGGCAGTAGGACTCGCGGAGACCCCCCTCACCCGACGCATCGCGTCGACCTCTCCCCGCAAGCGGGGCGAGGTGAACTACACCGCCGGCTTCTGCAGGCCGGCGATCGCGCAGGCGGCGCGAAGCGTGTTCACCAGCAGGCAGGCAACCGTCATCTGGCCAACGCCGCCCGGCACCGGTGTGATCGCGCCGGCAACACTGAGCGCTTCCTGATAGGCGACGTCGCCGACCAGTCGCGTCTTGCCGTCTTCCTTGGGAATGCGATTGATGCCGACGTCGATCACGGTGGCGCCAGGCTTCAGCCAGTCGCCGCGCACCATCTCGGGCTTGCCGACGGCGGCATAGACGAGGTCAGCGCGCTTCACGAGCCCGGGCAGATCGCGCGAGCGCGAATGCGCGATCGTCACCGTGGCGTTCTCGTTCAGCAGCAATTGCACCAGCGGGCGGCCGACCAGATTGGATCGGCCGATGACGATGGCGTTCATGCCTGCGAGCGAAGCATGCACGCTCTTGGTCAGGATGATGCAGCCGAGCGGCGTGCAGGGCGACAGCGCTTCGAAACCGCCGGCAAGGCGGCCGGCATTGTTCGGATGCAGGCCGTCGACGTCCTTGGCCGGGTCGATGGCATTGATGACGGCCTCGGTGTTGAGGCTCTTCGGCAGCGGCAGTTGCACCAGAATGCCGTGCACGGCGGGATCGCGGTTGAGCTTTGCGACCAGCGTCAGCAGTTCGGCCTGCGAGACATCGGCCGGCAGCTTGTGCTCGAACGAGGCCATGCCGGCCGCCTGGGTCTGGGTTTGTTTTGAGCGAACATACACCTCGCTGGCGGGATCGTTGCCGACCAGGACCACAGCGAGGCCCGGTATCAGATTATGCTCGCGCTTGATGCGGGCGACTTCGTCGGCGACGCGAGCACGCAGTTCCGCGGCAATCACTTTCCCGTCGATGATCTTGGCTGTCATGTCCATTCCTTAGGTCTTAGGTCTGGCCGAGACGAGCTGGCGCAGGGCTTCGCCGAGCCGCGCCGGATCGCCGTCGACCGCGATCTGCTTCAGCCGCGAGGTCGCCCCGGACAGCAGCTTCACGCTGGCCTTGGGTACGCGGAGCGATTTCGCCAGCAGCACCAGGACCGCCCGATTGGCCTCGCCGCCATCGGCGATGGCGCGCACCCTCACCTTGAGCACGCTGCGGCCATCGGCCAACTGTTCGATCCCGTCGATATCGTCGCGGCCGCCGCGCGGCGTCACCCGCAGCGCGATGCTGATGCCCGCGGCCGAGTAACGCCAGGGTTCCTTACAAGCTTCTTTGGCAACCAAGGTGCCCCAGCCCGCCTAGATCACGTTCGGATAGATGTAGTACAGGATCACGCGCTCGATGAACATGATGAGCAGGATCAGGATGATCGGCGAGATATCGAGACCGCCGAGACTTGGCAGGAAATTGCGAATCGGCGCCAGCACCGGCTCGGTGATGCGATACAGGAACTCCGCAACCGCCGACACGAACTGGTTGCGGGTGTTGACGACGTTGAAAGCGATCAACCAGGACAGGATCGCGGACGCGATCAGCAGCCAGACGTAGAGGTCGAGCACGATGATGACGATGTCGAGAACGGCACGCATGGCTTTTGAAAACTCTGGCTGAGGGCGGGATTGACGGCTTTTGCTAGATATCGGTTCCCCCCGGCCCAAACAAGGGAGGTTCGGGCGTGGGGATGGCTAAAACCGGATTACGCCCGTCCTTGACTTGACCTTAGCGGGGACTTAAATGGCGCCCGGTTGTCGGCCGCATTAACCAGGGCGGCCAACAAACGGGGCCATAGCTCAGCTGGGAGAGCGCGTCGTTCGCAATGACGAGGTCGGCGGTTCGATCCCGCCTGGCTCCACCACGCTTCGCCCTTCGGGCTACGCGTGGCGCAGCCGCGCAGGAGTCTGAAGGGCGAAGCGTGGTGCCCGGCGAAGCCAAAGGCGAAGCCGGGCTGTTAAAGAGATTCCCACCTCCCATAAGCCATGGCGGCCGGCGCGCGAAGGCGCGATCACTCGGCGGCCTGCGCCAGCACCGACCGGCGCGCCAGCCAGCCGTCGATGAAATGATCAAGCCATGCGCGTTCCGCGACGTCGTAGACGGCACGGTCCGTAAAATGATGATGCCGCGCCCGCGCACCGGGCGCGCTCAGGCCGTCATAGCCGCGCGTGGTCCAGCAATGCATCATCGCGTAGGTCACGTCGGGATGAAACTGCACACCGAAGGCATTGCCGGTGCGGAATGCCTGCACCGGAAAATCATCGCTTTCGGCAAGCAGTTCGGCGCCGGCCGGCAGCTCAAATCCTTCGCGATGCCAATGATAGACTCGTGCCGGCCAGTCAGGGCAGAGCGCGTGTCCCGCCGCGGTCGGACGGATCGGGTAATAGCCAATCTGGGTCAGCGCATCCACATGTGGTGCGACGCGGGCCCCTAACTGCATTGCGAGCATCTGCGCACCGAGGCAGATGCCGAGGAACGGCCGCTGCTCGCGCAGCGGAATTTCGATCCAGTCGATCTCGCGTCGGATGTAGTCGTCGGAATCGTTGGCGCTCATCGGACCGCCGAAGACCACGGCGCCGGCATGCTGCTCGAGCGTCTCGGGCAGGCGATCGCCGAAGCGGGGACGGCGGATGTCGAGGCGATGGCCGAGCGCGCGGAGCGCATTGCCGACGCGGCCGGGCGTCGAGGATTCCTGATGCAGAATGACGAGAACCGGCAGCCGGGTTTCAGGACGACCGGCGGAAGCGCCGAGGTCCCTTCGGTTGGGGAAGGGCACCAATTCTGCGCCACCAAACCTGTTCGTCCGGAACGACATTGCCTTTCCAAGTGCTATCGGTTCCCAAGTGCTATCGGTTCAGACCGCCAGCATAACTAAGCGATCGTTAATTTCGTGTGAGTTCGCGCACGCACCGAAATGAAAGCAAGCTCCGGGCCAATACGGGAGCTGACGGCTTCCGCTAGCGCCTTTGCCTCTGAAACCGGCTGGTGGCGAACAGGATGAAGTCGCGCGGGAAGAAGCGCAGCAGGAACGGCACGATCTTGATGGCGAGGCCGGGCAGCACTGCCCGTTTGTTGGCCATCAGTCCACGATAGGCCTCGCGTGCGACATCCGCGGCCGAAACGTTGAGAGCCGCCGTATCATGTCCGGATCCAACGCGGGCCCGCGCCTGGAATTCGGTGGGCACCGGGCCCGGGCAAAGGACCGTCACGCGGACGCCGCGCGGACCGAGCTCCGCGCGCAGGGCCTCGGTGAAAGAGATCACATAGGCCTTGGAGGCGTAGTAGACGGCCATGCCGGGGCCGGGCAAAAAGCCGGCGACGGAGCCCACATTGAGAAGGCCGCCCTTGTTGCGGATGAGCTGTTCGGCGAAGCGCAGCGACAGATCGGTCAGAGCCCGAACGTTGACATCGACGATGCCGACCTGCTCGACGCGGTCGCGTTCGACGGCATCGCCGAACACACCAAAGCCGGCATTGTTGACGAGATTGTCGAGCTCGACACCTGCGGTGGCCAGCGCGGCGGCGATGGTCTCGCCGGCGTCGGCTTGCTCGAGGTCGCAGACGATCACGATCGGCTTCTTGCCGCCCTTGGCGGAGAGCTCGCTGGCGAGCGCCTCGAGCCGATCGGCTCTGCGCGCCGTGAGCGCCAGGCGGTGTCCGTTCGCGGCGAACACGCGCGCCAGCTCCATGCCTATGCCCGCCGAGGCACCGGTAATCAGCGTCACCCGCTCAGTCACGATCGAACTCTCTTCAATTCAAGATTTTTGGCCCCGCAATAGCGGAACGAGAGCATAGAGCGTGCGCGCCGCGCAAGCCGGCCGGCGGCATGGCGGCTAGTGCTGGCGACAGGGAGCGTAGGAAAAACCGCTGATTTCACGCGAAACCGACACCGGAGCGACGGCGAAGACATTAAAATTTCGTCATGTGGTACGCACGGCCCGCAATCGGCCGTGTTAAGGCGGGTCAGCCGCCGATAGCGCCGTTCTTCACCTGATTGCCGGCGCGGTCCGCAACGGCATGCTTCAGGTCGATCCGGTCGCGCTGGGCGATCCCGAGCAGGTCGGAGGCGCGCCAGACCACGTTGTCTTCGAACTCGCTGACCTGGCCGTCGGCATAGACCAGCTCCCACATCATCTGCACGATGCGCTTGCGCCCCTCTTCATCGAGCGAGCGCATGATGACGCTGGTGAAATGATAGAGGTCGACCGCCTCGCCCTCGACCTGGGTCGCGTCCGCGATCAGGCGGTCCGCAGTGCCGCGATCGAGCCCGAAATGACGTTCGATCAGGCTGTGCAGCTTGCGCTGCTCGGCCGCAGTCGGCTGGCCGTCCAACGAAACCACGTGGACCAGCAGCGCGGTTGCCGCCAGTCGATAGTCGCTGTCGCCGAAGGCGCGGTCGCCAGCCTGAGAAGCAACGATGTCAGCGATGAATTGGCGCAGGCCGTCGAGCATAAAGTCCTACCGATATCGATGAAGCCGCGGGGAGGCGGCGTTACAGCAATATATGAGCGGGAAACTCAACCGCCGCAACATGCGTCAGTTCCGCGTACGGCATTACGTTTCGGCAATCTCTTCGTCGTCCCGGCGAAGGCCGGGACCCATAACCACAGGCTGTGGTTTGGTGAAGATTGGTCGTTCGGGATTAGCACCATCGGCAACCGACAGATTCCGCGGTATGGGTCCCGGCCCCCCGTGCGCAATTGCGCACTAGGCCGGGACGACGTCTACGGTATCTCGTACACCACCATCTTGTCGGCGATGCCGCGCAGCGCGGCCTGCTTCTGGATCGGCCTGATCTCGCGCTGCTGCAACACCTCGGCAACAGCCGGTGCGTCCAGCACCGGTCCGGTGATGTGGATTTCCTGCGACGTGGACAGGCTCTGCACGCGCGCGGCGATGTTGACGGTCTGGCCGAAATAGTCCTGACGCTCGTTGAGCATCACCGCAAGGCAGGGACCCTCATGAATGCCGATCTTGACGATAAGATCGGCGGTGCCGCGCTGCTTGTTGAGCTCGTCCATCGCTGCCCGCATCCGCAGACCCGCGACGATCGCGTGCTCGGGACGGACGAATGTCGCCATCACGGCGTCGCCGATCGTCTTCACCACGGCGCCTTTTTCCGAGGAGATGATCTCGAGCAGCGCGTGAAAATGCGCGCGCACGAGATCGAAGGCGGCGAGGTCGCCGACGCGCTCGTAGAGCGCCGTCGAGCCTTTCAAGTCGGTGAACAGGAAGGTCAGCGAGGTGATCTGGAGCCGCTGGTCGAGACTGAGATTGTCGGCCTTGAACACATCGCGAAAAGTCTGGTTCGACAGCATCCGCTTGGCGGTGAGGAACGGCTTGCGCTTGCCTATCAGGTGATGAAGCGCGTCGGCCGCGATGAACACCGACGGCAGTACTCGCACGCCGGCCTGGTTCTCCAGCGACAGCCGCAACGGACCCGGCCGCATCACCGCGGTCCCGGTCGGGGCCCGCACCTTGTTGTACATGATGGCGAGCTGCTGGCGTTCCTTGGTCGGCTCGCCCTGGACATCGATGAACTGGGCGGCGTGCGTCACCGGCTCGAAGATGATGATGAAGTCGCTCGGCAATTGCAGCGACATGGTCGCCTTCTCGCCGGCCGGAAGCTCGAGCGTATCCAGCGTCACCTCGTTGGCCAGCGTCGCAAACGATTCCTTGTTGAAGTCGACGCCGGAGCTCCAGAACACCTGCTTGAAATATTCCCAGACCGGAAGCGAGTCGGGGTCATGCGCCGCGATGCGCCGTACGCGCGGGTTCACCGTGAAGGACACCTCGACCTGGTCGTCGACGGAAGCCTTGTAGCCGCAGGCACAGAGCGCGCAGTGATAATCGTCGGGCTTGAGGGCCTTCAGCGTCGAGTGCGCGCCGAGCACGCCGCCGCATCCTGGACACAATACATTCCAGCCGAGATCGAACAGCCCAAGCCGGGCCGAATGCAGGAAGCCCGAGATCGTCCGCTCTTCGTCGAGATTGTGCTGCCTGGAAAAGTCGAGAACATTGACGCGGTTGAGCTCGTGATCCTCACCGTGGTCGATCAGATGCTGAATCGCATCTACCACCTTTGGATCGGCGGTCTGCTTCAGGACAGAAAGCTGGGCTTCGATATCGCTCATGGCGGGACTCTATCTAGGGTGGATCACGCCATTGGCCAGGCAGTCGCCTGTCACCGACGCGTGATGCGGAACATGGGTGAGTGGCCGGGGTGGGTCGTCACGACGCCGTGCGGGATGACGGGATCGGTATCGGCAAGCTCGACTCGAAACGCGCCGATCAGCCGCGCCAGCGCCAGCACGGATTCGGCCTGCGCAAACGGCGCCCCGACGCAGACGCGCGGCCCCGCGCCGAACGGCAGATAGGCGAAACGATCCGGCGCCTCGGTCGACATGAAGCGTTTTGGAATGAACGCGTTCGGTTGATCCCACAGCTTCTCGTGCCGATGCAGCAGCCACGGCGCGATCATGATGATGTCGCCCTTGCCGATCGCAACGCCAGCCGCATTGTCCTTTTCCCGGGCGGCTCGCGCGATCAGGAAGGCCGGCGGATAGAGCCGCATGGTCTCCTCGATCACGGCGCGGGTGAATTTCTGGCGGTCGATGTCGGCCATGCTGTCGAGATGCTCGCCGCGGGTCTCGGAAGCCACTTCCTCTTGCGTGTCCGGATCCAGCGCGAGCAGATAGAGCGCCCAGAACAACGCGGTCGCCGTGGTCTCGTGACCGGCGAGGATCATGGTCGCGACCTCGTCGACGAGCTGTTCGTCGGAAAACCCCTTGCCGGTCTCAGGATCGCGCGCCTCATCCATGAGGTCGAACAGGTCGCGCGGCGGCGCACCGTCCTTCTTGCCCGCGGCACGTCGCTCGGCAATCAGTATCGCGACGAATTCGGTCCAGCGCTTGCGGAAGCGTGCGCGGGCAAAATCCATCGGACTCGGCCAGGACACCGGCAGGATCATGTCGAAGAAATACGGCCGCCCCAGCCGTGCACCATATTCCATGACGAAATTGCGCAAGGTCGGGCCATGCCGGTCCATGCCGAAGGAGAACATGGTGCGTCCGGCGATCTCAAGCGTCATGCGCTGCATGAGCTCGCGCAGGTCAACGGGCTCGCTCGTGCGCTCCTCGAGCTTCGCGATGGTCTCGTCCAGCACCGCGGTCATGTGCGGGACGAGGTTGGCGGTCGCCTTCGGCGTGAAGGCCGGTGCAAGGGTGCGGCGCTGAAACGTCCACGAATGGCCTTCCGCAATCAGAAGGCCGTCACCGAGTACGGGACGCAGCATGCGGATGCCGGCCGGCGTGCGCGAATAGTTCTCGTAGTTGCTCAGCAGCACGTGCCGGATCGCGTCCGGGCGATTCAGGATGAAACTGTTGCGGAAGAAGAAGCGGCCCTGGATGACATCTTCCTCGTAGGCGCGCTGCCCCCAGGTTGCGATCATATTCTGCTTGATCACCGCAAGCCGGCCGAGAAACGACATATCGTCCGGCGCGCGCGGCGGGGTCGGAGGGACGATGGGCCGACGCACGCTGGCGATGTTCATGGCTCTCTCCCGCAGATATCTTCGCAGTCAAGGCTTGCAGCTCAACAGCTAATAAGTCAGCTCGGCAATCGCAATCCTGTTCTCGGAGGCCGGCCAGACGCGTGCCACAATCCGCTCTTCGTTGAATTGGGCCACGACGTTACGCCCGATCTCGGCGGCCGAAAGGCGCAGGGTTGCTGTCGCATCCGTGGGCACGCCCGGCTTGACGTCGGCCGGCTCCCTGCCGTCGAAGAGCACCACGTCCCGTGGCAGGCCAAAATAGCCGCGCGGGCGCGACATGATCACGACCGCACCGGCATCCTTGTCCGCCGGCCCGAGCGGGCGCGCGGCACGCAGATGCACGACGTCGGACGAGCGCGGGAAAGGCGAGCGGTAAAAATGCGTTATCGGCGCATCCGGCGAAGTCAGGACGAATTCGAGCGAAGAGGCGGCATCGACCTCCGCCGGCCCCCAACGTCCGTCGGCGCCGGTCTTCGAGCTGTGCACTGCACCGCCCTTGCGCTCTCCAGTTTCGGGCTCGACCCGGAAGATATCGACGGTTGCGCCCGCGACCGGACGGTTGGTCGACACGCCGCCCGGCGTACCCGTCACTAGGCCGCTCAGCCTGACGTTCTGCTCCGGCATGATTGCAATGCGCGCGGGCTCGCGGCCGGCGATGAATTTGTAGATCTCGCGGAAGGCACGGGGATGGAACGCCACCTCGCGATGGTCGAGCGCACCGAGCACGAGATTCGTGGCGCCCTTCAGCTCGGGCCCCTCGGCGGTGACGCCGGTCGGCACGCCGGGCTTCCCGATGAAGCGGCCGTCGGGTTGCGCGTATTTGTCCATGCCGTCACTGCGCAATGTGAGGAAGGCCACGCCCGGCGTCACCTCGCTCTCACCCTCGTTCAAGCCGCGCAAGAATGCGCCCCGGCCGTTGAACTCGCTGCCGGGCGTGTCGTCGGTTGCAAAAACGCCGTGATTGGGTGTGCCGCACAACACGGCATGGCTGACATCTGCTGCACCGCCATTCCTGATGACATTGCGAATCGCGTAGCCGCCGCGCGAGCTGCCGACCAGTGCCACGCGGGGCGCACCGCTGCGGCGCTTCAGTTCCGTGATGGCCGCCGTGAGCTCGCGGCGCTGGTCCTCGGTCGAGGACCGGTTGGCCTGCTCGACCTTGTCGTCGCTCCGCGCATTGGGATCGGTGAAATTGATCGCCAGCATGCGCTCGCGCGCGATGCCGTTCGATTCCATCCGCCACAACGCGGTCATCCAGAGCGCATCGTAATCGCCATTGCCGTGAACGAACAGGATCGGCGGCACCTCCGAACCCTGCGCCGCGGGCGCGGTCTGCGCCAGCGCCTCGATCCGCAAGCTCGCAACCGCGAAGGGAAGGCTACCTGCACCCTGCAGGATCGTCCGTCGCGACAGCTTCATATGTTCCTCTCCGGCAACCATTTCTTTGCGCCACTTATAGCGGCCTAACCACTGGACAGCGAAGGACTTTCGCAGGCATCACTGACCCTACCGGAATCGCTGAAGCCATTTCTGCCAGACCTCCTGGAAGGGGATATGACCGAGCAGACGAACCGTCAAATTGCCGCCGACGGCATCACCGCGCCGCTGCGGTACACCCTGTTCCGGCGCATCTGGCTCGCCAGCCTGCTCTCCAATCTCGGCCTCTTGATCCAGGGGGTGGGCGCCGCCTGGGCGATGACCCAAATGGCGGCCTCGGCCGACAAGGTGGCGCTGGTGCAGACCGCGCTGATGCTGCCGATCATGCTGATCTCGATGCCGGCCGGCGCCATCGCCGACATGTATGACAGGCGCATCGTGACCCTGATCTCGCTCATGATCGCGCTGACCGGCGCGACTGCGCTGACGCTGCTGGCTTGGCTCAAGCTGATCACCCCGGAAACGCTGCTTGCTTTCTGCTTTGTGGTGGGCAGCGGCAATGCGCTGTTCGGCCCGGCGTGGCAATCCTCGGTCAGCGAGCAGGTGCCGCCCGAAGCGCTGCCGTCCGCGGTGGCGCTGAACGGCATCAGCTACAACATCGCCCGCAGTTTTGGTCCCGCGGTCGGCGGTGTCATCGTTGCCGCGCTCGGCGCGGTCGCCGCCTTCGCCTGCAATGCGATCCTCTATCTGCCGCTGCTGGTGGTGCTGCTGCTGTGGCGGCGCAACACCGAAGCTTCGCGCCTGCCGCGGGAAAAGCTCAACCGCGCCATGGTTTCGGGCGTGCGCTACATCACCAATTCGCCGCCAATCAAGATCGTGCTGTTGCGCACGCTGGTGATGGGCCTGATCGGCGGCGCCATCATGGCGCTGATGCCGCTGGTCGCGCGCGATTTGCTGCATGGCGGCGCGCAGACCTACGGCGTCATGCTGGGCGCGTTCGGCATGGGCGCAGTGGTCGGCGCGCTCAACATCCACGAACTGCGCAGGCGCATGAGCGGCGAGGCGGCGATCCGCGCCTGCACGATCTCGATGGCGTTTGCGATGGCCGCGCTTGCCTTGAGCACAGAACCCGTATTGACAGCGGCCGCGCTGGTGCTGGCCGGCGCGGTCTGGATGGCCGCCGTCGCGCTATTCAACATCGGCGTGCAGCTCTCGGCGCCGCGCTGGGTTGCGGGCCGATCGCTCGCGGCGTTCCAGGCGTCGATCTCGGGCGGCATTGCGATCGGCGCGTGGGGTTGGGGTCACCTCACCGATTATGCCGGCGTCGAGGTCGCGCTCCTGGTTGCAGCCGGGTTGATGCTGATCTCGCCGCTGCTCGGAATCTGGCTGGCGATGCCGCGCGTCGGCGCCCGCAACGAGGACGCCGAGGTATTGGCCGACCCGGAAGTGAAGCTGTCGCTCACGGCACGCAGCGGACCCTTGGTGGTCGAGATCGAATATCGCGTGTCGCAGGAGAACGCGCGCGCCTTCCACAATGTGATGCAGGATGTGCAGCTCTCCAGGCAGCGTAACGGCGCCTACGGCTGGTCGATCGCACGCGACATCGCCGACCCCGAATTGTGGACCGAGCGCTATCACTGCCCGACCTGGCTGGACTATCTGCGCCAGCGCAACCGTTCGACCCAATCCGAACGCGCGCTGCATCAGCAAGCGATCGATTTCCACATCGGGCCCGACCCGGTGCGAATCCGCCGCATGCTGGAGCGGCCATTCGGTTCGGTGCGCTGGAAGGAAGAGACTCCGGACAGTGCGAGTGGGGAGGTTTTGCCAGTGGTCGCGACCGCGGCGGGAAGCAGCACGTAGGTTTTCGCAGTACGTAGCCCGGATGGAGCGAAGAGGCTGGGCAAGTATTCGGTGCAACCGCCGGCTCGTAGAACGTAGTTCTCTTATGTGACACTCACAGTCACCGCGATGAAATTTTCTACGTGCCAGCGCCTACGACAACGAATGTATTTCTACTCTGCTCGAAGCTGATTGAATACTTGCCCAGCCTCGAAGCACAATCCGGGACAATCTCGCCGCGGGGACATAACCCCGGATTTCGCTTCCGCTCCATCCGGGCTACGATGCTCCATCTCACTGACCGTGCTCGGTCAGAACCTTGTCGCAGCCTTTGCTCAGCCGCGTACGGTTCTGCTTCAGGCAGGCGAGCACGGCCTGATCGCCATTGTTCATCACCGGGCGACAGAAGCGCGTGACGTCGCGCGCGCAGGCGTCGTGGCCGGGCTGCTGCGCCGCCGCGCCCGATGCGTACAGGATGAATGAGACAATGAAAAAAAATCTGGTCATCGCGCAATGCCTCTTACCCAGAAAGATGTGCGGGCGAAGCTAGTGCGACGATCCCAGAGCCGCAACGGCTTTATTGACAGCTTGCGTCTGCGTCGCCGCGTGACGCCCCGGCTTGACACCGAGGCACATCGCGAGAGGAGCTCGAGAATGCAACGATGGATGCGTTGCGCGCCGCTACTGACTGTCCTGCGCGTCAGCAACCTTGCGCGACGCGCCCTTGGCGAGATCCTTGTCCATCACCGCGCGGCAGCCGGCGCTCAGATCCGAACGGTGCTTCACCATGCACGTCGTGATCTTCGGGATATTGGGGATTTCCGACGAGCACAGGCGGAAAGCGTCGCCGGTGCACATCTGCTGCGCTTCGGACGAGAAGGCGAAGCTCGAGCTGGTCGAGATGATCGAGACGATGGCGGCGAAGCCGAGGGCCAGGCCGGTGTCACGGATCTTGCTGGTCAAGGACTTGTAAGAGAAGGACTTGTCGGTGAAGGACTTGGTCATTTGAAGCTCCCATTGGCACCGCCGGAGCGGGCCCGTTGTTGATGGGAACTACGATGCTCCAGCAAAACAGTTTCTACCGTGATGACGGTCACAAGCGGCACCGCAGATGTGACCTCGGTCACTTTGGCGCACTCCTCTGAAATTCCTCCGTTTCCGCTGTCGTGTTGGTGTCACGTTAACTGTTCCTTCGCATTAATGGCTGGGCGCGCGGGAAAATCCGCTTGTTTGGTTGCGTAATTGGAAAGAATAGCGATGCGTAATGCGTTGGGCCTGATGCTGGCCAGTGTAGTTGCGGCGGTCGTGATCGCCGCCGGCGGTTGGTTTTATTATTCCTCGCGCGCCGAACAGGGCGCCCCCAAGACAACAGCCGCCCGTGCCGCCGATCCTCTGCCGGCACCGGCCAAACTTGCCACCAAGGATGACGTCGAGACCACGGCGGGGCTCGCGGGTAAGCCGGCGGTACTTGCCGCGGCGCCGGCACCGGCCGCCCCGGTGCAGCAGAAGTCGACCTGCGCCAATCCAAACGCGCTCGGCGTGGCCCGCGTGGTCGAGATCGACACCACCGGCGGCCCGGGCTTCGGCTTCGAGCACTTCAAGCAGTTTGATTTCCTCACCGACAAGGAGGTCGTGCTGACCTTCGACGACGGTCCGTGGCCGGTCAACACGCCGGCGGTGCTGAAGGCGCTCGCGGATGAATGCACCAAGGGGCTGTTCTTCTCGGTCGGCAAGCACGCGACCTATCATCCGGAAATCCTGCGCCAGGTGCTGGCCCAGGGCCACACGGTCGGCACCCACACCTGGTCGCATGTCAACCTGAACAGCAAGAAGATGACCGAGAGCCAAGTCAAGGACGAGGTCGAGAAGGGTTTTAGCGCGGTGAGATTCGCGCTCGGCACCAACCCGGCGCCGTTCTTCCGCTTCCCGCAGCTTCAGCACAATCCGGCGATGGTGACCTATTTCGGCACCCGCAACGTCGCGATGTTCTCGACCGACATCGACTCCTTCGATTTCAGGAAGGGTGCCACGCCGGAGAAGATCGTCGAGACCGTGATGACCAGGCTCGACAAGCTCGGCAAGGGCATCATCCTGATGCACGACTTCCAGAAGCACACCGGCGAGGCGCTGCCGACGCTGCTCGCGCGGCTCAAGGCCGGCGGCTACAAGATCGTGCAGATGAAGGCCAAGACCACCTTCCAAACGCTGCCGGAATATGACGAGGCGCTGCTGAAGGATTTGAAGGTGCCGACCTCGAGCGCGCGTCCGATCGCGAGCGTGGTGCAGACGGTCTCGCAGTAAGAGCGAACTGGATCGGTTTCCCATATGCGGATGGCCGGGCTCTTGCCCGGCCATTTGCTTTTGGAGAGAGCGGCCGCTTACCAGTAGATGCCGTGGTGGTGCAGCTCGCTGATGATGCGGCCCTCGGTCGAGGTGGGCTTCGCCGTCGACGCGGGCGCTGAGATCGTCGTTGTCGTGCTCACGGCAGGAGTGGTCGCCGTAACAGGCGCGGTGGTCGATATCTAGCTAGGGACTATAGCGGAAGTAGATCGGCTTCTGCGGAGGCTCGGGGTAACCCCGAATCTCGGCCAACCTCGGAGGTTTGGCGCCCGTTTCGATAAGTATTTTAAGGTCGTTCAGCACGTTTCGCGTTGTAGCGAACGCGTTATGATTTAGCCCAAACAGTTCGTCACCGATCGCGCTTACATCGATGGTCGAAACCGATGCGATAATGATCGGCCCGGAGGGAGGCACGTCTCCTGCGCGCGGGATGTTTCCGGCAACCCGCTTAGAGAGCTGCAGTGCTTTGTCGTTCGCGGACGCATAAAGCGTGAGTCCTTTCGCGACTTTGGCTACCTTGGGAATATCCTGCAGAAACATGTCGCGATCTACATCTGGCGCGGCCATGACGAATTGAGCAATCAAGGGGGGCGATTTAGTCGCAGAAGCATTCGAAAGCGCATCGACTGCAATCAGGTTGCCCATGCTGTGCGCGATTATGTCGATACTTTCAAATTTTGCTTTGCGAAGATTGTCTATCACCCGGAGTAGAGCTGCGCGTGAACCAAGCGCACTTTCCTTATCGTAAAGATAGTCCGCTATCTCACCCCGAGATGGCCATGAGAACAAAACTGCTGCACCGCTGTATTGAAGATCCCAGACTATTTGCGCCGTGCGGAAAACTGCATCCTGGAATTTAGTATTGAACCCATGCACAAATATTAGAGCTCTCTTTTTCTTGGTCGAAGAAAGCGATTTGATCCATTGATCTTCGCTCGTTTTTGCGATGCTACGAACCGTGAAATGCCTGGTTGGATCGGCACTATCGCTACGAAAAGCAATACCAAGGATTTTGATGGTCGATGGCAATTCGATCTTTCCAATCTGATGACCCTCCGGCACGCGAACGCGAGCCGCGCCGAAACTGAGATCGGCATTTCGTTCACCAGTGAAGCCGCTAACGGCTGTCCAACCGCTGGAGCTAAAGACTGTAGTGCTGTTGCGCTTAGAGGTCGGCATCGGATTGTCTTCTAGGGATACGGGCTGATCCGACTCTCTACGGTTCGTCGCATAGAAAAATTCGATGATGTTCGGATTATCCGGCGGTGAGTCAATGTAAATGTGAGTTGTCTTGCCTGCTGAAGTAGAAGGTGGCCTATCTCGGAACGGTTCTTCCCATTCTGCGTCACCTGCCAAGGTCACCGGTCTATAATGCCGAATCGAGATTTCTTTGATTGAGGTTTCGTCAGCGGAGAAGCGCCAGTAGCTCTCGTAACGGGTGTGTTGGAGCAAAAAAATCGTGCCAGCTTGGCGCCATGACTTTGTCTCGATAGCTGACAAACAACCGTCGAACTTCTCGGAAAGCCGGCCGTAGGTCTCAAGAAACTGCTTGGCGGCTTCGGGCAAAACGATTGCCGGCATTTTCTCCAGGGATTTGTTAGAAAAAGCTTGGCAAATTTGCAGGACGACTTGAGCGTCAATGATGGGTTCTGCTCTG
The DNA here is from genome assembly GCF_008123965.1 of Bradyrhizobium hipponense. Taxonomy (GTDB): domain Bacteria; phylum Pseudomonadota; class Alphaproteobacteria; order Rhizobiales; family Xanthobacteraceae; genus Bradyrhizobium; species Bradyrhizobium hipponense. The sequence continues at coordinate 43,859 of NZ_VSTH01000142.1, read as the reverse complement.
CAAATACCCGAGCTTTGTCCGAGGCCGACAAACACTGCGAGCGCAAAAAGCTAAGACGAAATCCGATGCATGGCACATCTCCTGGATGTGTTCTGATAGTCAGTCTATGCCTGGGTGGATGCCATCATCAACTAGCGGTACTGGTTCGAACCTTAGTGTTGGCGTCTCTACGCCAATCCTCTTTGGTCTTGTAAAGGCAGATTTTTCCGCAGACGCGGTCCGCCAATAATGGCGACGCGTTTGATCGACCGGTGAGCACCAAGCCAAAAATCACCGCTGACGTTTCGGACGTGAATAATCCTGGGAAATAGAATATCGCTCAGTGGTCGGCGCTGATACGCTACGATGACACGGCCGCCCGGCAGATTGAGATTCGCGAATATCGACTCGGTTGGATACCGCGTATCGCCGATATGCCGAAACGGAAGCCTGCCGTTTACGGTAGGCACCCCGGGATGAATAGCGGATGGATTCGCCCGTGAGCACTCGCATCAGCCACGAGCGCCGACCAAGGCATCTGCACGGTTACGCGGTGGTTCCTTTCGGACTCCAGCCGATGCAGGCGGCGCGAGGCCGCGTAAAAATATTCTATTCAGTTCAATGAGATGGCTGGTGCCGCAAGAGGGATTCGAACCCCCGACCCCGTCATTACGAATGACGTGCTCTACCAACTGAGCTATTGCGGCGAACCCTGCCGGGCCTGGGCAATGCCGGCCCCGATACGCGCGCTCCTGATATCGGGCACGGCCCGAATTGGCAAGGACAAGCGGGGTCCGAAATGGGCTTCACGCGCCCCAGCGGGACCAGAATCCCCGCCAGCCGCCGGCCTGGGCCTTTGCATGGGCCCTGGGCGTGCCGATTTGTTCCGCAAATTCATCGCTCGGACCCTCGTCATCGATGCCGGGATCGTCCGGGGCGCGGATGATCGGAATGACGGCGGGGATCGGGGCCGGCGCAGGCTTGCCGAGATCGGCACGGGTCCGGAACACCGGCGTTGCCGCCGGCGGCGATGATTCGGCGGGCTCGGCGGCCGGTTTGGCCGGCTCGGCGGTGACCGTCGTCTCCTCTTTGGCCTTCAGGGGTGAATTGTCCTGCTCGGCGGCCGCCAGCGCAGCTGCGACCGGTTCCACCTTGCTCTCGCTCACGACCGTCACTCGCTTCGGTGGCGGGGCCGCGAGCATCGCTTCCTCGAAGGCTGAGGCCTCGATCATGGTACTTCTGTCGGAGGGCAGGCTGGCAACCGGGGTCTGCCACTGGAACGCGTCGAGCCGGCCGGTGACCGGGGACACCGGGCGCCAGCGGGCGCTGACATAGCCGTCCGCGGTCCAGGCCGGATCGTGGCGGGCGCGGACCGCACGCAAGGTCCAGGCGCGGGCACGGCCGCCATCGCCATGCTCGGTGCGCTCGATCTCGGCCATCAGCAAGGCGACACGCTGGGTCGGATCGTTGACGTAAGGCGCAAGCGCCTCGCGGGCGCGGGCGAATTCCGAGGCATCGATCGCGGCACGCGCGATCGCGAGTTGGCCTTCGACGTAGCCGGGCTTGTCAGTGGGAATTTTGGCCGCGAGCGTCTCGACGCGCTGCAGGCGCTGGCGCGCGGCATCGCCGAGCTTCACATGCGCATAGGCGTCGGCAAGATCGGGATGCGGGTTGGCGAGCCAGGCCGCCTCGACCAGCTTCATGGCGCGGCGCACCTGGTGCGCCTCGCTCTCGAATTTCGCGGCGAGCACCGCAGCCGGCACCAGCGTCGGCGCGAGCTTGACGGCCTCCATCACGCTTTCGCGCGCGACGTCGCGGTCCATGGTTTCCAATTCCAGCGCACGCGCCGTCAGCAGCACGCCGCGCTGCCGGCGATAGGCCTGCTTGTCGATCAGGCCCGCGGATAGGTTCGAATCGAGAATCCCGAGCGCGCCGCTCCAGTCGCCCCGCGCGCAGCGGAAGCCGAGCACCGCATGCGAGGCCCAGGTCGAGGACGGCGACAGCTTGATCGCTTCCTCCGCGATCATCACGGCGCCGACCGCATCGTCGGCGCGCTGCGCCTCGATGAACAGGCCGCGCAGGCCGAGCAACCGCGTATCCTCGCGCTCGGCCATGGCGCGGAAGGCCCGCTGCGCCTCGTCGCGATTGCCCTCAAGCTGGGCCGATTGCGCATGCAACAACAGCGCGAGTGGATCGTCGGGCGCATGCCGCCGCGCCGCCTGCGCGTGCCGGCGGGCGAGCGCGGTGTCGCCATGGCCGATCGCCAGCAGGCCGTGGGTGATGGCGTGGCGGCCGCGCGCGTGACGTTTTTCGTGGCGGCGGCGACGCAGGCGCCCCGGCGTACGCCAGATCGTCGTCAGGATGCTCCAGACCAGCACGACCGCCGCGGCAAAGAGGCCAAGCAAAAACACGAACCTGGGAAGCGTCGTTGAGGCGCGGAAACCACCCGCGGTCAGGACGAGATCGCCGGGCTGGTCGGCAACCCAGGCCGCGCCGGCCGCCGCCAGCGCGATCAGAACGAGGAACAGGACGATGCGAAGCATGGCGATCCCTATACGCGCGGAGTGTTGCGCGAATCTTATTGAGCAGGCTTGGCGAGATCCGCCATGGCATCGTCGGCGAATTTGCGGGACGCGGCGAGCGCGGCATCGCGCGCATTGGCCTTGTCCAGCCAGGCTTGCGCCGGGGCGAGATCGGCCTCAGGCAGCGCCTTCAGCTCGCGCCGCGCTTCGACGAAATCGTTGCGGAGCGCCGCCGCAGTAACCCGCGCGACGATGGCGCCACGATCGTTGCCGACGCCGTCGGTGCGCTCGATACGAACCAGCTTTGACGCGCCGGCCTGAAGGCGCTCGACGATGCCGGCACCGCTGGCTGGCGCCTCCGCCGGCGGCGACAATTTTGGCACGATGTTGAGGAGCTCGCGGCTTAGCGCGACCGGCGTCGGGATGCCGGACGACGCGAATACATCGAGCGGCTTCAGCATGCCGGGATCGGCCGCGAGCGACCGCGCCGCGGCAAGCTGCGGCGCATAGGGATCGCCATGGCGCACGGCGACGTCGAGCAGGGTTGCCGCCACGACGTGGCGCAGCGGCTTGTCATCCATCGTCGGCGCGCTCGCGATCTTCTCACCCTGTTGCGCGAGCTCGGCCCGCTCGGACTTGCCGGCGCGCTCGAGCTGGGTGATGCGATCGTTGAGCGCGGCGACGTCGGGTGACGTGGCCCCGTCCCGCGGCGCCGACTTCACCTCGTTCAACGCGCTCGCCGTCTTGTCGGACTGCGCCCGCAGATTGGCGATGTCGCTACGCAAGGCGCCAAGGGATTTTTCCAGCGCGTCGATTCGCGAGACCGTGGCGGGATCGGCCGCGGGCTTGCCGGCCTTGGCTTCGACGGCGGCGACGCGCCCGCTCAGGGCATCGACAGTCGCGCTCGTCACTTGCGGAGCGGCGGGCGGCGCCTGCACCGCAGGCCAGCCCAGCATCCAGCCGACCGCGATCACGATCGCTGCTGCCACCGCGCCGGAGATTGGCGCAACGACCCAGGGCGACACTGGTGTGGACGCGATGGCGGCCTGCGCCTTGCTGCGCTCGGGCTCGGCTTCAGCCTTCTCGGATCTTGCCTGTTCAGGCTCGGCGTGTTCAGGCGCTGGCTGAGCCTCAGGCTCGCCCGCCGCGTCCTGCGGCTGGGTGGAGACTTCGGTCGCCTCGAGGTCGATGGTGGGCGGGGTGCGCTTGGCGCGGCCGGACTCGGGGGCCAATCCTGCATCTTCAGGCTTGTCGTCGGCCATCGTGACGGTTCCTCAAAACTTACATGCCCTGCACGGATATTCGGGCGGACCCGATTTCGCCGGATTCGGCCCGTCCTCTTACGCCAAACGGGTCCGCAAAGCACGCTCCAAGGCGTCAAACAAGGCATTTTCATCCGGCGTCGCCGCCACCAGAACCTGCGACGCACCGGCCTCGCGCAACACGCCCGCGGCCGTCTCGGACAGGCAGCATTGCGGTATCGCCAGCGCCGAGATTTCGACACCCTCGTCCCGTGCCGCCTCCAGGAAGGCCCGCGCGCTGCGGCGGGAGTAATGCAGCACCGCTCTTATTTCGTGGGCGGCAAACCCCTCGCAGACTTCGCGCGGCAGGAGCTTGAGCGGGGTCATGCGATAGGTGGTTTGCGTGATCACATTGAATCCTTCGGCACCGAGCTCGGCGCCGAGATCGCGCGACAAATCCGCGCCCGCCAGATAGAGCAGCGTGCTTCTTTTCTTCACGACCTTGTCACGGGCGCTCTGCACCACCTTGTCGCGCAAAGCGGCGGCATCGCCGCCGGCGACGATCACCCTGGCGAAACCGGCATCGCGCGCGACAGCAGCGGTGTGTTCGCCCACCGCGAACAGCGGCAGCCGTAACAGCTCGCGGTTCTGCAGTTGCGGCGCGACGGCGCGGATCGCGTTGGCCGAGGTGACGATAATGCCCTCGTAATCGGCTTCGCTTTCATCATGGAAAGCGACCGGCTCGAACTTGAGCACCGGCGCAAACAGCACCGAATGGCCCCGTGCACGCAAACCTTCCGCCGTCGCCTCATTGTCGGATTGCGGCCGTGTGACAAGAATGGACATCGCTCGTGTTCCCCGGCGCATCGTCGTGACACTTCCCACAAGGACGGCTGCGCGCGGCAATTGCGCAGGGCGCCCCCGGAATGCTACCGGACGTACCAGAACTCTGCTTTACGGATCAGCGCAAGGGCGCAAATTGAACAGCAATTCGCCAATGCTGGTACTCGGCATCGAAACCACCTGCGACGAGACCGCCGCGGCGGTGATCGAGCGCGCGCCCGACGGCAGCGGCAAGATTTTGTCCAATATCGTGCGGTCGCAGGTCGAGGAGCATGCCCGTTTCGGCGGCGTCGTGCCGGAGATCGCCGCGCGCGCCCATGTTGACCTGCTCGACGGCATCATCGACCGGGCCATGCGCGAGGCCGGCATCGGCTTCGCCCAGCTGAGCGGCGTCGCGGCCGCCGCAGGTCCCGGGCTGATCGGCGGCGTCATCGTCGGGCTCACCACCGCCAAGGCGATCGCGATGGTGCATGATACCCCCCTGGTCGCGGTGAACCATCTGGAAGCCCATGCGCTGACGCCGCGCCTGACCGACGGTATCGAATTTCCCTATTGTCTGTTTCTTGCTTCCGGCGGCCACACCCAGATCGTCGCGGTCACCGGCGTCGGCCAATACGTGCGGCTCGGCACCACCGTCGATGACGCGATCGGCGAGGCCTTTGACAAGGTCGCGAAGATGCTCGGCCTGCCCTATCCGGGCGGCCCCCAGGTCGAGCGCGCGGCGGCGAGCGGCGATGCCACGCGCTTTGCGTTGCCGCGGCCGATGCAGGGACGCCCCGATGCCAATTTCTCGCTGTCGGGATTGAAGACCGCCGTGCGCAACGAGGCGAGCCGGATCACGGAGATCACGCCGCAGGATGTCAGCGACCTCTGCGCCAGCTTCCAGGCCGCCGTGCTGGACTCGACGGCCGACCGGCTGAGCGTCGGCCTGAGACTTTTCCGTGAACAGTTCGGCCCACCGCATGCGCTGGTGGCCGCTGGAGGCGTCGCCGCCAATCAGGCGATCCGCGGCGCCTTGCATGACGTTGCGAGCCAAGCCCAGACGCAACTGATCATGCCGCCGCCCGCGCTCTGCACCGACAATGGCGCGATGATCGCCTGGGCAGGCGCCGAACGTCTCGCGCTCGGCATGACGGACACGATGGACGCGCAGCCCCGCGCGCGCTGGCTGCTCGACGCCAACGCCACGGCACCAGTGGGCTACGGCAACACCCGCGCGGGATTCTAGCGATGGATACCTTCCAAGCCATCGCGGTGATCGGTGCGGGCGCGTGGGGTACGGCGCTGGCGACGGTGGCAGCGCGCGCCGGGCGGAACGTGACGCTCTGGGCACGCAATGCGGACCACGCGACGCGAATTGCGGCGAGCCGGGAAAACCCGCGGCTGCCCGGCGTGCGGCTTGCGCCCGAGATCGTCGTCACGAGCGAGCTTGCTCTCGCCGCACGTGCCGACATGCTGCTGGTCGCCACCCCGGCGCAGCATCTGCGCGGCACGGTCAACATGCTGGCCTCGCATCTGACAAAACCGACGCCGGTCGTGGCCTGCGCCAAGGGCATCGAGCACGGCACGCACAAATTCATGACCGACGTGATTGCAGAGGCCGCGCCCCATGCCCGGCCCGCGATGCTGTCAGGCCCGAGCTTTGCCGACGACGTCGCGCGCGGCCTGCCCACCGCGGTGACGCTGGCGGCGAAAGATGAGGTCTTGGCGAGCGCGCTGGTGCAGGCACTGGGCTCGCCGACGTTCCGGCCCTATCACTCCACCGATATCCGCGGCGTCGAGATCGGCGGCGCGGCCAAGAATGTGCTGGCGATCGCGGTCGGCATCGCGGTCGGGCGCAAGCTCGGCGCCTCAGCCCAGGCCGCGCTCACGACCCGCGGCTTTGCCGAACTTTCACGGCTGGGCCGCGCGCTCGGCGCGCGCAGCGAGACGCTTGTTGGTCTCTCGGGGCTCGGCGATCTGATCCTGACCTGTTCGAGCCCGCAGTCGCGCAATTTCGCGCTTGGCCTCGCACTCGGCCGCGGCGAGCAGGCGCCCGCCGGCAAGCTAGCCGAGGGCGAGTTCACCGCACCCGTGCTGATCGAGCTCGCAGCTTCGCAAAACATCGAGATGCCGGTATCAGAAGCGGTTGCGGCGATCCTGAGCGGCAGGAGCACGATCGATGCTGCGATCGACGGGCTGTTGACGCGCCCCTTCAAGGCAGAGGAATGACATCTTCCGTCATGCCCGCGCTTGTCGCGGGCATCCACGTCTTGATATTGAACACGGAAGCAGAGACGTGGCTGGCCGGGACATAGGCGAGCGGAAGCGACGCCGTCCTTCGGACGGCTATGCCCGGCCATGACGAACGGATAGGGCGCGCGATGAACTACTGGCTGGTGAAATCTGAACCGTCGGTGTGGTCCTGGGACCAGCAGGTCGCCAAGGGCGCCAAGGGCGAGGCCTGGACCGGCGTGCGCAACTTCACCGCGCGCCAGAATCTCGTGAACATGAAGAAGGGCGACAAGGCGTTCTTCTATCATTCCAACGAGGGCAAGGAGATCGTCGGCATCGCGGAAGTCATCAAGGAGGCCTATCCGGACCCAACCGACAAGACCGGAAAATTCGTCTGTGTCGACATCAAGGCGGACAAGCCCTTGAAGACGCCGGTGACGATGGCCGCGGTCAAGGCCGAGAAAAAGCTCGCCGACATGGCGCTGGTGAAATATTCGCGCCTATCGGTGCAGCCGGTGACGGCGGAGGAGTGGAAGCTCGTCTGCAAGATGGGCGGGCTCTAATTGAAGCTACTGTAGCCCGGATGGAGCAAAGCGCAGTCCGGGAAAGTCTTCGTGTGGCACGATCCCGGATTTCGCTTCGAGGCTGGGCAAATATTCAATCAGCATCGAGCAGAGTAGAAATACATTCGTTGCCGTAGGCGCTGGCACGTAGAAAATTTCATCGCGGTGACTGTGAGTGTCACATAAGAGAACTACGTTCTACGAGCCCGCGGCTGCACCGAATACTTGCCCAGCCTCTTCGCTCCATCCAGGCTACGGGTCCGTGCTCAACTCTCCGGCAGCGCAAAGACCTCGCAGGGCGCGGCGATGCCGCGTAGCGAATGCAGTCCGAGCGCGATCAGCGGCGTATCCGTCTCGGCAGCAAGCGTCCCCGACGCCAGCACGGGTTGGCCAAGCGGCTTGCACAATCCTTCGAGCCGGCTGGCAAGATTGACGGCGGGGCCTATCGCCGTGAAATCCAGCCGATCGGCGGCACCGATATTGCCCCACAACATCTCGCCGAGATGAAGCGCTGCGCCGAACGCCAGGGGCGGCAAGCCCTGGCTGCGACGCTCTTCATTGAGATGAGCCATTCCGGCTTTGGCTGCGCCTGCCGCACGCAAGGCTGAATCGCAGGCAAGCCGCCGCTCCGCGTCGACCACCGGGAAGATCGCCAGCACGCCGTCGCCGATGAATTTCAGCACTTCGCCGCCGAAGGCGTGAACCGCACCGGCGATGCGGTCGAACCAGGCGTCGAGCGCCGCGATGACATCGGCGGGCGGATTGGTCTCCGATAATGTCGTGAAGCCGCGCAGGTCGGCATAGAGTAGCGCAGCCTGGATGGTCTCGCCGAGGTCGCGCCGCAACGGCGCCGCCAGTACCCGCGCAGCGCTGCGCTTGCCAAGATAGGCATCCAGCGTCGCCCGCAACGTGGCGCGTGCGGCGAGCAGTGCGAGCGGCGTCGCGGCAAAGCGCGCCGCCTGGCGCAGTTGATCGATTTCGCGTGGGGTGAACGGACGCGGCCCGATCCAGCCGAGCAGCGGCCCATCATGTCGGCCAACGACGTCTTCGTGCACCTCGCCACGCGCGGTGCCCCGCAGCCAGCGGCGACCGGCATCGTTGGGCGGGTCGGGCGCCAGTCCGCCGGGGGCAAAGCCGAGCGCTTCGATCACCTGGCCGCTCGCCGCGCGCCAAAGCCAGGTCCGCTTCGCGATCAGCGGGTGTGGCACCTCCAGCGTCAGGGCGCCGGCCGCAATCGGCACGCCGTCGGCGACCAGGTGGGCGCCGAGTTCCGCGAGCAGACGGTCGGCCCCGGCGGCATCGGAGGCGGCGTCGACAAGCCAGGCGAGGGTCGGGGAGAGTTGCATGGCCCCGATGATGGCGAAGACAGGCCCGCTTTGTCACGGGCAATCCTTGACGAGCCGCTTTGGCGCCGCCATGTGCCAGTGTCAGCCTAGGGATGATCGCCGATGACCGAACCGTTCGTAGTGCGACGCGAGACCCAGATTGCGGCTCCGCGGGCCACCGTTTTCGCCTATTTGACTGATCCCGAGAAAATCCTGAGTTGGATGGGGTCGGATGCGACCACCGAGCCGCATCCCGGCGGGCTCTATCTGCTCAAGGGCATCGGCCCGCGCGGCGGCATCGCTCGCGGCGCCTTCCGCGAGGTCGTGCCGGTGCATCGTCTGGCCTACACGTTCGGATGGGAGGCCGGCCAGGAGGTGCCGCCGGGCTCGAGCCTGATTGAGATCGATCTGATCGAACGCGACGGCGGCACGCTGCTCCGCATGACCCATAGCGGCTTGCCGACCGAAGAACAGGCGGCCGCCCACGCCAAGGGGTGGGCGCACTACCTGGAGCGCCTCACGATTGCAGCTGCGGGCAGCGATCCGGGTCCCGACAAGGGTTTGGCCGACGAGGCCTAGCGAGGCGCGGAGTTAGACCGCCGCTGTCGCAACCACTTGCGCCAGAAGCTGCTCGCGTCTGGCTTGTGAGCGCTGGCCCTTCATGGTCGCGGCGAAGCGTTCGAGGATCCCGTCCTCGAAGGCGGTGACGATGGTGTCGTGCACATAGCTCTTGCGGCAGATCGCCGGCGTGTTCGAGAGCTGATCGGCGGCGGCCCGGATCGCGTCCAGCACCTGCTTCTTGCGGCCGCGCTGGCTGATCGCCGGCGTGATCCGCGACAGTGATTCGACGACGACGGCAGACGCCATCAGGGTGCGGAAATCCTTCAGCGAAATCTTGATGCCGGCGATTTCGCGCAGGAACGCGTTCACCTGCGTGGTGTTCACGGCCCGCACGGTGCCAGAGGCATCGCGATACTGGAACATGCGCTTGCCCGGCACGCCCTGCAGAATGCCGATGGCGCGCACCAGCTTGGCGGCGTCGCATTCCTTCCGTACCGCCTTGCCGCCCTTCGCCTTGAACGTCAGGACGAAACAGTCGGCTTCCAGCGAGACGTTGGACTTCAGCAGCGTGGTGGCGCCGCGGGTGCCGTTGAGACGGGCATAGGATTCGTTGCCCGGGCGGATCGCGGTGCGCGCGATCAGCTCGATCACGGCCGAAAGCGCGAACTCGCGCGTCGGCTCGTCGCCCGACAGGAACATCGAGACCTTGCGCCGGATTTTCGGTAAGGCGCCGACGAGCTTTTCCAGCCGGTGCGCCTTGCGCTGCTCGCGGACCTTTTCCCAATCGGCATGATAGCGATATTGCAGCCGGCCCGCGGCATCGCGCCCGACCGCCTGAAGATGCGAGCTCGGATCGGCCGAATAGCGCACCTGGCGATAGGCCGGCGGCACCGCCATAGAATGTAGCCGGCGGATGGTGCGGGCGTCGCGGATATGCGCGCCGTTGGGGCGGACGAAGGAGTAGCCCTTGCCGCGCTTGATGCGCCGGATTGTCAGCTCGTTCTGGTCGCCGAGCCGCAGGCCCAGTTCCTTGGCCAGCGCCTCGACAGTCGTCGCAGGCGCCGTGTCGAAGACCTTTTTCGGGCTGGGACGCCTGAAAGTGGCCGGTTTCGGCCATTGTCCGAGGGCTTTGGCCAGTGCAACAGCGGCAGGATCGGCTGAAGCGGGCCGTATCGTCCCGAGATTCTGCTGATCCATCATAGTGTTATGCCTTAGCCCTGCCTGTTGTCGGTCAATGCCGCTGTTCTGATTCTTGTTCCAAGGGGTCTCTGTGGACCCGGGTTGGCCATTTAGGGTGTTCCGAACCGTATTGCGAGTCCCGAATCGGTGAGGGACGGTTTCTAAATACCGCTCGCGGTTGCATGGGGTCCTGTACGGGCCATTCTGGGGATTTGGGTAAAGATCCGAAAGGCAGGCTCCAGCCTGTTTCAGATTTGCGACAGTCACAATTGGCCACCTTGATCCTTCGCATGGCTGGCGGACCGTCGAAGGTCCAGCTTGTGCTCCTTGTCGGGCCCGGTTAGCCCGACGCATAATCAGTTCAAGATCAAATCGGCTTGCCCGTCGCTTGCGTTCGGCTTGCCGTATGTGGAGGGAAGAGAAAACATGTCCGAGAAGATCTACGACGTCCCTGCGGAGTGGGCGAAGCGCGCCTGGATCGACCATGCCAAGTACCAGGAGATGTACGCCCGCTCGATCTCGGACCCGAACGGATTCTGGGCCGAACAGGCCAAGCGCATCGACTGGATGAAGGCGCCCACCAAAATCGAGAACGTTTCGTTTGCGCCCGGCAACGTCTCGATCAAATGGTTCGAGGACGGCGTCCTCAACGTCGCCCATAACTGTATCGACCGGCATCTTCACACGCGTGCCAATCAGACCGCGATCATCTGGGAAGGCGACGATCCCTCGCAATCCCGGCACATCACCTACAAGGAACTGCACGACGAGGTCTGCCGGATGGCCAACATCCTGCGCACCCGCAACGTCAAGAAGGGTGACCGCGTCACCATCTATCTGCCGATGATTCCGGAAGCCGCCTACGCGATGCTGGCCTGCGCGCGGATCGGCGCGATCCACTCCGTGGTGTTCGCCGGCTTCTCGCCCGACAGTCTCGCCCAGCGCATCAACGACTGCCAGTCCAAGGTGGTCATCACCGCGGACGAAGGCCTGCGTGGTGGCAAGAAGGTGCCGCTGAAGGCCAATGTCGACGCGGCGCTCGCCAAGGCCGACGGCGTCGACTGGGTCGTCGTAGTCAAGCGCACCGGCGGCAAGATCGACATGAACCCGACGCGCGACCTCTGGTATCACGAGGCGGCGGCGATGGTGACGACCGAATGCCCGGCCGAGCACATGCACGCCGAGGACCCGCTGTTCATCCTCTATACGTCGGGCTCGACCGGCCAGCCCAAGGGCGTGCTGCACACATCGGCCGGCTATCTCGTGTTCGCCGCGATGACGCACCAATACGTCTTCGACTATCACGACGGCGACATCTACTGGTGCACCGCCGACGTCGGCTGGGTCACCGGCCACAGCTACATTCTCTACGGGCCCCTGGCCAACGGCGCGACCACGCTGATGTTCGAGGGCGTACCGAACTACCCGGACAATTCCAGGTTCTGGAACGTCATCGACAAGCACAAGGTCACCATCTTCTACACCGCGCCGACAGCGATCCGCGCGCTGATGCAGTCGGGCGACGAGCCCGTGAAGAAGACCTCGCGCGCCAGCTTGCGCCTGCTCGGCTCGGTCGGCGAGCCGATCAATCCGGAAGCCTGGGAGTGGTATCACCGCGTCGTCGGCGACGACCGCTGCCCGATCGTCGATACCTGGTGGCAGACCGAGACCGGCGGCATCCTGATCACGCCGCTGCCGGGCGCGACCAGGCTCAAGCCGGGTTCGGCGACGCAGCCGTTCTTCGGCGTTGCGCCTGAAATCGTCGATGCCGACGGCAAGGTGCTGGACGGCGAGACGTCAGGCAATCTCTGCCTGACGCGGTCATGGCCGGGCCAGATGCGCACTGTCTATGGCGACCACGACCGCTTCGAGCAGACCTATTTCTCGACCTACAAGGGCAAGTATTTCACCGGCGACGGCTGCCGGCGCGATGCCGACGGCTATTACTGGATCACCGGGCGCGTCGACGACGTCATCAACGTCTCCGGCCACCGCATGGGCACCGCGGAAGTCGAGAGCGCGCTGGTGGCGCACGAGAAGGTCTCGGAAGCCGCCGTGGTCGGCTTCCCGCACGACATCAAGGGCCAGGGCATCTACGCCTATGTGACCCTGATGGCCGGCGTCGAGCCGACCGAGGAGCTGCGCAAGGAGCTCGTCACCTGGGTGCGCAAGGAGATCGGCCCGATCGCCTCGCCCGACCAGCTCCAGTTCGCACCTGGCCTGCCGAAAACCCGCTCCGGCAAGATCATGCGCCGCATCCTGCGCAAGATCGCCGAAGACGATCCGGGCAGCCTGGGGGACACCTCGACGCTGGCCGATCCCGGCGTGGTCGACGATCTCGTCAAGAACCGGCAGAACAAGAAACAGGCGTCGGCATAGGGCTCCGGCTCGTGCCCGGACGCAGCGCAGCGCATCTTTGCGGTGCGCTGCCGAGCCGCGCCCATGCCAACGTCATTCCCCATGGAAAGATGAGCCCGGCTCGGCGCCGCGTCACTTGCGCGCCGCGTGCGCGAGGCTGCATTGAGCGCCGACGGCCTCTGAAATGCTGACGCCCTCTGAAATAACGACCGTTCGCATCCTCACGGACTTGTCAGGTGCGTGCCGCCGCCACCCGCATCTTTCCGCCGAGTGTTGTTTTCAGGTTATTTACTTTATTTCGAACATTTCCTTTGTTCCCCCTGCTGACCGGCCCTCGGCGGCCGCGCGTGGAAACCATCCGGTTAATGGACGCGGTTAAGAATGTTCGGGCGAGCGGGCAATTGCCGGTGCTGCGTAATTTTGGACGACCCGTTCGGGCAAGGGGAAACATTGATGTCGATGCGGATCGCGGTGGCGCTGGCCGCCACCATCGGAGCAGGGGCCTTGATCCCGACGGCGGCGCAGGCGCGGCCGGAAATGGTGGGGACACATCTGACTGACTATTCGCCGGGTACGATCGTGGTCAAAACCAGCGAGCGACGGCTCTATCTCATCCTCGATAACGGTCACGCCGTCCGTTATCCCGTTGGCGTCGGCAAAACCGGCAAGCAGTGGGCCGGCACCACCCGCATCGACGGCAAGTACCGCAATCCGGCCTGGTCGCCACCCGCCGAGGTGAAGCGCGACAAGCCGAGCATACCCGACGTCATTCCAGGCGGATCGCCGCGCAATCCGATGGGCGTCGCCGCCATGACGCTGGCCGGCGGCGAATATGCTATCCACGGTACCAACGTGCCGGGCTCGGTTGGCGGCTTCGTTTCCTACGGCTGCATCCGCATGCTCAACGACGACATCAGCGATCTCTACAGCCGCGTCTCCGTCGGCACGACGGTGGTCGTGGCGCGCTGATCACCGGAAATCAGATCAGAACAGCGAAAGCCGCGTCGAACGACGCGGCTTTTTTATTGCCAGAAGCGCCAGCCCCGCGCGCACCAGCCGTCGCGATGGCCGCCATTGTAGCTGCGCGCATAGCCGCCTGCGAGCAACACAGCCGAGACGTTGGCAGTGCGTTTGGTCGCGACGTCGGCGAGAACGCGTCCGTATTTGTCGGGGCCGAGATTGGAGATCGTGACGCCGCCCTGGCCGAGCAGGTCGCGGAGCGCGGCGGCGGCGGCTTCGGCCTTGTCGAGTTCTTCCTGGCAGGAGGCTTTCATCTCCGGTGCATCGATGCCGCGCAGGCGAACACGCGCGACGAGCTCGCGGCCATCGCCTTGATGCACGCGCGCGAGGAAGGTGTCGCCGTCGATGGTGCGGATGACGTCGACGGTCTGGCGAATGTCGGGGTTACCGGCCTGCTGGAGGATGATCTCGGCGTCATGCGGCCGACCGTCGGCCGCATGCGGAACTGGCCAGTTCGTCCCGTGACGGAAGGTGAGCACAATAGCCACCACGATTCCCACAATGAACATCCACGGCAACAGCCCTGAGAACCGTCGACCAAATGGCGAGCCGCTGTACAAATGCCGAAATGGATGGCTGGGGTCGAAGCGCGACATCCGCGAACGCTAGGGCTGAATCGGCCGGGCCGGCAAGAGAGTCCTCGAACCAGAGCTTCAAAAGTCCGAGGCGATGCCTTTGCGCTCCCAATCGCCGTAACGGGTGGGCTCGGGTCCCTTTGGCCCATGCAACTCCTTCGGCGCCATGTCGGCCTGGGCCGCAGCGGCGCGCCGGCGCGCTTCGGCTTCAGCCAGCGCGCGCTGGGCGGCCGGCGACAGCGGCTTGCGATGTGGAGCGGAGGGCTGGTCACTCATGATCTGGGTTCCTAGCGCAAGACCGCAACGCGCGCGACGTCCAATAAAGCATTGCAGAAATAGTCATGCGGGGCTGTAAACGCGAGAGCTCATTCTTACATTTGGCATATTCGCGTGCCACAGCTCTGTTGGTTAAGGCATGCGCCCCTTCGGCGGAACTGCCGCTCGCTAAGAACCTTAAGCCGCATGCCATCTCAACGTTTCGCCCCTCCATCCGAAGTGCCTGGTCTGGCAGCGCGGCGGATCGCTGCCGACATCGTCGACGGCGTGCTGCACAAGCGCCGCACGCTCGACGATCAGCTCGATGGCGCCGGCGCTCATCCGGGACTGAAGACGCTCGCCGACCGCGACCGCGCCCTGATGCGACGCCTGGTCGCGACTATCCTGCGCCGGCTCGGCACGCTCGGCCACGTGCTCTCGCGGCTGCTCGACAAGGGCATTCCATCCGAGGCACCGCGCGCGCAGAGCGCGCTTCTGATCGGCGCCGCGCAGATTCTCTGGATGGACGTGCCCGATCACGCCGCCGTCGACCTCTCCGTTCGCCTCGTGCAATCCGACCGCCGCGCCGCGCGCTACGCCGGCCTCGTCAACGCTGTGCTGCGCCGCTGCGCGCGCGAGGGCAAGGCGCTGGTGGAAGAGGTTGCCGCGCAATCGCTGGACCTGCCGCCCTGGCTGCTCGCGCGCTGGAGCGCACATTACGGCGAGACCGTCGCAAGGGACATGGCGCTGGCGCTTGGCCACGAGCCTTCGCTCGATCTCACCGTGAAGTCGGACGCCGCGCAATGGGCGAGCCGGCTGCATGGCGAGGTGCTGCCGACCGGATCGGTACGCACGGTGCTGCACGGCGCGGTGACCATGCTGCCCGGCTTCGCCGAAGGACAATGGTGGGTGCAGGACGCCGCCGCCGCGCTGCCGGCCCGGCTGTTCGGCGACATCGCCGGCAAATCCATCGCCGATCTCTGCGCCGCGCCCGGCGGCAAGACCGCGCAACTGGCGCAAACCGGCGCGCGTGTCACGGCGATCGACCGCTCGCCCGCCCGGGTGGCGCGGCTGCGCGAAAATCTGGCGCGCTTGTCGCTCCAGGCCGAGACTGTCGTCGCCGACGCCGCGGAATGGGCCGGCCCGGCGGACGGCTTCGACGGCATCCTGATCGATGCACCCTGCACGTCGACCGGCACGATTCGCCGTCACCCCGACGTGGCATGGCTCCGGCAGGAGTCCGACATCGCCGCGCTGACCGTGCTCCAGCAACGGCTGCTGCGAAAATCCGTTTCGCTGCTCAAGCCGGGCGGAACGCTGGTCTATTGCACCTGTTCGCTGGAACCGGAGGAGGGCGAGCAGGCCATCGCCACGCTGCTCGCCGCAGAACCTGCGCTTCGGCGCGTGCCGATCGAAGCGTCCGAGGTCTTCGGCCTCGGCGAGATCATCACTGCCGATGGCGACCTGCGCACCCTGCCCAGCCATTTGCCGAACGCCGATCCAAAGCTCGGCGGGCTCGACGGATTTTACGCCGCCCGGCTGGTTAAATCCTGATTTTGCACCGGTTTTTACGGTCGCGACGCTGATTCGCGGCCTTTCAAGGTGGTGTCAGGCGCCGGATTTTGGGATTAAAAGGATTCGTCGGAATCCTCTCCCCCTACAAGGCAAGGCGTGTCGGTCGCTCAACGCAGACGTATCTCGACGCTGCTGATGAACCGCTTCGCGCGGAACATGCTCGCGCGCGCGAGCGGCGGCTCCGTGGCGCTGTCGCGGGTCTGGCCGGGCCGAACCGACCGGCTGATCATCGCGCCGCACGACTTGCGCACTGCGGATGCGACCCGCGCCGCCGAGATCTATGCCGGCCGCTTCGTCTTCGCCGGCAAGATCGTCAACTGCCACGGCCGCTCGATCTTCGATCTCGAGCCGCCGTCGGAGGATTGGGAGGTGGCGCTGCTCGGCTTCGGCTGGCTGCGCCATTTGCGCGCCGCCGACACCGCGCTGACGCGGGCGAATGCGCGTTCGCTGGTCGAGGACTGGATCAGTAACCCCGCCAACAAGCGCCGCCCCGTCGCGCGGCGCGCCGACGTGCTGGCGCGGCGCGTGATTTCGCTGTTGTCGCAAGCGCCGCTGGTGCTCAACGAAACCGACAACAAATTCTACCGCCGCTATCTGCGGGCGCTGGCGCGCGAGATCCGCTTCCTTCGCTACACCATGCTCAATATTGCGGACGGGGTGCCGAAGCTCCAGGTGCTGATCGCGCTGTGCTACACGGCGCTGTGCCTCGCCAACCAGGCGAAGCACATCCGCAGCGCCTCGAAAAAGCTCTCGGACGAGCTCCAGCGGCAGATCCTGCCCGACGGCGGCCACATCTCGCGCAACCCGGGCGCGCTGATCGAACTCCTGATCGACCTGTTGCCGCTGCGGCAGACCTTTGCCGCGCGCAACATCGCTCCGCCGCCGGCGCTTCTCAACGCGATCGACCGCATGATGCCGATGCTGCGCTTCTTCCGGCACGGCGACGGCAATTTCGCGCTGTTCAACGGCATGAGCGCGACGCCCTCGGACCTGCTCGCCACGCTGCTCGCCTATGACGACACCCACGGCGCGCCGATGGCGAACATGCCGCATACCGGCTTCCAGCGTCTCGACGCCGGGCAGACCACGCTGATCATCGATACCGGCCCGCCGCCGCCGGCAGGCGTGAGCCACGACGCTCATGCCGGCTGCCTGTCGTTCGAATTGTCCTCCGGCATCAGCCGCATCGTCATCAATTGCGGCATGCCGACGACGGGGCGCGACAATTGGCGGCCGTTCGCACGCGGGACGGCTGCGCATTCGACGCTGAGCTATCACGAAACCTCGTCCTGCCAGTTCGTCGAGATGTCGGCGATGAAGCGGCTGCTGCGCGGCGCACCCGTCGTCAGCGGCCCCGTCGAGGTCGAAAGCTATCGCGAGATCGTGCAGAACGGCACGCTGCTCACGGCGTCGCATGACGGCTACATGGCCAAGTTCGGTGCGATCCATCGCCGCGTGCTGATGATCGCCAATGACGGTGCGCGGATCGACGGCGAGGATACGCTGTCGCCGCGGCAAGGTGGACGTTTCAAGGGCGGCGACGCCGATTTTGCCGTGCGCTTTCATCTGCATCCGGCGGTGAAGGCGAGCCGGCTGTCGGATGCCCGCGGCGTCATGCTGGTGCTGCCCAACCGCGACGTCTGGACCTTCGAGGCGCTCGACGACAAGGTCGATCTCGAGGATAGCGTGTTCCTGGCCGGCAATGACGGGCCCCGCCGCACCGCGCAGATCGTGATCCGCCAGGACGCCCGGCAGGCGCCCTCGATCCGCTGGAGCTTTGTCCGCTCCACCGCTTCGCCCGCGATCACCAATGCCCGCCGCAACGCGCGGCGCGAGCCGGAACTTCCGCTGTAAACCGGTGCGGATCGCCATATCTAGCCGTTGAGAACAGCGCCGAAAGCTGCTATCGAGCGCTCGCTCGCGCGACTGGCGACCTTGGATGGAGCACCATCGGGAAGCGCGGGACATAGAAGCCGCGCGCCTGGGCATAGACACTCCTTAAGACAGAGGATCTTGCTCATGACTGACCATCCCCGCCGCGTCA
The DNA here is from genome assembly GCF_008123965.1 of Bradyrhizobium hipponense. Classification (GTDB taxonomy): domain Bacteria; phylum Pseudomonadota; class Alphaproteobacteria; order Rhizobiales; family Xanthobacteraceae; genus Bradyrhizobium; species Bradyrhizobium hipponense. Next base: position 25,605 of record NZ_VSTH01000142.1, on the reverse strand, counting down.
CCCGCGCTCTTCTCTCCGTTTCCGACAAAACCGGCCTGATCGAGTTCGCAAAGGCGCTGGCCGCCCATGGTGTCGAACTGGTTTCGACCGGCGGCACCGCCAAGGCGATCGCCGCCGCCGGCCTCAAGGTGAAGGACGTCTCCGAGCTGACCGGTTTTCCCGAGATGATGGACGGCCGCGTCAAGACGCTGCATCCGAAGGTGCATGGCGGCCTGCTCGCGATCCGCGACAATGCCGAGCATACGCAGGCGATGAACGCGCACGGCATCGCGCCGATCGATCTGCTCGTCGTCAACCTCTATCCGTTCGAGGCGACCGTCGACAAAGGCGCCGGCTTCGAGGATTGCATCGAGAACATCGACATCGGCGGCCCCGCGATGATCCGCGCCGCCGCGAAGAACCATGACGACGTCGCCGTCGTGGTCGAGGCGCAGGATTATCAGGCCGTGCTCGACGAGCTCGCCGCCAACAGGGGCGCGACCACGCTCGGCTTGCGCCGGCGGCTCGCTGCCAAGGCTTACGCGCGCACGGGGGCCTATGATGCCGCGATCTCGAACTGGTTCAACCGCCAGCTCGCGATCGATGCGCCCGACTTCCGCGCCTTCGGCGGCAAGCTGATCCAGTCGCTGCGCTACGGCGAGAACCCGCACCAGACCGCAGCGTTCTATGCGACGCCCGACAAGCGCCCGGGCGTGTCGACCGCGCGGCAGTTGCAGGGCAAGGAACTCTCGTACAACAACATCAACGACACCGATGCGGCCTATGAGTGCATCGGCGAGTTCGACGCCAAGCGCACCGCGGCCTGCGTCATCGTCAAGCACGCCAATCCCTGCGGCGTCGCGGAAGGCTCCGACCTCGTCAGCGCCTACCGCAAGGCGCTGGCCTGCGACTCCACCTCCGCCTTCGGCGGCATCATCGCGATGAACCGCGCGCTCGATGCCGACACCGCGCGCGAGATCACGAAAATCTTCACCGAGGTGATCATCGCGCCCGATGCCAGCGAGGAAGCCATCGCCATCATCGGCGCGCGCAAGAATTTGCGCCTGCTGCTCGCAGGCAGCCTGCCCGATCCGCGCGCGCCGGGCCTGACCGCCAAGACGGTTGCGGGCGGTCTGCTCGTGCAGAGCCGCGACAACGCCGTGGTCGATGACATGACATTCAAGATCGTGACCAAGCGTGCGCCGACGGACGCGGAGATGCGCGACCTCAAGTTCGCGTTCCGTGTGGCCAAGCACGTCAAGTCCAACACCATCATCTACGCCAAGGATCTCGCCACCGTCGGCATCGGGGCAGGTCAGATGAGCCGGGTGGATTCCGCCCGGATCGCAGCGCGCAAGGCGCAGGATGCGGCCAATGAGCTGAAGCTTGCCGAACCGCTCACCAAGGGCTCGGTCGTGGCGTCCGATGCGTTCTTCCCGTTCGCGGACGGCATGCTCGCCTGCATCGAGGCCGGCGCCACCGCGGTGGTGCAGCCCGGTGGCTCGATGCGCGACGACGAGGTGATCAAGGCCGCCGACGAGCACGGCATCGCCATGGTGTTCACGGGGACGCGGCACTTCAGGCACTGAGCACTAAACTCTCCACGGGTCGTCCCGGCGAAGGCCGGGACCCATACCCACAGGGAGCAGTTTTGCGAAAACTCGTAGTGGGAATCTCGCGCCATAACTCGTCTCTGGGGTTATGGGTCCCGGCCTTCGCCGGGACGACAGCGGTGATTATTCTTCCCTTACCCGCATCAACAACCCCAACCCCGCGACGAAGAACACCACCAGCACGGCCATGCCGGCTTTCTGGCTCGCCGTAATGGCCGTGATCGCACCGATCAGCAGGGGGCCGATGAAGGACGTCACCTTTCCGGTCAGCGCGAACAAGCCGAAATACTGCGCGATGCGATCTTTCGGCGCGAGGCGGATCAGCAGCGTGCGCGAGGCGGCCTGAAGCGGACCGCCGGCGGCGCCGATCAGGCAGCCCAGTACGAGGTAGGCGCGTTCGGCCGCGCCGGCGAACAGCGCGCCGCCCGGTACGGGAGGAGCGACCTTGATGAAGAAAATCGAATCCTTGTCGACCAGCAGGATCGCCGCGAGCGACAGCATCAGGATCAGCATGCTGCCCATGATCACGCGCTTCGGCCCAAGCAGATCGTCGAGCTTGCCGCCGAGCCACGCACCAAAGGTGCCCGCAACCGCCAGCATGATGCCGAAAGTGCCGATCTGGATCGTGTGCCAGCCAAAAGTGCCGGCGGCATAGATGCCGCCGAAAGCGAACAGCGACACCAGCCCATCGGTATAGATCATGTTGGCGAGAAGAAACGCCGCGAGCGATTTCTGCTTCGGTAGTTCACCGAGCGATCGCTTCAAGTCGGACAGGCCCTGGCGCAGTGCTTCGCGCACCGGGCGTTTGGCCGGGTAGTCCGGCGTGAACAGGAACATCGGGGTCACGAAAATGATGAACCACAATCCCGTCAACGGTCCGGTGATACGGTCGCCCTGGTGGGTCGCAGGATCGAGCCCGAACAGCGGCGTGAATCCAAGCAGCGTGCGCCCGGTCTCGGGATTGGCGGCGAGAAAGCCGAGCACGATGATCAAGCTGATGATGCCGCCGACATAGCCGGTCGCCCAGCCGGTGCCCGAAAGCCGCCCGATCCGCTCCGGCGGCACCAGGGTCGGCATCATCGCATTGTTGAAGACGGTCGCGAACTCCGCACCGACGCTGGCGAGCGCAAAGGCGGTGAGCAGCGGCGGAATGATGCCGGGATCGCCGGGCTTACCGATCCACATCGCACTGGCACCGAGCACCAGGATCGCGCCGAATGTCGCGATCCATGGCTTGCGCCGGCCCGACGCGTCGGCAATGGCGCCAAGCACCGGTGACAGCAGCGCGATGACCATGCCGGCCGCAGCGGCGGCAAATCCCCATAACGATTGTCCCGTGGCGGGATCTGGCGCGATGCTGGTCGCGAAATAGGGCGCGAACACGAACGTCGTGATCAGCGTGAAATAGGGCTGCGCAGCCCAATCAAAGAAGATCCAGCTGATGACGGCGGCGCGCGGCGGATAGATTAACTCCGTGCCGGCCAGGCGCGCGTCCGAGGCGATCGTCGTCATCATTCAATTCCCATCACGAACAGTTTTGCCTCTGTTGGCGCAGACGGTATAGCATTACTGCGAGACGTGTGAACTGGCCCGAAGCCACGGCGGAAGTTTGATGATGTCGTCATTTTCGACACGGCGGACGTTTTTCGCATTCATTGCTGCTGTGGCGCTTGGTCTGGCGCCAGCCACCGCGCAGGACGCGCGGCGGGCCTATGTTCCACCAGCGCTCGACACGGTGCGCGCGGTTGCCGCCGAGCACGGCATGGTGGTTGCGCAGGAGAAGATATCTGCGCAAGTGGGCGCCGATATCCTGCGACGCGGCGGCAATGCGGTCGATGCCGCGGTCGCTACCGGCTTTGCGATGGCCGTGACCTATCCGCGCGCCGGCAATATCGGCGGCGGCGGCTTCATGGTGATCCATTCGGCCGCGCGCAACGAGGACATCGCGATCGACTACCGCGAGACCGCGCCGGCGGCAACGACGACGCAAATCTTCCTCGGACCTGACGGCAAGCCCGATGCCACGAAGTCGCGCGATTCCGCGCTCGGCATCGGCGTGCCCGGCAGCGTCGCGGGACTCGCGCTGGCGCTGGAGAAATACGGCTCGGGCCAGTTCACGCTGGCGCAGTTGCTGGAGCCCGCGATCGCGCTCGCCCGCGACGGATTCGTTCTCGGCGACGATATCGCCGATACGTTGCCGGCCTGGCACCGGCGGCTCGCGCGCTGGCCTTCCTCGGCCAAAATCTTCTCGCGGCCCGATGGCACGCCGCTTCGCGAAGGCGACCGGCTGGTGCAGGGCGATCTTGCCGAAACGCTGTCGGCCATTGCGGCGCAGGGATCGCGCGGCTTCTATGAGGGGCCGGTCGCAGACAAGCTCGCCAAGGCCGTCTCCGACGCCGGCGGCATCATGACATCAGCTGATCTGAAAGCCTATCAGGCGGTGATCCGCGCACCCGTGCGCGGCACCTATCGCGGCTATGACATCATCTCGATGCCGCTGCCCTCGTCCGGCGGCGTGGTGCTGGCAGAGACCCTCAATATCATCGAAGGCTTTCAGCTCGCGGAGCTGAAACAGGGATCGCCGGCGTCGCTGCACCTCCTCATCGAAGCCATGAAGCGCGCCTATGCGGACCGCGCGCGCTATCTCGGCGATCCCGCCTTCGTCAACGCGCCGATCGATACCCTGATTGCAAAGGACTACGCGGCCAGGTTGCGCGCGACCATTTCTACCAGCCGCGCCACGCCGTCGAGCAAACTCGTCTCCGCCGGAGCATCGCCGCGCGAAGGCAGCAACACCACGCATTTCTCCGTCGTCGACAGCAGCGGCAACGCGGTCAGCAACACCTATACGCTTAATTTCAGCTATGGCCTCGGCCTCGTCGCCGAGGGCACCGGCGTGCTGCTCAACAACGAGCTCGACGATTTCACCGCAGCGGTTGGCGCCTCCAATGCCTACGGTCTCGTCGGCTTCGAGCCGAATCTGCCTGGGCCCGGCAAGCGGCCGCTATCCTCGATGTCGCCGACCATCGTGCTGAAGGACGGCAAACCGGTGCTGGTGACGGGCTCGCCCGGCGGCAGCCTCATCATCTCGACCGTGCTCCAGGTGATCGTCAACGTTCTCGACTACAGGATGGACGTGGCCGCCGCCGTTGCCGCGCCGCGGCTGCATCATCAATGGCTGCCGGACAATGTGCGCGTCGAGCACGGTTTTCCGGACGACGTGCTGTTCGCATTGAGGACGATGGATCACCTCGTCGTCGAGCCGATGGGACAGACCTCCGCCAATTCGATTGCGGTGACGCCGAACGGCCCGCTCGGCGCGGCCGATCCACGCACGCGCGGCGCAGAGGCTGCGGGACAGTAACCTGCCCCGGCGGGGCCGCGTGCTGCACGCGGACTAGCGGTATAGATAGCTACCGCCCCACCTGGTACGGCCCGCCCTTCTCCAGCGCGCGGCTGTACGCCGGCCGCGCATGGATGCGTTCGAGGAACGCCATCGCCCTGGGATGTCCTTGCTCGAGCCCGCCGCGCGCCTGAGCTGCCTCGAGCGGAAAGCTCATCTGGATATCGGCCGCGGTGAACTCGTTGCCGGCGAACCACTCGGTTTTTCCGAGCTCGCCTTCCCAATAGTCCATGTGCTGCTTGAGCTGCGGATTGACCAGCGCGGTCAATGCCTGGTTCGAGACCTTGCGCACCAGGGGCCGCAGCAGGGCTGGCGCCCGCTTCGGCATCAGCGTGAACAACAGCTTCAGCAGCAGCGGCTGCATCGCCGAGCCTTCGGCATAGTGCAGCCAGTAGGTGAAGCGCAGCCGCTCGGGCGTGTTCGGCGGCGGGATCAGCCGGTCGTTGCCGTAGGTCGCGATGAGATATTCGATGATCGCGCCGGACTCGGCGATGGTGTTGCCGTTGTCGGTGATGACAGGCGACTTGCCGAGCGGGTGGATGGCGCGCAACTCCTTCGGCGCACGCATGTCGGGCTGGCGCTGATAGCGCACGATCTCGTAGGGCACCCCTAGCTCCTCGAGCAGCCAAAGCACCCGCTGTGAGCGTGAATTGTTGAGGTGGTGAACGGTCAGCATCGTGGTCCCCAGCTTGATCGATCGGCCGTGCGTTCGTGCCAGCCCGGGCGGGCAATGTCGAGCCATCCGGACGAATAATTTCACCCGGGTATATTGACGTTGATAATTTACCCGGGTATTATGGGCCAACGTTCATCAATATGGCAATGATTTCGATGCAAAGGACTTTCACCGCCTTCCAGGGACAGCGCCGCCTGGCGTCCGGACCGGCAGGAGAGGTCGCGCTGGTCGTCAAGCGGATGGCACCACGGCCGGACGAGCCCATCATCATCTTTGAGGACGGCACCGGCCGGTCGATCGACTTCGATCTGCGCGGCGGGGATCGCGAGGTGCTGGCGCGGCTGGCGAAGCTTGTCCCGCCCCCAATTGAGGAGACCACACCACCGAGCGAGCCGCGCGGCCGGGGCCGGCCGAAGCTCGGCGTGGTCGCGCGCGAGGTGACCCTGCTGCCGCGCCACTGGGAGTGGCTCGGCGCCCAGCCCGGCGGCGCGTCGGTCGCGCTGCGAAAGCTCGTCGACGAGGCGCGGCGCGCCAGCGGCGACAAGGACCGCGCGCGGCAGGCGCGCGATGCGGCCTACCACTTCATGTCGACCATGGCGGGCAACCTGCCGCAATTCGAGGAAGCTTCGCGCGCGCTGTTCGCGGATGACCGGCGCCGTTTCAGCGGACTGATCGCCGACTGGCCCGCCGACATCCGCGACCACATCGTCAAGCTCGCCTACAGCGACCGCGCTTAAGGCGCGCCGCTAATCCGCAACCATCGACGGCCCAAGCCACGCGCCTCGCGTGGCGACGGTTTCGCACGCCCTGACGAAAGGCAAATCCATGTCTGCCCCTAAGCCCCTCTGGACTACCTTCCTCCGCTTTCTCGCACCGCTGATGCTGAGCAACGCGCTGCAATCGTTGTTCGGCACGGTCAGCAACGTCTATCTCGGCCAGATGATCGGCGTGGATGCGCTGGCGGCGGTCTCGACGTTCTTCCCGGTGTTCTTCTTTCTGTTCGCCTTCGTCATGGGCCTGAGCACCGGCGCGACCGTCCTGATCGGCCAGGCATTTGGCGCCGGCGCGCACGAGCGAATCAAGATCGTCGCGGGCACGACGCTCGCGGTCGGCCTGCTGCTCGCCATTTCGATCGCGCTGATCGGCGGTGTTTTCAGCCGCCAATTGATGATGGCGCTGGCCACGCCCGCGGACATTCTCGAGCAAGCCAGCGCCTATGCCCGCATCATGTTGCTGACGATGCCGCTCGGCTTCGTCTTCCTGCTGATGACGGCGATGATGCGCGGCGTCGGCGATGCACTCACGCCGTTGTTGGCGCTGGCAATGTCGACCGCAATCGGCCTGATCCTCACACCGGCCCTGATCCGCGGCACGGCCGGATTGCCGGCAGCCGGCATCACCAGCCCGGCCTGGGCATCGGCAATTGCCAACGCACTCACGCTGATCGCGCTGGCCGCCTATCTGCTGCGAAAGAAGCACGCGCTTGCGCCGGACGCCACGCTGCTGCGCCATCTCAGGCTCAACGGCGCCGTACTCGGCAAAATCCTCGGCATCGGGTTGCCGAGCGCGATCGGCATGGTGGTGATGGCGATCGCCGAGCTGGTGCTGCTCGGCCTCGTGAACGGCTTTGGCTCCGACGCCACGGCCGCCTATGGCGCCGTCAACCAGGTGATGGGCTACACGCAATTCACGGCGATATCGATTTCGATCGCAGTCTCGATCCTCGGCGCCCAGGCCATCGGCGGCGGCGACCGGACCGCGCTCGAGCGCATTGTGCGAGCCGGCCTCGCGTTCAACCTGATCCTGACCGGTGGCCTGGTCGCGTCGATCTATCTCGCGCCGCGCGCTGTGCTTGGCATCTTCATCACCGATGGCGCCGTGCTCGATCTTGCCAGGGAATTACTTCTCATCGCCCTGTGGAGCTCGGTACCGTTCGGCATGGCCACGGTGTTCTCGGGGGCGATGCGCGCCGCGGGCGCCGCCTTGACGCCGATGCTGCTTTCGATTTTCGCCATCGTCGCGATCGAGCTGCCGTCCGCAGTGATCCTGAGCAGCACCGTCGGTATCCAGGGCGTATGGACCGCCTATCCGATTGTGTTCTGCGCCATGTTCATTTTGCAGATGGGCTATTACCTCCTGGTGTGGCGCAAGCGCGCGATCCGGCGCCTGATCTGACCGGGCTACGAAGGTATTATGACCATCATTAAACGGTGGACCCGTGCTGCGCCCTGCGCCACAATGGCAGAAAAGCGACGTCAGGAGAACGATTTTGACCCGCACAGCCCCGCAATTCCTGTTCGACTTCGGCAGCCCGAACGCCTATCTCAGCCATCTGGCGATCCCGGCGATCGAGCAGCGGATCGGCGTCAAATTCGAATATGTGCCGATCCTGCTCGGCGGCATCTTCAAGGCGACCAACAACAAGTCGCCGGCCGAGACGCTGGCCGGCGTCAAGAACAAGCGCGAGTTCCAGGCGGTCGAGACCGAGCGCTTCATTAAGCGGTTTCACGTCCAGCCCTATGTCTTTAATCCGTTTTTCCCCGTCAACACGCTGAACCTGATGCGCGCGGCGATCGCAGCGCAGGTCGAGGGCGTGTTCGAAAGATATGTCGACGCCGCCTTCCACCACATGTGGCGCGAGCCGAAAAAAATGGACGATCCGGAAGTCGCAGCGACGGCGCTGGCCTCCTCCGGCCTCGATGCCCAAAAGCTGTTCGCCCGCGCCCAGGAGCCCGAGGTGAAAGCCAAACTGATCAAGAATACCGAGGAGGCGGTGGCCCGCGGTGCGTTCGGCTCGCCGACCTTCTTTGTTGGCAACGAGATGTTCTTCGGCAAGGAACAGCTGCGCGAGGTCGAGGAAATGGTGTCGGGAAAGTGATTGCCCCCGGCCTTATAAAGCGAGCTATTTCCCAGCGTCGTCCTGGCGAAAGCCAGGACCCATAACCACCGAAGGTTATTGATGTCACGAGCTGGAGCTCCAACTTGTCCGATAGCGAGCAGTCGGGGTAATGGGTCCTGGCTTTCGCCAGGACGACGGTAAAGAAGCAACAACAAGGAAGATCCCATGCGTATCCTCGTGGTCGGCGCCGGCGCCATCGGCGGCTATTTTGGTGGCAGGCTGTTGCAGGCCGGCCGCGACGTTACCTTTCTGGTCCGGCAAAGGCGCGCTGCCGAGCTTGCGAGCGCCGGCCTCGTCATCAAGAGCCCGAACGGCGATGTGACGCTGAAGGACCCGCCGCGGGTCGAAGCGGACAAGCTCAAGGACAAGTTCGACGTCGTGCTCTTGAGCTGCAAGGCGTTCGACCTCAACGATGCCATCAAGTCTTTCGCGGCGGCGGTCGGACCGAACACGTCGATCATCCCGATGCTCAACGGCATGAAGCATCTCGACACGCTCGACCAGAAGTTCGGCCCCGAACGCGTGCTCGGCGGACTCTGCGCCATCGCCGCGACGCTGAACGAGAAGCGCGAGGTGGTGCAGCTCCAGCCAATGCAGTCGATCAATTACGGCGAGCGCGACGGCAAGCTGTCGGACCGGGTCAAGGCGATCGACGAGGCCTTCAAGAGCGGCATCAATGGCGCCGCAGCCAGCCAGAACATCATGCAGGACATGTGGGAGAAGTGGGTGTTCCTCTCCTCGCTTGCCGCTTCGACCAGCCTGATGCGCACTTCCGTCGGCAACATCCTTGCCGTCCCCGGCGGCAAGGATTTCCTGCTCGGCATGTTAGACGAGACCAGCGCGGTCGCCTCCGCGTCAGGCTATCCGCCGGGAGGCCCGTTCTTCGAACGGGTCAAGGGTCTGCTCACCACTGAGGGCTCACCGATGACTGCGTCGATGTTCCGCGACGTCCAGGCAGGCCTTCCGGTCGAGGCCGATCACGTCATCGGCGATCTCATCGCGCGCGGAGACGCTGCGAAGGTACCGGTGCCGAAGCTTCGCATCGCGTACACGCATCTGAAGGCGTATGAGAAGCAGCGGGCGGGATAGCCAGCTCCACATTCCGCTGTCGTCCCGGACAAGCGAAAGCGCAGATCCGGGACCCATAGCCACAGGGTCGAGTTTGGCGAACACTGGTAGTTACCACCTCATGCCACAACCACTTCCTGTGGTTATGGGTCCCGGATCGGCGCGCGCTCCGACAACGCTTCGCGTTGGAGCTCGCTTGTCCGGGACGACGGTGGAATGTGGAGCTACTGCAGATGCGCCAGATAGTGCGCCAGCGCGGTGATCTCTTCTTCGCTGAGGGAGTAGGCGATTTCGGCCATGGCGGCGCCGGCGCCGCCGACACGTTGGCTTGTCTTGTAGTCGTGCAGCGCTTTCACGAGATATTCCTCGCGCTGGCCGGCGAGGCGCGCCACTGCCTTGGTGCCGGCATAGCTGTCGGTGTGACATGAGCCGCAGCGGCGACCGGCGGCGGCTTGCGCACCCTTCTTCGACAGATCGGGATCGTTGTCCTCCGGCCCCTTCGGCGGCGTCAGCGAGGCGAAATAGGCGCCGAGATTGCGGATGTCCTCGTTGTTGATCTGTTCGACGATCGGCTGCATCTGCTCGTTCTTGCGTGAGCCGGCGCGGAAGAACACGAGCTGCCATTGCAGGAATTGATCGGGCTGGCCGGCGAGCGAGGGGACGTTCTCCATCTGCGAGATGCCGTTGTCGCCGTGGCAACCGGCGCAGATTTCGGCTCTGGCTTTGCCGGCGGCGACGTCAGCGGCGCTTGCCGCGAGAGAGCCGAGCGTGAGGAACGCAACCACGCTGATTGCGTGCGAGAGAAATTGCCGGCGCATGATTGATGGGTCCCAGCTTATTATTCCGGGACGTGCAGAGCACGGGCCCGAAATCCATAATCCGCAATCGTGGCTTTGGGTTCCGGACTTGCGCTCAAGCGGCGCGCAAGCGGGAACGACGGCTTTGCGAGATCGAGATGAGAGAGGCTGCGGCGTCTTTCGGCCACCCGCAGCCCCGTATCTTCGAACGTTACTTCTTGCTGTAGCTGATGCGGTAGATCGCGCCGGCCCAGTCGTCGGCGACGAGGATCGAGCCATCCTTGGCGAGGATGATGTCGTCGGGACGGCCGAGATAGCCCTGGTCGCCCTCGAGCCAGCCGGAGGCGAACACCTCCTGCTTGGCGTTCTTGCCGTCGGGCCCGACGATCACCCGCATGATGCGTGCGCCCTGATACTTGTGACGATTCCAGGAGCCGTGCTCGGCGATCAGGATGTTGTTCTTGTACTCAGGCGGAAATTGATCGCCGGTATAGAACTTCATGCCGAGCGGAGCGACATGGGCGCCGAGGTTCAGCACAGGCGGCGTGAACTCGGAGCACTTGTGACCCATCGCGAATTTCGGATCCGGCAGGTCGCCCTGGTGACAATAGGGATAGCCGAAGTGCTCACCGATCTTGTTGATCATGTTCAGCTTGTCGCTAGGCAGATCGTCGCTGACCCAGTCACGCGCGTTCTCGGTGAACCAAAGCTTGCCGGTGCGCGGATCGACGTCACCGCCGACCGAGTTGCGCACCCCGAGCGCCCAGATTTCAGCGTTGCCGGTCTTGGGATCGACGCGCCGGATCTGTGACACGCTGGTCGGGGGAACGCCGATGTTGAAGGGCGGTCCGAACGGAATGTAGAACCAGCCTTCCTTGTCGACCGCGATGTACTTCCAGCCATGCGCGGCATAGGACGGCATGTCGTCATAGACGACCTTGCCCTCGCCGAGCTTGTCCAGATTGGCTTCCGCATTGTCGTAGCGGATCAGCTTGTCGACCGCGATGACGTAGAGCGCGCCGTCCTTGAAGGCCAGACCAGTGGGCATGTTCAGCCCCTTGAGGATGGTCTTGACCTCTTTCTTGCCGTTGTTGTCCGTGATCGCATAGACGTTGCCGAGGCCGAACGAGCCGACGAACAGCGTGCCCTTGTCGCCCCAGGCCATCTGCCGCGCCGCGAGAACGCCGGGCGCGTAGACTTCGATCTTGAAGCCCGGCGGCAGCTTGATCTTCTTCATCATCGCCGCGAGCTCGGCCTCCGATGCGCCGGTCGGCGGCCCCGACGGCGGCGCCAGGCCCTTCTGCGCCTCGGTCTCGTCGCCGAGGAACCAGTCATCCGGCGGATGTGTCCAGAACTCCTTGGTGCCGGATTCGTATTTCTTCAGCGGCTTGTTCTTGTCCTGTTGCTGCGCATGACCGACGCTTGTCCCCGCAAGAAGGGCAACCGCTGCAAGCGCCAGGACGGATTGAAAGACGGATTGAAAGACGGATCGATGGAACGTCATCGCGTCACTCCCCTAAGGCAGCCATCTGGACTGCACGTTATTTTGTTTTATTCATCGAAAGGCGAGGTTTGGCGTCTGTCGAGAGGACAGACGCAGAAAGGTTAGCACATCCGCAACCGCTGAGAAGCGCGTCGCGCGCACTGCGGTTGCGCTCAATATGAATTGAGACGGATTTTCGCTCGAGGCGAACGCGTGGCGACGACGACCTCGCTGCAACGCGAAATCAGCAAGCCGCGCGGCTCATTTGCAGGCAGCACCGGCACCCGGCCAAACAAAAGCGCGAAAACAACCCCATGCACAGTAGAAAGGCTCATGCCGATTTGCGTGCGGTGACACCGGGCAGACGTTTGATGCGTCGAGCAAATCAGCAAAAGCGGCGATCACGAGGCGACGGGGTAGGGCCCGTCGTCGAATGTCGTCTCATGATAACCTTTTGAGCCGACCTCGCGCGCCAGCGCGCTGCGAAAATCCTGTCCGGTGCGAAGGCTGCTCAGGACATGGGCAAAGTCGAATTCGGGGCGCCAGCCCAATTCGCGCCGCGCGCGATCGTTGACGTAGACGCGATCGATCTGCGGGGACAGCCGCCAGCCGCGCGCCGCGTAGAGCTCTGCGCAATCCGGATAGAGCTCGCGCACGACACCGGCCGCGTCGCGGGCGAGCGCCGCAAGGTGACCCGGCTCGAACGGGCTGGTGGCGGAGACGATGTAACGGGCGAAGCCGATCGCCGGCGCCCGCTCGACGGCGGCAAGATGGGCGCTCACCGCGTCCGCGATATCCAGCCGGCGATACAGCAGCTCATTGGCCTGCGCATTCTCCAGCACGTAGGCAGACCGCATCGCGGGATCGTCGTCGTCTTCCGGGAAGAAGCGCGATGTTCGCAGAATAACGACGGGCAGGCCGCGCTCGCGAAAGAATAGCTCGCACAGATTCTCCGCCATCAGCTTGGTCGTGCCGTAAATGTTTTTAGGCACCGGCGGCAGCTCCTCGGTGACCCACACCGCAGCCTGTCCCACCTCCGGCCGCAGTTGCGAGCCAAATGCGCTGGTGGTGCTGGTGAAGACGAAGCTGCGCACCCCGGCGGCCGCGGCCGCCTCGAGCAGGTTGAGCGTGCCGGTGACGTTGGTGTCGACGAATTGCTGTTTGGTGTGGGTCGCCACATGCGGCTTGTGCAGCGTCGCGGTGTGGATGATCGCGGTGACACCATCCATCTGCCGCCGCACGAAGTCCGGGTCGACGATCGAGCCAACGGCGTCAGTGAAAGGCGATGTCTCCAAATCAACCCCATGCACGGGCGAGCCGCGCCCCCGGAGGGTTCGGAGAATGGCCTCCCCGAGGTGACCCGCGCTGCCTGTGACCAGAATTTTCATGTGCGACCGATTGAACCCACCCGCCAACGAAACCACCGTCCGATCCGAGGCATTTAGTCGACGTTTGCAGCGAATCTACCCATGCAGATAGAACAAAAAGCAAACAAATTGACTGCGAAGACTGTTGGGGGGAGTGTAGATGCTGCCATGTCCATCCTATATTGACCGGGCATCCAGATGGTGACGCAGATGAACAGCCCCATCCTAGTACTGGCGACTGTAAATGCGCCGTATAGCAAAAAGCTAGACGCGCAGGAGCTTGTCCATTGTCTGCTGGATCCCTCTTCGGCGAAGGCGGCCTGCGGTCCGATGTCGTCGTTTTTTGGCGATGTTAAACCTGAATTGCAAATCGCGTTCGCTGAGATGTATGGCATCAGCCACGATCAACTGGTTGCCGCAGCAAAAGCGTTTGCCGAGTTTTCGGGGCGATCCCTTCCACTCGCGGCCTAACACATGAGCGCTCAATCAGATTGGGCGCAACTTTTTCGCATTGCCTGTGCGATGATCCGGCAAGTCAACGCCGAACAGGAAATCATTGATCGTTGGACGTTCGGCGGCGGCACAGCGATGATGCTGCAAATCGATCATCGGATAAGCCACGATATCGATATCTTTCTCCCGGACCCTCAATTTCTTCCCTTCCTCGATCCACAGAAGCATGACTTCAATTTCGAGATCAGGCCTGCTGACTAAAATGGGAACGGCGCACGGTCCCTGAAGCTCGGCTTCGAATTTGGTGAGATCGATTTTATCGTCGCGCCGCCACTGACTTCCTCGCCGACGACGCAAGCGACAGTTGAGGACGAAATGGTCCTCCTAGAGACAATCCCGGAAATCATTGCGAAGAAGATCTATCATCGGGGCAATAGCATCGCGCCGCGCGATATATTTGACATCGCGGCGGGCGGCGAAAAGCACGCTGAGTCTATCATTAAGGAGCTGGCCAGCTATCGCGACAGCGTCGCAACTACACTGGCCGCAATCGACAAGCTAAAGCCTGACTTTGTGAGCGCAGCGATCAATCAGCTCTCGATCAAAGACGCATATAAGCTGATCGCCAACACAGCACTGGAAAAGACCAAAGACCTCCTTCGCGCTGTATAGCTTGGGCGAGGCGCCCTAAATTACAGGTTGGCCCCATTCCCGGTCCTGGGACTTCGAAAAAGCCCGCCGTACGACCCACACCAAAAATCGCGGCAAAGGCACTCCCCGGCAGGGATAGCCAACACATCCTTGGACCTTGGGAGAAAATTGGAGCGGGCGAAGGGGCTCGAACCCTCGACCCCGACCTTGGCAAGGTCGTGCTCTACCACTGAGCTACACCCGCATCCTGTGTCGGCCGCATGACGCGCCCGGCAACGGCTGTCGTATGCCAAAAGCGGACGGCGAATGCAACAGCTACCCGCGGCATAGATGCGCATTCGAGGCCCGATATCGACCCCGATTCCGGTCAAACCGATCGAAAATGCCCCGGAACCGCCGAATCGGCGGGCACGGATTGAAATTCGGCCGCCCCGGCCCAATTTTAGGGGCCGACAGCGAAGCATATGGATCGGCGGCGTGCTAAAGAGCCGCCATTCCAGACATCAGACGAGGGGATCCCGTGACGATCATCGACCAGGGTAACGGAGCGCCGGGCCCGGCTTCGGCCGACCTGATCAAGGACACCACCACCCAGACCTTCGTGAAGGACGTGATCGAGGAATCGAAGCGCCAGCCGGTTCTGATCGACTTCTGGGCCGAATGGTGTGGCCCCTGCAAGCAACTCACCCCCGTGCTGGAAAAGGCGGTCCGCGCGGCCAAGGGCAAGGTCAAGCTGGTCAAGATGAACATCGACCAGCACCCGGCGATTCCGGGCCAGATGGGCATCCAGTCGATCCCGGCCGTGATCGCCTTCGTCAACGGCCAGCCGGCCGACGGCTTCATGGGCGCAGTGCCGGAAAGCCAGGTCAACGCCTTCATCGAAAAGCTGACCAAGGGCGTGACCGCGCCGGGCGAGCTGAATGTCGCCGAAATCCTGCAAGAGGCCGAGGCCGTGCTCGCCGAGGGCGATGCGGAAGCCGCGGCGCAGATCTATGCCGAGGTGCTCTCGCACGATTCGACCAACATCGCCGCGCTCGCCGGGCTAGCCAAGTGCTACGTCGTCTCGGGCGCGATCGAGCAGGCCAAGCAGACGCTCGGCATGGTGCCGGAGTCCAAGCGCAGCGATGCCGCGGTGAAGGCGGTGCAGGCCGCGATCGATCTCGCCGAACAGGCTGAATCGCTGGGCCCGGTGGCCGAACTGGAACAGAAAGTCGCCGCAAACCCACTCGATCATCAGGCGCGATTCGACCTTGCGACCGCGCTCAACGCGCAGGGCAACCGGGCGGCGGCGACCGAGCAGTTGCTCGCGATCATCAAACGCGACCGCAAATGGAACGACGACGGCGCCCGCAAGCAGCTCGTGCAGTTCTTCGAGGCCTGGGGCGGCGCCGACGATGCAACCATCGAGGGACGCAAGCGCTTGTCGACGATCCTGTTTTCGTAAGGCGCAAGCTGGCAAGTCCAGCGAGGGACCGGGCAGATGCCGATCAACATCGAATATCGCGGGCCCGCCGACCTTCCGGAGATCATTCCGGTGTTTCCGCTGCCGGGCGCGCTGCTGCTGCCGCGCGGCCAGATGCCGCTCAACATCTTCGAGCCGCGTTATCTCGCGATGGTCGATGATTCCTTGCGCGACGGCCATCGCCTGATCGGCATGATCCAACCGGACATCGCCCATTCGCCGAAGAATTCCGACAAGCCGGCGCTGTTTCGCGTCGGCTGTGTCGGGCGCATTACCCAGCTCGCCGAATCCGGTGACGGCCGCTACATCCTCGAGCTCACAGGCGTCGCGCGGTTCAGGATAGTCGAGGAGCTCGAGGTGCTGACCGCCTACCGGCAATGCAAGGTGGACTTCTTCGCCTTCGCCGATGATTTTACCGCGCGCTTGGGTGAGGACGAGGTCAACCGCGAGGCGCTGCTGGTAGCGCTGACGGATTTCTTGAAGGCCAACAACCTCAAGGTCGACTGGGAAGGCGTCGAGAGCGCCCCCAACGAGGCGCTCGTCAACGCGCTGGCAATGATGTCGCCCTATGGCCCGGCCGAGAAGCAGGCGATGCTGGAGGCCCCGGACCTGAAGACCCGCGCCGAGATTCTGATCGCGGTGACCGAGATGGATCTCGCCAAGAAGCGCACCTCAGGCGATCCACCGCTGCAGTGACGGCCTGAACGCTCACGCCGCACAGACGGCTGCTCCGGCATCTCGCGGCAGCATTTTCGCAATGCTGGATGCAGGCACCGGCCGGCTGAAATAATAGCCTTGTGTTTCGGCGCATCCCTCTTCACGCAGGATGTCCAGCTGCTCCTTGGTTTCGACGCCTTCGGCGGTGGTCGTCTTGCTCAAGCTGACTGCGAAACGAACCACTGCTCGCGCGAGATGGTGCGCCTCTGCCTTCGCGCTGGTCAGTTCGCTGACGAAGCTGCGGTCGATCTTGATCTTGTCGAACGGGAATCTTTGCAAAAAGCTCAGTGACGAATAGCCGGTGCCGAAATCGTCCAGGGCGCTTCGCACACCGAGCTGGCGCAGTTGGCCGAGGGCTGCGAATACAGCTTCGCTGTCATGCATGATCGCCGTTTCGGTAACCTCGAGCTCGAGCCTGTGCGGCGCAACGCCCGAACTTGCCAGCGCGCCCACAACGACCGGCACGAGTTCCTTGCTCCTGAATTGAGCGGGAGACAGGTTGATCGCGATGCTGAGATCGAGAGGCCATTTTGCGGCTTCCGCACAGGCCGTCCTCAAGACCCATTCTCCCAGCGGCACGATCAGGCCGGTCTCTTCCGCAAGCGGGATGAATTCGCCCGGCATGACCAGACCTCGCTGCGGGTGATGCCAGCGTAGCAAGGCCTCGAAGCCACTGGTCTTGCCGGTCGCGGTGTTGACGAATGGCTGGTAGTAGAGCTCGAATTGATGGCCGGCAAGCGCGGCCCGCATGTCGCGCTCCAGGTTACGTCGTGTATGCATGATCTCATCGAGTTCCGGCTCAAAGAAACGGAATGCGCCACGTCCGCCGCTCTTGGCCGAGTAAAGGGCGAGGTCCGCGCTCTTCATGATCACGTCAGAATCGTTGCCATCGCGCGGCGCGATGGCAATGCCGATGCTGGTACCCACCGTGACCCGGTGATCGCCGAGATCGAAAGGTTCGCAAAGCGCCTTTCTGATCTTCTCGGCGAGGGTTGCGGCCTCCACGGCCGGGTTGGTCACGTAGTCGATCACCGCAAACTCGTCGCCGCCCAGTCGAGCGATCAACGCGGTTTCCGCGGTGCATTCGCGCAAACGCGCAGCGACGGCCCGCAACAGAGAATCGCCCGCCGGATGTCCAAGCGTGTCGTTGACCTCCTTGAAGCGATCGAGGTCGAGCATGAGCACGGCCAGATCAAGGCCGCCATTGCGCGTCACTGCAATGGCGTGCTCCATCCGCTCTCTGAGCAGCACGCGATTTGGCAGGTCGGTCAACGCATCGTGTTGCGCCATGTGAGTGATCTTGGCCTCGGACTGGCGTTGCTCCGTGACATCGAGATGCGTGGCCACCCACCCGCCGCCGACCATGGGCTGCCGCGTGACGCAGATCAGGCGGCCATCCGCAAATTCGTCGATCCTGCTCGAGACTGCGTCGAACGGCAACGTGGCCAATTTCGAGATGAATTGCTTGGCAGCGCCCTCGTTGGCGTCGCCCTTGAGGATGCCGTTCACAACACGATGCCTGATGATGTCGGCGTGCGGCGTCCCCGTTCGCAACAGCTCCGGCGGCAGCCGATAGAGTAGCGCATAGCGCTTGTTGCAGACGACAAGTCGCTTCTCTGCATCGAACATGCACAAGCCCTCAACCATGTTGTTGATGGCCGTGTCCAGCCTGATTGTCTGATCCTGGATTTCCTTTTGGGAATCTTCGACCTGTTGCCTGGCGAGCGAAAGCTCGCTGATGATTTCCTCGAATCTGCTGGTTCTGGTCGCAAGGCGGCGATCCGCCAGCACGCCGACAAAACTCATCCCGAGTACTGACAGAGCCACGCCGGCAATTGCCACGGCGAGGAAGGCGGGAGAAAGCGACAAGGCGTCGCTGTTCAGCGTCGGGTCTGGAACGATCTGCACGGCCCCCATAGCCGTGAAATGATGCGACACGATTGCGAGCGTCAGCAGAAGCGCCGCGGCCAGGGCCCCCCACTTGTTCTTGCGACTCAGGGCGACGGCAAGTGCAGCGTAGCCCAGGACCATGCCAAGGCCGATCGAGATCAACACCAGCCCGGGCGACCAGCTCACGCGACCCGGCACTTCGAGGGCCCACATGCCGAGATAGTGCATGCTCGCAATGCCGGCGCCGATGATGCCGCCGCCGGCAGCCGCGCGCCACCGACCGGAATTACTGACTGCAACGCCAAAACCGCCGGAGGTCAGGATCATAGCCGCGACGAGCGATAGAGCTGTCAGAGCGATACCGTAACCAGTTGAGACGCCGGGCTCGTAGGCGAGCATTGCAACAAAATGCGTTGCCCAAATTCCATATCCGATCGAGGCGCCGGCGATTGCGATCCAGGTCAGCCGCGTCCAGGCTCGCGACGCGATCGCGCGATGAAAGATGCTGATGGCCACAATGCTCGCAGCGAAGCAAACCAGACCAGCGAGCACGACCAGCCGCCAATCATGCTCTGCCGTGAGACAGGTAAAAACGCGGAACATCGAAATCGCTCCCTCGTCAATATCCTCGACGATTGATCCGATTGGACTGTCATTGCGTTAATTTTGTGCAATGTCAGGTAGTGTACTTATCGAAACGTAAACCCGACCTCGAAAGATGGCGACGTTTAGCGGTAGCCTGTGCGGGCGAGGGCTTAATTCCCGTGACACTACGGATTGGGCGAGCCGAGGCTCCATCGGTTCGAACTAACCCGCGCCTGCTTAGAGGTGCCCGCGGATGCGTTTGCGTCCGGTGATCATCGCGCGGATCAGGTTCTCGCGCTGGAGAACAGCCATCAGCACGACGCCCAGGACGTGCAGCACTACCAGGACGATAACGGCGTCCGACGCATAGGCGTGGGTGTCCTCGATCCACCAGACGCCGAAGAATGTCACCGTCACCGACATCGCGCCTGTGACCGCCGAGACGATCAGCGACAAGAGCAGCGCCACCAGCATCATGGTGCCGGCGGGATTGAGCCCGATATAGCGGCCGGTGATGCCGCGGCGCAGATTCCACAGGTAGCTTGGCGCCGCGCGAAGCCTGACCCCGACCATGCGAAAGCGCGAATAGCGGCTTCCCACAAAGCCCCAGATCAGGCGGAAGGCCAGAAGCCCGATCACGAGATAGCCGACAATACGGTGAAGCCCGTCATAGACGGTGGGCGTGAACCACGCGACCAGGACGCAAGCGGCGAGGATCCAGTGCCAGAGGCGCAGCGGCAGGTCCCAGACTTCGACGGTCCGCGAAGCGGTTCGATCGGCGGGGGCCCGATTGGGCTCCCCGCGCGCTTCTGGAACTGCTTCGACCATCAAACCCGATTCGCCTTGGCGCAGTTCATTTGGCGCAGCTCATTTGGCGCAATTCACTTTGCAACCGTGCGCTTCAGGCTGAGATCTTCAGGGCTGTAGAACAGCTCGTAGACCTTGCCTTCCTTGACACCGTAGACCTCATAGCACGAGCCTTCGATCTTGGAGCGCCGCACCTCGTAGCCCAGCGCCTTCGCCTTGGCTTCGGCTTCGCTCGCCGGCTTCCACGAGGCCTTGTCGAGCTTGGTGCAATCCTTGAAGCCGTCGGCCATCGCCGTCGACCCCATGCCAATCCCGATCGTCAGTGCAATGGCAACAACACGAATGACCTTCACGAAACTCTCCTCCTCTGTCGTGCGCGCCACGCTTAGCGCGAACCGACTGCGAAGGAAGCAAAGGAGGTGATCAAGTCAATCCAGTTCGGGCACGGATGTTTTAGATAAGCTCTAACATCGGTGAAAACATCAGTCCTTGCCGTACGCAGAGCGCCCCTGACGCGTTGCTGCGGCCTTACGCCTCATCGCTGGCCAGCTGGCTGGTCTCTTGGGTTACGTCCGCTAGTAGCCGGCAACCGCGAGCGCTACGACCGCGCTCATGCCGAGCCAGCCGAAATGACGGCCGCGCGTTGCCCAGGCATTGGCCAGCGCGGCAAAACCGAACACGATCGCGAGCGTGACGATGATCCAGTGCCGGGCGAGGCTGGATTCCATCCAGGGCGCGGCGAGCAGCAGCACGCCGCCGCCGATCCACGCCACCGTGCCGGCCTGCCAGACCAGCCGGATCAGCGTGCGCAGCCGCGGCGGCTCGATCGAGGCGCGGGCGAACACTTTGGTCTCGCCGAGCATGCCGTGGATCAGCGCCAGCACGATCGCGGCGGCGCCCGAACATTGCAGCAGGAGGTCGCGCATGAAACCGTCTCCATCCATACAGTGCTGTACGGATATGCACCCACTTGCTCCCCGCTGTCAATACAGTACTGTATGGTCAACGCCTGGAACCCGACATGACCGAACAGCTCTCCGCCGACGATTGGATCAAAGAGGGACTCAAGGCGCTGGGGAGAAGCGGCTTCACCGCGTTGAAGGCCGATCCGCTGGCGAAGGCGATGGGCGTCTCCCGCGGCAGCTTCTATTGGCATTTTGCCGACCTCGGTGCGTTCCACGCGGCGGTGCTGAAGCGCTGGCGCGAGGTCGCGGCCGAACAGATCATCGCCGACGTCGAGGCCGACAGCGACGATCCGCTGAAAGCGCTGCTGCGCAGGACTTTTGGCGCGCGGCTCGATCTGGAGCGCGCGGTGCGCAACTGGGCGGCGTTCGATGCGGCGACGCAAGTCGCGGTCCGTGCCATCGACCGCCGCCGGCTCGATTATATCGAGGTGCTGTTCAGGAAACGCGGACTGACGCCCGCCGTCGCGCAGGCCCGCGCGCAGATCCTGTACTGGACGTTTCTCGGCTTCGCGCTGTCGGGCGCGCCGGTTCCGGCCGCGCGGCTCCAGGGCTTGCTCGACGAGATTCTGCGGATGGCATCGGCCTAAAGCGCGATGGGCGGCCGGGATTTTCTGTGCTAGAGGCGACCCGATCGCCGGAGACCACAATGAACGCGCCCACCGAACGTCCCGAAAACAGCGTCGATCCCAAACTGCTCGAGATCCTGGTCTGCCCGCTGACCAAGGGCCCACTCGAATTCGATTCCGCTAAGCAGGAATTGATCTCGCGCTCGGCCAAGCTCGCTTATCCCATCCGCGACGGCATTCCGATCATGCTGCCGGAAGAGGCGCGGAAGATCGATTGAGGTAGAAGTTTTGCGCGACGATCGCGCGACTCTCTCACTGTCGTCCCGGCGAAGGCCGGGACCCATACCGCGGAATCAATCGATTGTGGATGGTGGCAGTACCGGACGACGAGTCTTCGCCAAACCACTCCCTGGGGCTATGGGTCCCGGATCGGCGCGCGCTTTGGGCGCGCTTGTCCGGGACGACGAGCGGAGAGTGCAGCGTGGTCGCGCGCTACAATGCCTCGCCCTTCAATAATTTCGGCACCTCGCCCGTGAGTCCGGCCGCCTGGCGGATGAACAGATTCTTCAGCGGCGGGGCACGGTCGACGAGGCCGAGGCCGATGTCGCGCACCGCGCGCAGCAGCGTCGACCGGTTCGAGAACAGGAAGTTCAGCGAGTTGGTCGCAACGCCCATCGCCATGGTGTCAAAGCGGCGCCAGCGCTGGTAGCGCTCGAGCACGTCGGCTCCGCCGATATCCATGCCGAGCCGCGCGGCATCGACCACGACCTCGGCCAATGCGGCGACATCCTTCAGACCCATGTTGAGGCCCTGACCGGCAATGGGATGGATGACATGCGCGGCATCGCCGACCAGCGCCAGCCGCTCTGCGATGAAGGAGCGCGCCACGAAATAGGACAGCGGAAACGCGCGCGGCTTGTCGAGCGCCTTGACCTCGCCGAGATGTAGGCCGAAGCGCCGCTCGAGCTCGCCGTGGAATTCCTCGTCGCTCAGGGCGACGATGCGCGCGGCTTCCGTGCGTCGCTCGGTCCACACCAGCGACGATCGCTTGCCGGACAGCGGCAGGATCGCGAACGGACCCGCGGGCAGAAAGTGCTCTTCGGCCCGCCCCTCGTGATCGCGCTCATGGCCGACGGTGACCACGATGCCGGATTGATCGTATTCCCAGCCGTGGGTGGCAATGCCGGCGCGTTCGCGCAGCCTTGACCTCGCGCCATCGGCGGCGATCAGCAGGCTTGCCGCAATCGCGCTGCCGTCGCCGAGCGTCACGTCGATGCCGTCGGCGCGCGAATCGTAGGACGCCACCGTGGTGGCGCGAAGATCGATGCCTTCGTCCTCGGCGCGCGCTACCAGTGCATCGATCAGGCGGCGGTTCTCGACCATATGCGCGAAGGATTCGCCGGGCGCGACATCGCCGGCAAAATTCAGGAAGACCGGGCGCGTGGCATCTTCCAGCTTGGAATCGGTGACGACCATGTCGAGGATCGGCTGCGCCTCGGCCTTGACGTCGTCCCAGGCGCCGATGGCCTCGAACAGGCGCCGGCAGGCCGCCACGATCGCGGTGGCGCGCGGGTCGCGGCTCGGCCGTGTCGCAAGCGCAGGATCGGCGACAATGACGGGAATTTCGGGGCCGAGGCCCTGCCGCAGCGCCAGGGCCAGCGCGAGGCCGGCAAACGCCCCGCCACCAATGACAATGCTACCCTGTACCGACATACAAAAATTCCCGGCTAAATCCTGGTCTTGCTAGCAGACTTGAGGTGGGCGAAACAGTGCAGTGAAACAAGGGCGGAACGGCCCAATGTGTCATTCCGGAGCATCGAACCCGGACTGACGGCAAGAAAGTTCAATCCATGTCCAAAAGCCTGATCGATCTCATAGCAATCCTCGACCTCGAACAGCTCGAGGTGAATTTGTTCCGCGGCAACAGCCCGAAGACGAGCTGGCAGCGCGTGTTCGGCGGGCAGGTGATCGGACAAGCCATGGTCGCGGCCTGCCGCACCGTCGAGGGCCGGCTGCCGCATTCGCTGCATTGCTATTTCATCCTGCCGGGCGATCCGCAGATTCCGATCATCTATCAGGTCGAGCGGCTGCGCGACGGCAAGAGCTATTCGACCCGCCGCGTCACCGCGATCCAGCACGGCAATGCGATCTTCTCCATCATGGTCTCGTTTCACGCCGAGGAGGAGGGCGCCTTCGACCACCAGGAGAAGATGCCCGACGTGCCGCCGCCGGAAAAACTCACGGCGGAGGAGGTGGCGAAGCAGCCGATGTTCCGCGAGATGCCCGAGTTCATCCGCCGCTATTATGAATCCGACCGGCCGATCGAGCTGCGCCCGGTCGAGCTCGGCCGCTATTTCGGTCAGAAGATCGACGACGGCCGCATTCATGTCTGGATCAAGACCGCAGCCACGCTGCCGGACGATCCGGCGCTGCACATGTGCGCGCTAGCCTATGCGTCGGACTTCTCGCTGCTGGATGCGGTGATGGCGCGCTACGGCCGCACGCTGTTCGACAAGCGCATGATGCCGGCAAGCCTCGACCACGCGATGTGGTTTCACCGCCCGTTCCGCGCCGACGAATGGCTGCTCTACGTGCAGGATTCACCGAGCGCGCAGGGCGGCCGCGGATTGACCCGCGGCCTAATCTTCAAGCCAGACGGCACGCTGGTGGCCTCCGTCGCGCAGGAAGGCTCCGTGCGCGAGCGGAAGAGCGGATCGCCCTAAGCGCAATTTCATCGCGCTTAGGGCTTTATGTTTGGATCACGCTCCGAGCGAGCCGCGCGGGGCGAGCTCGGTTTGCGAAGCAAACCAGTTCATGATCCAGCGATACACCCACGGGATCGGGATGAGGAGACTGGACAGGATTGCGGCGACGATTCCGCGCCAGAGAATCCCGAGGCCGCTGCCCTGGAAGACGATCTCGCGCTGCGTGCCCTCGATGTTGCGGTAGAACCAGCGAAGCTGTGCCGCGGCGACCCAGGCCCAACCGATGATGGTGATGATGGAAATCGCGAACAGCAGATTCCAGCCGATATAGGCCCAGACCGAGCCGGTGAAGCTGAGGCCGAGCGGCTGCCCGTTGGAAGCCAGGTTTGCAACCATCCATTTGATCAGGAGCCAGTAGAGAACGATCTGGGCGATCAACAGCAGGTTGCCGAGCAACTGGCTGCCGGTGAAGCCGACGACTATCATCAGAACGATGAAGCCGAAAAACCAGGGCACCAGCGTCATAGCGTTGCCGGTGAAGCTGAGGTTGGGCCGCCCCGGAACCTTGACGCAGGACACGATCCATTGCGTGTACCAGACGAACGCCCAGGGCGCCGGGATGATGAAGGCTATGCCGATCATCATCACGATGCTGCGCCAAGTGAATTCGAGGATGCCGAAGTCGATCGACAGCGAACCGCCGCCGCCATAGCCACCCGCGCCCATCGTCGGCGGACCGCCAGCCGGGACCATCGGCGGACCGCCGCCGATCAGGCCGGGGATTTCGGCGGCTTTCTGCCAGCCCGCCATGCCTTCGGACCACACCAGCGTATCCGGGCGCACGATGCCTTGGGCGACGAGGTCGCGGAATTGCCCCTCCGGATAGGGCCCCTGCTGCTTGCCCTCGGATGCGTAGAACCAACTCGCCATGAACGCCCCCCAAAATACTTATGTACCGCTTGGCGGGCGCGGGTTCACCGCATCCATGCCAAAAATGCATTGTGGAGGATGAACGGCTGTCCTGTACAGAGGCGGCCGGCGATAAGGCCCAAGCGTTTTTCTGGTTCAATCTGCAAGTTTTTTATGCCATTTGCCCAGAAAGATGCCAGATTGACGCAGCGCCGGGGACATGCGGCGCGGCGCATCCCGAGGAATAGGCCAGACCATGAAGCTCGTCGTCGCGATCATCAAACCCTTCAAGCTGGATGAGGTCCGTCAGGCGCTGACGGCGATCGGCGTCCACGGCATGACCGTGACCGAAGTGAAGGGCTATGGCCGCCAGAAGGGCCACACCGAGATCTATCGCGGCGCCGAATATGTCGTGAACTTCCTGCCCAAGCTGCGGATCGAGATCGCGGTCGCCTCCGATATCGCGGACAAGGCCGTCAGCGTCATCACCGCGACCGCGCGCACCGGGCAGATCGGCGACGGCAAGATCTTCGTCACGCCGATCGACCACGCGCTGCGCATCCGCACCGGCGAAACCGACAGCGACGCGCTCTAGGTCAGCGTTTTCTTG
>NZ_VSTH01000141.1 GCF_008123965.1 Bradyrhizobium hipponense | reverse complement strand
GTGATGAAATACGGCTACCAGCTGCCGCTGTATCGGCAGGAACAGATGTTCGCCGCGCAAGGCATCACGCTCGATCGGCAGACGCTGGCCTCGTGGATGGGCCGCGCCGCCTGGTGGCTGAAGCCGCTTCACGCGCTGTTGCGCCGCGCAGTGATGTCCTACCCGCGGCTGTTTGCCGACGAGACGCCGCTGCCAGTTCTCGATCCCGGCCGTGGCAGGACCAAAGTCTGCCAGTTCTGGGCGATCGCCACGGATGACCGTCCGTGGGGCGGCCCGGCGCCGCCGGCGGTGGTCTACATGTTTGCCGAGGATCGCAAGGCGATCCGCGCCAAACAGCTGTTCGGGGACTACCACGGCATCCTGCAGGTCGACGGCTATGCCGCCTACAAGGGCCTGATCAAGAACGGCGGCCATCTGGTGCAGTTGGCGTTCTGCTTCGCGCATGCGCGGCGGAAGTTCTGGGACGTTCACGTCACGACGAAGTCGCCGATTGCTGCGGAAGCGCTGCAACGGATCGCGATGTTCTACGCCATCGAGGATCGCATCCGCGGTCTGCCGGCGGCGCATCGGGCTGCAGTGCGGCAGACCGACACCAGGCCGTTGATCGAGGACTTCAAACCCTGGCTCGAGGCGCGGCTGCTGGAAGTCTCGAAGAAATCCGGCCTTGGCAAGGCGATCCGCTACACCCTCAACCATTGGGAAGGCCTGACGCGCTTCATCGATGATGGGCGCATCGAGATCGACAGCAATACGGTCGAACGCAGCATCAAGCCGATAGGCCTGGGAAAGAAGAATTACTTGTTCGCCGGCAGTGAGGGCGGCGCCGAAACCTGGGCCTCCCTCGCATCGCTCATCAACACGGCAAAGCTGCACGACATCGACCCGCGGCACTATCTGACCGATGTTCTCGAGCGCATCGTCTCCGGACGTACAAAGATCAATCAGCTGCACATGCTGTTGCCGTGGAATTGGAAGGCCGAGCGCGATAGTTCGCAAGCAAAGCTCGCCGCCTGATCAGTTCGACGGCAGGGCATCTGGAACTTCCTGCGCATCGCTGGCGTCGTCGTAGATCTCTTCGCGGATCACGCGCAGCGTCACCTCGTGCAGATACACTTGCAGCGCACCCTCCAGCTCGGTGAACTCCGGCAGCAGGACTCGATCGACGAAGCCCCGTGACGCACGGACCATCACCGTGTTGCGTCGCTGCCGGCGATAACGAAACGGCCGCAGCCCATATCGGCGGCAAAGCGCCAGAAAAAGGTGCCGAGACCACTGGTCGGGAAGTGAGAATTGCTGTTCGA
>NZ_VSTH01000140.1 GCF_008123965.1 Bradyrhizobium hipponense | reverse complement strand
CAACTCACTCCCCATACAAGATGACGGTTATTCTTCTAAGCCGAAGAGGGCTACACAGACACGCAGCGCAATGATGACATCGTGCCCCTGTTTTGCGCTACCCGTCAAACGTCGTCCCGGTAAGGCTATGGATCGTCGTCAAGTCTATCCTCTGCTGCCGACCAGACGAGGGCGGCGGTGGTTGGCGAGCTGGTTCTCGGCCGGCAGGGCGCGCAGCCAATTGCGGAAGCTGACGATTTCGGGACAATCCGCGGTGCCTTCAGGCGCAATCAGCCAATCACCCAAACCGGATCCTTCATTGATCCGTTCGCAGCGATAGCCCGGATGGTGGCCAAGACCGCGGGCTATCAGCAGGTCGACCTTGCCCTCGATCAACTCGTGCAAGCCCGCAGGCTGCAGCACCCGCAAACCGATGTCCGCATGCGCGCCGCGAAACTCCGCCAGCTCGAGGCGGCGCAGGTCGAAGCTGCCATGCACCCCCAATTGCAGCAGCACCGCACCTGCCGGTTTCAACTGCGAGGTCGCATCCGCAATGCGACGAAAACCTTCGGATATCTCGGGCAGATAGGCCTGGCCCGCCGCGGTGAGGACGAGCTGCTTGTGCAGCCGCTCGAACAGCTGTACGCCGAGGCGCGCCTCCAGGGCTTTCACCTGCTGCCCTACGGCGGCGGGCGTCACGTGCAGCTCGTGCGCGGCCAGTTTGAAGCTGAGATGCCGCGCGGCGACTTCGAATGCGCGAAGCGCGTTGAGTGGTGGCAGGGTGTAGGTCATCGCTGGCCAGTTTGTCATTGAATGGCTGCGCGCTTGCAATAGATTTTCTTGCGCTGAACCGCAGGAATGATGCTTTGCGAAGCAGTGATATCGCCGGATACGGTCAGCCCGCAATCCGGAGACATTCTATGCCCCCAGCTCACATCGTCAGCCACAACCCCGCAACGGTCCACGCTCCCGCCGGCGGATACTGCATGGGACTTGAGCTCACACAGCATCGCCGCCTGTTGTTCATCAGCGGCCAGGTGCCCGAGAGATCCGACGGCGCGGTGCCTGAAGGTTTTGAGGCGCAATGCGAGCAGGCCTGGCGCAACGTCATGGAGGTGCTCGGCGCCGCCGGCCTTGGCGTCGAGCATCTGGTCAAGGTCACCACGTTCCTGACCGACCGCAATCAACTCGTGACCAACCGCACCATTCGTCGCGCGATGCTCGGGGAACACCAGCCCGCGCTGACGGTCGTGATCGCTGAGACAGTTGACAGCAAATGGCTGTTGGAGATCGAGGCGATCGCCGCGGAATGAAACCGGATTCGCCGACTTTGCAAGTGAGCCAATCATATCAGGTGTCCAATGGCTGAGATCACCCATCCCTTTTACGAAGCGCATCGGGGTGCAATGGAGGCCGCCATGCGCGATCGCCTCGACCTCGCCGAACCGATGTTGCGCGAGCGCGCGCATCTATCAGACATCGATGGGATCAGGCAGGAGGTGATGAACGAATTCGAAATCGTGCTCACCCAGATGCCTTATGTCGGCGGCGCGGCAAGTCGCATGAGCGATTTCTTCATGCGCCTGACGGGTTTCATGGCCATCAGCCGGATGCTGCGACGCCGCGGCGTGCCGGTGCCTGTGATCGGCGACATCGAGCGAGAAACCTACAAGCCGCAATTGCTCACCGTGCCCGAAGCGGAACGTCTCGCCTCGGGGCGTCAATTCATGTCGCCGGAGAACCAGGCCCTGCTGCGCGAGCAGGCGGCAGAAAGCGTTACGGAAAGCCATCAAAAGGAGTTTCCGGAAGATTTCGTCTACGATTTCGTCGAGCCGGGCCCGGGTGACAGCTTTGAATTCGGCATCAACTACAGGGCCTGCGGCTTTTGCAAATTCGCGGCTCGCCATGGCGACAAGGAAATCCTGCCGAATATTTGTGGGCTTGATTTCGACGCCTATGCAACGCGAGGCATCCGCCTGGAGAGGACACAAACTTTGGCTGGCGGCGCGAGCCACTGCAATTTCCGATTCTCGCGGCTTGCGCCCGATGCGACGTCGGAGAGTTAAGCTGCGTTCCCATATTCCGCGATAGAGGTGGCCCTGGATTGCTCGCCTGCCGCCGCATCGTCATTGCGAGCGCAGCGAAGCAATCTTTCCGCGGCGGCAGTCTGGATTGCTTCGCTGCGCTCGCAATGACGGAGGCGGGCAGCGGGCCTTCACTCATCGCTATCAAGCAGGGGCCATGATGACATTGTGCTCCTGTTTTGCCCGACGGGTCAAACGTCGCTGCTGTGGGGTCCAACTTTCCGAGGCTGGCGGCTCCAACTATGCCGAACAAAAATCCTCAACGATTTCTGTGCGATGTCTACTGTGCATGGGGTTGTTTTCGCACTTTTTGTTTAGGGGCGCTACTCCACCGCCTTCTCGCGCAGCCGCT
This sequence comes from Bradyrhizobium hipponense, assembly GCF_008123965.1. Lineage (GTDB taxonomy): Bacteria > Pseudomonadota > Alphaproteobacteria > Rhizobiales > Xanthobacteraceae > Bradyrhizobium > Bradyrhizobium hipponense. The sequence goes on along the minus strand of NZ_VSTH01000140.1, from coordinate 33,731 downwards.
GGGCATAGACGTTGATCACCAGCGCCGCCAGCAGAATCAGGCCGCGGATCAGGATCTTCAGGAAACTGTCGATGTTGACGTGGTCAAGCCCGTTGTTGAGCACGCCGAGGACGAACAGGCCGACGATGGTGTTGCCGATGCCGCCGCGGCCGCCGAACAGGCTGGTGCCGCCGACCACGACGGCGGCGATGGAGTCGAGCAGATAGGTGTCGAACTCGTTCTGCTGCGCACTGCCGAAATGGGCGACGCCGAGCATGCCGCCGATGCCCGAGCACACCGCCGAGATCACCATGACGACGCCAAGGATGAGCTTGACATTGAGGCCGGAATATTCGGCCGCCTCGCGGTTGCCGCCGACCATGTAGACGTAGCGGCCGAAGCGCGTGTAGGTCAGCACCAGATGGCCGCCGAGCAGCATGATGGCCGCGACGATGACGATCCAGGGAATGCCACTGACCGAACCGGAGCCGAGCGTGGTGATCACGCCGGGCACCTTGTAGGCGATCTGGCCGCGCACCAGAAGCGCCGAGATGCCGGCCGCGATCTGCATCATCGCCAGCGTCATGATGAAGGAGGGGATGCCGATCACGGTCAGCCCCAGCGCATTGACGAACCCGAGGGCTGCACAGAGCAGGATCGCGAGCAGGATCGCCGCGGCGCCGGGCAGGGGAATGTTGGGAATGTTGACGTAGGATTCCTGCAGCGTGAAATAGGCGACCGCGATGCCGGTGACATTGGCGATGCTGGCGATCGAGAGGTCGATCTCGGCGCAGAGGATCACGAAGGTGAGGCCGACGGCGATGATACCGGTGACCGATACCTGGGTCAGGATGTTGCCGAGATTGTCCAGCGTGGCGAAGGAGGGGCTGGCGAACGCAAAGAAGGCGGACAGGAAGATCAGGGTCAGGAACGGGGCGATGTTGCGCATCTGCGAACGCAGGAAAGGCGCAAGACCCCGCGCTCGCTGCCCTGCGGCCAAAGCCGTCTCACTGCTCGCCATTGTGCTTCTCCGTCACGCTGCTTCCAGCAGGCGGTCCTTGCTGACCGGCTCGTTGGCAAATTCGCGCACCAATGCGCCGCGCTTGAGCACGAGGATGCGGTCGGCCAGCGACAGCACCGTCTCCGGCTCGGTCGACAGCACGATGATGGCAAGCCCCTTGGCGCGGAGGTCGCGGACGATGTTGATGACGTCGTTCTTGGCGCCGACGTCCATGCCGCGGGTCGGTTCGCACAGCACCAGGAGCTTGGGCGGGTAGGTCAGCCACTTTGCGAGAGCGACCTTCTGCTGGTTGCCGCCTGAGAGCATGCCAAGGTCGAGGCCGACCACGGGCGGCCTGATCTGCAACTGCTCGACCTGCCGCTTGGCGATGTCGCGCTCCTGCGCCGGCTTGAGCAGCAGCGCCGAGATGCGACCCAGAATGCTGATCGAGATGTTCTTGTAGACCGGCTCCTGGTGGAACAGCATGGCGCGCCGGCTCTCCGGCACCAGTGCCACACCTGCGCGCCGTGCGGCGGCCGTACTCGCAAAAGTTCTTGCCCTGCCGTCGACGGCCAGCGTGCCGCCGTCCGGCTTCAGCTTGCCGAACAGGATGCGCGACAATTCCTGCTGGCCGCAGCCCATGAAACCGTAGATGCCAAGCACCTCGCCGGCGCGCGCCTCGAACGAGACATCCTTCAGGCTGCGGGCCAATGAAAGCTGGTCGACCTTCAGCACCACCGAGCTATCGCTCGGCCGCGGCAGCATCAATTCATCGTTGTAGCTGTGCTCGAGCACTTCGCCGCCGCGGCCGATCATGGCCTCGATCAGCGCCCCCTTGCTGGTTGCGGTGCTTGCTGTCTCGGCGACCTTCCGCCCGTTGCGGAATACGGTCACGATATCGGACACGCGCAAGATGTCCTCGATGAAATGCGAGATGAAGACGATTGCTGTGCCTTGCTCGCGCAGCCGCCGCAGAGTTGCGAACAGGCGCTCGACTTCGGGCGGGGAGAGCGCGGAGGTCGGCTCGTCCAGGATGACGATACGCGCGCCGGAGAACAGCACGCGTGCGATCTCGATCAGCTGCTGGAGCCCGATCGGGAGGTCGCCGAGCCGTTGCATCGGATCGACGTCGATGCCGAAGCGGGCGAGCTGCTCGCCGGCCTCGCGCGCCATGCGCCGCCATTGCACGAGGCCGAGCCGGTTGGTCGGCTGGTTACCCAGGAACACGTTCTCCGCGACCGTGAGGTCGGGCGCGACGCTGAGTTCCTGGTGCACCATGGCGATGCCAGCCGCGTGCGCGTCGCGGGCCGAGCGGAAATGCGTCTCCTGGCCGTCGATCAGGAAGCGGCCGGAGAACTCGGTGTGCACGCCGGCGATGATCTTCATCAGCGTGCTTTTTCCGGCGCCGTTCTCGCCGACGAGACCATGGATCTCGCCGGGCGAGAGCGCGAAATCGACACCACGAAGCGCTTCGACGCCGCCAAAGCTCTTCGTGATGCCCTGGAGTTCGAGGATGGGCTGTTGTCCCGGAGGCATGGACGATCAGATCTTGGAGGCTCAGATCAGGAAGTGATCCTGCATCCACTGCATGCCGGCAGCATTGGCCTTGGTCACGACCGGGCCGTCGGTGACGACGTGCTTCGGGATACCCTGTCCGCTCTTCTCGCCGCCGACGACCGCGGAAACGCCCGCGATAATGGCGCCGCCATGGATGCGGCAGGACGGATTGCGCACGGTCGCGAACATCCGGCCCTCGCTCACCGCCTGGATCGCCGGCGGCATAGCGTCGACGCCGCCGATCAGGATGTTGGTGCGGCCTCGCGCCTTCATGATGTTGGCGGCGGCGAGCGCCATGTCGTCGTTGTGGAAGAACGCCGCGTCGATTTGCGGATATTTCGTCAGGTAGGTTTCCCAGAGCCGCGCGGTCTTGGACACGTCCCAGTCGGCCGGCTGGGTGTCCAGCACCTCGATGTTCGGGAACTGCTTCACCACGGTATTGAAGCCCTTAGCCCGGCCTTGCGCGCCAGTGTGGCCGAGCGCTCCCTGCGTCATGATGATCTTGCCCTTGCCGCCCATGGCGTTGCAAAGCGCCTGCGTCACCGACGCGCCCATGAACTCGTTGTCGGGAGCGAGGAAGGAGTGGACGTTGATCTGGTCGAGCGGTGCGATCAGCGTGTCCATGTCGATCACGGGCGTGCCGGCGTCGATCATCTTCTGCACCGGCTGGGTGAGGGTGCCGATGCCGAAAGCCTGGATCGCGACGAAATCCCATTTCTGGGAGGCCATGTTGTCGATCGCCGCGCGCTGCTTCACGGCGTCGAGCTGGCCGTCGAACCAGGTCACCTCGACGTTGAACAGCTTGCCCCAGAACTCCGCGGCCTGCTTGCCTTGTGCGCACCACGTCGCCTGAAGGCCTGCGTTGGAGAATGCCGCCTTTAGCGGCTTCTCAGATCGTCCGACTTCGGCCGCAAGGGCGGGGTTTATGCCCATGCTGCCGAGGATGGCAGTCGCGGCGCCGGCGGTCGCAGCCGCCTGAAGAAGATCGCGCCTGGTCGTCGAGAAATCTTTCGTCCCGGACATCGCTCGCTCCCATAAATTATGTCGTCGGCGCGTCATTGATTGCGCGACCGATGCGAAAGTGTCTCACAATCGGGAAGTTCACGCCACCCAATCTGCTATCGCGTGGGATATCGCCCGCGTCTCGGATGCTCGCGGAGCAGACGTTGATAAACCAGCGACGTGAGATCCGCGCAGCGCGCCGCCGCGATCTCAAAACTCTGTTCGATTCGATTGGATGAGGCGTTCGTCGGCACTTCAGCCATGCAGACAAAAAAAGAGCGGGGCCCTAGCCCCGCTCGAAAATTGTGTCGACCCTATTATCCCCGATTCTAAGATTTGCTCTTGATTGACGGGGCGACGCTGCGTTTTGCGCGCCAGGGGCTCCTCCCGAGACTTGGACCACCAGACTTCAACCTCACGGTCAAGCCTGAGCAAGGGGGATGCTAGATCAACTTTTCTCACTTGTCATCATTTTCGGCAACGAATGTTCAAAATTCGAGCAATCAACGAAATGTTCGGGTTTTTCGCCGCATAAGCATATGACAAATATAAGAAATCTGTGGAGGGGTAGGGCGATGGGACTGCCTCATTTGCCGGACTTTCCCCCAGTGGAGCGCCCCGACCACAGTTTTTCGGAAGTTTGCGCTGGCCCAAGCGGACGGCGGAACGGACCTCGACTCGCCCCCGGCGCGGTGTTTAGTTAGCAGGCGAACGAATGGCTCGGCGGATGCGCGGACGACTGCAAAAATTCCTACCCATCGTCCTGCTCGCGTTGGTGATGCAGGTGCTGGCGCCGATTGCCGCCTGCTTGGCGGCAGGGCAAGCCGTTGCCGATCCGCTCCAGACCGCTGTCATTTGTCATAGCGCGAGCGAACAGGGCGGTCAGAATGACCCGGCCGCACATGCCGGTGCGTGCGCGCTGTGTTGCCTGGCCCAGGCCAACGCGTCATTTGACTCGCCGCCGCAGGCCGCGCTTACGATTCCTTTTCGCCACGTCGAACGTGTGGTGTGGCGCGAGGCGGAAGCCCCCGCTGTCGCCACCCTTAAGGGCTCAAGCGCCCAGGCGCGCGGGCCGCCCCATTCTTCCTGACGACCTTCGACGTCGCTGCGGCCCGTCCGTCGGCGATTGACGCTGTCAATTGGCCGGCGATGGCTGCCGGCGTCAGGAATGCCCCATGTTACGTTGTCATGCCCGCCGCGGCGTGAGAGTCGTGGCCGTTCAGGCCGCGCTGCTTGCGTCATCGAGTGGAGTTTTCGCTCAAACCAGCAGCGCGGTGCTGCCACCGGTAACGGTCGATGCCCCCGCACCGGCAAAGCCCAAGCCGGCAATCCGGCAATCGAGACCGCGCTCTGCTTCCCCGGGGCACTCGACCAAGCCCGTTGCACGGAACGCAACCCTCAGTGCACCGGCCCAAAACACGGCAGCGACAGCCGGCGCCGCGCGAGATGGTCTCAATCGGTCGCCCGCCGGACAGACCTCGACGACCATCGATCGCAGCCAGTTCGACAACCGACCATCGTTTTCGGTCAGTGACGTGTTGCGGGACAGTCCAGGTATATCGGTCAAGCAGGGAAATGGACCGCGCGATTTCGGCATCTCGATTCGCGGATCGAACGCGCGGAACGGGTTCGGCATCCGCAATCTCCTGATTTTCGAGGACGGCTTTCCTGTAACCCAGCCAGATGGACTGTCGCGGAGCGATCTGATCGATCCTCACGCCTATGGTGCTATCGACGTGATCCGCGGTCCTTCGTCGGCGCTCTATGGCAACTACGCGACCGGCGGGGCACTTAATTTTCGAACACGGCCGGGCGGCACGATCGATGGGGTCGAATCCGGCGTCGACGGCGGCAGCTACGGCTATCTCAACAACTATCTGGCGGCCGGCAAGAAGGTTGGAAATTTCGAGGGTTCGCTATTCGCGAGTGACGTGCGGGGTGATGGCTATATCGGCAATAGCTGGTTCAATACGCAGACCGTCAACTTTCTCGGAACGCTCACAGCGACGCCGGACGATCGCTTCACGGTCAAGGTTGTCAACAACGACTTGAGCGCGCGGCTGCCGATCCGCTCATCGCTGAACCAGTACTATCAAAACCCTTTCCAGCAGGGTTGCGCGACTGGTGCGACGGCCGCACCCGGATGCGGCACGGTTACGCTGTTTAACAATGGCTTCAACCCAACTGCCGGAACCGACAAGGAGACGGCCGTGCAGGCCGGCCTCGGCCGTAACGACCGCCGCACGATTGTCGGAGGGCGATGGGAGCATGATTTCGACAATACGACGACATGGCGAAGCCAGTTTACCTTCGACGACAGGAACATCAGCCAGCCGACGGGGACGACCAGCGCTATCGGCGACTTTCCGTCGTACAACTACATGAGCGATCTGACCAAGCGCGGCGAGATTCTCGGGATTGAATCGACCGCGTTCCTCGGCACCTACTATAATACTCTGACTGCATCGAGCGACACGCGCAACGTGATGCCTGGCGGTAACGCTACGCTCGGCAGGTTGTCGAGCAATCTCCATAGCGAAACGACCAACTATGGTGTTCGTGCGCGCGAGGAACTCAAACTGACGACGTCCTTGACGGCAGTCGCTGGCGTCGGTTGGGAAACCACCGTTCTGAAGGGCATCAACACGGCATATGCATATGCCGGCCCCACCGGAATCACGACGGCAACGCTCACGACCGCGGATCGGCAGTTTCAAAATGCCGCGCCCGAGTTGGCGCTCCTCTACAACCTAAATAACGAGTGGCTGTTCCGGGGGCGCGTCGCCACGGGGTATGGTACTCCGCAAGTTTCGAATCTCTTTGTCCTTCCAACCGGGCTGTCGGGCAACAATACCCAGCTCCAGACTCAGAAGAATCTTGGATACGATCTGGGCTTCGACTGGACGCCGAACAGCACGCTCAAGCTGAGTGCGACCGGCTTCTACGAATTTTTCCGCAACGAGATCGTCAGCCAGGCAACGGCTATTGCCGGCGTCAGTTACTCCTTCAATGCGCCACGATCGGAGCATCGCGGCATCGAGCTTGCGGCTGACTGGAGATTTCATCCGGGCTGGCGGTTCATGGCGGCGTACACCTATCTCGACGAAATCTACACCGAATACGTCGAGAACATCCCTAATGGCGCTGTCTTCAGCTTCAACCGGGCAGGCAACAAGATCCCCGGCATTTCACCCAACGAATTGACCGCTCGGGTGGGCTACGATGAGTTTGCCGGACCGCTGACGGGTCTCGGAGGCTTCCTCGAGATCCAGTGGAAGGACACCTTCTATATGGACAATGCGAATCTGCTGAAGGCGCCCGGTTACGAACTCGTCAACGTAAACGTTCACTACAAGACCGATCTGGTGTCGGACTCCTTCAGGTCCTTGAACTTGTTTCTCGAAGTCAGAAACGTGTTCGACCGTGCCTACGTTGCCTCGGCAAACAACATCGCCAACACGGTAACGGCGACCGGCATTCAAAATCCTGCGAGCGTGCTTGCAAACACGACGGGGTCGATCTACGCGGGCTCGCCGCGCACGTTCGTTGCGGGTATGAAGGTGGCGTTCAGATGATCCGGGCTCTCGAAAGGAGTAGGGCCATGGTCCGAACTGGCTTGCTCGGAATAGTCGCCCTCGCACTGTTCCAGAGCACCGCACTTGGGCAGATGCATGGTCAGCATGGATCGGAGGCCGCCTGTGACGGGCCGACGCTGCGCTGTGCAACCAAGGTGACGCCTGCATTCGGTCCGGACGGGACGCTGTGGGTGGCCTGGATGGCGGGTGGGCAGGTCTCGGTCGCGAGTTCGCCGGATGCGGGGCAAAGTTTCTTGCCCCCCAGCCAGGTCACGACGAAGCGGCTGAATCTTGATTGGGGGCCGGATGCCCGACCGAAGATCGTGGTCGATCGCAAGGGCGGCATCGCGCTCGCATTCTCGATCTTCAGAGATGAGGCATTCAACGGCCAGGTGCTCTATACGCGCTCGGGCGACAGCGGGAAGAGTTTTGCGGAGCTGAAGCCGATCACCGCCAACAACGAGAGCCAGCGTTTTGAAGCGCTGGCGCTCGATCAGGATGGAACGGTCTTTGCGGCCTGGCTCGACAAGCGCAATCGTGTCCCTGCGAAGCAGGCAGGACAAAAATACGAGGGGGCAGGGCTGTTCTTTGCTTCGTCGCGCGATGGCGGTGCGACCTATGCAGAGGCCGGTCTCGCGCGTGACAACACCTGCGAATGTTGTCGATTGGGGCTGACGTTTGCGGCGCCGGGACGGCCGGCCGTGATCTTCAGAAATATCTTCGAGGGCGGCGTGCGCGATCACGCCGTCATGACGTTCACCGACGTCTCGACGCCAGGCGAAATCCATCGGGTCAGCAACGACGATTGGCAGATCAACGCTTGCCCGCATCACGGGCCGAGCCTGACCGTTGCGCCGAACGGAACCTATCACGTCGCCTGGTACACCAATGGAAAGGCGCGGAGGGGACTGTTCTACGCCTATTCTCGCGACGAAGGCCGCACGTTCTCTGCGCCTATGGCGCTGGGCCGACCAGATCGCACCCCGACGCGCCCCTTTGTCCTCGCTGGCGCGCTGGGAACCGTGATGGTCTGGAAGGAGTTCGACGGCGAGAAGACCTCGGTCCAGATGATGATGTCCCACGACGACGGCGAGACATGGTCGTCGCCTAGGACCATATCGAGCACATCGGATACCTCCGACCATCCCTTGCTGGTTTCCAATGGCCGACAAATGTACCTGTCATGGATGACGAAGGCGGATGGCTATCGTCTCAGAGCGATTGAGGACCAGCCATGAGACGTCGATTTGCAGGCATTCTGGGATTGGGTATCCTGATCGCGTCAGCGTCTGCGCTCGGGGCACCTGCGGCCCTCAAACCATTTGAGCGGGGCTCGTGGCAACGCGTGCTGAGGAGCCATGCGGGTCGTCCGACGCTCGTCCACTTCTGGGGTGTAACTTGCGGGCCCTGTAAGATCGAGCTGCCGTTGCTTGGGCAGTTTGTGAAGGACCATCCTGAGATTGATGTGGTCACGATCAGCGCAGATCTCGTACCCAACCTGTCGGCCGCGACGCAATCGATGCTCGACAAGGCAGGGCTTTCGTCGACCGAGAATTTCATCTTCGGTGATGGCTGTGTCGAGCGTTTGAGGTTCGAGATTGATCCTGCCTGGCAGGGCGACATCCCAAGGACAATGCTTATCTCTCGGGACGGAACCATTGCGACAATCGAGGGGTCGGCCGAAATTGCCGATCTCGAAAAGTGGTCGGCCGAACAAATCTCCACACACTGATACTCAGTCTGCAAAACAGGATCTCGATATGAAGGCTATGTTGAAAGATGGGCTGCTCGCGGCTTTCGCTCTCGCGCTTTTCGTCGTCCCGGTTCGCGCCAGCGACGTCAAGGCCGGCGATCTCTTGATCTCGCAGGCCTGGAGCCGCGCTACGCCGAGCGGCGCAAAGGTCGCCGGCGGCTATCTCACGATCGAGAACAAGGGGGCTGCGCCGGACAAGCTGCTCAGCGTCTCGGCGGAGATCGCGGGCAAGGCCGATCTCCACGAGATGACGACGGAGAACGGTGTGATGAAAATGCGCCCACTGGACAAGGGTCTCGCAATCGAACCGGGCAAGACGGTGAAGTTCGCGCCAGGCGGCTACCATTTGATGCTTCAGGAGCTGAAAGCGCCGCTCAAGCAGGGCGACAAGGTGCCACTGACGCTAGAGTTCGAGAAGGCCGGGAAGGTTGCGGTGACCCTCGACGTCCAGAGCGTCGGTGCGCAGGCACCCGGCGATGCCGGCCACTCCGGCCACATGGAGATGAAGAAAATGCCGGATCATTCGGGAATGAAGATGTGACAAGCATGATCTGGACTTGCGGGAGACCAAACATGGCAAAGACATCCGGGCTCATTGTTCTGGGCGCACTTGCGGCAACACCGGCGAATGCGCACGTCTTCCTCGAGGCCAAGCAGGCCACGGTCGGAGGATCGTACAAGGCCGTCTTCGCCGTGCCGCATGGCTGCGCGGGCTCTCCCACGTTGAAGATACGCGTGCAGATCCCGGAGGGGGTGATAGCGGTGAAGCCGATGCCGAAGGCGGGCTGGAGCGTCGATGTGGTCGAAGGCAAATATGCCGGCGAATACGACTATCACGGCAACAAGCTCTCCTCCGGCGCCAAGGAGGTGACGTGGTCCGGCGGCAAGCTGCCGGACAAGAACTATGACGAGTTCGTCATGCACACCGTCCTGACCGAGACGCTCAAACCGAACACGACCCTGTATTTCCCGGTCGTCCAGGAGTGCGAGACCGGCGTCAGCCGATGGATCGAAATCCCGGCAGAGGGGGCAGGGAATTCGCACGAGGGCAAGTCGCCGGCACCTGGCGTGAAGCTGTTGCCAAAACCCTGATGCGCCTGCTCGCCGCGCTCGCGACGCTGCTCCTCGTTGTCGGTTTCGCGACGACAGCGTTGGCGCACGCGGCACTGGTGTCGGCTGAACCGGCGAGCGGCAGCATGCTTACGACAGCGCCGAAGGCGGTGGAGCTGCGCTTCAACGAGGCCGTGACGCCGGGCGCGATCCGGTTGATCGACGGCGCGGGCAGGGCACGGGACGATGCGCGCGTCAGAGCATCGGGCGAGACCATCTCGATCGCGATCCCTCCGGACCTACCGCAAGGGACGACGGTTGTGAGCTACCGCGTGATCTCGCAGGACGGCCATCCCATCGCGGGATCGGTGATCTTCTCGATTGGCACGCCGACGGCGACACAACCTGACGCGATGGCGGAGCGCGGGCTGAACGCGCTGATCTGGCTTGCGCGGATCGGTCTCTATCTCGGGCTCTTCGTCGGCGTCGGCGGCGTGTTCTTTGCGCGCTGGATTGCATGGTCGATGACGGGCACGACAGTGCCGAGCGTCGCGCTCGCGATTGGCCTTCCCAGCGCCGTTATCTCGCTCGGCGTGGTAGGTCTTGATCTCCTCGGCTTGCCGCTGAGGGCTCTCACAACTATTGCCCCCTGGAAGGTCGCATTCGCGACCAGCGCCGGTCCCGCCATGCTGGGCGCCATCGCCACGATGCTGTTCGCGATGATGGCGCTGCGCGGCCTGTGGTACGCGCGCGTACTTGCTGCCGTCGCGTTTGTCGGTGTCGGCCTGTCACTCGCGATGACCGGGCATGCCGCGACGGCGCCGCCCGAGGTGCTGACGCGGCCGGCGATCTTCCTCCACGGACTCGGTGTCGCCTTCTGGATCGGCGCATTGGCGCCGCTGGTTGCGGTTGTGTCTGAACCGACAGCAGCAACATTGCCGGTCGTGAACCGCTTCTCCCGTCTGGCCGTGCCGGTCGTCGGCATGCTGGCATTGACCGGCCTTGTGCTCGCGATCGTGCAGCTCGAAAAGTTGTCCGCGCTGGTTGAGACCAGATACGGCCTCATTCTCTCGATCAAGCTGGCGCTGGTCCTTACCCTGCTGGCCCTCGCTGCGATCAATCGCTTTCGCCTGACCCCGGCGCTGGCAAGCGATCACAAGACTGCGCCCGCATTGAAGCGCTCGATCCTGTGCGAATGCGCGATCGCGCTTGGCATCCTCGCTGTGGTTGCCGGCTGGCGCTTCACGCCGCCGCCGCGAACTATCGTTCCGGAGACGCCGCTCGCGATCCACATCCACACCGACAAGGCCATGTTCCAGGTCCTGGTGTCGCCGGGCAAAGCTGGTGTGGACGACTTCGTGCTCCAGCTCATGACCGGCGAGGCGATGCCGCTCGCGGTCAAGGAGGCGACGCTGACGCTGAGCCTGCCCGAGCGCGGCATCGAGCCGATCGAGCGCGCCGCCGAACTCGGACCGGATGGCTACTGGCACGTCGGCAAGGTCGAGCTTCCCTTTGCCGGCCGCTGGCATATGCGCATCGATGCGCTGGTGACCGATTTCGAGAAGATCACGCTGGAGGACGAGCTCGAGGTGGCGCCGCCCTAAAATCGCCTGGGCTGTCACCTCAAGTTGAACCTGAGGTCGACGGAAAAATGACAGGAATTTCGCTGCCTTAGCGGCTTTTCCTCAGTCCCGGTCTTGTATTTTCGCTCCCAATCCGGTTTCACTGCAAACCGTCGCTGATTCTTCGAGTATTGCCATGCGGTTGTCGCGGTTCTTTCTGCCAATCCTGAAGGAAAATCCGAAAGAGGCGGAGATCGTCTCGCATCGCCTGATGCTGCGCGCGGGCATGATCCGGCAGGAAGCTGCCGGCATCTATGCTTGGCTGCCGCTCGGCTTTCGTGTGCTCAAGAAGATCGAGCAGATCGTGCGCGAGGAGCAGGACCGCTCCGGCGCGCTGGAACTGTTGATGCCGACGCTCCAGCTCGCCGACCTCTGGCGCGAAAGCGGCCGCTACGACGCCTACGGCCCGGAGATGCTGCGTATCGCCGACCGCCACAAGCGCGAGCTGCTGTACGGGCCGACCAATGAGGAAATGATCACCGAGATCTTCCGCGCCTACGTGAAGTCCTACAAGAGCTTGCCGCTCAACCTCTATCATATTCAATGGAAATTCCGCGACGAGCAGCGTCCGCGCTTCGGCGTGATGCGCGGACGCGAATTCTTGATGAAGGACGCCTATTCCTTCGATCTCAACGAGGCGGCGGCACGCGTCGCCTACAACAAGATGTTCGTCGCCTATTTGCGCACCTTCACGCGAATGGGGCTGAAGGCGATCCCGATGCGCGCCGAGACCGGGCCGATCGGCGGCGATCTGAGCCACGAATTCATCGTGCTCGCCGAGACCGGTGAATCCGGCGTCTTCATTAATCGCGACGTGCTGGACCTGCCGGTGCCGGGCGAGGATGTGGACTATGAGGCCGATCTGACGGCGATCATCAAGCAGTGGACGTCGGTCTACGCTGCCACCGAGGACGTCCACGACGCCGCGCGGTTCGAGCAGGAAGTCCCCGAGGACAAGCGCCTGAACACCCGCGGCATCGAGGTCGGTCAGATCTTCTACTTCGGCACCAAATATTCCGAAGCGATGAAGGCGATGGTGGCCGGCCCCGACGGCGTCGAAGTGCCGATCCATGGCGGCTCCTACGGCGTCGGCGTCTCGCGCCTGCTCGGCGCCATCATCGAGGCCTGCCATGACGATGCCGGCATCAAATGGCCCGAAGCCGTGGCGCCGTTCCGCGCCGTGGTTCTGAACCTCAAGCAGGGCGATGCCGCCGTCGATGCGGCCTGCGAGAGGCTCTATGCTGAGCTCAGCGCCAAGGGCGTCGACGTGCTCTATGACGACACCGACCAGCGCGCCGGCGCCAAATTCGCCGCGGCCGACCTGATCGGCATCCCCTGGCAGATCATGATCGGGCCGAAGGGGCTCGCCGACGGCAAGATCGAGCTCAAGCGGCGCAGCGACGGCGCCCGCGAGACGATGTCGCCTTCGGACGTCGTCGCACGCCTGGTCGGCTGAATATTGTTCATCGCGCGATGTCGAGGCCGCCAATCCGGCCACATTTGACCCCGAATCATGGGATTATCGAGCGATGGATGAGACCATGACCGAAACCGCGAAAACCGCGCCTTTTGCGCCATTCGAGTGGATGCTGTCGGCGCGCTACTTACGGGCGCGCCGCAAGGAGGGATTCATCTCGGTCATTGCCGGGTTCTCCTTTCTCGGCATCATGCTGGGCGTGGCGACGCTGATCATCGTGATGGCCGTGATGAACGGCTTCCGGAAGGAGCTGCTCGACAAGATTTTGGGCCTCAACGGCCATATCCTGGTCCAGCCGCTGGAATCGCCGCTGACCGATTGGAAGGACGTGGCCGAGCGGATCAGCCAACTCGAGGGCATCCGGCTCGCAGCCCCCGTGGTCGACGGCCAGGCGCTGGCGTCCTCGCCGTGGAATGCCTCGGGCGTGCTGGTGCGCGGCATCCGCTCCGACGACCTCAACAACCTCACTTCGATCGCCAAGAACATCAAGCAGGGCTCGCTCGACGGCTTTGACGAGGGCCAGGGCGTCGCGATCGGCCGCCGTTTGGCCGACCAATTGTCGCTGCATGCCGGCGACAGCGTCACGCTGGTGGCGCCGAAGGGCGCGGTCACGCCGATGGGCACGACGCCGCGCATCAAGCCTTACAAGATCGTCGCCGTGTTCGAGATCGGCATGTCCGAATATGATCTCGGCTTCGTCTTCATGCCGCTTGCGGAAGCGCAAGCCTATTTCAACCGCAGCAGCGACGTCACCTCGATCGAGGTGTTCACCACCAATCCCGATCGCATCGACGCGTTCCGCAAGGCGGTGACGGAGGCGGCAGGCCGGCCGGTGTTCCTGGTCGACTGGCGCCAGCGCAATTCCACCTTCTTCAACGCGCTCCAGGTCGAGCGCAATGTGATGTTCCTGATCCTGACCATGATCGTTCTGGTCGCGGCGCTCAACATCGTCTCCGGCCTGATCATGCTGGTGAAGGACAAGGGCAGCGACATCGCGATCCTGCGCACGATGGGCGCCTCGCAAGGCTCGATCATGCGGATCTTCCTGATCACGGGCGCCTCGATCGGCGTGGTCGGCACGCTGGTCGGCTTCTTCGTTGGGCTCGTGATCTGCCTCAACATCGAATCGATCCGGCAATTCCTGTCCTGGCTGACCAGCACCGAGCTGTTTTCGCCGGAGCTTTATTTCCTGTCGAAACTGCCCGCCGAGATCGACATCGGCGAGACCACGGCGGTCGTCATCATGGCACTGACGCTGTCGTTCCTTGCGACGCTCTATCCGTCCTGGCGCGCCGCGCGCCTCGATCCTGTCGAAGCGCTGCGGTACGAGTGAGGGGTTGATGGAGCAGCACGGGGCTGAAGATGTACCGGTCATTTATCTCCACGAGATAAAGCGGCAGTACTTGCAGGGCGAGGCGACGCTGACGATCCTGGACGGCGCCAAGCTCGCGCTGTGGGCCGGGCAGTCGGTCGCGCTGGTGGCGCCGTCGGGCTCGGGCAAGTCGACGCTGCTGCATATTGCGGGCCTGCTCGAAGCCCCCGATTCCGGCGAGGTCTATGTCGGTGGCGTGCCGACCTCGCAACTGCCCGACATCGAGCGCACGCAGCTGCGCCGCACCGATATCGGCTTTGTCTACCAGTCGCACCGGCTGCTGCCGGAGTTCTCGGCGCTGGAGAACGTCATGATGCCGCAGATGATCCGCGGCCTGAAGAAGTCCGAGAGCGTCAAGCGCGCCAAGGAGATCCTGGGCTATCTCGGGCTCGGCGACCGCATCACGCATCGTCCGGCCGAGCTGTCCGGCGGCGAGCAGCAGCGCGTCGCGATCGCGCGCGCGGTGGCGAATGCGCCGCGGGTGCTGTTCGCGGACGAGCCGACCGGCAACCTCGATCCGCACACCGCGGACCACGTCTTCCAGGCCCTGATGCAGCTCGTGAAGGCGACCCAGGTCTCGATGCTGATCGCCACCCACAACATGGAACTCGCCGGCCGCATGGACCGCCGCGTGTCACTGTCAGACGGCCAGGTGATCGAGCTCGAATAAGAAACGCGAAAACAACCCCATGCACAGTAGCTGGCCTCTGCCGGCGACGATCGGGGTGAGGTGCTCCAGCGCTTTGATATCTCCGGCAAACCCGCTGCGGCGGCGCATCGCCGCAGCGGCCGGGAGATTACGGCCTGATCACCGTTAATTTGAACGGCCCGGCATGGGTCGCGGCATGCGCCACCGCCTCGTTGGCATGGTCGAGGTCGAAGGCCTTTGCCTCATATTCGTCCAGCCGCAACAGCCCGGATCGCACCAGCGCGATCAGGCGGCTGGCCGCATCCGGCGGATACATCCAGACGCCGTGGATGCTGATGCAGTTGCGCATGATCCAGGGGTAGGGCAGCTCGAGGCCCGGGCCGCCGGCCATGCCGACCCCGCCCATCAGCGCGACGCGGCCATAGGGACGCACCGTCATGATCGCGGCGCACGGACGGCGGCATGATATCGAGCACGCAATCGATTGGCCCCGGCGCCGCGCGCTTCATGCTCTCGCGATCGTCGTTCTCATTGCCGGAGAGCTTGACCGGCCTCACCCGGCTGCCGAAGCGGCGGACGAGATCGGCGAGAATGCGTTCGTTGCGGCCTGGCGCCACTACGCAGGCCGCGCCCATCGCGAGCGCGACCGATACCGCCGCGCTGCCGAAATTGCCGGTGGCGCCGCTCACCAGCACGGTCTCGCCGGGCTGAAGGTTGGCGGCGAGGAAGCCGCCATAGGGCACCAGCAGCGTCCCCAGCGCGCACCATTGCGTGGCTTCCCCGGACGTGATCGCACCGAGGCGTTTGACGTTCTCGGTCGGCACCCGCATTTGCTCGGCAAACGAGCCGTGGCGAAAGTGCTTTTGCAGGAGCAAGCCGCCCGTACCAGCGGCAGTCAGTCCTTGCAGGGCGATGTCGGGCGCAACGGCGTCATCGCGCGAACGCACCGTGGGGTCGCAGAACACCCAGTCGCCGATCGCAAGCTTGGTTGCGTCCGGGCCGATCGCACGCACCCGGCCGATGCCGCCCGGGCCCGGGATGATCGGCAGATCGAGCGCATAGTTGCGCACCCCGCTGAAGACCTCGTTCATGTAGGACAGCACGCGGGTCGCGACGACATCGACGATGACCTCGCCGGTGCCAAGCACCGGTTCGGGAGCATCCTCGATTGCGAGCGGCGATCCAAGGGATTTCAGTACTGCGGCTTTCATGGTGTCCACCTCATGTTCGGGTGAGGCCCACATATGCTGCCCTTGAACGGGCAAGAAGGCCTGGTACTATCCTAGTATTAGGTGGACCCTCCATCGGCGGGAGCAAAGCATGGCCGACCCACGACGCGTCGAGTTCGGGGACTTCCTCAGGTCCCGCCGCGAAAAGCTGTCGCCCAAGGTCGTCGGCCTGCCCGCCGGCCAGCGGCGGCGCACCACGGGCCTGCGCCGCGAGGAAGTGGCGCAGCTCGCCGGCATCGGCGTCGACTGGTACATCCGGCTCGAGCAGGGCCGCACCGTCAGCCCGTCCATCACCACTGTCGACGCGCTGGCCCGTGCGCTGCGCCTCAGCAAGACCGAGCATGCCCATCTCAAGGCGCTGGCGCGCGACGGTGACAAGCGTGCATTCACGCGCGAAACCGTGCCGCCGTCGATCCTGCGGTTGATCGAGAGCCTCGATCATCCGGCCTACATCACGGGCCGGCGCTGGGATGTGCTGGCGTGGAACGCGGCCGCGGAGGCGGTGTTTGCGTTCGGGCGGCTGCCCGAGGAGGATCGCAACACGATGCTCCTGATGATGACCAACAAGCAGACGCGCAAGGCCTACGGTGCAGCCTGGGCGGACGTGGCCAAGCGCATGGTGGCGATGTTTCGCACCACCCACGACGTCTGGGCCGGCGATCCCGCCTTCGCGGACCTGCTGGCGCGGCTGCGGCAGGGCAGCCCGGAATTCGTCAAATGGTGGGAAGCGCACGAGATCCGCAGCACCGCCTCGGGCCTCAAGACCATGTCTCATCCCACTCTCGGCGTGCTGCATTTCGAGCACACGAGTTTTCAGGCCAATGACGATCCGGCGCTGAAGCTTGTGATCTACACGCCGGTGAAGGGGGAGAGGAACACGAAGACCGGCCATGGACCCGACGGCTGAGCGGGAACGCGGCGATACGGCCAAGACACAACCGGACCCGGCAGGGCGGAAGGCGTTTCCGTCATCCTCTGGAAAATGTGACTTCGCCATTAAGCCGCGGCGGGTAGGCAGAATCTGCGTCCTCGTGCGCCACAGCAAAGAGAGGCTTCTCAACTACCAACTTTCCTGAACTGGATTAAGCTGAAAGAGCCGATCCCAGTCGTCCCGACCAAAGCGAATCCGTTCAAGACGGCCAGCCTGCAGTACTCAGCTTCCGTTCGCTCGCAGCCGCCGGGTCCGCGCAGCATGTTGAGGTCGCTCATGACGCAGGAGCGGTCTTGGGGGTCCGTCGTGACAGACTCCGGCATGATCCGCTCAATCACGACCAGCGCTCCGCCAGAGGGCAGCGCGTTCCAGCAATTCTTCAGGATGGTCTCGCAACGGTCGTCCTTCCAATTGTGGAGGATGCTCTTCATCAGGATCGTGTCGGCGCCGCCTGGGACCGCTTCAAAGAAGCTGCCGGCGACGAACCGGCAGCGCCCTGCGATGCCAAGCCGATCAAAGTGCGCACGCGCCTCTGCTTCGCAGCGTGCAAGATCAAAGGCGATTCCTTGAAGGTGCGGGTTGTGGCGCAGTACGCCCCCGATCAACTCGCCGGTGCCGCCGCCCAGATCCATGACAATGCGCGCTGCAGCGAAGTCGTAGGCTGTAACGATTTTTGGAACGAGAGTCCGTGTGAGACTGACCATCGCAGCGTTGAATAGACGAGTCGATTGCGGCGTATTGCTCATCGCGGCATAGCGATCGTCGCCATCTCCGCGCAGCTGGGCCGCGGTCTTTCCGGTACGAACTGATTCGACTAATCCACTCCAGGATTGCAGGAGCATCTCGCCCTCGAAAAGAACCCAGTCCTTCAATGACGGATCGGCAATCTCGTCGAGCCGGCGGCCGAGGTCGGTCATGGCAAACCGGTCTCTGTCGACATGTCTGCAGAGGCCAAGCGTCGTCAGGCCGACGAGCAGCCTGCGCAGCGCACTTTCATCGGCATCTACGAGCCTCGCGAGCTCAGCCGCTGATTTTGCGTCGGCACCGATGGCCTCGGCAAGGTTGAGCTTCGCCGCTGCATAAATCAGCGCGGTGATGCGGTGCGACTGCACGAGATCGTAGACGGATACTGGCTGGTCCATGTGTTTCCTCCGATGCGTATCAGGACCCACTTCAATCGGTTGGGACGAACCCCGTCGCCTCTACGATCGCCTTCCACCGCTCGGATTCGAACGCGATCAGGCGGGCAAAGTCACCCATCGCGATCGCGTCAGGCTCGACGGCCAGCTTTGCCATGCCGGACTTGACCTCATTGGTGAGCATGGCCGCCTGGATCGCAGCATTGAGCTTTTCGACGACAGGCGCGGGCGTCCTGGCCGGAACGAAAAACGCATACCATGTGAGGTCCTCGAGCGACGGATATCCAGCTTCCCGCACCGTCGGCACGGCAGGAACAAACGAGCAGCGGCGCGGGCCGGTAGTCACCAGTGCACGAAGATCTCCGGACCGGACGAGACCAAGTGAGCTCCCGACCGGCAGGATCGCCGACGCGATCTCGCCCTTGACCAGATCCTGAATCGCGCCATTGCCCTGATAGGGCACGTGCAAAAAATCGAATCCCGCGGTGCGCGCCACTGTCGCGCCGAGGAAATGCAGCGTGGTTCCGGCGCCCGCCGTGCCGTAGGTGGCGAGCTTCGGGTTAGCGCGGCACCAGCCGACAAACTCCGCCATCGTCGTTACGTCCGCCGGCACCTTTGGGCCAACCGTCAGTAATGTCGGGGTCGAGGCCGCGGTTGACACAGGCGTGAAATCCCGCGGCTGATATCTCAGCGTCTTGTAAACGTGCGGAAACAGCATCATGAAGCCAAGCGGAGCGAACAGCATCGTCGATCCGTCGGCGTCGGCGGTTTTCACTGCCTCCACCGCGATGCGACCTGCCGCACCGGGCCGGGTCTCCACCACGATCGTTTCGGCATAGTCGTTCATCTGGGCAGCAATGAGCCGCGCCAGCGCGTCTTGCAGACCGGGCGTGAAGCCGGTCAGAATGTGCACGGTTTTTGCGAGCGGCTGTGCGCGCGCCCGTGGCACGAGGCACGCGGCGGAAATCGCGACACCGGACGCCGACACGGTCAATACATCACGACGCGTGATCATCACTTGTCTCCCTGATCCATCTTAATGTGTCCGGGCAGGTTCTATCTTCGGATGTACCACACCAGGGATGGACGGGCTTGATCGACGGCTTACTTTTTCCTTATCGACAGCTTATCCTTGGCACGGGCATCGGATTTTGCGGATGGACCGCGGTCGCGGGGAAGTGGCTTGCGCTATTTCTTTGAAAACTTTTCTCTCGACACCGACCGGCGCGAGCTGCGTCGCGGGACGGATGTGCTCGCGATCGCGCCGCAGGTGTTCGACCTGCTGGACTATCTGATCCATAATCGGGAACGCGTCGTTAGCAAGGACGACCTGATCAACGCCATCTGGCAGGGCCGCGCTGTCTCGGAGGTTGCTCTGACCACGCGCCTCAATGCGCTGCGGAAGGCGATTGG
Organism: Bradyrhizobium hipponense; assembly: GCF_008123965.1. Lineage (GTDB taxonomy): Bacteria > Pseudomonadota > Alphaproteobacteria > Rhizobiales > Xanthobacteraceae > Bradyrhizobium > Bradyrhizobium hipponense. Next base: position 13,983 of record NZ_VSTH01000140.1, on the reverse strand, counting down.
CGATTCCGGAGACGAACAGCGCTTCATCAAGACCTTTCCACGCAAGGGTGTACGCTTCGTGGCTCCCGTGCGCGAAGCGCCCGGGCAGACGACAGCGACTATCACGAGCAGCCTGCCAAGCCCGGTCCCTGGCAAGCCGTCGCTCATCGTTCTGCCTTTCGCCAATCTGAGCCCTGCTTCTGAGCAGGATTATTTCGTCGACGGCGTGACGGAGAGCCTGACCACAGACTTGTCGCGGTTGGCCGGCATCTTCGTCGTCGGTCGCAACACCGCCTTCACGTTCAAGGGAAAGCATGTCGATCTGAAGCAGATCGGCCGCGAGCTCGGCGTTCGTTATGTCCTCGAGGGGGCGGTGCAGCGAGGCGGCAGCCGAATGCGCATCAACGTCCAGCTCATCGATGCCGAGACCGGCAACCACCTCTGGGCCGAACGCTTCGACAAGCCGATCGCCGATCTCTTCGACATGCAGGACGAAATCGGCGCCCGTCTTGCCAATCAGCTGGAAACGGAGCTGGTCTCGGCGGAGGCGCGGCGCGCGGCACGAGCGCCGCATCCGGATTCGATGGACCTCTATTTCCTGGGCATGGCGAGCGTGAACCGCGGATCGGACCCTGCGAACCTGGCGCAGGCGCGACGGTTCTTCGAACACGCTCTCTGCCGAGACCCGACGAACCTTGAAGCTATGGTCGGCATGGCATTCGTCGATACCACGCGGGCTACGTCCATGTTGATCGACCGGACGGCGCCCCTGCAGGTAGTCGAATCGTCCTTGGCCAAGATATTTGCCCACACGCCCAACCACGCGATGGCGCATTGCCTGATGGGCGTCGTCCAGATTTTCACCAAACGCGCCGCTCAGGGCATTGCCGAATGTGAGCGGTCTTTGGAGCTGGATCGGAATCTGGCCACTGCTCATGCGTGGATCGGACTTGGCAAGTGCAATCTCGGTCGGGCAGAGGAGACCGAAGCCTGCGTCATGGAAGCATTCCGGCTCTCTCCGCGGGACAACAGGGCCTTTTCCTGGATGAACACGGCGGGCGTAGCGCAGTCATATCTTGGTCTCGATGAGGCGGCTGTTCGCTGGTTCAACCGCTCCATCGAAACCAACCGGAATATTGCCCCGTTCGTCTATTTCTACCTCGCCGCCACATTGGCTCATCTCGGTCAGACCGAGGAGGCGCGGGCTTACGTGCAGGCGGGAATCATCCTCGCTCCTACTTTCAGCATCGCCCAATTCCACGCCAGTTCGCCAACTGACCATCCGATCTGCCTCGCGCAGCGAGCTCGCATTGCCGAGGGCCTACGCAAGGCAGGACTTCCCGAGGAGTGAATGGCGAGCCCAGCAGGCAAGGCGGAGGTATCGCTTCGCAAGCTTCTGTTGCTGCCCAACTCAGATCTCAGGAGCACGGCGGACCTCCTGCAGCTGTGAGCACGCAGCTTAGTTGGCGCGCCCTCCCATCCGACCCTGGGCGTGCTGCATTTTTGAGCATACGAGCTTCCAGGCCAACGACGATCCGGCGCTGAAGCTGGTGATCTACACGCCGCTGGTGGTAAGCGGCACCAAAGTGGGTGCCTGAGGAAAACTGACAGATCGTCGCGATTACGCGCAAATCCTGCGCGGGTGCTCTAGGTCCGCTCGAAGGTGTCGACATTGGTTGTCACGGCGCGCCACCAGTTCACGGGTTTGAGCTTTGCGGGATCGCCCTCACTGGCGGCGCTCAGCGCCTGATCGGCGACCACGAACCAGGCCGTTTCCATTTTCCCATGGCGCAACAGTCCCGTGTACGAAACAACCCGGTCGCCGGTGGCAGACGAGCCTACGGCGACAAAGCCAATACAATTGCCCCTGTGAAACCCGATGACGGGAACTGCTTGCCCATAAAAGCCGCTGTCTTCGAGCGCGGTTTCGAAATTGCCCTCGATGCGGCCCTCCGCATCGCTGGTGATGCGCAAGATTGAGCCGAATTGATTTTGCCAATTGCCGACCCACGCCATACCGGTGCTCCCAAGATCACTCGCTCGGCTGGACACTCAGGCGACGCAATCGGCGCAGCTCCCTCGATGCGTCCTCGATCAAGTTCTGAGCGGCTTCGCGCTCCTGCCCAACGATGAATCCTGCTGCAAAAGCCAGGGCGCGCCGATTTGGGGGAGGCGCCGCTAACGCTGCCTCGGTCGCCAACGCGCGATGCGCCATGAAATCGTTCAACGATCCCAAGGCGGACTGAATCCGTTTCAGCCGGTCGGATAGGCCAGCGAGCTCGTTCTGGTCGCGATTGCGGTAGAGGCTTCCGAAGAACTCGATCGCATACCGGATCTTCTTGATCCTGATCCGCAATTTGTGGCGCTGTCCCGGATCGAGATCGCTCAGCTGCCTGCCTTGCTTTCGCGCCTTCTTCAACCGCCGGTCGAGCACTGCCGCGGCGTAGGCAGCGATCGTCCGATCATCAGCGCTGCGGGGGCGTTCGGATTCGATCCACTCGGCCGCATCAATCAAAAGACGGCGGTGGCGGGCCGAATCAACCGCGTCACGGGCGCGCCGGAAGGCGGCCAACCGCTGCCCGGAGAACTTCTTGAAGATCGCGCGGGCCCCACGTTTCGGGACGTCCTGGCCGGCGATCCGCTGAATGCTCTCGTTCAGAAAAACGTCGATTTCTCGCGCCGGCGCAAGTTCGCCCGTGAGCCATCTGAGCTCAGCCTTGATCCGGGCCGTGCTCGCGCGCGGCAGGATATCGTCGAAGAGGGAGATGGCCGCCCGCAACCGCCGCAGGCCGACGCGCATTTGATGGACGCCCTCGGAATCCATGTTGCGCACTGGATCGGCGTTGGCGGTGATGTGCCGAAGTGTCGAATGCGCGATTACGCGGAAGGCATCTCGCGGTGAAAGCTCGTGCTTCAGCCAGATCGGCTCGGCACGTTGCGCGCCGTCGCCTTCTCGCGCCAGGAGCCGGTAGCCTTGCTCGGATTTCGAGCGCAGATCGAGCTCGGCAGCGGTCTTGCGCTCGATGTCTCGCGCCAAACGAAACAGATCTGCGACATGTCCAGACTTCAACTCCAGTTCAAGCTCGGCGATAGATCGCGAGCGGCGGCCGGCACCGATCCGGCCGCGGTCGACCGCGAGCTCGATCTGGCTACTCCGGACCCGCCGTATCTCCGCCGTCCGATGCACGTCGGTCTGAAACACCGGTTTGAGCTTGCGAGGGAGTTTTTTGGTGGCCACGCCGTCGAGCGCTGTGTTCCTCGCTTGCTTGAGGTCGGGCTTTGCGCCGCTGACCTCATGCTCCCATTCGCCACGCGTCACGCTCCCCGAGCCGCTCGCTTTCACGGTTTGGACGTAGCGGCCATCGACCTTGCGGACCCGAAGCGTGAGGCCATTTCGCTTGAGCTTGTGCTTGCTCGTATCATAGTAATTTGACACGAGCGCCTGCTCCGACCGATCGCGCCGTCTGCTGCCGCTGCGCAAGATGGATGCCAGCTTTCGTGGCGCAACCTGGAACTTGAGTTCCGTTTCTGCGTTCATTGCGCGTGCTTCCGTCACTCGATTTCAGAAGTGGCGCGATGGAGAGAAGTTCCGAGCCGGCCAGCATTGCGGTTCGTTGCGAAGGCCGTGAGGCGGTCATGGAAACATCACGGAACCTCGTGCGTAAACGGTCGATTGATGGATGCATCTCATCGATCGGAGAAGGCCCTCGCGAGTAGCGGGCGCGTGTCCATCAAATCTGGCCGGCTGCAAATCTGGCCGGCTGCAAGTCTTCCTTGCAGCGTGCCGCGAAGGCCATGAGACCTCTCCGATCTCTTCGGCAAAAGCGTCAGTGGGCTCGATATCTTGCGCGCTCATGTTGGGCGCATAAACCGGCCGGCCCTCGATCATGATCGGCGGCGCACGAGATCAGATGAACAAAGCCCGGCGCGTCTTGTCATTGTCCTATCATCTCACCCAGCAGGCCCGTGAGTTCGGCCATGGGATATGGCTTTTGCAGATAGCGCCCGCCCTCCGGCAGATCGTCGTCTCGCAATTTGACCTTACCGGAAGTGGCGATGATCCTGATCGGTGGCCAACGGAAGCTGATGAGGTGGGCGAGCTTCAGGCCGTCGATTGAACCTGGCATCTGAACATCGGTAAAGACCGCACGAATATCGACCCGTTTTTCGAGTATCGAGATTGCTTCGATTGCGCTTCCGGCCTCGATAACGTCAAACCCCGCGGCCTGGAGGGCTTCAGTTGCCGTCCACCGCAGCAGAATATCGTCCTCGACAACGAGCACGAGGGGAGGAGTGCAGGCGCGATGCTGCATGACGTGGCTTCCTCGGCAATATCGCAGGATGCGCCCTATGCCCGCTTTCCCGGACAGATGCGCTTCACCCTGTTCCTTCGTCGGGTACCGGACAAAGGCGGTGCTGTAAGGCGAACGACGAATTCCGTCGTTCGTTCCGGCCAAGAGGCAAATTTATGGCCGATTTGGAATTATTTGTCTCAATCGGCGCCGCGGTGCCTGGTTTGCCGGCAATGGCAGCCAAAATGGTCGTGTATCGTACATATAGAGGCCGTGGAGGCAAATAGATCACACCTGCGCGCCAGAGAGTGCTATATTTTCCGGGTTATCCGTCGAGAGAGCCAAGGGCAGGCCAAAGACGGGTATCGGACCGACAAGGGTTTGTGCCGATCCTAGTGTCAGGCAAATACCCCGCGGAGCGCCCCCTCGGAGCGCGCAATCTTTCCCCTGCGGTACCCATGCCCGACCGATCGGGCCGAAAGCCGCAGTTGCACGCACCTTCGCCTAGTTCGCTGGATAACAAGCTACTTGCGTTGTTGCCGCGCAGGGATTTCGATGCGCTCGAACCGCATTTGGTGACGAGGTCGATGGCGCAGGGCGACGTCGTCTATGAGGCCGGCGCCGAGGTCGATCACGTTTATTTCCCTCACAACGGCATGGTTTCGATGCTCGCGGTGATGCGGGACGGCAAGGCAATCGAAACCGCGACGGTCGGGCGCGAGGGCGTGGTCGGTGCCATGGCCGGACTGGGTTTGTATACGTCACTCGTTCGCGTGGTGGTCCAGTTGCCGCTTCAGTGCAGCAAGATCGCGGCGGCGCCATTCCGGAAGGCGGTCAGCGCCAGCGATGCGCTTCGCGATGTCTGCGTGCGCTACAACGAGGTCATGTTGACACAGGCTCGCGTCACGGCCGCCTGCAATGCGCTGCATCAGATCGACGAGCGCTTCTGCCGCTGGCTGCTGCAATCTTCCGATCGCGCCGCGAGCGACACTGTCAGCCTAACCCAGGAACTGCTCGCAGAAATGCTCGGCGTCCGCAGGACGTCCGTGACCGAAGTCGCGCGCAAGATGCAAGACAAAGGCGTGATCACATATGCGCGCGGCGTCATCAAAATCCTGGATCGAGACGCATTGAAACAGCTGTCCTGCGAGTGTTACGAGACCCTCGTGGAGCAGGAGGCGACCCTCACCTAATTCGACCTACTCAGGCGGCTCCAACTCACCGTCGGTCCCGGCTGCGGCGGGCGGCGATACCGGGGGATCGGCGGCCAGTCGCCTGGTTTCGATATGCCCGCACGTGATGCACTCGAAAGTTCTGTCTTCAATACCATCGGCATCGAGGACGACGTCGGTGCTGATCATTCGCATCTGACACTTGGGGCACCGCGGACGTATCGGCAACAGCTCGGGATCGGGCTTCGGCATTGATGGCCTTAGCCTCGAGTTCCAATTTCACGGAATGCCGCCGCGACCCGCTGCATTGTCTCCGGCGTTCCCCGACGCTCGAGCCAGAGCAGCCCCATCGCCAATTGCCTCAGATCGTTTCTGGCATGCCCAACCGGCAATTTTCGTGCTCTGCGGAGCGCATCCGCGGCATGTCTCACAAGCGGCGAAGGTGCGACTGCGTCGGGTTTGCCGGTGGACATGGCGGTTACCTATCGACAGATAAAAAAAATGTTCATGGCGGCCGCAGTCTCAAGCTGCAGTCTCAAGCTGCATGATCTTTTCGCGCAGACACTCTCGTTCAGGACCATCTGAAAGCCGAGAGGGCTGCGCCTCAAGACGCTCTTTGTGATGCGGCAATATAGCTTTCGTAAGTATGCGGTTCGGATCGGTGTTTCATGACAACTCATTCGCGCGGATCTGGCGGCGGATGGGCACGGAAGAAATCTAGCGCTACCGATCGTTGGACGTCTGTTCGCTACCCGACTTGTCGGCAGCATTTTTCCGGTTGCATTGCGCAAGCGGGCACGATGAACGCGAGGCGGGCGCGGCCCACCTAGCGCGGTGACGAGCGCAAGCGCAAATGTGGCGACAATGGGGGCGGCAAACAGTGCGCGCATTTCGATTCCGCAATCACGCGATTGTGCGCGCGACGTTGTTACGCGCGCATGCTGGGTATGTCGTGTGGTCGCTATGGAATGCATGAAAACTCTTGTTTCAAAGGGTTTCCAGCGCGCGCTGCTAAACGTTCGTTAATGAAGCGCGAGCCTTTGGAGCGGACTGTTGCGTCGAGGTTACAGCAATTCCGTCGATCGCTGGTAAGACGGCGCCACGGCCCGGGGGCCTACTGAAGAAACTGGAACGGGAATCAAATGAACAAGAATCTGTTGCTTGCCGCTGTGAGCCTCGTCGCGCTGAGCGCCGCGGCACCGGCGCTGGCAGCTGACCTCGCCGCACGTCCCTACACCAAGGCGCCGGCGATGGTTGCTGCGATCTATGACTGGAGCGGCTTCTATATCGGCATCAACGGTGGCGGCGCTTCCGCGCGCAGCACCTGGGATGCGGTTGGCTTTGGTCGCGAAGGCTCCCACGATGCGACCGGCGGCACGGTTGGTGGCCAGATCGGCTATCGCTGGCAGTCCGGCCAGTGGGTGTTCGGCGTCGAAGGTCAGGGCAACTGGGCCGACTTCAGCGGCGACAACCTCAGCTCGCTGTTCGCGACCCGTAACCGCTCGAAGATCGACTCGTTCGGTCTGATCACCGGTCAGGTCGGTTATGCCTGGAACAACGTCCTTGTCTACGCCAAGGGCGGTGCTGCTGTGGTCGGTGCCAAGTACGAAGTCTTCGACGCCGCCTCCGGCGCGCTGCTGGGCTCGAACGATCAGACCCGTTGGGGTGGCACGATCGGTGCCGGCCTCGAGTACGGCTTCGCGCCGAACTGGTCGCTTGGCATCGAGTACAACCACATCTTCCTGCAGGATAAGGACGTCACGTTCGCGCTGGTGCCGTCGACCGATCGCATCCGTCAGGACGTCGACATGGGCCTCGTGCGCCTGAACTACAAGTTCGGCGCCGGCCAGATGCTCGGTCGCTACTGAGATTAATCGCTCCATTCGAGCGGTTGACGAAAGCCCCGGCCTTGCGCCGGGGCTTTTTTGTTGTTCGGGTTCAGCGAGTTAACTATCGCGCTGCGAGATGGTTGAGATTGCTTGACTCCTGAGAACGAAATGAGAACAATGTTCTTCATACGTTCCAGCCAAGGGAGCAAGCCATGTTCAGGATTTTCGTGGAAGAGGCCGCCGCACTGGCGTCGATCACGCTGTTCGTCGGGATGATCGCGATCTGGGCCCAGGTGCTTCCGCAGCTCTAGGGGCGGCTTAGTGCTGCTTGTGAGCGCCCCCTTGGGGAAAAGCGGGATGGCGCGGCCGATCGGCCGCTCCGGCGTGGACTCTGGCGCGGCGACGCCGCACCATTATGAGGCGAGTCGGCCGGGCGAGTGCAGGATGCCTCCGCTGCCGGCTACGCTCCATCTCATCTGCAAGAGGCCGTCACGCGACCATGCCGAGCGCCGGATTTGTCCACCTTCACGTTCACTCGGCCTATTCGCTGCTCAAGGGCTCGATCAAAATCGCCAAGCTCGCCGAGTTGGCGAAGAAGGACCACCAGCCGGCCTTAGCGCTGACCGACACCGACAATATGTTCGGTGCGCTGGAGTTCTCCGACAAGATGGCGGGCTCCGGGATCCAGCCGATTGTCGGCTGCGAACTTGCGATCGATTTCGGCGACCAGGATCCTAATGCGCGCAACGCGCTTCTGCCGTCGCGTGTGGTGTTGCTGGCAGCGCAGGAGCGCGGCTATCGCAGCCTGATGCGGCTGAACTCGCGCGCGTTCCTGGAGACTCCCGACACCCATGCCCCCCACATCAAGTTCGACTGGCTCGAAGGCGAGACCGAAGGCCTGATCGCGCTCACCGGCGGGCCGGACGGGCCGATCTCGCTGGCGCTGCAAGGGGGCCATTCCGAGCTTGCGGCCGCGCGCTGCGAGCGCCTCATCAGTTTGTTCGGCGACCGCCTCTATGTTGAGTTGCAGCGCCATGGCCTCGACAAGGAGCGGCGCATCGAGAGCGGGCTGGTCGACCTCGCCTATGCGAAGGGCCTGCCGCTGGTCGCGACCAACGAGCCGTATTTCGCCGCGGCCGACGACTACGAGGCGCATGACGCGCTGCTCTGCATCGCCGGCGGGCGGCTGATCGCGGAGACCGAGCGCGAGCAGCTCACGCCCGATCACCGCTTCAAGACGCGCTCCGAGATGGCGGTGCTGTTCGCCGACATTCCGGAGGCGCTGGCTTCCACCGTCGAGATCGCCGAGCGCTGCTCGTTCCGTCCGATGACGCGCAAGCCGATCCTGCCGTTCTTCACCGTCGGTGCCGCGTCGAGCTCGGATGCCGCCGCGGTCGAGGCGGCCGAATTGAAGCGGCAGGCGGAGGAGGGACTCGCCAACCGCCTTCGCGTGCACGGCCTGTCGCAGGGCTCGACGGAGGAGGACTACAACAAGCGCCTGGCGTTCGAGCTCGACGTCATCATGCGCATGAAGTACGCCGGCTACTTCCTGATCGTGTCCGACTTCATCAAATGGGCGAAGGGGCAGGGCATCCCGGTCGGGCCGGGCCGTGGCTCCGGCGCAGGCTCTGTGGTCGCCTGGGCGCTGACCATCACCGACCTTGACCCGATCAAGTTCGGCCTGCTGTTCGAGCGCTTCCTCAATCCGGAACGCGTCTCGATGCCGGACTTCGACATCGACTTCTGCCAGGACCGCCGCGGCGAGGTGATCCAGTACGTCCAGCAGCGCTATGGCCGCGACCAGGTGGCGCAGATCATCACCTTCGGTACGCTGCAGGCGCGCGGCGTGCTGCGCGACGTCGGTCGCGTGCTGCAGATGCCGTACGGCCAGGTCGACAAGCTGACCAAGCTGGTGCCGCAGAATCCGGCCGCACCGGTGACGCTGGCCGCCGCGATCGAGAGCGAGCCGAAGCTGCAGGCGTTTCGCGACGAAGACCCGGTGGTGGCGCGCGCCTTCGACATCGCGCAGCGCCTCGAAGGCCTGACGCGGCATGCCTCCACCCACGCGGCCGGCATCGTGATCGGCGATCGCCCCCTGAGCGAACTGGTGCCGCTCTACCGCGATCCCAAATCCGACATGCCGGTGACCCAGTTCAACATGAAATGGGTCGAACCGGCCGGCCTCGTCAAGTTCGACTTCCTCGGCCTGAAGACGCTGACCGTGCTCGATGTCGCGATCAAGCTGCTCAAGCCGCGCAATATCCACGTCGATCTCGCGACGCTGCCGATCGACGATGCCGAAAGCTACCAGATGCTGGCGCGCGGCGACGTGGTCGGCGTGTTCCAGGTTGAAAGCCAGGGCATGCGGCGAGCGCTGATCGACATGCGCCCCGACCGTTTCGAGGACATCATCGCGTTGGTTGCGCTGTATCGCCCGGGTCCGATGGCAAACATCCCGACCTATTGCGCGCGCAAGCACGGCGACGAGGAGCCGGAATATCTGCATCCCGTGCTGGAGCCGATCCTGAAGGAGACCTTCGGCGTCATCATCTACCAGGAACAGGTGATGCAGATCGCGCAGGTGATGTCGGGCTATTCGCTCGGCGACGCCGACCTGTTGCGGCGCGCCATGGGCAAGAAGATCCGCTCCGAGATGGAGAAGCAGCGCGAGATCTTCGTCGCCGGCGCGGTGAAGAACGGCGTGCCGAAGGGGCAGGCCGATACCATCTTCGAGCTCTTGGCGAAGTTCGCCGACTACGGCTTCAACAAGAGCCACGCGGCGGCCTACGCGCTGGTGTCCTACCACACCGCCTACATGAAGGCGCATTACCCGGTGGAGTTCATCGCGGCGTCGATGACGCTCGATCTCAACAATACTGACAAGCTTTCGGAATTCCGCTCCGAGGCGCAGCGCCTCGGCATCAAGGTCGAGCCGCCGAATATCAACCGCTCCGGCGCGACCTTCGAGGTCGGCGACAAGACCATCTACTACGCGCTCGCCGCTTTGAAGGGCGTCGGCATTGCGGCCGTCGAGCAGATCATCGCGGAGCGGACCAAGAATGGCCCGTTCACTTCGCTTGCCGATTTTGCCGCACGCGTCAATCCGCGCGCGATCAACAAGCGCATCATCGAGAGCCTGGCTGCCGCCGGCGCCTTCGACACGCTTGAGCCCAGCCGCGCGCGCGTCTTTGTCGGCGCCGATGCGGTGCTCGCCGCCTGCCAGCGCTCCCATGAAGCTGCGACCATCGGCCAGAACGACATGTTCGGCGGCGCCGCCGACGCGCCGACCATCATGCTGCCGCAGGTCGAGCCGTGGCTGCCGGCCGAGCGGCTGCGGCGCGAATACGACGCCATCGGCTTCTTCCTGTCGGGCCATCCGCTCGACGATTATGCCACCGTCCTGAAGCGGCTGCGGGTGCAGAGCTGGGCGGAGTTTTCGCGCGCGGTAAAGACCGGCGCCACCGCCGGCAAGGTCGCGGCCACCGTGGTGTCGCGCATGGAGCGGCGGACCAAGACCGGCAACAAGATGGGCATCATGGGCCTGTCCGATCCGACCGGCCATTTCGAGGCGGTGCTGTTCTCCGAGGGCCTTGCGCAATATCGCGACGTGCTGGAGCCGGGCGCCGCGGTACTGCTCCAACTCGGCGCTGAGTTGCAGGGTGAGGACGTTCGGGCCCGCGTGCTGCACGCCGAACCGCTGGATGACGCGGCCGCCAAGACCCAGAAGGGCCTGCGCATCTTCGTGCGCGATACCAAGCCGCTGGACTCGATCGCCAAGCGTCTCGCCGGACCCGATATGGCGGCCTCGAACGGCGCTGCGGCAAAAGTCGGCAGCGCAGGCGCCGCGCCGCGCTCCAACGGCGATGGCGAGGTCTCGCTGGTGATGATGCTCGATCTCGAGACCGAGGTGGAGATGAAGCTGCCCGGCCGTTTCAAGGTCTCGCCGCAGATCGCGGGCGCCATCAAGGCGGTCGCGGGCGTCGTGGACGTGCAGCAGCTGTAACCGCATCGCTGCGCGTTGCCGGCTGTCGATCATTCGACAAAGTAGCCATCTCGGAACAGTTGCAACCTTCCGCTGTTTTTGGCCAGCGTGCCGTTGCCGTTGGTGCCATGCTGGTGGGGTGTGTCAGCGATCAGGTCGGAACCGACTTTGCATCGGTGTCGCGAAAGGTGCTGACTTGAAGCTGACGACAGGTACGCTTCGGTCATGCCGCTGCCTCAATCCCAGCCTCTCGTTCAACTGCCGTTCAGCCGGCCGCGCGTTTCATGCGTGGTGGCACCTCAACAATAAAACTGGGCAAGCAAGCCATGCGTGGGACTTACAAGGCTTTCCTCTGCTTCCTCTTGCCGATCCTGCTTCTTGCCGCAGGCGCGCTCGCGCCGGCGCGCGCCCAGCAGCAGGAAAAGCGCATCGCGCTCGTGGTCGGCAACGGCGCCTATGCCAAGTCCGCGCTGGCGACGACGGCGAACGATGCCGGCCTGATCGCGCAGACGCTGCAGGCGGCGGGCTTCGACGTGGTCGGAGCACGCGATCTCGACGGCGACACGCTGCGCAAGAGTTTTCGCGACTTCATCCAGAAGGCGCAAGCCTCGGGCCCGGGCACCGTCGCGATGATCTATCTGGCCGGCTACGGCATCCAGCTCGCCGGCGAGAACTATTTCATCCCGGTTGATTCCAACATCGCGCGCGACACCGACGTTCCGACCGAAGGCTTGCGCGTCAGCGATTATCTCCGCCAGCTCGCCGCCCTTCCGCTCAAAGCCAACATCGTCGTGCTCGATGCGGCGCGCGCGCAGCCCTTCATCGAGGGCGGCCAGCAGATCGCGAGCGGGCTGGCGCTGGTCGAGCCCGACTCGAATATGCTGATCGCCTTCAACGCGGCACCCGGCACCGTCGCGCCTGAAGAGCCCGGACCTTACGGCATCTATGCGCAGTCGCTGGCCGAGATGATCCGCACCGGCGGCCTGTCGCTGCCGGAGGTGTTCGACCGCGTTCGCCTGCGCGTCAACGAGGCCAGCAAGGGCGCGCAGGTGCCCTGGAACGAGCAGAAGGTCACCGCGCAATTCTCGTTCTTCGAGCGCGGGCCCGATGCGCCGCCGCCGCAGTCCACGCCGGACCAGGTCGCGGCGATCCGCAACAAGCCGATCCGGGATCTCGGCGCGCAGGATGCCTATGCGGCCGCGCTCGAGCGCGACACGCTGCCGGTCTACGAAGAGTTTCTCGCCGCCTATCCGAATGATCCCCTGTCGAAGCGCGTCATGGCGATTGTTGCAGCGCGGCGCGAGGCGATCACCTGGCGGCGGACCTATCGAAATGACACGCCGGAAGCCTATTGGTCGTATCTGCGTCGCTATCCGCGCGGTCCGCATGCGGCCGACGCGCGCCGACGCCTGGCGATCCTGACCGCGCCGGTCGAGCCGCCACCGAGCTTTGCGATGATCGACTATGACGTGCCGCCGCCGCCGCCGGAGGAGGTGGTCTACGTCGATCGTCCGGTGCTGTACTTCAGCGACCCTGATTTCGGCTTCGCGCCGCCACCGCCGCCGCCGATCTACTTCTGCCCGCCGCCGCCGCCGGACTTCGTCGTGCTGCCGCCGCCGCTGCCCGTGGACGGCCTGTTCGTGCTGCCGCAACCGGTGTTCGTGCCGATCCCGGTGTTCGTCAGGCCGCCGCTCTATGTCGCGCCGCCGCCGAACAACATCATCTATCAGAACATCCACAATACGACGGTCATCAACACCGTGATCAACCGGCCGCCGGCACCGCCGGCGCCAGCAGGGTCGGGCCCCGCACCGGGCAATCTCGCCCCGGCCATCGCCGGCCGCGCCAACCCTGTAGGTCCGGCGGTGCCGCAGGCAGTGGTGCAGCGTGCCGCCCTGATCCAGCAGGGCAAGGCGCCGATGCCACCGAGTGCCGCGATCAATCCGGCGGCGCGGCCCGGGACGCTGCCCGCGACGCCGGCTACCGTCGCACCCGGTGCGCCGATGCCGGGCCAACAGAAGCTGCCGCAGGCCCACACGCTGCCAGCGCCCGGTACGCCGGCGACTCCAGGGGCAGGGCCGACGCCACCTTCGGCCGCAGCTCCGAATGGCAAGCCGGCCCCGACGGCAACCGCGCCTGCGGCCAACGCGCCGCCGGTGCAGGCCAACGCGCCCGCAGCGGCTCCCGCGCCAGGGCAGCCGAACGCACACGCACTTCCGGTTCCCGGTGCGCATGGAACGCCGCCGGTGCCCGGTCGGACCGGTCCGCCGCCGTCCGCGGCCCATACGCCTGGTGGTCAGGCTCCCGGTGGCCAAGCTCCTGTTGGCCAAGCTCCTGGCGGCAAGCCTGCGCCAAATGCGCCGGCACCGACCGCTGCCGCGCCGGCCATCGCAACGCCGCCGGCCCCTGGAAGGCCGCCTGGACCAGGTCACGCCGTCGCGCCGCCTCCAGCGTCTGCGACCGCCAAGCCGGCCGTGACCTCGGTCAAACCGGCGGCTCCTCCGCCGCCACCGCCAGTGGCCCGGCAGCAAGTGAGGCCCGAACCGCCGCGCGCCGCGGCTCCGCCGCCGCGTCCGCAGGTCACGGCACGCCCCGCGCCGGCGCCGCCGCCGCCGCGGGCAGCCCCACCGCCTCCGCCGCGGATGGCTGCGCCGCCGCCACCTCGCCCGGCACCGCCGCCGGTTGCGGCCGCCCGGCCAGCCCCGCCGCCAGTGGCAAGACCAGCGCCT
>NZ_VSTH01000014.1 GCF_008123965.1 Bradyrhizobium hipponense | reverse complement strand
CTTGACAACTCACTCCCCATGCAAGGATGACGGAATGGACACTGCCCTTGCGAAAAATTGGATTGCTTCGCTGCGCTCGCAATGACGGTCTGCTGATGCAGCGCGCGCACTATCTCCGCAACGTCGTCCCGGCGAAGGCCGGGAGCCATAGCCACCAGCGGACGTGGTTACGGAGACACGGAGTTACTTTTTCACGCAGCAACAACTGGCCCGCCGAACGCAACCGTCATAGTCTCTAACGCCCGCTAACTATCGTCCGACTTAAAACTGTCATAATCGCCGAATTGCCCCCGCAGCCGCACCACTTTTACAAGCCATTAAGCAGGCCTGCATTGGATGCGGCGGGAAAGTGCGTTGGGGACTGCCATGAATGCCGCGAAGAAAGCGCCGGGAAAACCGGCCACCGAAATGTTCGACGACATCCCGGTGCTTCAGCGCAAATGGCGTGCCGCGTTGAAGCCGGGCGAGCAACTGCCGCGCTACGAGGACGTGATGCTCGGCAGCCTTGGCCGGCTCGCCGACCACATCGCGTTGCTCAAGGGTGACGGCGTGCTCGAATTGTCGCGCAGCGGACGTTACGTGCAGAAATGGCTCGGCGAGGAACGCTGGGACATTCCGGTCGCGGAGCTATCGCCCGATTGCGCCACGGCGCTGTCGGAAGCGGTGGCGAACGCGCTGAAGAATGGACGGCCGCATCATGCGAGTGCACATTGCGTTCGCGACGGCATGGTCAGGACCTACGATCTGCTGGCGCTTCCGACTGCGTCGCGCTGGGGCGCCACGTTGATTGGCGCCTACGTCAACGAGCGCGGCGCGCAATACAACCTCCTCGACGCGATCTTCTCGTCGACCGACGACGCAGTCCTGTCGCTGGCGACGCTGCGTGACGCCGACGGCACGGCGTTCGATCTTCAAGTCGTGCACCACAACAAGAGCGCCGCACTGCTGCTGAAGGCCATAGGCGCCGGCCTTTTGTGGCGCCGGATCGGCGAGGGGAACAATTTGCTCGCCTCGCCCGACATCATAGAATTTCTGCTCAAAGCCGTTGCCGGCGGCCGCGGCGAACAGCTTGAGATCGAGCGAGACGGCCGCCATCTCCGGCTGAGCGCCACCGCCTTCGCCGATGTGGTCTCGCTGACGATCTCGGACGTCACCGCGCTGAAGCGCCGCGACGCCTCGTTTCGCCTGCTGTTCGACAACAACCCGATGCCGATGTGGGTGTTCGACGCACAGACCAAGCAATTCATCAGCGTCAACGACGCTGCGGTCCAGCATTACGGCTACAGCCGCGCCACTTTTTTGCGTATGACGCTGCACGAAATCTGGCCTAGGGACGAATGGGACATCCATGCCGAGGCACTCGAACGCGTCGGCGATACCTATCATTCCTCGCGCAACTGGCGGCATCTGCGCGCCGACGGCAGCGAGATCGAGGTGCTCACCTTCGGCCGCCGCGTCGCCTTCGACGATCGCGACGGCTATCTGGTCGCGGTGGTCGACATCACCGAGCGGCGCAAGGCCGAGGCGCGGATCGCCCACATGGCGCATCACGACGGGCTCACCGACCTGCCGAACCGCGAATATTTCCAGGAGCGGTTGAAGCAGGCGCTCGACCAGGCCGGCGGAAAGCGGGTCGGCGTGCTCTACATCGATCTCGACCTGTTCAAGAACATCAACGATTCCTTCGGGCATCCGGCCGGCGACCGCCTGCTGAAGGAGGTTGCCGAACGTCTGACCAGCGCGGTGCGCGGCGCCAATCTCGCGGCGCGGCTCGGCGGTGACGAGTTCGCCGTGATCCTCGCCGCCGATATCTCGCCCAACGAGGCCAGCGCCTGCGCGACCTTGTTGATCGACATGCTGAAGGCGCCCTACGAGATCGACGGCCAGGAAATGGTGATCGGTGCCAGCATCGGCATCGCGCTGTCGCCGGGCGACGGCATGACGTCGGAAGAATTGATGCGCAACGCCGACATGGCGCTCTACCGGGCGAAGTCGGACGGCGGCGGCGTGCACCATTTCTTCGAACGGGAGATGGACCTCCAGGCGCAGAGGCGGCGTGCCATGGAGCTCGATCTGCGCCGCGCCTTTGCCAATGGCGAGTTCGAGCTGCACTATCAGCCGCTGGTGTCGATCGCATCCGACCGCATCTCCGGCTTCGAATCGCTGCTGCGCTGGTGCCATCCCGACAAGGGCATGATCTCGCCGGCGGAATTCATCCCGGTCGCCGAGGACATCGGCCTGATCTCCCAGCTCGGCGAGTGGGTGTTGCGCGAGGCCTGCGCCGAGGCGACGAAGTGGCCCGTCGACGTCAAGGTCGCGGTCAATCTGTCACCGGCACAGTTCCGCAGCCGCAACCTGGTTCGGATCGTGATCTCGGCGCTGGCGCAGTCCGGCCTGTCACCCAGACGGCTCGAGCTCGAGATCACCGAGTCGATCTTCCTGGCCGAAACCGATGCAAATCTTGCGATCCTGCACCAGCTGCGCGAGCTCGGCGTCAGCATCTCCATGGATGATTTCGGCACCGGTTATTCCAGCCTCAGCTATCTCAGAAGCTTTCCCTTCGACAAGATCAAGATCGATCGCTCCTTCGTCAAGGATCTCGCCCAGCGGCCCGATTGCGTCGCGATCGTGCGCGCGATCTCGGGGCTCGGTCGTAGCCTCAATATCACCACGACTGCGGAGGGCGTCGAGACCGAGGATCAGCTCGATTGGCTGCGCGCCGAGGGCTGCAACGAAGTCCAGGGCTTTCTGTTCAGCGCGGCGCGGCCTGCCGCCGAGATCGCAAAACTGCTTGCGGATTTCGGCCAGCGCGCCTCACGGGCGGCGTAGCTCGGGCGGGTAGCAGTCATACACCAGCGCCTTGAAAGCGGGTGTGATTCGTCCGCGCTCGCTCTGGGTCTGCTGCATCAGGACGTAGACCATGTCGAGCTCGGGATCGACGCCAAAATAGGTGCCGCTGCCACTATCCCATTTCAACTCGCCCAGCGAGCCCGGCGGCGGCGGCTTTGCATTGCCGGGATCGGTGCGCACCGCAAGGCCGTAGCCATAGCCGAAGCCGTCGCCTGGAAAATAGAAATAGTCGCGTCCGACGCCGGAGCCGGGGCCTATGTGATCGGTCGTCATCGCCTTGAAGGCAGCGGGGCTCAAATAGCGCTTGCCCTCGAACTCGCCGCCGTTGAGCAGCATCTGCGCGAAGCGCTGATAGTCGGCGATGGTCGAGAGCAGTCCGCCGCCGCCGGACTGCCACTCGGGATGGTCAAGGCGGTCGCGCTCGGCGGCGAGCAGGATGAAATCGTTCGGCAGCGGCCGCGCCATCCGCGCAAGCTCGTCCTCCATCGCCAGCGCGAACTTGGTGCTGCTCATGCCGAGCGGATCGAAGATGCGCTGCTTGAGGAATTCGTACAGGGTCTGTCCGGAGATGATCTCGATGATGCTGCCGAGCACGTCGGTGGAATGGCCGTAGCGCCACAGCGTCCCCGGCTGCCGCGCCAGCGGCAGCTTCGCGATTCGCTCGGCAAATTCCCTGTTGTTGAATTGCCCCTCGAAGATGTTGGCGGCCTTGTAGGCCTGCTCGACCCATTTGCCGCCGATATAGTCGTAGCTGATGCCCGACGTATGCCGCAGCAGATCCTCGATGTTGACGGGACGGACCGGCGGCACGAGGTCGAGCGTCAGCGTGCCGTCGGGATTGGTGACCTCGAGGCCCACCTTGGTGTCGGCAAAGAGCGGGATATATTTCGACACGGGATCTGCGAGCGCAAGCTTGCCCTTGTCGATCAGCATCATCGCGCCAAGGCACGTGATCGGCTTGGTCATCGAATGGATGGCGAAGATCGTGTCCGGCGTCATGGCAAGGCCGGTCCTGGTATCGCGCACGCCGAACGTCTTCAGGTAGACCGGTTTGCCGTGCTGCTGGACCAGGATCACGGCGCCCGGCAGCCGGCCGCTCGTCACCTCGTTGTCAAAGAACGCCGTGATGCGGTCGAGCCCGGCGGGCGCCGGCGCAGGGATGTCGGCGGCGCGGCCTCGCGCCATCGTGCCGGCCAGCAGCGCAGCCCCGACCAGAAATTCACGCCGCAACATCCTGGCTTCCTCCCTGGCCGGGATCAAAGCCGCAAGACGTTCGAGGCGTCAACAAGACATCGATTAAAATCGCGTCACTATTTCAGAAAGGAACGGTCGCGGACGGTCATCGCTCGGCTTGGTCGGCGTGCCGATATGGACGAAGCCGGCGAGCTTTTCGTCCGGCTTAAGGCCGAGGCCATCCAGCACGTCGCGATCGAACGCGAACCAGCCGGTCAGCCAGCAGGCGCCATAGCCGAGCGCGGTCGCGGCCGTGACGATGTTCATGGCGCTGGCGCCCGCCGACAATTCCTGCTCGAACGCCGGCACCTTCGGATGTGGTCTGGTGAAGCTGACGATGCCGATCACCAGTGGCGCGTCCATGAGGCGCTTGCGCTCGGTCTCGACGTCGGCGGCCGGCGCGCCCGGATTCTTCCGGGCGAAGACCCTTGCGATCACCTCGCCGGCGCGCTGACGGCCGTCGCCCTCAAAGATAATGAAGCGCCAGGGCGTGAGCTTGCCGTGGTCCGGCACGCGCGCGCCGATGGTGAGGATCGTCTCGAGCTCGGCCGGGGAGGGGCCGGGCCCGGCCATCTCGCGCGGCTTGACCGAGCGGCGGGTCTTCAGGAGTTCGATGGCGTCTCGCACTGCGATGTCCTCTTCAGCTGGTCGTCGGGCGTGCCATACCGAGATAGGCATGCACGCCCGCAACCGGAAGCGAATTTAGATCGATTTAAGGGATCAGGCCGCGCCCCGCGCCCGCACGACATCCGGCGCCGTCGCCTCCTCGACCAGCGCGGCGATCGCCTCAGCCGTCGGCATCACCTTCTGCCCGTCGCTGCCGAGGCGGCGGACGGAGACCGAATGCGTCTCGGCTTCCTTCTTGCCGACCACGAGCAGCGCCGGGATCTTGGCCAGCGAGTGCTCGCGGACCTTGTAGTTGATCTTTTCGTTGCGCAGGTCGATCTCGACCCGAAGACCGGCGCGCCGGGCCTGCTCCATGACCTGCTTGGCGTATTCGTCGCCTTCCGAGGTGATGGTCGTGACCACGGCCTGCACCGGCGAGAGCCAGAGCGGGAAATTGCCGGCATAGTGCTCGATCAGGATGCCGATATAGCGCTCCATCGAGCCGCAGATCGCGCGATGCACCATCACCGGCGGCTTCTTGCCGCCGTCATGGTCGATGTAGAACGCGCCAAATCGCTCCGGCAGGTTGAAGTCGACCTGCGTGGTGCCGCACTGCCAGTCGCGGCCGATGGCGTCGCGCAGCACATATTCGAACTTCGGTCCGTAAAACGCGCCTTCGCCCGGATTGATCTCGGTCTTGATGTGATTATTCTGCGACTGGATCTCGCGCAGTACGGTCGCCATCACGCGCTCGGCGTGATCCCACATCTCATCGGTACCAACGCGCTTCTCCGGCCGGGTCGAGAGTTTGACAGTGAGATCGCCGGTAAAGCCGAAATCCGCATAGGTCGACAGGATGAGATCGTTGATCTTCAGGCATTCGTCCGCGAGTTGATCCTCCGTGCAGAAGACATGTGCGTCGTCCTGGGTGAAGCCGCGAACGCGCATCAGGCCGTGCATGGCGCCCGAGGGCTCATAGCGATGCACCACGCCGAACTCGGCGAGCCGCAGCGGCAGGTCGCGGTAGCTCTTCAGGCCGTGCTTGAAGATCTGGACGTGGCCCGGACAGTTCATCGGCTTCAGCGCGAACCAGCGCTTGTCCTCGGCCTCGTCGCCGGCCGACTGCGCCGCGAACATGTTTTCGCGATACCAGCCCCAATGGCCGGAGGTCTCCCACAACGACTTGTCGAGGATCTGCGGCGCGTTGACCTCGCTGTAGTCGCCGGTCAGGCGCCGGCGCATATAGGCGATCAGCTGCTGGAAGATGGTCCAGCCCTTGGCGTGCCAGAACACCACGCCCGGACCTTCCTCCTGGAAGTGGAAGAGGTCGAGTTCGCGCCCGAGCTTGCGATGGTCGCGTTTTTCGGCTTCCTCGATCTGCTTGAGGTAAGCGTCGAGGTCCTCCTGCTTGGCGAAGGCGGTGCCGTAGATGCGGGTCAGCATCGGATTGTTGGAATCGCCGCGCCAATAAGCGCCTGCGACCTTCATCAGCTTGAAGGCATTGCCGACCTTGCCGGTCGAGGTCATGTGCGGGCCGCGGCACAGGTCGAACCAGTCGCCCTGGTAATAGATCTTGATCGGCTCGTTGCCGGGAATCGCGTCGACCAGCTCGACCTTGAATGCCTCGCCCTTGTCGCGGAACACCTGCTTTGTCTTTTCGCGATCCCAAACCTCTTTCGTGAAAGGCTTGTCGCGCGCGATGAGCTCGCGCATCTTCTTCTCGATCGCGGCAAAGTCTTCCGGGGTGAACGGCTCGTTGCGGAAGAAGTCGTAATAGAAGCCGTTCTCGATCACCGGACCGATCGTGACCTGGGTGCCCGGCCACAGCGTTTGTACGGCTTCCGCCAGCACGTGCGCGCAGTCATGGCGGATCAATTCGAGCGCGCGCGGGTCGTCGCGATTGACCAGCTCGATCTTCGCATCGGCCTCGATCGGATCGTTGAGGTCGGCGAGCTCGCCGTCGAGCGCCATCGCTACCGTGCGCTTGGCCAGCGACGGCGAGATGCCCTTGGCAATCTCAAGGCCGGTGATGCTCTTGGCGTATTCGCGCCGGGCGCCGTCAGGGAAGGTGAGGGTGATCTTTTCGGGCGGGGTCACGGGCCTTAGATTGCTGAGGCTGTACTGGAAGCCGGATTCGGATTTGGGCTGGTCGGTCATTGCTTTTCTCCTGAAGCTCACTCCTGCGAACGAGCGCAGGTAAGCGGGAACGAGCGATATATCAGGCGATTCGGCCTGTGCAATCCGGCAATTCCAAGAAAGTGGCGCGCAAAAGCCGTGACGGTGCGCCAACTATTCCGGGCAACGCCCTTTAACTGGTTGCAGGCCTGCTCTACATGCACCCGCATGGAAAAGTCCCGCGCCCCCGACCGTCTCGTGCCAACCGCCCTGATGCTCGGAAATTTCGTCACCGGCTGCTCGGTGCTGGCGCCGGCGGGGATGCTGCCGGAATTGTCGGCGGGGCTCGGTATTAGTATCCACGCGGCCGGGCTGCTGATCACGTTCGGCGCCGTCACGCTGTGCATTGGGTCGCCGCTGACGGCCTGGCTGACCAGCCGGATCGGGCGGCGGACCTTGCTTACGACGACGCTCGCAGTCCTCGCCTTTGGCAATCTCGCATCGGCGTTCGCGCCCGACTACACCAGCCTCCTCGTCATCCGACTGGTGATGCTTGCGGTCGGCGCACTCTATACGCCGCAGGCTGCCGGCACGGCGGCGCTGATCGTGCCGGCAGAGCGGCGCGGCAGCACGATCGCCTATATCTTTCTCGGCTGGTCGCTCGCTGCCGCCGTGGGTCTTCCGCTCATTACCTTCATTGCCAGCCGCTATGGCTGGCGTGCGGCCTATGGCGAGATTGGCGCACTCGGCTGCGTCAGCTTCCTGTTGTTGCTGTTGCGCCTGCCCGGCGGATTGAGGGGCGTACCGGTGGATTTGAAGACCTGGGTGGAGGTCGGCCGCAGCAGGGCGATTCTGCTGCTGCTTGCGATTACGATGCTGCAAATGTCCGGGCAGTTCGTGGTGTTCACCTTCATGGGCCCGCTGCTCAAAAAGCTGACCGGGGCAAGCCCGGATGCGATCGGGATGGTGTTCGGCATCTATGGCGTCTGCGGCTTTCTCGGAGTCGTCATCGCCGCCCGCATCGTCGACACCTGGGGGCCTTATCGGACCTCGCTGCTGTTCACGTGCCTGCTGCTCGCGGGGATCACGGGATGGGCGCTCGGCGCCGGCACCCTCGTGTTGATGGCGATGGCGGTCGCGATCTGGGGACTGGGCTTTGCCTCCACCAATTCGATGCAACAGGTTCGACTGGTTGCGGCCGCGCCGCCGCTCGCATCGGCGACTGTCGCGCTCAATACGTCGGTTCTCTACATCGGCCAGGCTGTTGGCTCGGCCGTTGGCGGGCTGCTGTTTGCCCATGAGCGACTGTATTCGCTCGGCTTTGTGGCGGTTGGCTTCGTCGTTCTGGCGCTGATCCTGGTCCTGCTGACCCGGCCGCAGCCCGCCGTCGCCGTGCCGGCCTGAAGCCAGCGGTTTCCTGTGCGCAAGGCGCTTGGCAAACCGCGCGGGAGGGCGCTAGAAGGCGAGGCTCGGGGACCAAAGAGGGTTGACTGAAATGAGGATGATTCTGGCGGTTGCTGCGGTGCTCTATTCAGCCTCTGCGTTCGCACAGGCCGACAAGCCGCCGATGGTGGGGGACAAGCCGCTGGTGCTGGTCAAGCCCAAGGGGACCAAGGAGGCGGCTGCCAAGCCTGCCGCCGCGGCGCCGAAGGGCAAGCCGCAATCGATCGCGGTTCGGCTCCAGGCCTGCCTCGAGCTCGATGATGGCACCAAGGACCGCCTCAATTGCTATGACGCCGTGATCCCGCCGGCGCCGAAGCCGAAGCCGGCGAAGGCCAAGGGCTACGCCGATTGCCGCTTCTTCAAGGAAGAGGACGAACGACTGGCCTGCTTCAACGGCTTTGCCGAGAGCATTCCGAAGCTGCCGAAGAACTGAGGATAAAGAGCTGCAGTTCGAGCCGGACGTTTGGTCGCTGATCAGCGGCTCGATGGGGATGTGGCGGCCACGCGGGTCAGCGCCAGCGCCGGCGTCGCCGACATCTTCACCAGCACGTCCTTGAGCGGATCTTTCGTCCAGGCCCGGGTTACATAGTCGCGATGGGTGATGCCGTCGCCGGTTTCGACGAACACCACGCTCCCGGGATGCAGCGGCCCATCCATGTCCTCGGAGACGCTAATGCCCTTTTGGCGCAGCATGCTCATCAGCTCGCGGTCGCGCCGCGCGGTGTAGTGGGTGTAGGAGCTGACGAAGAAGCCGGAGCGGTGGCTCTCGATCCAGGAGGCGAACTTGTCCATTTCGCCATACACCGCGTCGAGAAGTACGACGCCGCGGACGCGGTCGCTGATGCCGCCGACCTCGAGGCTCCAGGCGGTCGGCAGGAAGCCGCCGCTATAGCCGACGATCACGATCGGCATGTTGGCGAAGGCACGCGCGCTGTTGGGATCGCCGGTGACGCGGGCGAGATGGCTAGCGGATTCTTCCATGAAGCGCTTGAAGCCGCCGGGCTGCCAGAACTTGCCGGCGCTGGAATCGGCGGCATCAACCGCCATCTGCGGCGCCAGCAGGATGGCATTGGCGCCGGAATCGGTGACCTGCTGCGGTACCAGCTGCCGATCGCGCACGTCGCGCTCCAGGGTCGCGCCGTTGCCGTGGAAGAACACCACGATCACGCCCGGCTTGCGCACGTCGAAATGCTCGGGCACGTGCACCAGCACGCGGCTGTCATTGTAGGTCTCGTCCTGCCAGAACACGCGCCCGGAATAGCTGCGGTGACCGCGGCGGTCGCCCTTGGCGATGTTGAGGAAGGGCGCCTCGGAGGCAGGGTTGTTGCCGAAATAGGGGAAGGCCGACGACTTCATGGTGACGAGCGTCGTCAGGTCTTGGCGCGGCGGACGCTTGTAGGGGGCCTGCGGCTCGAGCGAAGCCACCTTGTAGGGCGCCTGCTCCGGCTGCACGGCGTGCTTCGGGGAAAAGTCGGCCATCTGCCGTTGCAGGAAACTCTCGCTCGCGGAGGGGAAGCGCTCCCTGAACTGCGGGGCAGGGAAGCGATCCTCGAATGTATCGGCGTTCGCCAGTTGCGGATTGGTCTTGGCAACGGTCTGATTGACGATCTGGACGTTGGCCTGCGAGTTTGCGGCGAGCGCGGCCGGGTTGGGCGCCTTGCCGCATTGAACCAGCGTCAGCGACACCGGCACCAAGGCTGAGATCGTGGCGATCCGGAGCGCACGACCGCGCCCATCGGACATTGTCCGATCGGCACGAATGTCAGCTCTTACGTTCGGAACGGCCCCGACCATCCACCCATGACCCCAAGTCCAGCGGCGATGTTTTGCTAATTGAACCGACTGGCGTTTAGGCGACGTTAAGTATCCGGAGAAACTTCCCCACATCCGGAACGCTCAAAGTGACCATGCAATCGTGTCGTGATTGTGGGAGGAGAAAACGGATTTCGCGGGGGGCTGCGCAGCTTTATTGTCCAAGGACGTGCACAAAGGTGGCAAGATACCGATTTGGTTCGCCTCATTTAACCCTTGTTAACCCTGCTTGAATTGACTGGACTAATCTGCTCGATGCGACCCAAGAGGCGTGACGCCGAAGGTTGAGAACCCCGATGACGGCATCAGATGCGGGAACCGCGCCTTGGACTGGCCGGCTGACCGGAAGCGGGCCCGGGGTCTCCGTTCAGGTTGCGACCGCCATCGTCGTTGCCGACATGATCGGCGTCGGCGTCTTCACCAGCCTCGGCTTCCAAGTCAAGGACATCCCGTCCGGCTTCTCGATCCTCCTGCTGTGGACCATCGGCGGCATCGTCGCGCTGTGCGGGGTGTTCTCCTACAGCGAGCTCGGCGCGATGTTTCCGCGCTCGAGCGGCGAGTACAATTTCCTCAGCCGCGCCTATCATCCTGCCTTCGGCTTTCTCGCCGGCTGGGTCTCGGCGACGGTGGGCTTTGCGGCGCCGGTCGCGCTCGCTGCGATGGCGTTCGGCGAATACGCCAAATCGGTCGTCCCCGATCTGCCGCCGATCCCGCTGGCCATCGGCGTGGTGTGGCTGGTCTCGCTGGTGCAACTGACCGGCGTCAGGCATTCCTCGACCTTCCAGCTGATCTCGACCATTTTGAAGGTCGTGCTGATTGTCGCGTTCCTGGTTGCTGGCTTCATCGTCGGCGTGCCGCAGCCGATCTCCTTTGCGCCGCAGGGCGGCGATCTTGCCCATATTGCCAGCGCGCCCTTTGCGATCGGGCTGGTCTTCGTCATGTACTCGTTCTCCGGCTGGAACGCCGCGACCTACATCATCGGCGAGATGAACATGCCGCAGCGGAACCTGCCGCGCGCGCTGCTCGCCGGCACGCTGATCGTGCTGGTTCTCTACGTCGCGCTGAATGCGGTCTTCCTTTACTCCACGCCCGTCAGCGCGCTCGCCGGCCAGCTCGACGTCGCCAGCGTCGCCGGCACCGCCATCTTCGGCAGCCTCGGCGGCAGGATCGTCGGCGCGATGATCTGCGTTGGCCTGATCTCTTCGATCAGCGCGATGATGTGGATCGGGCCGCGGGTGATGATGACGATGGGGGAGGACATTCCGGCGCTGCGTGTGTTCTCGAGGAGATCGGTGAGCGGCGCGCCGGCCTATGCCATCCTGTTCCAGCTTGCGGTCGCGAATTTACTGCTGTTCACGCGCAGCTTCGAGGCGGTGCTCGACTTCATCCAGTTCGCGCTGCTGTTCTGCTCGTTCTTCACGGTCGCCGGCGTCATCAAGCTGCGCATCAGCGATCCCGACCTGCCGCGGCCTTATCGTGCCTGGGGATACCCGTTTACGCCTCTCGTTTTCCTGCTCGTGACCGCGTTCATGATGTACTACCTGTTAACCGAGCGGCCGGTGCAGGCGCTTGCGGGGATGCTCGTCATGCTCTCTGGCCTGTTGATTTATGCTGTTTTCCGCAGGCGGCCGGTCGCCGCTGCCGCTTCATCACATCGCGAATAGACATGTTTCGATCCATGAGAATTGCGGCCGTCGCATTTGCCCTGCTGGCTGCGGCCATCTCGTCCGCGGGCGCTGCCGACGTCACCTTCGACGATAGCGCGCGCTTCCTCGCCGGCATGCAGCCATCGGCGGACTCGCCCCTGGTGCCACTGACGAAGGACCCGGGCTGGCAGCGCCACGCAAAATTCTTCGATGGCGCCTTCGCCCAGCTCGAGCAGCGTCAGCTCTCGAAAATCCGCAACTGGGCCGACGTCAACCTGGCGGCGCCCAGGCCGACCATGTTCTACATGTTCAGCGGTCCGGACTTCCTCTACGCCAACGCCTTCTACCCCAAGGCCAGCACCTATGTGCTCGGCGCGCTCGAGCCCGTCGGTGCGGTGCCCGACCTGACGCGGCTTCCGCGCGGTTCGGTCGGCGCGGCGCTCTACAATGTCGAGCGTTCGCTCGGCTCGATCCTGAGTTTTTCTTTCTTCATCACCAAGCAGATGAAGGTTGACCTGCACACCAACCAGGTCAACGGCACTTTGCCTATCCTTTATGTCTTCC
This sequence comes from Bradyrhizobium hipponense, assembly GCF_008123965.1. Taxonomy (GTDB): domain Bacteria; phylum Pseudomonadota; class Alphaproteobacteria; order Rhizobiales; family Xanthobacteraceae; genus Bradyrhizobium; species Bradyrhizobium hipponense. The sequence continues at coordinate 314,591 of NZ_VSTH01000014.1, read as the reverse complement.
TGGCGCGCTCCGGCAAGACCATCCGCAACGTCGAGATGATCGCACTCGACAACAAGGGCGGGATGCACATTGGCAACGACAATCCCGGACCGAACGCAACCCGCGGCGTTCGCATCACCTTCGCCGGTAGCGACGGCGAGGCGCGCACGCTGTATTATTTCTCGACCGATCTCTCCAATGCCGGCGCACGCGCCGCGGGCTTCCTGAAGTTCTGCGAGACGCTCGGGCCCGGCAACAGCCTGCTCAAGAGCGCGTCCTATCTCTTGCACTCCGGCAACTTCACTTTTGTTCGCGACTGGCTGCTCGCCAACAGCGCGACTATCCTCCAGGACGATTCCGGAATTCCGCTTGCGAATTACAATGCACGGCAGTGGCGGTTCTTCCCGTTTGGCCGCTATCTCGGACCGATCGACGAATTCCCCGGCCGCTACCAGGAGCGCTACGCCGAACTGTTCACGCGCGCCCAGCCGATCGATTTCGGCGTCGGCTATCGCTGGCGAATGCACGAGTCGAATTTGCTGCTGTCGGTGAAGGTGCCGGGGAGCGAGACCGCGCCGGGAGCGGAGACCACCTCATCCGCCGAGCCGTCGCCAAAACCGCCACGCCCGAAGCGGCCGCGTCCGTCCGAGCCGATCCCGCCACCGCCGGGACGCTTCTTCTGGTTCCGGTAACTACCAGTGCACGCTCTGGCTCGGCACGATGAACGCCGTCGTGCTGGGCGGCGTTGCAAAGCTCGTTGCCAGATACCAGCCACAACCCAGCACCAGAGTCAGGAGAGCGATCATGGCGATCATGTCGAGGGCTCTGGGGTCATGGTGACCCTTCCGACGAATTCCAAAATGTGAACCAAGCCTGAAATGAAAATCGGGGCTGATTTTCCAGCGCATTGTTGTTTCCTCCCGCAGGAGCATCAAAACAACGCGAGCACAGAGTTCCAGTTCCGATCAGGGCAGAAATGCGCGAAGTACCGCAGCAAACTCAGCTAGCGTTGACTCCGCGCCAGCGGCCGTAGCGCCAGGGCAGATACCAGCGCGCGCGTTGCGGAGCGGTGAGAGGCACGTTGTCGATGCCCGACGTGCCGAAGGGATTGCAGCGCAGCAAGCGCGCGAGCGTCATCCAGCTGCCGGCCCAGAGTCCAAAGCGTTCGATGGCCTCGTCACCATAGGCGGAGCAGGTCGGCAGGTGACGGCAATTGTAGCCGACCAGGGGCGACAGCGTGTGTCGGTACAGCCAGATCAGCGCGCGGCCGAATCTGCGCGGAAGCCGGCGCGCACCATCGACGGGACTGGAACAATGCTCGCAGGCTGAATGCTTCATGGGCGGTTTGCTGCGATCGTGGGCGAGGTCTTGCACGGTTCCGGCGCAGGGAACTGTAAGCTGTTGTTTGTACGCCATATTTTGCGTGCTTTTTAGGAGCAGTGCAGCAAGTACCTATGGACGATCTGTATTCCCCCGGATACCATTTTTGTGACACTCGTGGGAACATACGTCTGTATGATGGACTCATCGAGCGCGAAGCGGGGATAATCGCGCAAATGGGCTTCAAATGGGGCTTGGGGAAGGGATCAGTTTGAAACTTCTGAAGTCGCTCAATCTTCGCGGCTGGTTGCTTGTGGGAACCGCCGTATGTGGTGTCGTGCTGGCTGGCGCCGTCGCGACATTCGGGTCGTCGGCCCGAGCCGGTGCTGCCCTCGAAGAGCGCAAGCTGCCGATGAAGTTCAACTGGGTCGCCTGCGAGCCGAACTGCCGCGGCTGGGTCAGCGCGGTCGGCATCATCACCGCTGATACGCCAAAGAATTTCGAGGAATTCGTGCGCGGTCGCCAACTGGGCGGTGCCACCGTCGTGCTCGACTCCAGCGGCGGTTCTGTCAACGACGCGATCGCGCTCGGCCGGCGGTTTCGCAATCTCGGCCTTTTGACCACGGTCGGCATGAGCGTGCAGAATCGAGGCGGACAGGGCGCCCGCCCGGCGGTCGCATCCGAAGCCTATTGTGAATCGATGTGCGTGTTCCTGCTGCTGGCCGGTAAGAAGCGCTACGTGCCGGAAGCCGCCCATGTCCGCGTCCATCAGATCTGGATGGGTGACCGCGCCGACGATGCGAGGGCGGCGAGCTACAACGCGCAGGATCTGATGATCGTGGAGCGCGACATCGGCCGCCTGGCCAAATACACGTTCGACATGGGTGGCGCTGGCGATTTGCTGTCGCTCGCGCTCAACGTGCCGCCTTGGGAAGACCTGCATGAGTTGGACGCGGCGGAACTGAAGCTCACCAATCTCGTCACGACCGACTTGGTGGCCGACGTGCTGCCGGACGTGAACGTCTCGGCGCCTGCGATGGCCGAGCTGGCGCCGAAGGCGCAGGACAGGGTCAGCGAGCAACCTGAGCACCCACAGGCGTCCTCCAGCTCGACGAAGACGGCGGAAGCCCTGGTGCCGACCGGCACCGCGCCGGCTACGACATCGCAGAAATAGGAATTTGCGTCAGCCCTGCGCGGTGGCCGGCTGCTTCGCCTTCGCCTCGATCTGGCCGATGGCATCGACCACGGCATCGAAGGTCAGGAGCGTCGAGGCGTGGCGCGCCTTGTAGTCGCGGACGGGCTCAAGGAACTTGATCTCGGCCCATTTGCCTTCGGGAGGGGCGCCATTCTCCTTCAGCATCTTGCGAACGGTTTCGCGTAACTCACGGAGTTCGCTCGCAGTCGAGCCGACGACGTGACTTGCCATGATGGATGAAGAGGCCTGGCCGAGTGCGCAGGCCTTCACGTCATGGGCGAAGTCGGTGACTGTGTCGCCGTCCATCTTGAGGTCGACTTTCACGGTCGAGCCGCACAGCTTGGAGTGGGCGGTGGCGGAGGCGTCGGGGTCCGAAAGTCGTCCAAGGCGCGGAATATTCCCGGCCAGTTCGATGATCCGCTTGTTATAGATGTCGTTCAGCATGTGATGGAGTCCAGCACTTCGCGCGGGATCGGCCTTGGCGGGCGCGGTCCACGGTCCTATATAGGGGCGGAACTGGCGGAAAAACAGCCTGGCGGTCCGGCACTGGTCCAGAACCACGCGACCGGCGTTAAAGCCGAAGACGTTTTTTGCCAAAATTGCTCTCTACAGGCGTCCGGCGGCTTGCCGCCCCGTCTGCCGGTGACACTCCGGCCGCAAGGCCGTCGAACGGAGTCGATATGGACGCTACGATCAAATCCATCCGCCCCAGCAAGCCTTCCGACAAGCACCCTGAGGGTCGCCCCGCTGAGCTCGATCCTGCCGAATTCCTCGCGGCCGCCGTCCGCGCCGACCAGCCGCGCCCCGCACGCGCCGAGGCCGAGCGCGCGGTCAAGACGTTGCTGGCCTATATCGGCGAGAACACCGAGCGTGAGGGCCTGTTGGACACGCCGCGCCGCGTGGTCGAGGCCTTCGACGAACTCTATCAAGGCTACCACCAATGCCCGGCCGAGGTGCTCAACCGCACGTTCGGCGAGACTGCCGGCTATGATGACTTCGTGCTGGTGCGTGACATCGAGTTCACGTCGCAGTGCGAGCATCACATGATGCCATTCTACGGCAAGGCGCATATCGCCTATACGCCAGTGGAGCGCGTCGTCGGCCTGTCCAAGCTCGCGCGCCTCACCGATATCTTCGCCCGCCGGCTCCAGACCCAGGAGCACCTGACGGCGCAGATCGCGGCGGCGATCGACGAGGTGCTCAAACCCCGCGGCGTTGCCGTGCTGATCGAAGCCGAGCATACCTGCATGTCGGTGCGCGGCGTCGCCAAGCATGGTGCCTCGACGTTCACCAGCCGCTTCACCGGCATGTTCCGCGACAATCCGGCGGAGCAGGCCCGCTTCCTGTCCCTGGTGCGAGGCACGCGCTGACCTCGCGAACACGTTTTGGCGAAGGATGCCCGTGTCCGGTCACTCTCATGAGGTCGAGGAAGGCCTTGCCTTCCTCCCCAAATTCGACGCGGCCGGCCTCGTCACCTGCGTGGCGACCGATGCCGCCAGCGGCGACGTGCTGATGGTCGCGCACATGAACGATGAGGCGCTGCGCAAGACCATTGCGACCGGCGAAGCTTGGTACTTCAGCCGTTCGCGCAATGCCTTGTGGCGAAAAGGTGAGACGTCAGGTCAGACCCAGCGCGTGGTCGAGATCCGCACCGATTGCGACCAGGACGCGCTCTGGCTCCGCGTCGAGCAGATCGGCGCGGCCTGCCACACCGGCCGAAGGTCGTGCTTCTACCGCAAGGTCGAACCCGAGGGGGGGATTGCGACGCTGGTCTTCGTCGATGCGGAGCGGCTGTTCGATCCAGGCGACGTCTACAAGGAATAGTCCGCCGTCATTCCGGGGCGCGCGACGCGCGGCGGAATGGATTCCGGGTTCATCGCTAACGCGATGCTCCGGAATGACGGCGAGAGCCAAATTAACCCCGCATTAACCATACCTGTCCCACGGTGAGACGACAGGGCGTCCGAATTGCCGGCGCCGCTCAATGCCGCGCGGAGCGGGCACGTCATCATGTCGGTCGACAATTTCAGTGCCACGCAGACGGCCGGCATCGATCCGTCACCGGCGCGCGTCGCCGGTGCGATCAAGCAGGCTTCGAACATCAGCGGCGTCAGCTTCGAATACATGCTGACCACGGCCAAGATGGAGTCGGATTTCAACCCGACCGCAGGTGCGACCACATCATCCGCGCACGGACTCTACCAGTTCATCGACCAGACCTGGCTCGGGACAGTGAAGGAGGCGGGCGCCCAGCTCGGCTTTGGCAGCTATTCCGATGCCATCACGAAGACCTCGTCGGGCACTTACACCGTCGATGATCCTATGATGAAGCGGTCGATCATGAAGCTGCGCGACGACCCGGAGGCCGCATCCAGCATGGCCGCGGCGCTGACGCAGTCCAACAGTTTCAAGCTCACCGGCATGCTCGGCCGCAGGCCGTCGGACAGCGAGCTCTATATGGCGCACTTCATGGGCGTCGGGGGAGCCGCCAAGCTGATCGCCAACGCCGAGGACAATCCGCAGGCCGTCGGCGCGAGGCTGTTTCCCAATGCGGCGGCCGCGAACCGCTCGATCTTCTACGCCAGGGACGGCCGCGCACGCAGCGTCTCCGAGGTCTATTCGGTATTGGACGCGCGCTATGCGAGCGCGGCGAATGCGAAATCGACCCGCAGTGCGATGGCGATGTACGGCGGTACGCCGTCGACCACGCAGGTGGCGAGTGCAAACGGGGTGCAGGCGACGGCGCCGGTGATCAACAACGCCGCCTATCTTCAGACCTTCCCGGACACGCGCGCCGTGACGCCCGTCAGTACGACCTCGCCAACAATCGTCGCGGACAATGCGCCGAGCACGCCGGTGTTTCGCTCGATCTATCAGCCCGGCGACGCCACCCAGCCGGTCTCGACCACGGTGCAGAAATTGTGGGGCAACAACGCCTCGTTCGCTTCGATCACTTCAGCAACGCCGGACGTGCGCCCGCCGCAGCCGCTCGATCTTTTCAGCGATCGCACCGGTACGTTCTCAAGCTGACATTCACTCGCATGTCCCGGACAAGGCGCACCGCATCATCCGTGCTGCGCTGTGTCCCTGGACACAAGCGAGGCGCTTTTTTGTTCCCTTAACAAAACGTCAATAAAACCAGCCAGTTATGGTGAACGCTTTGTTAAGCGTCGTGGTTTATTTTGTGTTGCAGGTGACAAGCCGTCACCGCTTCGTCGGGTTGCGTAGGCCGGAAGAACCATGATCGTTCGGCAGTTCATCAATTGGATCAGGACGGCGTCCGCCGGCGAGCGGGCCGAGGCGACGCGGGCATTGGCCCGGGCCTGGCTGATCTCGGACCTTTCCCATGACGACCGTCTCGCCGCCGAGGGCGCGCTGCTAATGTTGCTCGACGATGCCTCGCCGCTGGTGCGGCAGGCGATGGCCGAGGCCTTTGCGCGCAGCACGGATGCGCCGGCCGCCATCGTGCGGGCACTGTCGACGGACCAGCCGACTGTCGCGCTGCCAGTGCTCGAACATTCTCCGCTCCTGATTGATGCGGATCTGGTCGACATCGTTGCGACCGGCAACGGCGAAGTGCAATGCGCCGTCGCCCGCCGTATCGTACTGCCAGCCTCGGTCTGCGCCGCGATCGCCGAGGTCGGTTGCGCCGCGGCCGCGCTTGAGCTGATCGAAAATTCCTACGCCGAGCTCGCGCCGTTCTCCTGGGACCGCATCGTCGAGCGTCACGGCCATCTTGCCGCAATCCGCGAAGCCATGCTGGTGATCGAGGATCTGCCGGCCGCGACGCGCGCCGCGCTGGTGGCAAAGCTCTCTGAGACGCTTGCGCAATTCGTCGTGGCGCGGAACTGGCTGAGCGCCGACCGTGCCGACCGCATGATGATCGAGGCGCGCGACCGCTCCACCATGAACATCGCGGCGCGCTCGCGCGGCGAGGAAATGCAGGGGCTGGTGCGGCATCTGCGTGTCACGGGCCAGCTTACCGCGGGCCTGATCCTGCGCGCGCTGCTGTCGAGCAACCTCGACCTGTTCGACGCGGCGCTGGCCGAACTCGCCGATTTGCCGTTGGCGCGCGTCTCTACACTGCTGCATGATCGTGGCGGCGCCGGCTTGCACGCGCTGCTGCGCCGCGCCGAGCTTCCCGAGGCCACTTTCGCTGCGTTCCAGGTCGCGCTCGATGCCTGCCACGAGCAGGGTTTCGTCGATACCGATGACAGTGCCGCGCGGCTGCGCCGGCGCATGGTCGAGCGCGTGCTCACCCATTGCGAGGCCGACGGCGGCGCCGCCGAGCCGCTGATGATCCTGCTACGCCGCTTCGCCACCGAATCGGCGCGTGAAGAGGCGAGGCTGTTCTGCGACGAGCTGGTCGCGGAAGACGTGGTCGATCCGGTTTATGAGGATCTGATCGCGGCGTAGTTCAGGCCGACCCGCAAGCTCCGTCATTGCGAGCGCAGCGAAGCAATCCAGAATCCCTCCGCGGAAAGACTCTGGATTGCTTCGCTGCGCTCGCAATGACGAGAAGAGAGAGCTACTCCGCCGGCACGATGCTCGGTGCGAAGATCGCCTCGAGATGCTCGGGGCGGTCGCGGTTGACGTGGGCAAGATAATCGTCGGCGACGTTGCGCAGGCGGCGGCTGAGCTCGGCGGAGACGCTGATGCTGTCGAGCTTTGTGTTCTCGTGCGCGATGGCCAGGATGGCGTTGATGTGGTGCGTGAACAGCTCGGCCGGCACTTTCTCGAAATCAGGCGCGTGCTCGATGACGCGGCACAGGCTCTCGGCGATTGCCGCCGCCGACGGATAGCCGAACGTCGCAGCGTCGCCCTTGATGTCATGCGCGGCGCGGAACAGCTCGTCGCGCCTGTCCTTGGTGAAGCCGTCATTGCGGATGGCGACGTAGGCGGCCGAAAGCCGGTTGACCTCAGTCGCCATCCAGTCCTTGAACTCGCCGGAGAGGCCGGCCAGCGCCTGCTCGGCGCGGCCGACCGGATCGTCCTTGTCTTCGACCCGGCGCAGCACCTTGCGCAGCGGATTTGGCTGCGTGATCAATTGATGCGTGGCGAAGGCCTTGACCTCGATGTCCTTTGCGCCGTTCTTCGCCATGATGTCTGCCTCGAGACGTTGCGCTAGATGGAGGAGCGGGCCTTGTCGAGCAGCGAAGGTTGCTGGAGCACCTCGTGCTTTTCGCCGACGCGGCGCTCGGGGCCCATATAGGCAGAGCTGGTGTTGCGGCGCCGGTCCGGACCGAAATAGGTCTTGGTCTTGATGAAGGGGCGGGGACTGGCGACCACGTTGAGGATGCGCTGGTAGAGGCCCTTGGCCGAGATCGGCTTGGCCAGAAATTCGGTGACGCCGGCATCGCGCGCGACCGTGACGCGCCGCTTCTCGGAATGACCGGTCAGCATGATTATCGGCGCGTAGGGATTGCCCTTGGAGTCCGGCTGCCGGATCATCTGCGCCAGCTCGAGCCCGTCGAAGATGGGCATCGCCCAGTCGGTGATGACGATGTCGGGCACGTAGTGGCTGTACATTTCCAGCGCAGTCGCACCGTCCTCCGCCTCATAGACTTCGCGCGCGCCAAACGAATGCAACAGAGTCCGCAGGATGCGGCGCATGTGCGGATTGTCGTCACAGACGAGGAAGCGCAGCTTGTTGAAATCGATGCGGAACATGGCGCCCGGGCCGAAGTGGTCAACTTTTATTAACCATATCGCGCCGAGGGTTAACGAAGCGTTGCGACCGGGCACCGGCAGGCGCCGGGCAGGTCCCTCAGGAGCCGAACTGCTCGCGCAGAATGCGCTCTTCCAGGCTGTGGCCGGGATCGAACAGCATCCGCATCGAGATGGTCCTGTCGGACAGGACCTCGACGCGGCGGACGTCGCGCACCTCATCGTGGTCGGCGACTGCCGCGACGGGGCGCTTGTCGTCTTCCAGCACCTCGATCACGACATAGGCCGTGTTGGGCAGCAGCGCGCCGCGCCAGCGGCGCGGCCGGAAGGCGCTGATTGGCGTCAGCGCCAGCAGGGCGGCGTTGATCGGCAAAATCGGCCCCTGGGCAGACAGATTGTAAGCGGTCGAGCCCGCCGGCGTCGCCACCATGATGCCGTCGGCGATCAGCTCGGTCATGCGCTCGCGTTCGTCGATCAGGATCCGCAGGCGCGCCGCCTGATGGGTCTGCCGGAACAGGGCGACTTCGTTGATGGCATGATGCAGGTGGACACGGTCGCTGACGTCGGTGGCGCGCATCAAGAGTGGATGGATCTCGGACTCCTGTGCTGCCTCGAGCCGTGCGCGCAGATCGTGCGTCGCGTACTCGTTCATCAGGAAGCCGACCGTGCCGCGGTGCATGCCGTAAATCGGCTTTCCAGTGCGCATGTGCTGATGCAGCGTCTGGAGCATCAGCCCGTCGCCGCCGAGCGCCACCACGACGTCGGCCTCGTTTGGATCGCAATTGCCGTAGTTTTTTGTGAGCTGGCCGAAGGCGACCTGCGCCTCGGTGCTCGGGCTGGCGACGAAGGCGATCCGGTCATATCGCGAGGGCTTGGTCATGGCTTCCGGGCAGGGCCGCTGGCTCGAGAAAGTTCCGCCGGGCTCGTCTATACACCTCGGCCTGTATTGTCGAGGATGACAGTCCCTTGAAAGCAAACCGGCGGCGGGTCGGATGGCCACCCGTCTCGATTCAGGGTAAAAAATCGGCTCGAATTGGCTGGGGCCGTGCCATGATCCAGATCGGACGGGCTGACCCAGTGCGCAAATTCAACCAGGCGCTTTGGATCCCCCAAACCGTCGCAATTGACGGCTAGAACTTTGGCCAGCGCTGGCCGGCAAGCGATGATGTGCGAGTCCGGCCGGGCAGGGAGAATCGTCATGGTGATGCGTTGGTCGGCGCTGCGCCGAACGGGGCTGGTGCTGGCAGTATCTGCATTCGCCTTTGCAGGTTTTGCGCGCGCGGATGATCCGCCGCAGCCGCGCTCCGAGGCAACGGCGCCAACCGGCCAGAAGGGCGGGCGAGGCGCTGGCGCGCAGAACGCGTCGGCATCTGCTGCCGAGCCGCACCGTCTCCCGGCGGATTCGACCACCAGGCAGACGCTCGATCTGCCCGGGCGGACGCTCAACTTCGCCGCGACCGCCGGCTCGATCCGCGTGTTCGACGAGAAGAGGGAGCCGCTCGCCGACATCGCCACCACCTCCTACGAGCTCGACGGCGCCGACCGCGCCACGCGCCCGGTCACGTTCCTGTTCAACGGCGGGCCCGGTGCATCGTCGGCGTGGCTCCAGTTCGGCGCTGCCGGGCCGTGGCGGCTGCCGCTCGACGGCGAAGCGCTGTCGCCATCGGCGTCGCCCGAGGTGAAGCCAAACGCGGAGACCTGGCTCGACTTCACCGATCTCGTCTTCATCGATCCCGTCGGCACTGGCTACAGCCGCTTCGCCGCAAGTGGAGACGACGCACGAAAACGGTTCTATTCGGTCGATGGCGACGTCAACTCGATCGCGCTCGTGATCCGCCGCTGGCTCGAGAAGCACGACCGCCTGGTCTCGCCGAAATACGTCGCGGGCGAGAGCTATGGAGGCATTCGCGGACCGAAGGTCGTGCGCCAGCTGCAGCTCCAGCACGGCGTCGGCGTCAGGGGCCTTGTCCTGGTGTCGCCATTGCTCGACTTTCGCGAGTTCGCCGGCACCAGCCTCCTGCAATATGTCGCGACCTTGCCAAGCTACGTCGCGGTGGCCCGTCAAGCCAAGGGGCCGGTCACGCGCGCCGATCTTGCCGACGTCGAGGCTTACGCACGCGGCGAGTTCCTGGCTGATCTCGTCAAGGGCGAGGCGGACAAGGAGGCCACCAACCGTCTTGCCGACAAAGTCGCTGGCCTAACCGGCATCGACCAGGCGGTGAGCCGCAGGGTCGCCGGCCGCTTCGACGTCGGTGAATTCCGCCGCGAACTGGACCGCAAGAACGGCAAAGTGACCGGGCGCTACGACGCCTCCGTCCGCGGCTTCGATCCCTATCCGGATTCGGGCAACTCCCGGTTCGGCGATCCCTCAGGCGATGCGCTTCAGGCGCCGCTGACGAGTGCTGCGGTCGACGTCCTGACACGCAAGCTCAACTGGCGGCCCGACGGCTCTTATGAAATTTTGAACGGCGCCGTCGAGCGCAATTGGGATTTCGGCAATGGCATCAGCCCGCCGCAATCGGTGTCGGAGTTGCGCCAGATCCTGGCCACCGATGCGAAGCTGAACGTGCTCGTCGCGCACGGCCTGTTCGATCTCGCCACGCCCTATTTCGGAACGAAGCGGGTGCTCGACCAACTTCCGGCCTTTGCGACGCAACGCGTGAAGTTCGTCGTCTATCCCGGCGGCCACATGTTCTATTCACACGACGGCTCGCGGCAGGCGTTTCGCAGTGAGGTCGAGGCGCTGATCAGGGAGTAGGGCATGATCCGGACCGAAGGGCTGCGTTAGCGCAAAGTGCGCAGCGGCTTTCCGTCGCGACAAACGCGGAACGCGTTTGCGCGGAGATCATGCTCCGATTAAACAGGCCGGCGTTTTCGCGGCTTGTATCGCCGCGCGATCTCGCGGGCGACGATTCGCTCCGGCTTGACGTTGGCACCTGCGAGCCAGATGCCGCTCACCTTGCCACGCTTGTCACGGACGCGGCGCACCGGCTCGCCGTGGCTGGAGTATCCGGCGGCCGAGGCGAGCTTGCCGGTGTCGCGGCCGGTCACCTCGATCTCGGCGGCATCCATGAACGGATTGTTGAATTGCGGATTGGCGAGGAGCACGCGGTTGCCGATCGGCACCAGGTCGGTGGCGCCCCAGATTGTCCACCAGCGGCCGGTCCAGTCGCGTACGCCGCGGTCGGGCGCGCCGCGGGTCTGGAAGACGCGCAAGATCTGCATCGCGCCGTCCATCCAGAATGGTGCCGCACCGTCAATGGAGTTGCTCAGGATGCTGATCGCGAGCTCGCAAGCGGGGATCGAGCAGGTCCGGGAGATATAGCCCTGAAAACCGCCGCCATGGCCGAACCAGTCCCAGCCGTCGGTCTTGCCGGCGTTGACGCCGAGGCCGTAATAGGCCTCAAAGCTTTGCGGGACGCGCCAATGATGCCGCGTCATTTCGCGGCGGCTCGCGACCGATAGCACGCTCTTGCTTGCATTGGGCGCAAGCTGGGCGAAGAAACGCGCCGTATCGGCGGCGGTCGCGACGAAGCCCGCGGCGGACGCCATCGCGTGGGCCGGATTGTCGCCGGGAATCACGCATCGCTCGCCCAGCGGCAGCTTTCGCGTGTGGCCGCGCGCGAACGGCGTCCCCCTGGGAAGCAGCGCGTTGGGTTCGGTCTCGCGCAGGCCCGCGGGCGCGATGATCTCGCGCTTGATCCAGACGGCGTAGGGCTCCTTCGTCACGGCTTCGATGACGAGGCCGATCAGGCCAAAACCGTGGTTGGAATATTTGAAGCGTGTGCCGGGCTCGATCGCGGTCGGCAGCTTCAGTTCTGCGCGCAGCTCGCTCTGGGTCAGATAGGGGCGGCTGTCGATGAACTGGCCGGAATCGGCGCCGTCCCGCGTCAGCCCTGCGCTATGCGAGAGCACCTGTGCAATCGTCGTCTCGGCAACGCGCGGATGCAGGCCGCTGATATAGTCGCCGACGGGATCGTCGAGCCGGATCTTGCGCTGCTCGCGCAGCTTCATGATGCCGGCCGAGGTGAAGCTCTTCGAGTGCGAGGCGATACGGAAGCGGTGACGCGAGGTGAGTTTTTCGCCGGTGTCGAGATTGGCGAGGCCGAACGCGCGCTCGGCGACAACTTCGCCGCGATGGGCGAATGCAACGATGACGCCCGGCTGTTGCGATGTCGTTAGTTGGAATTCGATCCAGGAGCCGATGTAGTCGACGGCGGATCGTAGCCACGCGTCCATTGCGCACCAATTCTAAGGGAGGATTGCGGCGCGAAGGCTAGCCGAAAAAGCAGAACCGGCACAACCCCCGCGGGTCCTGCCGGTTCTTGTTGTTCGCAGATCGAATGTCTTAGTAAACCAGCGTCGTGCCGGTCGGCTTGTCGAGCGCCGCGGCGAGCGAGCGATATTCGGAGCTGTCGGTGCCGGCGAGCGAGGCGATCTTGTTCAGATGATATTGTGCCTGTTCGCGGTTGCCCTGCTCGAGCTGCCAGAGCCCATAATACTGCCAGGTCCGCACGTGGTTCGGATCGTCCTTCAGCGCCAGCTCGTAATAGACCTTCGACGACGGATAATCGCCGAGCTTGCGATAAGAGTAGCCGATCAAATTGGCAACGTCGGCGACATCGTCGCGCTTGAGCGACTTCAGCTGGTCGATCGCGCCGGTGTAGTCGTGGCCATCGTAGATGGTGGTGTAGGCGGTGCGATAGGCGGCAAGGAATTTGGGATCGCTGACGGAGGAGCTCTTCTTCTTCGACTTCTTGGTCGAGGTGTCCGATTTCGGCGGCGAGGGCTCGTCGCTGCCGGCGGCGTAGGCGCTGGTCAGCACCGGTCCGGCGGCCAGCGCCATCGAGACAAGTCCCGGTACCAGAAGCATGGAAAGTTTGCGCATTCATCTTCTCCCGTATGGAACGTGGCGATCCTACACGATTGCCTGAAGACCGGAACACCCGACGGGCCAAAACATTCCGCCCGGCCACAGATGACAAACTTGTCATCGAGATGAACGAAAGCCTGCAGCCGGCTTCAGATTGGGTTCAGTGCGCGCCGCCTAGGCTCCCACCCACGATCGAAGGGTTGGCAAAGGGCGCCGCCTCAAGATCCTTCACAGAGGAGACCACCATGTTGAAGACCATTTCCGCAGCCTTGCTTGCAGCGTCCGTCATCGCAGCCCCGGCCATCGCGGCCGAGACCGGCAAAACCACCACCACGACCGCGCCGGTGATCAAGGCGGACCAGAGCCAGACCAAGGTGTCGAACACGGCCGCGAAGCCGGCCGCCGGCGTCAAGGCCGATACGAAGGCCGCCGACGTCAAGGCGGACTCCAAGGTGAAGGCCATGAACGCCAACGCCGCCGTCACGCCCGACGAGCACAAGAGCGTGCGCACGCACCGCCATCACCACAAGCAGGTGTCGGCCAAGAAGTCGCTGAAGGCGCAGCCGGACCTCACCAAGCCGGCGACCGCCGACAAGCGTAGCTAACGACTGAACCCGCGCGGCGGCATCCCCCGCATTGCCCCGCCGCCGCGCGCGGAATTCAGGCCGGCCTGTCGTCTTGGTGCCTGCGCGAAAGCGCAGGCACCGGCGGCGGGCCGGTGCGCTATTCGCCAGCGTTGCGGGCAGGACCGAATTCCCTTTGCCTAACCTTGGGGCTAGAACGTCGCCGGGACTGATTGGCGGGAGAATTCGATTCCGTGAGGCGATTGGCGAAACGTGTGGCGATCCTCGTACTGCCGCTGGCGCTTGCGGCATGTTTTGGCAGCGACGGCGGCCGTCCGTCCCTGGCGGACGCAGGTCCGCAACCGTTCCCCGATAATTTCCGCAGCGACACGCTGGCGCTCATGCGCACCTATCTGAATAACCCGGTCGGCGTTCGCGACGCTGGCATGGCCGAGCCCGTATTGCGCGAGGTCGGCGGCCGGCAGTTTTACGTGAGCTGCCTGCACTTCGCGCCACGCGAGACCGACGGCAACTACAAGGGAATGCGCGAGCGCGCCGTGGTCTTCGTCAACGGCCGGGCGGACCGCGTCGTCGATCGCGCCAGCGAGCTCTGCGCCGGAGCGGTTTACGCACCCTTTCCGGAACTCGAAAAGATGGCGCGATAGCGCAAAGCCCGCCTTCATCGCCGGGTGCTAGAACAGCGCCTGCCGGAGTGCTGGATCACATTGTGGCGAGCTTTGAACGGGTTGTTTCGCCTCGCGACAAATTGTTACGGCAGACCTCGCGCAGAGGACAAAATCTGTCGGCACAGGCGGGACGTGACGGAACAAAATCGGCTTGTTGCCGCCCTGTCACAGTTGCGGACGATCAACGTTCCGGCATCGCCGCGAAGCAACCCAATTCACGCCACGTTGTTTGCTGAGTGTCGAATATGAAAGAACGGGGATGAGCATGAGAACGATTTGGCTAGGCGCGGCGGCTCTGCTCGCGCTGGCAGCGCCAGCCGCAGCAGCCGACATGCAGCCGCGCCCCTACACCAAGGCGCCGGCCTACACGCCGCCGCAGGTGATCTATAATTGGACCGGTTTCTACATCGGCGGCCATGTCGGCGGCGCGTTCGCCGGCGACAGCAGCTTCCAGTCGAGCGACGCACGCTTCATGGGCGGCGTGCAGGGCGGCTTTGACTACCAGTTCGCGCCCAATTGGGTGGTGGGCGTCGAAGCCCAATATTCGTGGCTGCCGACCAGCAACAACGGTGCTCTGTTCCCGCTGGGCACGCAGGTGACGTCGAACACCGACCAGATCGGGTCGGCGACCGGCCGGATCGGTTACACCTGGGGGCCGGCGCTGGTCTACGCCAAGGGCGGCTACGCCTGGCGCAACAACGGCCTCGGCGTCAACATTGCCGGCGTGCCGCAAGCCTTCACCACCACCGGCAACAGCAAGGACGGCTACACCGTCGGTGCCGGCCTTGAATACATGTTCGCGCCCAACTGGTCGGCCAAGGCCGAGTACCAGTACTATAATTTCGGCAGCACCACCTTCACCTCCGGCCCGGCGGACATCGTCGGCGTCCGCGGCCGGGAGGACGAGCATACCGTCAAGGCCGGTGTGAATTACCGCTTCGGCTGGGGCGGCCCGTCCGCCTCGCGCTACTGAGCTGTCGCCAGGAGCCAAGATCCGACTACGATCTGACAAAGGCCGGCCGCTTCGCCCGCCTTTTGTTTGCCAGCCTTTTGTTCGTCAGCCCGTTGTTTCCTTTGCGTGAACCATCTGGCGCGTCATTTGCAAGCAAACGTTCTGGAGCGCGCCTTCTCACGCGCGTCATGGGGCTGAGGTAAAGCAAAAATAATTTTTGCCGCTTACGGAACTCGCGCTCCGGAACGCGTATTATGAGAATTGCCGGGCTGGTGGGACAACGAACATGCGTATCTTGGCGTCGGTGGTGGTCTCGTGTTTCCTTGCACTGCCGTGCTTTGCACAGACAATCCTCAAATCCGAGCCTTTGATGCTGGCACCCTATGAGGTCGCCTTCGTCCGCGACGGCGCCTGTCCGTCCGGCAAGGTGCTGAAGGTCACTGGTGCCATCCGCGGGCTGCACCGCCGCAAGGCCTGTGTGGCCCTGGCCGGCGAGCAGGCGTCGCTGACGACGGCCATGCCCTGAGGGCCGGGGCGACTTTCGGCCGAAGCTTACGAACTCAACTGCAGCTCCATCCTCGACTCCTGCTCGGCGTCCGCCTTGTTCTTGGCGGGGTCTTCGCCTTGGGCGGCCTGGCAGGGCTTGATCTCATAGTCGTTGTCCAGCACCCGGCGCGGCCCGGGCCGCTGCTCGTCGGTACTGACGTCCACGACGAGGCCGCTCCGTTGCGCGAGCTTCCAGACGTCGGACTCGCCCGGATAGGCCTTGCTGATCTGGGCGTCGTTGCAAAACAGCGCGTACGGCATGCTTCCCGCTCCCATAAAGACCCGTTAACGTCCTGTAGGGGCTAGGGTTTCCTGCCAGAGGGAAATCACGGGAGCGTGATCGAGGCGGCGGGCCCTGAGTCGTAAACGAGTCCTGAATCCCAAAAAAAAGAATCCCTGGGACTCATTTGCCGGAATCAGCGGATGTTTTCGGCCATGACGTCCGACCTGAAAACCTCCTGCGGGCACATGCTCCTGCCGCTGACGCTGGCACTGGTCGGCGCCTGCGCGGCCAATCTCTGGTTGGTGTGGTCGTGGCTATAGGGGCTTCAAACGATCGGCTCTACTTATCCGCCGGCGGTCGTGACGGGATGTCGCGGATGGCAGCGCGGAGCCTGCTCAGGGTCGCCGCGCAATATTCCTCCCGTTCGCGCTGGAACCGCTCCTGATGTTTGCGGAAACTGACGATGCGGGCCTGCATCTCGGTGCGTACATCGACGCCGGTCCGCGGCGGCGGGACCTGGACGGGCCGAGGCTGCAGGGCGGCGAGCGGTGAGGTGGCCGCTGGCGGCTCGATTTCGACCGCAGCAGCCCGGACGGCGACGATCTCGGTGATCACGGCGGACGCCGCCGCCGGGGCCTGCGGCGGGGGAAAGTCCTCGTTCCTACCGGTGACCGATTGGACGAAGGCCAGTGTCTGAGCGATCAGCGCGTCGCGCTCCCTGATCCACTTCATGGTCCCCCCTTTGCTGGATCCATTCCACCAAAGCTGGTTCGCCGAATCAAGTCAGGTACTTGCAGGGGATTGCATATTTTTCCCGATTGTCCGACACTCAACCGATGGATGCCGGAGAAGAACAATCGGAGGAAGCGCAGGGCCTGAGGCTGGTGCGCGCCTTTCTGTCGCTGTCGCCGGACAAGCGGGCAGAGGTGATCGCGTTCGTCGAGGCCTTGGTGCGCGCTCATGGCCGGCCCGGGGAGGGCCAGGAGGCCTCGCCGACGTGAGCCTTGCCGCGCGCCGCCGGCGAGCCGCAGCTCCTATTGCGGCAGCAGGAGGGCCATGGCGATCGCGAACAGGAAGCCTGTCGCGACGATCGCCGCCACGGCACCGGCGATGATTTTGGCCTTCTGTCGGACGGTGGTTGAGCGCATCGGATGCGCACACTACCTCATGTTCGGAGATTTCGGACGCAACACCTCGCCTGTATAATGTGCCTGCGACGGAAATTTGTTTGAGTCTCGTCCGATGACCTCCAATCGCCCTCCAGCGCTCGCTCACGAACGGTTCGTCGCCGACCGCGATAATTTCGTGGGCCTCGATCTGATCCTGTGCCGGGACTGCCTCGTGCATCTGAGTTTTGCAAATATCGACCGCGCCGTCGCCCGCTTTCGCGGCAGCGGCGCGCTTCCTGCTGGTCACGGCCTTTCCTGAATGGGACAAGAATCAGGATTGCGAGGACGGCGACTGGCGGGCGCTGAACACGGAGCGGGCGCCGTTCAACTGGCCGACGCCGCGCGCGCTGATCAACGAGCGTTGCGAGGAGGGGGGCCGGCGGGTGGCGCGACAAGAGCCTCGGGGTCTGGCGGCTGGATCGATTGCCCGAAGGCAGTTGCACTCTAGGCGAAATCTAGTCTTCGGTCAGCTTTGAATCAGCCGAATTCAATTCTACCTCTACATTGCACCGCTTCTGTTGCTCGCGCTCTTTATTTGGAAGTTCCGGACCTTCGGTGAGATGCACTTTCCATGAGAGTCCAATCGAACTTTGCATCGCGAGCGCAAGGCAATAGACGCGATCTCGTACCGATCTATGAGTGCCGGAACTGCGCGCAAAATTTCGAAGCGACCTTTCGAGATTGATGATGCCGATTTCGACCTGGCGGTCTTCCACCATCGAAAGCCCGCTCCAGTAGAGGGCATAAAAGTCACGTTTCGTGCCGGTCCAGAGGTCAGATTGCGAAGTGGGATTGGTCGTTGCGAGCGTACCCCCAATGCGCGCCATTTCTTGGTAGAATTTCAGTTGAACATCGTTGAAGGGCTTGCGAGCCTCCCTGATCTGGGCATGCGGCGGTTAACGGCTTTCTCTTCTTTGACACGCCTCGGCCGATGCGGCGGATCTGAACGGGAGTCTGTGTTGATGGTCGACGCCAGATGCAGCTGCGGCGGCCTTGCGCTGTCGCTTCCGGGGTCATCGAGCCTCGTCGTTGCCTGTCACTGCATTGACTGCCAGCGGCGAACGGGCGCGCCGTTCGGTGTGGGTGCCTTTTACCCCGCTGAGGTCGTCACGATCTCGGGAGCTCCAAAAGAGTACGTTCGCGCCGCCGCAAGCGGTGGCAAGGTCCGTTGCTATTTTTGTCCCGACTGCGGTTCAACGGTGTATTGGAAGGCCGACAATCTGCCTGCGATGATCGGCGTTGCCGTTGGCGCAATCGCGGACCCAAACTACCCGGCGCCGGTCAGATCGGTTTTCGAGCAGTCGAAACATGGCTGGGCCGACATCAACGGCGCGGCCGTCGAACACTTCCAGCAAAGCAGCGTGGCGAAGAATTCAAGCTGAGGATTGCGCTGGTGCCGGCTTAGAGGATTGGTCAGTACAGCCGACAGGAATCCCCGGGAGAGCTTCGGAGTCTGGTCGAACGCTTGCGGCCGGGACGCCCCAAGCGCAGCTAGGCAGCTGCGGGAGGCAAGCCGGGTGGCTGCTCGGACGACGTGAACAGGTTATTGTTTGCGCATGATCTTTTCGGAAAACCGCTGCACACTTTTCCGAATCATGCTCTAGCCGCCCCAGTTCTTGTAGGGTCTATCCACCAGGGGATCCGGTTGGTCGTTGAAGTAGACCGGTGGACGAGGCCCGGCGTAGGCACCATAGGGAACGGGGCTCATGATCACGCCAGGATCCTGACGGGCAACGGCGTGTTTGCGGTGTGGGTGGTGTGCCGTCGCGGCATTTGCCGAGGCACATAGGGCAATGAGAAAGCCTAAGCTCAAAAAGGAACGCATCGCATCATCTCCCAAGGAAGCTGGCATGGCTGTTCACGTAAGGCCGGCCGCGCAGGCTGCAATCGGCACGAACTTTCACGAGCCGTCACAACGGCGGCATCAATGGCAGCCGCCCACCGGCGATTCCCGCGATGTGGAGCAGTCGTCCGCTCGGACGAGGATGACTTTTGATTGATGCACGTGTCTGAAGAAGCTTGCTCAGAAGCCGCGGCTCCTTGACACCAGCGACGTTCGGATCGGTCTGTCCGCATGCAGAACGACGCGCGAAGTCAGGTTGATCCGCTTACAAATTACATTCTGTGATTCCGCCCGGCAGCGCACGCCGGTTTTTTTGTGCGCACAACAGAAAGACTATAGTGAACACGAAACTGGAATTTACTACCTATCTCAAATCAACTCTTACCGCCGATTCCACGAAGCTACTTGCCGCGGACCCCACAAACACAGACACAGCCGACCGTCTCGATCAAATCGTACGCACGCCTGACGACAATGTGTCCGAGGGACACTCGGCGCGCCTCGCTCCCTCGTCCGATCCGTTTGCACCAAAACTGCAGCTAGAGGTGATGCATTTGAACGCAGATATCATTGGCGGGCTGAAGGTCGCGCCAGACTCAATGCTTATTTTTCGTTGTTCGCAGCCGACGCACAGAATTGATTTTAGATTGCCCGTCGCAAATTAGCGGCGGGCTTCTGGGGAGCCTTACACAATCGAGACCCGTGGACGGCTGGCAGCGTTGATTGGAACGCCTGCCGGGCGTCCTGAGGCCTCCCCATATGGTCTTATCGATGGGGGCAAAGGCAGCCCCAATGGGTAAGGCCGCTGTGTCGGCTAAATCGCTGGTGCCGGCTGAGGGGATTGAACCCCCGACCTTCGGTTTACAAAACCGCTGCTCTACCGCTGAGCTAAGCCGGCGACGCTGAAAAGGGCAGGGGCCGGCACGGGCCGGGCTGCCCGCCCGCGCGTCGCAATACCAGACTTGCCCAAAAAGTGCCAGAACCCGCGGGTGGCGTTCGCCGGCACGAAACAGGCGGCCCAAAGGGCCGCCTGAACCATTTCGCCTGGCTGCGGGGTCTACTGGCAGAGGTGCCGGCGGCCATCGCCGCCCTTGAACCAGGTGCCGGGCTTGCACACGATGCCGTTGCGGGTGGCGTAACTGTCCCAGTCGCCGTGCCAGCTCGTTCCGCCGCGGTCGTAGCTCGCGTAGGAGTTGCCCCAGCCCTGGAACGGTGCGGCGGCCACCGCTGCCGCGGTGCCGACCGCAGCGCCGGCGACGGCGCCCGCCGTGTCGAGCGGCCAGAAGCCGGATTGTGTTCCATCATTCGAATTCACTTGCCGACGGGCCATGTGCCTGTGGCGATAGCCGCGGTCGGTGGTGCGATTGCCTGGGCCGAGATTCTGACAATTGGGATCCTGGAAGAGCCCGGTGCAGCGGGCCGAATTGTCGGTCACGGTTTGCGCGAAGGCAGGTGCCGCCAGCGTGGACGCGACGATCGCGGCCAAGCCAAGAAGCTTCAGGCTCGTCATGGCATTTCCTCCATGTTGTTGAGACCTGTGCTAAGTGCGACGTCCGGCAGTCGTTCCGCGCTTTCTCGCAAGCGGTGTCACATCGACGTGAGCCCGCCCAGGATGTGCAGTCTGTGCCACGCAACCGTCTGCGCTCCGGCCGTGCTGTGGCCGACTGTCCCGTTAACGCTTCGCTAGCGCACCTCGCGGCATTTGAGCCGCTATCGACCCTTGCGCGTTAGGCTTACCGCCATTTGATGAGCCGGCCTTAACCCTAGCTGCGTTGCAATCGGATAGGTTGCGTTCCGGAACAACCGGGATCCCGCCTATGCGCGCCGTGGCGCTCGCAACCTTTCTGATCGGATTACCCGCGTCGGCGTTTGCCGGCGGCGGCTTCGATGTCGTCGTCCCCGGCCGGCCCGGCGTGCCCATCATCATCAATGGCATCGATGCGTCCTACACCGTCGTCGAAGGTGTCTGGGGTCTCGGCAAGAACGTCCAGGTGCAGCCCACGATCTATGGCGGGCGCTATGTCGCCGAGCGGCAGCCCTCCGATGTCGGCCATTATTATCCGACCCTGGGCTTGCGGCCCGGCTACGGCCGCCTCGAGGTCGAGCCGCCCGCGAACCGCAAGCTGCCGCAGCCTGCGGAGAGCTACCAGCGCAGCTGGGGTGCGCAGTCTGCGCCGTTGCCGCCGCAAATGGACATTCCGGTCGATCCGCCGCCGGTGATCCTGGCGCCGCAGATCAACGTCAATCCGCAGCATCGTCGGCCGCGGCCACATGCCGAGGGGGCCGGCAAGCCATCCGGTTAAGACAAGCCACCCGGTTAAGAAACGTCAAATCCAACGAAACGGAAATCAACAGGAGAGAGTAATGCGTCAAATGATTTCGGGACTGGTCGCGGCGGCTGCCGTGATGATTGCTGGGGCCGCGCCCGCCATGGCCTGCGGCTTCAATCCGTGCCAGCCGGTTGCGCCGGTCTATTCCGGCTGCAACACCGGCTGCGGCGGCTATGGGTACGGCTATGGCGCCTATGAGCGCCTCGCCGAGCCGACGACCCAATACTACTACGTCAACCAGGGCCCGACCTACACCGGCCCGGGCGCGTTCGCGCCGTATCCGACCTATCGTGAGGACGCGGTGGTTGCGCCCGCCAATTACGGTTACGGCTATGGATATCGTGCCGCCGCCGTCGAAGCGCCGGCCGCCTATCCCTATCGCCGGCCGTACTATCGTCCGTATCGCTACGGGTACGGTCCGCGCCAGGGCTACCTGCCGCGCGTGCACTATGGCTATGGCCCGCGCTACGGCTACGCCCCGCGCTACGGCTATGCCCAACGCCGCGCGCCCGCGCCGTACTATTACGGCGGCCACCGCGTGCTGCGCCGCTATTACTGAACGTTCGATCGGTTGAGCCAACGAAGCGCCCGTCCGCGTGATGCGGACGGGCGTTTTGTTTTGCTACCGCTTCATCAACCCGAGCCGGCTCGCGCCGACATAGAGAGAGAGCACGGCGGCGTTCGATACGTTGAGGCTCTTGATTTCGCCGGGCATGTCGAGCCGCGCCACCACGCTGCAGGTTTCGCGCGTCAATTGTCGAAGGCCCTTGCCTTCGGCGCCAAGCACGAGCGCGAGCGGCTCGCGCAGTGTGACATCGGAGAGATCCTCGCTGCCCTCGCTGTCGAGCCCGACGGTCAGGAAGCCGCATTCATTCAGCGCGGTCAGCGCGCGGGCGAGGTTTTGCACGGTAATCATCGGCACCAGCTCCAGCGCGCCTGAAGCCGCCTTCGCCAGCACGCCGGTCGCCTCCGGGCTGTGGCGCGCGGTGGTGACGATCGCCTTGACCGCGAAGGCGGCGGCGGAGCGCAGGATCGCGCCGACATTGTGCGGATCGGTGATCTGGTCGAGCACCAGCACTATGCCTTCCGGCTCTAGCGTCTCGATGTCGGGCGAGGGCAGGGGATCGGCTTCCGCAAGCAGGCCCTGGTGCACCGCGTCGGGCGACAGCAGGCGATCGATCTCCTGGGGCCGGACGATCTCGGGCGCGATGCGGGTTTCGATGTTCTCGTCCGCCAGGCGGCGGGCGGCGTTCTCGGTCAGCGTCAGCTTGCGGATCCGCCGCACGGGATTGGCGAGTGCCATGGTGACGGTGTGCCAGCCATAGAGGATGACGGGCCCGTCGGGGGCCGAATCGCGGTCGCGCCAGGCTGGGCGGCCTACGGATTTCCCTGGTCTGTTGAAGGGCTTACCGCCGCCGCGGGGGCGCTTGGGTGTGAATTTGCGCTCGTTCATGGTGCGCTTGTGTCACGGGTTCCGGAATATGGCAATTTGGGCGTCCAAGGAGGCGATTTTAGCTGTCCGCCTCGGTTGACTTTACCCCACGGCTTCGCCCATAACCGCGCCCGGTCGCGCCCCCATCCGGGCTGTTGCGGCCTTCACGTTCCATGGCCGTTTTCGGTCCGCCGGCAAGGTCCGGCCCGATTGTGCTGCCGTCGAGCGGGGGAGTGTCCCGAGTGGCAAAGGGAGCTGACTGTAAATCAGCCGCCTTATGGCTTCGCAGGTTCGAGTCCTGCCTCCCCCACCAACGATTACAGTGGCTTAGGGCGTTGCTGCTTCCCAGTTCTGTGGAGGCCTCCGGATTTGGGAAGCACATGGGAAGCAGCGAAATTCACGGCGTCTGCGCTAGACTTGCGGTCTCGAACAACACAGAGTGCAGCGGTTCGGGCCGCGCGGATTGACGAGCGCGCGCGGACAACTGCGAGATGTTGTTCTCGTTCGGCGGGGTGAACGGACCTGCCTTGTATCGAATGCCGATGTCGGGAGAGGCCTGAGATTACCCACTCTGGGATGTCGGGTCGGTGAGGTCACGACATCCCGCATGATCAGGTTCATCGATCGATTAGGGCAGAATTGGTGCGTGGTAGATGAACGTCGTCATCAAGATTGCAGCCAGGATCATGACGATCGGGAAGTGCACGAAGAATTGCACGGACGTGTATCCGATCAAGTCCTTTGACTTCAACCCGAGCACGCCAAGCAAAGGCAGCATCCAGAACGGGTTGATGAAGTTCGGCAGCGTCTCGGCGATGTTGTAGACCATAGTGGTCCAGCCCAGATGAGCTCCGACTTCGTTGGCCGCCTTCATGATGTAGGGCGCCTCAATGAACCATTTGCCGCCGGCTGACGGGATAAAGAAACCGAGCACCGCTGAATAAATTCCGATCAGGAACGAGAAAACGGTCGAGTTGACTGAGACGTGCGCAAACCAGTGAGCGATGGTATCGGAGAGCGTCAATCCGCTGCTATTAGGCACTTTGGTCAGCATCTGGGCGATGCCGGCGTAGAAGGGAAACTGCAATAACAAGCCCGAGATGCTCGGCGTTGCCTTGGAAAAAGCCTCGACGAGGCTATGGGGACGCCAATGCAGGAGAATGCCGAGCATCAGAAACACGAAATTATAGGTGTTCAGGCCTGAGAGAGTGATCAGCGGATTGCCGGACTGAAAGGTCCACCAGAGCCAGCCCGAGGCCAACGCCACGGTCAGAATGGTTAGAACAGGGCTGAACTCGAGAAAGTCGCCCGGCCGTGCCGGTTTCTTTGGCTCGATCCGGTCGCCATCAAGAGATACGCCAAGATCCTCTGCAGTCCTTGCCAACGCATCGTTCGGCGTCGTCAGATAACAGATTGCTGCGGACAGCGTGGTCACGACCAAGATCGTGACGAGGTTTTGCCAAGTCAGGATGGTCTCGGAAAAACTGATGACACCGGTGATCGGCAACAGCGAGGCCGGAATGCTTGCCGCATTGGCTTGAAGCTGGGCGACCGATGACGTGATGCCGAGGGTGAATCCGCAGCCAAGGCCGAGATAGCCGGCTGCACCGGCGGCGCGATAATCGAGCTTGATGTCGTTGCGCCGCGCGATTTCGCGCACCAAGAGGCCCGAAAAAATCAGGCTCAGGCTCCAGTTGAGCAACGACAGCAAGATACTGAGCACGCCAACGAAAACCACGGCACCGCGAGCGGTGGAGGGAACGCCGGCCAGCCGACGCATCAACGCCGCGACGGGCGGCGACATGGCGACGACATAGCCGCCGACGGCGGCCAGCGCCAACTGCATGGTGAACGGAATGAGATTCCAGAAGCCGTCGCCAAAGGCACGGCTGACGGCAAGTGGTGAGCCGCCATGCACGATGGTGCTGAGCGCGATCAAGACCACGGCGATCAAAACGAAGACATATGCATCGGGGAACCAGCGCTCGGCGAAGCGGACCATGTACTGCGAGAATCTCGCAAGCGGGTTGGTTTGTGTCGGTGCTTCGTCGAGGAAGATAGCTTTATCCGTCGTATCGGTCATTGCGGCCCCCATAGTCGAGTTGGTGTTGCGTTCAGTTCATCATTTGCCGATCAGAGTGCGAGCGTGAGCTCCGACAGCGGAACGGATTGACAGGTCAGGCACTGGTCGGTCGCGCTGTCGACGCCGCCGAGCTGTGCGACGTTGCCGTCGACGACGCGCATGAGGCAGCTCTCGCACTGGCCGACGCGGCAGCCGCTGGGCAATGACACGCCGGCCGCCTGGGCCGCATCGAGAAGGGTGCCGAGCTCAGGCGTCCACGTGAAGCTCCTGTCGCTATCGGCAATGTGGACGGTCTGCGCCTTCAGGGTCCGTGGCACGATCGGTGGCGAGGTGAACGCTTCCATGAATATGTCGAAGCGCGGAACGCCGCGTTCAACCAGCCGGGCCGTCATCGATGTCACGAAGCCGGGTGAACCGCAGAGATAGGCGAGGGGTCTCAGTGGCAGCATCGGATCGATCGCGGACAGATCCAGCCGGCCCGCGTAGTCGTAATCCTCGGGGCAGCGATCCTGCGCGCGCGGCGCCGAATACGCAGTAATGAGTTCGAGCTCCGGCAGCAAAACTGCGAGCTGCCGCAACCGTCCGGCAAAGGCATGCTCGCCGCGGTTGCGGCAGCCATAGAGCAGCAAAACCCTGGCAACGCGCTCGGCAGACCCTCGTCTGGCCAGCGCCTCGAGATGACCGATAAAGGGCGTGATGCCGATTCCGGCGGCAAGAAAGATCAGGGGGCGGGGTCCGTGCAGCGGTGGCGTGAAAATCCCCTTGGGCGACTCGATCTGAACTTCATCGCCGACCGCCAGACGATGGACGTGATCGGACAGATGAACCGCATCGCCCGCAAGGCTTGAATCGCCGGACCGGCGCTTCTTGACCGCGATCGACAGCACATCGCGGCCGTCGTGGCCGGTCAGCGAATAGGCGCGGGCAACGTCCAATCCCGGCAGGCTCAGCAGGACGTGCTGTCCCGGGCGAAACGCAGGAATCGCACCACCATCGTGTGGCGCAAGGTCGAGCGCGACGACATCGTCGGCCTGACCGTGAATGGCGGCGACTGCGAAGCCGCGCTTGCCCGTCCAATGAACGCGGCTCGCGGTCTCATCCTTGCGGATGTCGCAAGTCGTGGCGCGCAGCGGCACCGAACCGCTGACCGGATCGCGTGTCGCGTCGCTCAGGGCGTCGTTCATATTTGACGTCGGCGATCCCGCAGGCCGGATCGCGTCGCGTCCCAGCGGCGGACAATCCTCCCACCAGCCGAACTCGGCGATGGCGACGCGATCGTCGAGCGCTTCGTTCAGGCGCACGCGCAGCCGGACTTCGCCGGATGAGGTTGCGATGACCGCCCAGTCACCGTCTTGGAGGCCGCGTTTGGCTGCGAGCCTTGCGCTGATCTCGATGGACGGATCGGGCGTCTTCTTGCGGAGGGAGGCAATGTGACGATGCGAGCTGTGGACGAACCAACCGCTCTTGGCGGTGGTGAGCACCAACGGAAAGCGACTGTCGGCGCCGTCTGCGAGCGGACTTTCGGCAGGCTCAATATGGCCCGGCAACGCCGCGTAGCCATGTTCGAGCATTAGTTCCGAATAGATCTCGACGCGGCGGGTGGCGGTGGTAAAGCCCGCAACCGTGGCGTTCAGTTGCGGCAGCGCGTATTTTTCGTGACGAAAGGATTGAGGGAAACGCAGGCCTCCGGGATGCTGGCGCAAGTCGTGGACGGTCACGCCGAGCGGTGCAAGTTGATGATTCCAGCCGGCCTCAACATCGCCTCCGAAAAATTCATCAGCCATGCCCAACCTGACCGCGAGTTCGGCTGCTATTTCATAGTCTGCCTTGCAATCACCAAGCTGCGGCAGCATCTGCGGGCGAAACTGGATCGTCTCAACGGCTTCCTGCGTGATCTCGAAGCCGATCTTTAGGGCGTCCCGTTCCCAGGGCATGTTGGCAGGCAGCACGATGTCCGCATTCGCGGCCGTCGGATTCATGAACATGTCGACATGGACGTGGAAGTCGAGCGTGCGCAACGCCTCGCGATTGCGCGAAGAATGGCCTTGCGACACCATGAAATTGGTACCGAAGCTCATCAGCGCTTCGACCCGGTAGGGTTCGCCGGTCAGAACCGCGCGACTGAAATCCCGTGCCGTGATCCATCCCCGGCCTGGCGGCCCGAGCGGCAACTCGTCGAGGCCGAGCGCCTTGGCTTTTTGCTCCGGCGGCAACAAGGCATAGTCGTTGACGGTGCGTGTCGGAGGCGGGACTGGCCAGATATTGCCGCCGGGACGGTCGCAGGCGCCGGTGAGTGAGTAAAGCGTCGCAATCGCCCGTTCGATCATAGTCGCATTGGTGTGCTGCCCGACGCCCGTCCAGGAATGATAGGCGAGCCGCGGGCTGTTCTCAAACAGCTCGTAAAAGGCTGCGATCTTGCTCTCGTCGAGCCAGGTCAGTTCGGCCACACGTGCGATCGTGTAGGGATTTGCCGCGGCCGTCAGCAAATTGAAGGCCGTTGCCGCCGCGATCGCACGGCCGTCTTGCGCGATGAGTGTCGCCCGACAATCCAGCTTGTAGGAGGCAGGATCGGGCGCCGCAACGCGGGTATCGAAGGCGCGTGCTGCTCCGGATCGGTCCAGCGTGACGAAATCGTCGCTGGATTGGTCGGCCCAGAGCTCGCTCGCACGAACGAAGCGTCCCGTGGCGGTGTCGATCAGCAGCGGTCCGTTGGTCCAGCGCGTCACGAAGTCGGCGTCGTACGTCCCTGTCGTGATGAGGTGCCGGATCGCCCCCATCGCCAGCGCGCCGTCCGCGCCGGGGCGGATACGCAACCAGATATCGGCCTGTTGTCCGGAGCCGTTCGGCTTGGGATCGACCACCGCGACGCGCGCGCCGCGCCGCCGTGCGTCGGCGACGCGCGTTGCCTGGGCAAGCCAGGTGCGGGCCGGGTTATGCCCCCAGAGCACGATTGCGTCGGCACGCTCATAGTCGGGTACGCCGATGCCGCGTCCGAAGGTCAGCGCATGGGCGTAGTCCTTGTGCCAGCCGCAGATTTCGACCGCGTAGATCAGATTTGGACTGCCGAAGCAGCGGATGAAGCGCTCGACCCATTCGAAGCTGTCGACCATCGGCGTGCCGCTCGGCGTCGTGACGGCAAAGGCCACCGCTTCCGCCCCGGATTTTTTTCTGATGTGGCCGAGCCTTTGGGCGATGTCGTCCAGCGCCTCGTCCCAGGAAATCTCCGTCCAGCCGGGATCGGCTGCGTCGCGGGGCGTCGTCCGGCGAAGCGGCTTGGTCAGGCGGCGCGGACTGTGCACCATCTCGGGCGCGGCGCGGCCCTTTGCGCACAGCGCTCCGCCGGTCGGATGATCGGGCAAGGTCTCGACGCCGATCAGCCGCCCGTTCTCGATGACCATGGTTGCGCCGCATCGGGATCGGCACAGCGTGCAATAGCCGGGTACGCGCTGCGCCATAGGAAGGCCATACCATCTGAAGGGCTAATAGTAGCGCATTACTGTAAAGCGCTACATAATGTCATCTGCGGCGTGTCCGTCGTCAAGCCCTTTTATTGTGCCGTAGCCAAACCCGACTATGGTGCCGCGGACGAACCGGATGATTCCGGAGCCGACGAGGCAGGATGGGAATGGACCAGAATTTACGGGAGCTGGTGCTACAGCAGGTGCGCGCGGAGATCATTTCCGGTCAGAGCATGCCCGGATCGATGTATTCAGTACCGACGCTTGCCGCGAGCCTCGGCGTGTCGAGCACCCCCGTCAGGGAAGCGCTTCTCGAATTGGCGCGCAGCGGGTTGATCGAGCCGATGCGCAATCGCGGTTTCAGGGTGGTCGAGCCGACCTTGACCGAGCTGCGCAACCTGTTCGATCTCCGCGAGGTGCTGGAGCTCCACGCGGCGGCGATCGTTGCGCGCAAGCCGAAGAAGAATCTCAGGAAGCTTGTTCCCTTCGCCGATGAGGTTGCGCGGGCGGTCAAGGCGGAAGACATCGGGCATTATCTCGAAGCGGATCGGAACTTTCACCAATTGCTGACGGCGGCGGCGGACAATGCCCGCCTGACCGAAATGGTGATGGGATTGCGCGATCAGATGCGGCTTTACGGCATCAAGTCGCGCGCAGGTCTTGCCCGCCAGAACGAATCCGCCGCCGAGCACTACCAGATCATCGAACTCGCGATGGCCGGCGAGGAAGAAGCGCTCACCAATCTTCTCAGGCGCCATATCAGAGCCTGGGAACCGATCTTTATTGAGGCACTATCTCGGATGACACATCCGCGCGAGCCGATCATCGCAAATCGCGGTCGAGATCGGTAATTGCCGGGCAGAATCAAATCAGACGCAATGTCTGGACGAATATTCGGACTCGCGGTGACGTGTCGCAGGTACGGTCTTTCAGCGTCTTCTTTGGGCTCTCACGAAAGTCCCGCAGTTGCACGTGCGATGCGCTGGCACGCATCTTCGAGTTCGACAGCGGAGGTCGCGTAAGAGATCCTGAAATACGGTGCAAGCCCGAAAGCCGAACCAGGGATGACGGCAACGCCAGCGGCGCGAAGAAGGTACTCCGCGAAGTCCGTGTCGCTACGTAGTGTCTGCCCGTCAGGCGTGACTTTGCCGATCAAGCCGGCGCAACTTGCAAATGTGTAGAATGCGCCCTCGGGCGCGCGGCAACGGATGCCGTCGATCGCGTTCAAGGCGCCGACGACAAGATCGCGGCGCTGTTGAAATGACGAGCAGCGGTCCCGGATGAAATCCTGCGGGCCGTTCAGGGCTTCGATGGCCGCAGCCTGGCTGACCGATGATGGGCAGGAGGTCGATTGGCTCTGGACGACAGCCATGGCGCGGATCAGGGGGCTTGGCCCAGCCCCATAGCCGATGCGCCAGCCGGTCATCGCGTAGGCTTTCGAGACACCATTGACAGTCAGTATTCGGCTGCGGAGAGCCGGTTCGATCGCCGCCGGCGTGACGAAACGAAAATCGTCGTAGATGATATGCTCGTAGATATCATCGACCATCAGCCAGACGTGCGGATGCTTGATAAGCACGTCGAGGATCGGCCGATAATCGGTTTCCGAATAGGCCGCGCCGGATGGATTGGACGGCGAGTTCAGCATCAGCCATCGCGTGCGAGGCGTAATGGCACGTTCAAGAACGTTACCTTGAAGCCGAAAGCCATTGGCCTCGGAACATGGCACCAGCACCGGCGTGCCGCCGACGATCGCGACGATGTCGGCGTAAGTCACCCAGAACGGCGTCGGGATGATGACCTCGTCGCCGGGGTTGATGGTGGCCATCATGGCGTTGAAGAGCACCTGCTTGGCGCCGGCTGACACGGTGATCTCGTCTTGCGCGAACTCGAGCTCGTTATCGCGCTTGAACTTTGCGCGAATGGCGGCCTTGAGTTCCTGCCCGCCGTCCAAAGCGGTGTACTTGGTCACGCCTGCCCGAATCGCGCGCTCGGCTGCATCCTTGATCGGGTCGGGCGTGTCGAAATCAGGCTCGCCTGCGCCGAGGACGATGATATCTCGGCCTTGGCGCTTCATCTCCGCGGCGAGCCCGCTGATCTTCAGGATCTCCGACACGCCAATCGAGGCAATGCGGTGGGAAGGCCGGAACAACGCCGAGGTGTGCAGGGGCGCGTTCATGCAATCTCTCTCTACGCGACGTCGAACTTGACGCCCTGGGCGAGCGGCAGTGTCCGGCCAAAATTGATCGTATTGGTCGCTCGGCGCATGTAAGCCTTCCAGGAATCCGAGCCCGACTCCCGGCCGCCGCCGGTTTCCTTCTCCCCACCGAAGGCGCCGCCGATTTCGGCGCCGGACGGGCCGATATTGACGTTGGCGATGCCGCAATCCGATCCGGCCACCGACAGGAAAGCTTCTGCTTCGCGAAGATCGTTGGTGAAGATCGAGGACGAGAGTCCCTGCGGGACCGCGTTGTGCAGGTCAAGCACCGCTTCGAAGTCACGATATTTGATCACGTAGAGAATGGGCGCGAAGGTCTCGTGCTCGACGGGGCCGACCTGTCCTGTGATCTCGACCAGCGACGGGCGGACATAATAGGCCTCATCAGTGCCGTCGAAGAGGATCCGCTCGCCGCCGAACACCGCGCCGCCCACAGCGCGCGCCTCGCTCAGCGCTTTCTGCATCGATGCATACGCCGCTCCGTCGATCAGCGGACCGACCAGGGTGCCCTCCTTGAGCGGGTCGCCGACGGTGACGCTCTCGTAGGCGCGCTTCAGACGCGGTACGAACCTGTCATAGACACTTTCGTGAACGAAGAGGCGTCGCAGCGTCGTACAGCGTTGACCTGCCGTGCCCATGGCGGCGAATGCGACCCCGCGCAAGGTCAGGTCGAGGTCTGCCGTCGGCGCGACAATTGCGGCGTTGTTGCCGCCCAGTTCGAGGATTGCGCGCGCGAAGCGTTTTGCGAGCCGCGGTCCGACGACACGCCCCATTGCAGTTGAGCCGGTCGCAGACACCAGAGGCACCTTGGGGTGATCGACGAGGATTTCACCGATCTCGCGGCCACCAAACAGAACGGCAGAAAGCGCGTCCGGCGCCCTACCGCCTTCCGCTCTGAAACGCTCGAGCGCGCGATCGAACAGCGCTTCCGTCGCAAGCGCCGTCAGTGGCGTTTTTTCGGACGGTTTCCAGACGATGCTATTGCCGCAGATCAACGCCAGCGCCGCGTTCCAGGACCATACGGCGACAGGGAAGTTGAACGCCGAGATGATTCCGGTGACGCCGAGCGGATGCCAGCTTTCCATCATTCGGTGCTCGCTTCGCTCCGTCGCGATGGTCAGGCCATAGAGCTGGCGTGACAGACCCACCGCGAAGTCGCAGATATCGATCATTTCCTGGACCTCGCCGAGCCCCTCGGACGCAATCTTGCCGGCCTCGATCGACACGAGCCTGCCGAGCGCCTGCTTGTTGGCGCGCAACTCCTCGCCAAGAAGGCGCACGAGTTCACCGCGTTTCGGGGCGGGAACCAGTCGCCATTCGAGGAAGGCGGCGTGCGCCTTGTCGATTGCCGTCTGTGCGTCGCCGGTACCGATCTCGTTCACATGGCCCGTGATCTCGCCACTGATCGGAGATCGTGCAATCAGCTTGCCGCCGGTGTAGCGGCTCCGCTTGACGTTAAGCTTGCTCAGGAGCTGGTCTGCCTCGCCGGCCAGGGATTTGGCAATGCCGGTCGGAATTTGGGTCGTAGTCGTCATGGTGGTTTCTCTTGTATAGTTGAAAGGCGGCCCGATCAGGCCGTTGCCTTGCGTGCGATGTGCGGCGAACCGAGTTGGTTCATTGCCCGCTCGACGGAATCTTTTTCGGTCTTTGCGTATAGCGTCATTTCGTCGTGAACCTCGGCGCCAAGGGCGACCTCGAACGCAGCCCGGTTCGAGCGTGCGGCGTAGCTCTGCTGCGCGTCGGAGCCGAGATTCGACTGGAAGATTCCCGCCGCGCTGACAGGGAGGAAGTCCTCGTAGACGATCGGATCGTAACGCAAAAGGCCTTCGGCCACCAGTTGGTCCAGGGTGGAAGGCAGTGCCCGACGCTTGCCCGCCTCGACGCCTGCCGGTGTTGCCGAATAGCGGAAGAAGGCGAGGCCTTGCGAACGCAGCGCCGCCCAATCGTCCGGGAAAGCCGTGAACGCCCCGGCGAGTCCGGCGTCGTAGTCGCCCGTAGTCGACCCTGCCGCCCTGGCCTGACGCGCCGAGGCAAGCAATGCGTCGTAGAGCTCGCGGCCTTTCGGTGTGAGCGCAACGCCGCGCTGCTCGATCTCGCCAAACCGTGCGGTATGCATTCCCTGAGCGCTTTTGCCGTCTGTCTGCCGGAAGATGATCGGCTCTTCCAGCGCCTTGAAGCTGGTTTGACGCAACAGGATCGCGCAGTTGCGGCGCGGCGGACCTTCGATAACGGCCTTCGGCACAATGCCGCGTCGTGGCATCCCCGCCTGGACGGCGTCGATGTCGAGCGTGCGCGGCGTCAGATGGTTGATATGAGGGCCTTTGAAGCTCACCACGTCAGCTATCAACCGATGAGCATCATGCAGCTTTCGATAGACATCGAGGCTCACTGTCGCTTCGCTGTGCCAGCGGAAAGTTTCCAAGGCCTCGCAAACGAACTCCTCGGCTTGCGGGCGGGTCAGGCGACCGTCGGTCTCGAAAATGTTCACCAATTCGAGCGCCCGTGGCGTGAAGATCTGGCGCTCGGCAAGGATTTGTTCAGCCTGCCTGCGAAGCACCTCGTCCTCGATAAGCTCGACACGCAACAGTGAGGTGAAAACTCGAAACGGATTGTGGCGGAGTGCTGCATCTGTGATGGGCCGAAAGGCGGTCGAGTGGACGGGGACACCTGCGACCGACAGATCATAATAGCCGACCGCATGCATGCCCATCACGGAGAAGACACGACGGATATCGAACAGCTCTTCGGCGCGCCCCAAGCGGATCGCGCCGTGACGCTCGACGCTCAACCGATCGAGTTCGTCGTTTCGTGCGAGGCTCGCGCAAAGCTCACTGTGCCGCTGCAAGATCTCGCGATTGACGTCACTGACGAGCTCCAGGAGGGTTCCGTATTGCGGCACTTCGGCTCGGTACATTTCCGACATGGCACGGGAAAACAGAGTGCGGATTTCGTCGGGATCCGCGTGCAAGGCTGTCATCAGTATCTCCATTGCCACAGAACACGCCTGCGGCGGCGTGCCGGGTCCGATGGCACATGCATGCGATTTAGTTATGATCGTTGAAATTAGACTTGCGGAATGGGCTGATTCAATCAATGTTTTATCAATAGATCATTCTAAATTGGAATGAGTATGCAAACGCCTCGTCGCTTCCTTCCCTCCACCGCCGTATTGGCGGCGTTCGAGTGCGCCGCTCGGACCGGCAGCATGACCTTGGCCGCGCGTGAGCTCAGCCTGACCCAAAGTGCTGTCAGCCGTCAGATCAAGATTCTCGAGATGCAGCTCGATGTCGAACTCTTCGTCCGCGAGCGTCAGACCATTCGGCTGACTGCCGTCGGCGACGCCTATGCGCGCGAGGTCCGCGAAGCGCTGCACAAGATCAGCACCGCCTCCTTCAATCTTCACGCGAATCCAAGCGGGGGCATGCTCAATCTCGCCATCCTGCCGACGTTCGGTACGCGTTGGCTCGCGCCGCGCCTGCCCAGGTTCTTGGCGGCAAATCCCGGGATTACGATCAATCTTACGACGCGCTTGTCCTACTTCGATTTCCGTGCGGAAGCACTGGATGCCGCGATTCATTTCGGTCAGCCGGAGTGGCCAGGTGCAGAGATGGTGCTGTTGCGATCCGAGGAAGTGGTTCCTGCCTGTAGTCCCGCACTGAAACGGCAACACGGCTTCCGTGTTGCAGGCGACTTCAAGCAGGCTCCGCTGCTGAGCATCTCCACCCGCCCTCAGGCCTGGGATCGCTGGTTTTCGCTTCACGATGTGCCTGGCGGAACCTTTCAGGGGATGGTGTTCGACCAATTCGCGACTGTGGCCCAGGCCGCGATTGCCGGCGTCGGTGTGGCGCTGCTCCCGACGTTTCTGATCAAGGACGAACTGGCCAGCCGCAAGCTGGTTCGCGCCATCAATCTGCCGATGGAGAGCCCTGAGCGATACTACCTCGTCTGGCCCGCCGAACGTGCGACGTACCCGCCGCTTCTGGCTTTCCGTGAGTGGCTGGTGGCGGAGACCGCACCCGACCGGTGAGGGGACAGCTGGACTTTTGCTCGCGAAGCGCAATAATTTCCCTTCCTTTTGTCGAAAAACAATCAATCCGAAGAGAGCCGGATTTGAGCCCCAGCTATCGCTTCGGCGCTTTCGTCGAGGAGGGCGCCTATTGTACCGACCCGGGCGGCTATGTGGCGGCGATCGTGAACGCCGCGCGCATGCGAGGCGCTGTCCTTCGTCAGGCGCGCGCAACGGGCTTGCCGTGACGAATGGTGGTCTTGAAGCGATGACGACCGACCAAGGCCGGATCGATTGCGATCGCGCGGTGATCTGCGCGGGCATTTGGTCCAAGGCGCTGACTGAGGCCGCGGGTGATCGGGTATTTCTTGCAAGCGAGCGCGGTTATCACGGCGTCATCGCATTCCTGCCGCCGGCCCGTGGCTTCCGATCATTGAGGGTTCAAGTTTTTCAAATACTTGAATGGCCTCATGTGCACGATGTGCGCACCGGGAGATCAAGAAAAATCCTGCGTCCAATCTGGGCAAGCTCAGCAAATGGGACCGCATCCGATCGGCGATTGTACGAGGAAGCTTCAACGGGTGTCGCGTTATCCGCGGCGGAAATCTTTTCTACTCGTCCCAAAACAACAGCCGTCATTGCCGCTGACCGACCGATCATGTCGTGCGCGGGCTCGTGGGACCGCCGATATGAGTGTTTGAACTCCATGCCAGAACAGCCTGCTTGCAATGTTTAGTATCCCGTGGTTCACTAAACAAATCGAGCTTGGCTGAATCCCTAAGAATCCAGGCAGGCACGAGGAAACGTCCGTTTAGTCGTTCAGCCCGTGAAGGACTGTATCGCTCTGCTCGAAGCATTCGAGCGGGTTGGAGAGTCGCGCCATGTCGATGGCCGGCCCCACTGGGAGGGAAAGCGTTATGAAACTGACCGTAAAGGCGCTTCTTACTAGTTTCGGAGTTCTCGCATCCGCGCTCAGTGCCGGAGTGGGGACTGCCCCTGCGCACGCGCAGGCCAAGACCATCACGCTGTGCTGGGCCGCGTGGGACCCTGCCAACGCGCTGGTCGAACTGTCGAAGGACTTCACCGCCAAGACCGGCATCGGTATGAAGTTCGAATTCGTGCCGTGGACCAACTATGCCGATCGTTTCCTGAACGAGCTTAATTCGCACGGCTCGTTGTGCGATCTCATCATCGGCGATTCGCAATGGATCGGCGGCGCCGCGGAGAACGGCCAGTACGTCAAGCTCAACGATTTCTTCAAGAAGGAAGGGATCAGCATGGACGATTACATGCCGGCCACCGTGGTCGGCTATTCGGAGTGGCCGAAGAATACGCCAAACTATTGGGCGCTGCCCGCCATGGGTGACGCGGTGGGCTGGACCTATCGCAAGGACTGGTTTGCGCGGCCAGAGATCCAGAAGGATTTCAAGGCCAAGTACGGCCGCGATCTCGCTGCGCCGAAGACGCTCGACGAACTGCGAGACATCTCGAAGTTCTTCCAGGGCCGTGAGATCGACGGCAAAAAGGTCTATGGCGCTTCGATCTATACCGAGCGCGGCTCGGAAGGCATCACCATGGGCGTTTCGAACTATCTCTACGATTACGGCTTCCAATATCAGGATCCCAAGAAGCCCTATGCGATGGACGGGTTCGTCAACTCGCCCGGCGCGGTCAAGGGGCTTGAGGCCTACAAGGAGCTCTACAAGTGCTGCACGCCACCCGGCGCCTCCAACTCCTACATGTCCGAAGGACTTGATGCGTTCAAGTCGGGCCAGGTCGCGCTGCAGATGAATTTCTTCGCCTTCTTCCCGGGCCTCTACAAGGATCCGAACGTTGGCGGCGACAAGATCGGCTTCTTCAGCAATCCCGCCGGCCCTGCGACACAGGCGACGCAGCTCGGCGGACAGGGTATCTCGGTCGTTTCCTATTCGAAGAACCAAGGCGAAGCGCTGCAATATATCAAATGGTTCTCCGGCGGGGATGTGCAGAAGAAGTGGTGGGCGCTGGGCGGCTATGCCTGCGCCAAGTCCGTGCTGAACGATCCGAGCTTCCCGAGCAGCGCGCCGTTCGCCGGGGAGTTCCTGAAGTCGATGGGAATGGTCGTCGACTTCTGGGCCGAGCCCTCCTATGCGCAACTCCTGCAAGCCGAACAGAAGCGCGTGCATGACTACGTGGTTGCGGACAAGGGCACCGCGCAGGAAGCGCTCGACGGTCTGGTGAAGGACTGGAAGGCCATCTTCAAGGAAGAAGGCAAGAAGTTCTAAGGCAACCGCCTGGAGCGCACGCGAGCGCGCTCCAGGCTCTCTTCGGCAATATCGGCAGCTGTCGCATAGCTGATGGTCCCAGCGCGAGGATCGACCAAAGCCATGAACGATTTGAGTGCTTCGTCGCAGATCACCTATCGGGCCGTCCCGGTCCGGCCAGCCGTGGCGCGTCGTATCCGGGGCCTGTCGGACCAGGCGCTCGCCTGGCTCTTCATCACGCCGACGATCGTGCTGCTGCTGGCGATCAATATCTTCCCGCTGGTGTGGACGATCTATCTCTCGTTCACGAACTACCGCGCCAATCGGGCGAACGCGCCGACGATATGGCTGGGCACCGACTGGTACCAGTCGATCCTGACCGATCCGGATATCTGGGCGGCGATGCAGGTGACGGCGCATTTCGTGATCTGGACCGTGCTCATAGAGACCGTGCTCGGATTTGGTCTTGCCCTCCTCATCGACAAGAAATTCCGCGGCCATGGCATGTGGACCACGATCATTCTGCTGCCGATGATGCTTTCGCCGGCTGTCGTCGGCAATTTCTGGACCTTTCTCTATCAGCCGCAGATCGGATTGTTCAATTATGTGGTCGCCTTCTTCACGGGACGCGACGCCTCGTCGTTCCAGATGCTGGGAGACGTGACCCTCAGTCCGTGGGCCATCGTCATCGTCGATGCCTGGATGTGGACGCCTTACGTGATGCTGATTTGCCTGGCCGGGCTGCGTTCGATCCCGGATTACATTTATGAGGCAGCGGAGGTCGATCGCGCGTCGAATTGGCGGCAGTTCTGGTCCATCACACTGCCGATGGCTCTACCATTCATCATGCTGGCTGTGCTCTTTCGGGGGATCGAGAATTTCAAGATGTTCGACATGGTCAACCTTCTGACCGGAGGAGGGCCGGGCTCGACCACGGAAGTCGCTTCGATCACGCTGAAGCGCGCAGCTTTTGAGAGTTGGCGAACCGGCTATTCCTCGGCCTTCGCCATCATTTTGTTCGTAACCGTATTCGGCCTCGCCAACATCTACGTAAAGGCGCTGAACCGGGTGAAAAGCCGATGAGCGCCTCAAACGCTGCCCACTCCATCATCGAACCATCGACCGGCGCTCGCCGCTTCGCTGGCCTGCTCGTCATACTCTATGCCATCATAACGATGGTTCCGCTGGCATGGATCGTACTCACCTCGTTCAAGTCGCCTGACGATGCGATCTCCTACCCGCCGAAGGTCGTCTTCAAGCCTTCTCTTGAAGGCTATTGCAATGTCTTTACAACGCGCTCGCGCCAGACCCAGGAGTTCATCCAGACCCTGGGCTCGCCGCAGGGGCTTTGTGACAACATCGCGCGCAGCCGCAACATGGTCGTGGCCGGGCCGTCGAACTACGTACCGCG
Organism: Bradyrhizobium hipponense; assembly: GCF_008123965.1. Lineage (GTDB taxonomy): Bacteria > Pseudomonadota > Alphaproteobacteria > Rhizobiales > Xanthobacteraceae > Bradyrhizobium > Bradyrhizobium hipponense. The sequence continues at coordinate 276,394 of NZ_VSTH01000014.1, read as the reverse complement.
TTTCATCAACTCGCTGATTATCGCCTTTGGTTCGACAGCGCTTGCGGTCGCGCTCGGTACGCTCTCGGCCTACGGTTTTTCACGGTTCCGCGTGCCGCTAAAGGATGACCTCCTGTTCTTCATTCTGTCGACCAGAATGATGCCGCCAATCGCGGTCGCGATCCCGATCTACCTGATGTACCGGACCGTTGGGCTGTCGGATACCCGAGTCGGGATGATCCTGCTCTACACGTCGGTGAACGTCTCGCTCGCCGTCTGGCTTCTCAAGGGATTCATCGACGAAATCCCGCGGGAGTACGAGGAGGCGGCGATGATCGACGGCTACACGCGGTTTCAGGCATTCGTGAAGGTGGTTCTACCGCAGGCAACCACTGGGATCGCGGCAACGGCGATTTTCTGCTTGATCTTTGCGTGGAACGAATACGCCTTTGCGGTGCTTCTGACCTCCGGCAACGCGCAGACCGCGCCGCCTTTCATTCCGATCATCATCGGCGAGGGCGGTCAGGATTGGCCCGCAGTAGCCGCCGGTACGACGATCTTTCTTGTGCCGATCGTCGTGTTCACGGTGCTGCTCCGCAAGCATCTTCTGCGCGGCATCACCTTTGGGGCCGTCCGCAAATGAATCTTGATGTGAATACGTCCACGCTCCGACGCGGCCTCGCGGACAGGATTCTGCGACGCGGTCCGCTGGAGTCCATCGCGACGACGATCATCGCCGCGGGCGTCGTCATGCTGATGCAGCCATTTTTCCTCACGCTCTATTCTTGGTCGTTCGCGACCACGCTGTTCGGGACGGTGATGTTCACCATCGTCTCGAAGGTCAGGGAGTAAGGCGCGATGGCACAGATCAGGGTCGAAGCGCTCGACAAATCGTTCGGGACGTTTCATGCGGTCAAGGCCGCCAGCTTCACGGTGGAAGACGGCCAGTTCCTCTGCCTGCTCGGGCCTTCCGGCTGCGGCAAGACGACGACACTGCGCATGATCGCAGGGCTAGAATTGCCGACGGCCGGCACCATCTGGCTCGGCGGCGAGGATGTTACGATGAATCGCGCCTCGGCGCGCGATATCGCCTTCGTATTCCAGCTATTTGCGCTCTATCCGCACATGAATGTCCGACGAAATATCGGCTTTCCCCTGAAATGCGAGGGTGTCGGAGCGGCGGAGCGCGACCGGCGGGTGGTGGAGGCCGCGCGTATTCTGCGTATCTCCCATCTCCTCGGCCGGTCGGTCTCGGGCCTGGCAGGCGGCGACCGGCAGCGCGTCGCGCTCGGGCGGGCGATCGTCCGCAAGCCGAAATGCTTCCTGATGGACGAGCCGCTCGGCGCACTCGATACTGAGATGCGCGAGGCAATGATCCATGAATTGCGCGCGCTGCATGACCGGCTCGGCGCGACGACCGTGTATGTCACGCATGACCAGCTCGAGGCCATGGCGATGGCCGACATAATCGCGGTGATGAATAATGGCGTCGTCGAGCAGGTCGCGAGCCCGCGCGACGTCTACGACCGGCCTGCTTCGCTCTTCGTCGCAGACTTCATCGGCTCACCGCCTATGAATTTCCTGCCGTTCTTCGGTAGCCTGCAAACCGGCGCGCAGGCGGTCTGGCTCGGCGAGCGCGAAGTTGCAATTCCTGCTGCACGCGAGGCGCTGGCGGAAAGCGATCTCGTCCTCGGGGTACGGCCAGAGCATGTGCGGTTCAGCGATCGCGGCATGGTGCGGGGCGAGGTTTATGGGTCGGAATATCTCGGCACGACGCAGATCGTGACCGTTACTACGCACTACGGCGCACTCAAGGCCCGTTCGCCCAGCAGCATATACTTTCGGACTGGGGAAAGTGTCGGACTCGACTTCCGGCCCGATACGCTCTCGGTCTTCGACAAGGCGTCGGGCCGGGCCATCCGCACTGCGTTGTATGAAGGAGGTGCGCATGGCTGAAGTCGAGATCAGGGCAGTCTCCAAGGCGTTCGGCCGGACTCACGCCGTCGTCGACCTGTCCCTCTTGGTTGGCGACGGCGAATTCGTTGCGTTGCTGGGGCCGACGGGTGCCGGCAAGACGACGGCGCTGCGACTTGTCGCCGGACTGGAGACGCCAGACAGCGGTTCGATCCGGATCGGTGGACGCGATGTGACCGGCGATGCGCCGGCCGATCGCGACGTCGCCTTCGTCTTCCAGCAATATTCCTTGTATCCGCATCTTAGCGTGTTCGAGAACATGGCCTTTGCGTTACGTGCGCCGATCCGCCGCGTACCTGAGGCCGAGATTCGCGCGAAGGTGCAGGAGGTCGCGCGTCTTCTCCACATCGAAACCAAGCTGCACAACAAGGCGACGCAGTTGTCGGGCGGGCAGATGCAGCGCGTGGCGATTGGCCGCGCTCTGGTACGCTCGCCCTCAATCTATCTGATGGACGAGCCACTCTCCTCGCTGGACGCCAAGCTGCGCGGCGAAATGCGCCTCGAACTCAAGCGCATCCAGACCGATCTCGGCGCCACGATCCTCTATGTCACCCATGATCAGACGGAAGCGATGACCATGGCTTCGCGCATCGGCGTAATCGAGGCCGGCCGGCTGATGCAGATCGGTACGCCGCGCGAGATTTATGAGAATCCGATCAACGCCCATGTCGCCGCGCGACTTGGCCAGCCGATGATCAACCTGCTGCCGGCGGCTCTATTTGCCGGCATTCCGCCCGGCGCCAAGACCATCGGCGCGCGTACCGAGCACCTGATGATCGCACGCAGCGGCGGAGACGTGTCGGCAACCGTCACGCGAGTCGAACATCTCGGCGACCAGAGCCATCTCCACCTCGACCTCGGCGGCCAGCCGGTCGTGACGTTGGCCGACCCCGAGGCGAGGTTGGGCGCGGGGGACATCGTGTCGCTCCGGCTCAACAAGCCGCTGTTATTCGATGCGGCCGGCGGGAGGGTAGCGGCATGAGTCTCGATCGGGCTGCCAGGGAAAAGCTGGTGCGGGCGCTAGCGGAATCGGTGATCCAACACGCCGACGAATTGACCAGCCTCGATCAGGCGATCGGCGACGGCGATCACGGGCTGAACATGAAGCGCGGCTTCGAGGCCGTGCTCGCGACACTGCCCGGCCTTGCTGACAAATCGCTGCCGGAAATGCTGAAGGCGATCGGAATGACATTGGTCATGAAGGTCGGCGGCGCTTCCGGGCCGCTGGTTGGCACTTTCTTCATGGAACTAGGTAAGGCGCTTCCGGAGCAGTCGATCCGAGCGGATCTCGTCGCGGCGACGGCGAAGGCGATTGATGCGGTCAAAGCGCGCGGGCGCTCGGAGGCGGGGCAGAAAACCTTGCTGGATGTGCTGGTGCCGGTGCAGGTCGTGTTGGCTGTGGGCGGCGATGCCAAGGCGATAGCTGCGGAAGCCGCGCAAGCGGCCGATCGCACCACGCCCATGCTTGCCATCCGCGGCCGTGCGTCCTTTCTCGGCGAACGTTCTATCGGTCATATGGACCCTGGTTCGCGTTCGGCGTCCCTTTTGATCAGCGCGGCAGTCAAGGTACTGGAATTCGAGGCAAGTTCATGAACAGTTCAAATTCCGGCAATGTCGGGATCGTTATCGTTTCACATTCGCCCAAGATCGCGGAAGGCGCGGCGGATATGGTGCGCCAGATGGTAGGCAGCGCCGTCCCGCTCGCCTGGACAGGCGGCGACATCGATGGAGGGCTCGGCACGAATGTTGCCGGAATCCTCGAGGCGATCGAGACGGCCTGGTCGCCGGCAGGCGTGGCGGTGCTGGTTGATCTTGGCGGCGCGGAAACAAATTCCGAAATGGCCGTGGAAATGCTGCCTGAAGATCGACGGGCGCGCGTCGTCGTCTGCAATGCCCCGGTGGTCGAGGGAGCTGTGATCGCTGCAACCGAGTCTTCGGGTGGCTCGCCGCTTGCCGCCGTCAAGCGTAGCGCGGAGGAATTCTATGCATGATGCTCACGCCAGCCGGTCGGGCGAAACGCCGGTGCCGCTGACAGCCTCGGCGGTTCTCGTCAACAAGGTCGGACTTCACGCGCGGCCGTCGGTCAAGCTCACGCAGTGCGCGAAGGGTTTTAGCGCGAGGATCGAGCTTGCCCTCGCGGCGGACGGGCCCTGGACGGACGCAAAGAGCCCGGTGAAGGTGATGCGCGTGAAGGCCCCGCAGGGCGCAACGCTCCATTTCCGCGTTACCGGGCCCGATAGCAAGGCGGCGCTCGCTGCCGTACTGGCGCTTGTGCATGATGGTTTCGGCGAGGCCTGATCGCGGTGGCAGAGATCCATCTCATCGGCCGTGCTGCCTCGCCGGGCCTCGCGATCGGACCGGTCACCATGCTGACTGCGGCTGTGGCCAAGCGAACGGCGAGCGACGATCCCGCGCAGGAGGCGGCGGCACTGCGGGCGGCGATCGAAGGCGCGAGGGCGGAGATCGCCGAGCAGATCAAGACGATTCAGGGCGAGGTGGCCGACATTCTCGAATTCCAAGTCGCCATGCTTGAGGATGATGCGCTGGCGGATCCGGCATATGGGGTCATCTCGGAGGGGATCGCTGCCGACCACGCCTGGCGCTTGGCACTCGACGTGGAAATAGCTGGCTATCGCGCTGCTAAAGATGAATATTTCCGTGCCCGGGCGGCCGATATCGTCGACATCCGCGACCGCGTGCTCGCGCATCTGAGCGGCGTGGATACGGTCCCCAGGATTACCGGTGGCTCGATCGTGGCGGCTGACGACATCACGCCTTCCGCTTTTCTTGCCGCTGACTGGTCGCACGGCGGTGCTATCGCGCTGGCTGCGGGCTCACCTTCCTCGCATGTTGCGATGTTGGCGCGGGCGCGCGGGGCGCCCATGGTCGTTGGGCTCGGCCCACTGTCGTGGAACGGACAGCCACCGGCGTTGGCGCTCGTCGACGGCGATGCCGGCACCGTGATCTTCGATCCCGAGCCGGAAACGCGCCGCCTGTTCGAGCAGCGCATGGCGGTTGCGAATGCCGCGCAAGCCGCCGCCGATGCCGGCCGCCTCGAGTCGGCACGCACGGCAGGCGGCCGACGGATCGCGGTCCTTCTCAATATCGCCGCGCCCGAAGACCTTGCTGGCCTCGATCCCGCTATCTGCGACGGCATCGGCCTTGTGCGTACGGAATTTCTGTTCGAGGCGTCCCAAGGCCTGCCGGACGAGGATGCGCAATATGCAGTCTATCGGCGAATTCTCGACTGGGCCGAGGGAAGGCCGGTGACGATCCGTACCCTCGATGCCGGCGGCGACAAGCCAATTGCCGGCTTGACGATCGATGACGAGCGCAATCCGTTCCTCGGCCTGCGCGGCATCCGTCTCTCGCTCGCGCGGCCGGAAGTGTTTCGGGTGCAACTGCGGGCGCTGTGCCGTGCCGCCGTGCACGGGGCGCTGAAAGTGATGCTGCCGATGATCGCGGTCCCTTCGGAGCTCGACCGTGCCAGTGCCCTGCTGGATGCGGAGTTCACGGCGCTCAGGGCAGAAGGGATCGCCTGCGCCCGACCGCCGCTCGGCATCATGGTCGAGGTCCCGGCGGCGGCGCTCCGCGCCGAGGCTTTCGGCGCGGCGTTCTATTCCATCGGCTCGAACGACCTGACCCAGTACACGATGGCGGCGGCGCGCGACATCGGTGCCGTCGCGGACCTCAACGATACCGGCAATCCGGCGGTGCTGGCGCTGATCTCCCAGACCGTCGAGGCCGGACGAAAGCGTGGCGTGGAGGTCTCGCTGTGCGGTGACGCCGCGGCCGATACCCGCCTGACGACGGCGCTGCTCGCCACCGGGTTGACAATTCTCTCGGTGTCGCCGATTGCCGTCGCACGGCTCAAGGCCGCAATCGCAAAGGTGCGTTCATGACGGACGAAGCAGGCGAGGATCCCCGCGCGCCTGGTGACAGCAATGTGGCGGATTACAAGGCCATCCTGCGACGGGTGCTCGATAATCGGCCCTCGGGGACGCGGCTGAAGCTGGCGGCGGCGTTGGGCAAGAATCGCTCCTTCGTGACCCAGATCACCAATCCGGCGTATCTGGTGCCGATTCCGGCGAAGCATGTCGCGATCATCTTCGAAGTCTGCCATCTGTCCGGCGCCGAGCGCGCGGCATTCCTCCAAGCCTATGGACGCGCGCATCCCGGCCGGCTGCGCGCACCGCACCGCGAGGCGCGCACCCGCACCGTCTCGGTGACCGTACCCGACCTCGGCGATGACAAGAAGAACCGCGCGCTCGAACAGCTGATCGTGGATTTCGCCGCGCAACTCGCGCGCTATGCCGAAAGTGTGGGTTGAGCCATTGATTTGAACTTTAGACGAGACGGGAGGACGTTCATGAAAAAGCTGATCAACAGCGCCGATACGATACTCGAAGAAAGTCTGGACGGTTTCGCGGCAGCCCATGCGGATATCCTGCTTCTTGGTGCCGAGCGCAAATTCGTCCGGCGCCGCACGTTGAAGCCAGGCAAGGTCGCGCTGATTTCGGGCGGCGGCTCGGGACATGAGCCGCTGCATGCGGGCTTTGTCGGCCTCGGCATGCTCGATGCCGCTTGCCCCGGTCAAGTCTTCACCTCGCCGACGCCAGACCAGATGATCGAGGCCGCGGAGGCCGTCGACACGGGCGCAGGCGTGCTCTTCATCGTCAAGAACTACGAAGGTGACGTGATGAATTTCACCATGGCAGCCGAGATGGCCGGGCGGGAAGTTGCGAGCGTGGTGACTAACGACGACGTGGCGGTGGAGAAATCGACCTATACGACCGGTCGTCGCGGCGTCGCGGGGACATTGATCGTGGAAAAAATGGTCGGCGCTGCGGCCGAGACCGGATTGCCGCTTGCCGCGCTCACGGCGCTCGGCGAAGAGGTCAACCGGCGCACGCGCTCGATGGGGGTGGCGCTGTTGCCATGCACCGTGCCGGCGGCAGGGCGGCCAAATTTCGCATTGGCCGACAATGAAATGGAAATGGGCGTCGGCATTCATGGCGAGCCCGGCCGGCGCAGGGTGCCGCTGGCGTCCGCCGATGCGATTGCCGCCGAGCTGCTCGATGCGATCCTGAAGGATCTTGCGCCCGGCAAGGGGAGTGAAGTGCTGCTTCTCGTCAACGGGTTTGGCGCGACGCCTCTGATCGAACTCTATCTGATGGTCAATGCCGCAAAGCGGATTCTTGACAGCGCGGGGGTGGCAGTGGTGCGCTTCCTGACCGGTTCCTACGTCACATCACTCGACATGGCCGGTGTCTCGATCACCGTATCTGTGCTCGATAGCAAGTCGACGAAATTATGGGATGCCCCGGTGCAGACCGCAGCTCTGCGGTGGGGTGTCTGATCTCAGCTCGCGGCTTAGTTTGGGTCACAAACAATGACCTATCGACTCCGCTCCCGCGAAGCTAGTCCTTCCAAGGAAGGTATTCTCTCGTCAGTTGCTCGGACCATCGCCGCGGATGGCGAAGGTTGCGGCCTTCAGCTTGGTCATGCCGAACTTGTCGAACAGCTTGTCATAGGTGCCGTCGGCGCGGGCCGCTGTCAGCGCGTCGGCGAAAGCTTGCGCGAGCAGCTTGTCGCGGAAGGCGAAGGTGATGTCGGTGCCGGCGATGTCGCGGACCCAGATTTTTGCGATCCCCTTCTGCTCAAGCGAGTTGGCAGTCTCATTGATGTTGAGCGCGGCCTCGAGCTGGCCGGCGCGCAAAGCCGCAGAGGTCGCGGTGACGGTGGTAAAGGTGCGGAGCTCGATCGGCTTGAGGCCCTTCGCGACCATCTCGGTGTTGAACTCGCGCGCCTTGCGCTCGGTGTAGGTCGCCGATTCGACGCCCACCACGCGACCGGCGAGATCCTCGAACTTCTCCAGCTTCAGGCTGGAGGTGGGATCGGTGTAGATGCTGATCGCCTGCTGCGCGTAAGGCACGAGATAGAGCATTTTTGAGCGCTCCTCGGTCCAGAACAGGCCGGTGTTGATGGTGTCGAAGCGGCCGGAGCGGAGCGCCGGGATCATCGGCGGAAAATCCATGCGCAAAAACACCGGTTCGACGCAGATGCGCTTGGCGATCTCTCTGGCGAGCTCGACATTGAGCCCCTGCACCTCGCCCTTATCGTCGACGAATTGCTGCGGCGGTAGCGTCGGGTTGATCGACATCTGCCATTTCGGCGCCTCGATCAGGCTCGATCCCGGCACCTTCGGGGTACAGGTTTGGGCGCTGGCCGCCTGGGACAGGCCGATCAGCAAAGCGAGGGCGGAGAAGGTTCTGAGAAATCGCATCAAGATACTCCTGTCAAATCCTGCGTGGCAGTTGAGCCGTCTTCGGTCCGACGTCTTCTTTACGGTCGTGTGCCGTGGCGACCGGCACGCCACGATCAGCCTGCCGGGTCAGGATCAGCGAGGTGTGGCGGGCCGCCGTCACCACTTCGTCACGCTGGTTGACGAGGTCGAGCGCCTCGATGACGATGCCGCGTTCGGGATTTCGCGTCGACCGCTTCTCGACGAAACGGAAGCGCACGCGCAAGGCGTCGCCCGCAACGATGGGCGCCGTGAATCGCACCTCGTCCCAGCCGAGCGAGGCGACAGAGGTTTCCTCGTACAGTTTCAGCTCCGACTTCAGTCCCTCCATCAGCGACAGGCCGAACAGCCCGTGGCCGATCACGGCGGGAAAGCCGCGTGACTTTGCATAGGCCCTATCGACATGAAGCGGATGGTGATCGCGCGTGACCTCGGCGAAGGTCGCGATGTCGGCTTCGGTCACCGTGTGCACGGCAGTCTCGAACTCCGCGCCGAGCGCGATGTCCTCGTAGCGCAGATTGATTGATCCGGCAGCTGCGTCCATGAGCGTATCCCTCAGGCAACTTTGCGCGGCCGCGCCGGCAGCGCCCTAAAACTTTGCGCGATCCCCATCGGCCCGGAGCGGAAGATGCGCGGGTCCATATCCTTCAGCTGCAGGCTGATGCGCGGCCGGAAGCCCATATGCGCTAGGATGTTCTCCTCCAGGCGAGCGCCTGGCGCGATCTCGGTCAGGGTCACATTGCCGTTCTCCAGCTCGAACACGGCGCGCTCGGTGACGTAGCTGACGCGCTGGCCGCGCTGCGCGGCGAGCGAGGCACTGAAGCTGATCTGGCCGACTTGGGGCACGAACTTGCGGAAGGCGCCATCGCGGCGGATGGCGAGGCGGCCGTTCTCGACACCGATGTCGAACTTGCCGCCGGTCATGGTGCCGCTGAAGATCAGCCGCTTGGCGTTCTGGGTGATGTCGATGAAGCCGCCCGAGCCGTCGCGGCGGTCACCGAACCGGGTGACGTTGACGTTGCCGGTCTCATCCACCTCGGCGAAGGAGAGAAAAGCGCAGGACAGCCCGCCGCCGTCGTAGAAGTCGAACTGATAGGCCTGGTCGAGGATAACGCGCGGGTTGATCGCGGTGCCGAATTCGCGGGCATGGCCCGGTACGCCGCCGACCACGCCGGATTCCACAGTCAGCGTGATCAGGTCCGAGATGCCTTCCTCGGCGGCGACATTGGGGATCATCGCGGAGATGCCGACGCCGAGATTGACAACATCGCGTGGGCGCAGCTCGAAGGCGGCGCGGCGGGCGATCACACGGCGCTCTGTGAGCGGATCGGGTGCGATCATCGCGACCGGCACCCGCGTCTCGCCGCAGCGAGCGGGATCATAGACGGTGCCATAAGTCTGCATCTGCTCGGGTTCGAGCACGACGTGATCGATCAGGAAGCCGGGGATCTTGACCATCTGCGGATGGATCGAGCCCCGCTTCACAATCCGCTTTACCTGGCAGATCACCGTGCCGCCGGCATTGTGCACGGCCTGCGCGATCGAGAGATCCTCGCGCGTCGTGCCTTCGTGCTCCATGCTGACATAGCCGTCCTCGTCGGCGGAGGTGCCGCGGATGATGGCGACGTCCGGCGGTGCGGGAACGCGGTAGAGCAGCCACGACTGGCCGTGCAACTCGAGCAGATCGACCAGCGGCGCCGTGGTGCGCGCGTTCATGCGGCCGCCGTCCTGGCGCGGATCCATGTAGGTGTCGAGGCCGACGTGGGTGAGCACACCCGGATGTTTCGCGGCCATGGCGCGGCAGAGCTGGCTCATCACGCCCTGCGGAAAATTGTAGGCGTCGATCAGCTCGTCGCGGACCAGGCGCATGAACGGCACCTGGAGGCCGAAATTGCCGCCGATCACGCGCGCGATCAGGCCTTCATGGGCGAGATGGCACAGGCCTTTCTCGGTCACCGCGCCGACGCCGGTGATGTTGATCAATGTCAGCCCGTGCGGGCCGAGGCCGCTGAGGAAGCGTTGCTCAAGCGCGTCGAGGATCGCTTCGGCGGCACCGGTGCCGCCGTTGCCGCCGACAATCAGCGTGTCGGCATCGCGGATCAGGGCTGCGGCTTGTACCGCGCTGATGACGCTTAGCATGACTGCGCGCACCGCATCACGCGGCCTCCTTCTCAACCTGGCGAGCGATGATGAGCCGCTGGATCTGGTTGGTACCTTCGTAGATCTGGGCGAGGCGCACATCGCGGAAGATGCGCTCGATGCGGTATTCGCGCGAATAGCCGTTGCCGCCGTGGATCTGGAGCGCATTGGAGACGTGCTTCATCGCCATGTCGGTCGTGAACAGCTTGGCCTGCGCCGCCTCTTTCGCGATCGGCTCGCCGGCATCATGGAGGCGCGCGGCGTGATGGATCAGAAGGCGCGCGGCGGCGATGTCGGTCGACATGTCGGCGAGCATGAATTGTACCGCTTGGAAGCCGATGATCGCTTGGCCGAACTGTTTGCGGTCACGAGCGTAGGCGGTGGCGTCCTCGAACGCAGCCTGAGCCATGCCGAGCGCCATCGAAGCCATCATCAGCCGGCTGAAGTTGAAGTTGCTCATGGCCATCTTGAACGCCTGGTTCTCCGGCCCCATCAGGCTGTCGGCCGGCAGGCTCACGTCGGAGAAGGTGATCTGGCAGTCTTCAAGGCCATGCATGCCGAGAAGCTCCTCGTTCTTGCCGCGCGCGATGCCGGGCAGGACACCGTCAACCAGCAGGCAGGAGATGGCGCGATGGCCTGCGTCAGCGCCGGTGCGGGCGAACACCATGATGCGGTCGGCTATGCCGCCGAGGGTCACCCATGCCTTGGTGCCATTCAGCCGCCAGCCATTGCCGTCGCGCACTGCATTGGTCCGGATGCCCGCGACGTCAGAGCCGTGGTCGGGCTCGGAGACGGCGGTGGCGGGAATGAGGTCGCCGCTCAGGATTCTTGGGATCAATTCCTTGTGCGCGTCAGTGCCGTGATGGTCGAAGAAGAGAACTGCCTCGACGGGAATGGCGAAGGCGTTGGCGACCGCGCCGGAGCAGCGCGCAAGCTCCTCCATTGCGATGCAGGCCGCCACGGCATCGAGCCCGGCGCCGCCCGCGCCTTCGCGCAGGCAAATGCCGAACAGGCCAAGATCGGCCATGCCCTTGTAGAGCGCACGATCGAAACGATCCTCGCGGTCGATCGTGGCTGCGCGCGGCAGGATCTCTGCTTCCGCGAAACGACGGACTGTCTCGCGCAGGGCTTTCTGGTCTTGGCTGTAGAAGCGATCCATGGCGTGTGGCTCCCGTCAGTCGCTGGCGAGCTTGGCGTCGTGGGAGACTTCGCTCTTGTCGCGATCGAGGAAGTAGACCGCGACGTGGTCACTGGGGACGCCATAGGCGCTGCACACGCCGCGGGTCAGGGCGATGGCGGCGGCGCGGCGCTCAGCCTCGCTGCGACGGAACGCGTGGACCTTGAGCAGGATGCGTTGGCCGGCGCCTCGAATCCCCATCACACCGGCATGGGCGTAGTCGTCGGCAGCGATCGGGATGAAGTAGAGCGTGACCGTGTCCGCACCGACGCTGAATGCCGACATCAGGCCGTCGGTCACCGACCTCGCCAGCAAGGCCTTGCGCTGCGGCGGAACTTGCGGGGCGAGCACTTCGACATAGGGCATCGATCAGACTTTCGCGGACTTGGAGGCAGACAATTTGGAGGCAGACGATCTGGACGGAGACGATCTGGGCTTGCCGGATCTCGCCGGGGGCGCGGCGTCGATCTGACGGCACGAGTCGCGCTTCACGAGGCGGGCGCCGACGCGATATTCGCGAACGCCGTCACTGCCGTTGCCCTTCGCATCCATGCGCTGCAGCAGCCGGTCAACGGCCAGATTGGCGAGATCACGTGCGCCGTTGTCGACGATGCTGATGGCCGGGCGGTGCCATTCGAACCACGGCATGTCCTCGTAGCAGAGCAGCGAGAGGTCGTCGGGAATGGCGATGTTCCGCTCCGCGATGACGCGCAGCGCACCGAGCGTTGCCTCGTGATTGGCGACGAAGATCGCGCTCGGCGGGCGAGGGAGGTCGAGCAGCGTGCGGCAGCACGTCGCGCCAGTCTCGGGGACGAAATGGCCGGCAAGAATCAATGTGTCGTCGACAGGGATGCCGGCTTCGCGCAGCGCGCGGACATAGCCGGACAACCGCTCGCGGCCCGACGTGGTGTCCTGGCGGCCGACGATCAGCCCGATGCGGCTGTGCCCGAGCTCGATCAGATGGCGCGTGCCGAGATAGGCGCCTTGTGGGTCGTCGGCGAGCACGGTCTCGAGGTCGGTCGCGTCATCGCGCCGCACCAGGCAGACGATCGGGACGTCCTTTGCCAGGGCCTTGAGCTGCGTGCCGTTCTTTCCCGTCGGCACGACGATCAGACCGTCGATGCGGTGATCGACCAGCGTGGTGAGGGTGTCGCTTTCCTGCTCCGGATCGTCACCGCCGATGCACAACAGCATCTGGTAGCCCATCGCCTTCAGGCGCGCCTGCACCACTTCGGCCATCACCTGGAACGAGGCATTGGTGAGATTGTGGACAAGAAGCGCGACGAGCCGCGACTGACCGGTCTTCAGGCCTCGCGCGATCGGGTTCGGCCGGTAGCCGAGTTCGCGCGCGATGCGCGTCAGGCGCTGCTGCGTGCGCTCGCTGGTCAGGCCCGTTCCCGTCAGCGCGCGCGAGGCGGTGCTGACCGAAACGCGGGCCGCCTGTGCCACATCTTTGAGCGTGACGCTCATCAAACCTGCCGATAGACTGCAAACGATTGCAGAAACGCTATGGGCAAATTCCACATGGATCAAGCCCAAAAAATGGATGTTGTTGCTCAATGCAGAGCCAGGCGTGCAATCGATTGCACCAATCCTGCGGATATTCCGTAGGAGGTCGCCATTCCCTGAATCCACCCGATCACCCGGCAGTTCTCTGATGAAGACATTCCGCGGCACCTACACCGTCATGATCACTCCGTTCACGCCGTTCGGTGACGTCGATGTCGCAGCGCTGCGCGCCTTCACCGACTGGCAGATCGCCGAAGGAATTCACGGGCTGATCCCGCTCGGTTCGACCGGTGAATTCCTGTCGCTGGACGATGACGAGAAGGCGCTGGTTGCCGAAGTCGTGATCAGTCAGGCCGCAGGGCGCGTGCCCGTACTGATAGGCACCGGCGCGGAGGACACGCGCGAAGTGGTTCGCCTCAGCCGCCGTGCCGAAAAACTGGGCGCCGACGGCGTCATGATCATTCCGCCGTTCTATTCGACCCCGACCGACGACGAACTAGTCCACCATTACAAGACGGTTGCGGACGCGATCTCGCTGCCAATCATGGTCTACAACAATCCGGCGACCGCCAATGTCGATCTCAAGCCGCCGCTCGTGGCGCGCCTCGCCGAGATCGACAACTGTCTTTACATCAAGGAGTCGACGCTGGAGGTGACGCGCGTGCGCGACATCATCCGGCTCTGCGGCGACCGGATGGCCGTGTTCGGCGGCATCCTCGGCTTCGAATCCTTCGTCGAAGGCGCGCAGGGCTGGGTGGCGGTCGCCTCCAATGTGGTGCCGTCGGAGATGGCCCGGATCTTCAGCCTCGTTGCCGATGAGGGCGCGATCAAGCAGGCGCGCGAACTCTATCTGAAATACCTGCCGGTGATCGAATTCGTCGGCGGCCATGCCTATGTCGCCGGCAGCAAGGCGCTGCTCGGTCACATGGGCTTTGCGGTCGGCCATCCGCGCCCGCCGCGTCTGCCGTTACCGGCCGCACAGGATGTTGCCGCCCGCGCCCTGGTCAAGACGTTCGATCTGGCGTGGCGCGGCGCGCCAATCGCGGCTGCTTAAATTGGGTGTGAACGAATGAACCTGCTCGACGGCGTCAAAATCCTCAGCTTCAATCATTATCTCGCGGGGCCGCTGGCGGCGCAGACGCTCGCCGATCTCGGCGCCGACGTCATCGCAGTCGAGCCGATAGAGGGGGCGTTTCAGCGCAATTGGGCGGTCGCCAATCATTTCGTCGCGGGCGACAGCGTCAACCATCTGGCGACCGGGCGCAACAAGCGCAGCCTCGCCGTCGATCTCAAGCACACCGATGGCATCGCCGCGGTGAAGAAGCTGGTGGCGACCTCAGATGTCGTGATGGAGAATTTCCGTCCGGGCACCATGGCCAAGCTGGGGCTCGGCTATGATGTCCTCAAGGTCATCAACCCGGCCCTGATCTACGCGGTAGCGACCGGCTTCGGCTCCGAAGGGCCATACAGGGATCGCCCGGGCCAGGATCTCCTGCTTCAGGCGATGTCCGGTCTTGCGATGCGGACTGGGCGTGCCGACGGCGAGCCGACGGCAGTGGGCGCGGTGATCGTCGACCAGCATGCAGCCTCGCTCTACGCCATGAGCATTCTTGCGGCGCTGTTCGCGAGGACCAAGACCGGGAAGGGGCAGCTCGTCGAGGTCAATCTCTATCAGGCCGCCCTCGATCTCCAGGTCGAGCCGTTGACCGCTTGGCTCAACGGTGCGCCGTCGCCCACGCCGCGCGGGCCGGCCGGCATCGCTGCGTGGTTCAGCCCCGGGCCTTACGGCATTCATGCGACGGCCGACGGCCATCTCGCGATCTCCATGGCGTCGCCCAAAGCACTCGCGGTGGCGCTCGGCAGCGATGCGTTGCAGCAGTTCGGCGACGCCGACAGCTTTTCGAAACGTGAAGAAATTACCGGAATTGTCACGGCGCGGCTGAAACAGAAACCGACGGAGGAATGGCTGCCTGTGCTTGAAGCGGCGCGGATATGGCACGCGCCGGTGCAGGACTATCGCGACCTTGAGACCGATCCCCAGCTCAAACATCTCGGTGTGTTCAAGTCCGCCGAGAGTGCCGGGGGCGTACCGATTCGGATGGTCGCGCATCCTGCGCGTTATGACGGCCAGACGCCCGAGGTGCGGCTGGTGCCGCAACGGCTCGGCGCGCAGACGCGCGAGGTGCTCGGTGAGATCGGTTACGGTGCCGCCGAGATCGACACGATGGTCGCAGGCAGAGCTGTGGGAGTGGCGCGATGATCGATTTTTCGCTGCCCGAGGACACCCGCCTCCTGGTCGATACCGTCCGCCGCTTCGTCGAAACGGAAGTGCAGCCGCTCGAAGACGAGGTGGAGCGGACGGCGACAGTGCCGGCCGACGCGCTGGCGCTCACCAAGGCCAAAGCGCAGAAGCTCGGCCTCTACGCGATGAACATGCCGGCCGATGTCGGTGGTGGGGGGCTGTCCTGCGTCGAGCATTGTCTCGTCGAGGAGGAATTCGGCAAAACCTCCGATGCGTTGATCCGCCGTGTGTTCGGCCAGGTCTATCCGATGCTGATGGCCTGCAAGGACGAACAGGTCGATTGCTATCTGCTGCCGACGGTCAAGGGCGACAAGATCTGCGCCATGGCGATCACCGAGCCGGGTGCCGGGTCCGACGCGGCGGCGATCAGCACCACGGCTCATCTCGACGGTAGTGCGTGGGTGCTGAACGGCACCAAGCATTTCATCAGCGACGGCGACATTGCTGACTATGTGATCGTGATGGCGCTGACCGACAAGGAGAAGCGCGCGCGTGGCGGCATCACGCTGTTCCTGGTCGATCGCGGCACGCCCGGCTTCAAGGTCGCGCGCACCCAGCCGATGATGGGCCATCGCGGCTACGGCCATGCAGAACTGTCGTTCGAAGACTGCCGAATCCCGAAGGCGGCCGTGCTCGGCGAGGTCGGCGCCGGCTTCAAGCTGATCATGCAGAGTGTGCTCCAGATCCGCCTCGCCCATATCGGCGCGCGTGCCGTCGGCATGGCGCAGCGCGCGCTCGAGATGATGCGCCAGCACGCAGGCGAGCGGCGCCAGTTCGGCCAGGCCATCGGCGATTTCCAGATGGTGCAAAAGCTGATCGCCGATTCCGCCACCGAAATCTTCGGCGTCAAGATGATGGTAATGAACGCCGCCTGGGACATCGATC
Source organism: Bradyrhizobium hipponense (assembly GCF_008123965.1). Classification (GTDB taxonomy): domain Bacteria; phylum Pseudomonadota; class Alphaproteobacteria; order Rhizobiales; family Xanthobacteraceae; genus Bradyrhizobium; species Bradyrhizobium hipponense. The sequence continues at coordinate 260,125 of NZ_VSTH01000014.1, read as the reverse complement.
AGGGGCGGGATGCGCGCGACAAGGTCTCGATGATCAAGGTCGCGGCCTCCGAGATGCAGGGCCGCGTCGTCGACCGCGCCATCCAGGTGTTCGGTGGCATGGGTTTCAGCAAGGACCTGCCGCTGGAACGCATGTATCGCGACGCCCGCGTCACCCGCATCTACGACGGCACTTCCGAAATCCACCGCATGCTGGTCGCGCGCAGCACGATCAAGAACGGCTTGCAGCTCTAGGGAACGCTCGATGTCTCACACATCTCTCAATCCCGGGGCCGCCTTCGCCTTCCGCAAGACCATGACGGTCGCCGAACAGGCGATGTTCACTGGTATTAGCGGCAATCTCGGCGGTCTCTATGTCGATGCCGTCCGTGCCAAGAAGGCTGGCGCGTCCAACATGGTCGCCTTCGAGCTCGCTGTCGGCGGTCTCGCCACGACCTGCCTCAGCCAGCTCGGCGGGCCGACGCGGCGGATCGGCAGCATCGCGTTGAATTTTGCAGCGCCCGTGCTCGTCGGCGATTCCGTCGAGGCCAAGGCCGAGATCGTCTCGGTCGCCGGTGATGAAGCGGTCTGCCGCGTCACCTGCACATTGTCGTCGTCCGGCGCGACCGTGGTGGACGGCACCGCGACGCTCGTTCCCTTCGCGAAGGGCTGAACAATGTACGAACCGAAATCCTTCGACGATCTGAAGGTGAACGACAGGGTCAGCCTCAGCAAGACCATCACCGAGGCGGACGGCGCGCTCTACATTGCCGCGACCGGTGATTTCGGCCCCGTCCATGTCGACGAGGTCTATGCAGGCGCCACGCGTTTCGGCCGCCGGGTGGCGCCGGGGATCATGGTCGCCGGCCTCTGCACCAGCATTCTCACCAGCGAACTGGTCGGCACGATCGGCGTGTCGGTGGAGGATCGCTTCTGGTTCACTGGGCCGGTGTTTTATGGCGATACGCTGACGTTCGACGTCTGGATCGCCGAGCAGCACGATGAGACCCGCACGATCATCTGGGAGGCCAGCGCCCGCAACGATGGCGGCCTCGAAGTGCTGAAGGCGCGCGCAAGCCTGAAATTCCCACGGCGGAAACCCTCATGAGCAAGCCGATGAAGAAACCGGACCTGAGCGGCGTCACCGTCGCGACCGTACTGCCCTTCAGGGATGACAGCTCGATCGACTGGGACGGCTATGCCCGCGTGCTCGACTACTGCGCCTGCCCGGACGGAATTGCGGCGGTGTTCGTCAACGGACATGCCGGCGAGGGCGGGTCGCTCTCAGACGACGAGCGGCCGGCGGTGATCGAGCGGACGCGCAGGCAGATCGGCGGCAAGCCGCTGCTGGCCGGCATCATCGCGCATTCCACCGCGGACGCGATCCACCAGGCGCAGCTCGCGGAGGCTGCCGGCGCCGATTGCGCCGTGTTGTTTCCGCCCGCACCGCTCGGCGGCGGTGCGTCGGCTACCTCGCGCGCGCCGGTTGCCTTCGTGCAGGCGGTCAGCTCCGCGATCGGGATTCCGGTGTCGATCTTCCAGTATCCGCTGGCGTCCGGCTTTGGCTGTTCGCCGGAGACACTGGCGAAGATCGCGGCGCTCGACGGCGTCATTGCCATCAAGGAGGGCAGTGACACCATCTTTGCCTATGACGAGAACCGTCGTGCGGTGAAGCAGGCCGATCCGTCCGTTGCGATCCTGCCGTCGAATTTCAACTGGTTCCTGCCGCAGCTCGCCGTCGGCGGCGACGGTATCCTGTCCGGTCTCGTCAGCCTTGCGCCGGATCTGTTCGTCGCGCTGTGGCAGGCCTCACTCGCCGAGGATCTCAAGGCGATGCGTGCCGTCAACGAACGGCTCTATCCGATCGTCCGCGCGATCTATGGACCAGCGCCGATCATGGATATGCACACGCGCATGAAAGTCGGGCTCAAGGCGCTCGGCCTGATCGGCAACGCCGATCCACGGCCGCCACTGCTGCCAGTCCTTCCCGCGCTGTGCGACGCCATTGCAACGACCGTTTGCGCGGCGTGCGCGGCCGGCGATATTCGCCTGGCATGAGTAGCGAGCTCATGGGGGACGAGGCCTTCATCCACATCGTGCGGGTCGATATCGATCCCGAGCATGAGGCTGCGTTCAACGCCTGGTACGAGCACGCGCATTTCCCGGATCTGCTCGCCTGTCCCGGCTGGCTGTCCGCAAAGCGCTTCGTCTCGATCGGCGACGGTCCGAAATATGCGGCCGTGTACGAGGTCGCGGGTCGCTGGGCGTTCGAGACACCGGAGTTCCTGAAGGTGAAGGGATTCGGTCCGTTCGAAGCGCTCGTGAAGAATTTCATGCGCATCCAGCTCAAGCCGTTGTCGGGACCGGTTTGAAGGGATCGATGACGATGCTGCCTGCCTTGTCGCGAGATCCGGCCGGTCGCATCCAAAAATATTGAGGGGAAAGCCGGGCGAGGAACTGCATCGGTCATTGCGTCTTACTGGAGGTATCACATGCTCTCGACCCTGTTTCGCTTGAGTGCCGCTGCTGCACTCGTTCTCGCATCCACTGCTGCGCATGCCGCATGCACGCCGGCGATCACCGACGACAATCTGATTGCGCCGGGGAAATTGCAGCTCTCCATCAATCCGACCAATCCGCCGCAGCAGTTCGTCGACAAGGACGGCCAGTTGCAGGGTCTCAACGTGGAGCTCGCCACCGAGCTCGGCAAACGGTTGTGTCTTCCGGTCGAGCTCGTCCGGATGGATTTTCCGGCGATGATGCCGGCCATGAATGCGGGGCGCATCGACGGCATCGACACCGGCATGTTCTGGACCGAGGAACGTTCCAAGCTGATGTACATGGTGCCCTACGCGATCCAGGCGATTTCGGTGGTGGTTTCGCCCGACAGCGGCACAAAAATTGCTGGCGAAGGAGACCTGATCGGGAAAACATCCGCCGTCGAGGTCAGCACTTACCAGATGAACTGGCTCAAGAAACTCAGCGATGCGAACGTGGCAAAGGGCGGACCAGCTATCGAGATGCGCACCTTCCCGACGGCGACCAACGTCGTGAGTGCGCTGCTCGCGGGACAGGTGGACAATGCGCTGCTCGTCGACAGCGTGGCGCGCGATCTCGTCGGCCGCGGTCGCGTGAAAGAGGTATTGAGCGGGCTCGGCACGGCACGCACCACGCTAGGCTTCCGTAACAAGAAGGTGGTTGATGCCGTCGTCAAGGCGCTGAACGCGATGCGCGCCGACGGCAGCTACCAGGCATTGTTCGACAAGTTTGGTCTGACCAGCGTGCCGGCCGATCAGCCGATCGCGATCGCCGGCCCTGGTCCGGCCTGAACCACGGAGACGAGCCGATGAGCCATTTCAGTCCGACGGCTGCCGTCAACTACTTCTTCAACTACTTCCTGATGAAGGGTGTGCTCGTCACCATCGGCTTGACGATAGCGGCTGTCATCGGCGGATTGATCCTCGGCATGGGCATCGCGTTGATGCGCATGTCGTCCAACCCGGTGCTATCAGGTGCGGCGCGGTTCTATACCTGGTTTTTCCGCGGCACGCCGCTGTTGATCCAGTTGGTGGTCATCTACAGCGGCTTGCCGCAGCTGGGGATCAAGTTCTCCGTGATCACCTGCGCGCTAGTCGGACTGATCCTCAACGAGGCCGCCTATCTGGCCGAGATCGTCCGCAGCGGCTTCATGGCCGTCTCGGCGGGGCAGCGGGAGGCCGCGTGGGCCTTGAGCCTGTCGCCATGGGTGACGTTCCGGCGCATCACTCTGCCGCAGGCGTTTCGGCTGATGATCCCGCCGCTCGGCAACTCCATCAATTCGCTGTTGAAAGCGACCTCGCTCGCTTCCGTCATCTCGGTCGAGGAGCTCATGCGGCGCAGCGACATGCTGATGCAGGAGCATTTTCAGATCCTCGAGGTGTATGCAGCTGCCACCGCGTATTACCTGATCCTGACCTCTGTCTGGGACGCAATCCAGCGCCGGCTGGAGAAGCATTTCGGCCGCTCCAGTGCTTCGAAATCGAAGCGGGCCGCGGCGAGGGTGCCGGTCGCACAGGCCAGCGTCGAGGCCAGAGCATGAGCGCATCATTGGGGAACACAGCGATGGCAACCAGTATCAAGGGTGAAATGGTGCAGCCGAAGCTGCGCGACGTGCCAGCGGTTCGCATGGAGGCCGTCTACAAGCATTATGGCGAGTTCACCGCGCTCAACGAGATTGATCTCAAGGTCGCCAAGGGCGAAAAGATCGTGGTCTGCGGTCCCTCCGGCTCGGGCAAGTCGACCCTGATCCGCTGCATCAACCACATCGAGAAGCACGACGAGGGGCTGATCTACGTCAACGGCACCGAGCTCGATCGCCAGCAGAAGAACATCGATGCCGTCAGGCGCGACACCGGCATGGTGTTCCAGAGCTTCAATCTGTTTCCGCACATGACGACGCTGGAGAACTGCATCCTGGCGCCGATGACCGTGAGCGGCATGACGAAGGAGGAAGCAAGGGATCTCGCCATGCATTTCCTGACCAAGGTCCGGATTCCGGACCAGGCCGAGAAATTTCCGGGGCAGCTCTCTGGTGGCCAACAGCAACGCGTTGCCATCGCACGCGCGCTGTGCATGCGGCCGAAGATCATGCTGTTCGACGAGCCGACCTCGGCGCTCGATCCCGAGATGGTCAAGGAGGTGCTGGAGACCATGAAGAAGCTCGCGGAAGAGGGCATGACGATGCTGTGCGTGACCCATGAAATGGGCTTTGCCCGCGAGGTCGCGGACCGGATCGTGTTCATGAACGAGGGGAAGATCGTCGAACAGTCCGCGCCGGAGGAGTTCTTCAACTATCCGAAGTCCGAGCGGGCAAGGACGTTCCTCGACCAGATCATTCACTGACCGGATGATGGCGGCGGCGAGGGACCAGATGGTGCGATCATTCGGCGACCGCCTGCGCGGCATCCATGCCGCGACCATTGTGCCGATGACGCCGAACTTCCTGATCGACGAGCCGGCGCTGGCGGCACATATCTCATCGGTCACGTCGGTGCCGGGGATCAACGGCCTCTTGGTCAACGGCCATGCCGGTGAGAATTTCGTGCTGTCGCTGGCCGAAAAGCGCCGCGTGGTGGAGATCGCACGCGGGCATGCGCCGAAGGACTGCTTGATCGTCTCTGGCGTCAATCACGAATCGAGCCTTGAGGCCGCGCGCGAGGCGGCTGCGCTGGAGCGGGCCGGCGCGGACGGGCTATTGGTGTTTCCTCCCAACAGCTGGGCGCTGGCGCATGCCGATGGCTGCGTCATGGCGCATCACCGCCACATCCGCGAAGCGACGACGATCTCCTTGATGCTTTACGCAGCGCCCGTCGGCGCCGGCGCGATGCCCTATGCACCGTCGCTGCTGGAGCAACTTGTGGCTGACCACCGCTACGTCGCGATCAAGGAAGGCAGTTGGGAGGTCGCCGCCTATGAGCAGAACCTGCGACTAATCCGCAAGCTGCGCCCGGATTTTACGGTGCTGAGCTCGGGCGACGAACATCTCTTGACGAGCTATTTGATCGGAACCGCCGGCAGCCAGGTCAGCCTCGCCGCCGTCGTGCCGGAGCTCATGGTCGCGCTCTGGTCCGCAGCCGAGGCAGGGGAATGGGGTGAGGCCCAGGCCGTGCACGACAAGCTCTATCCGCTGGCGGTCGCCATCTATCGCCATGCGCCGGGCGGACGGGCGACGGCGCGGCTCAAGGTGTGCCTGAAGCTGCTCGGGCGGCTCGCCTGCGACGCGCTACGTCCGCCGCAGCCGCCGGTGACGCCGACCGAACAACATGCGCTCGAGCTGGCGCTGCGAACGGCGGGTTGTCTCAGTGACGGGGATGATTTGAGCCGGGCGGAGGTTTAGTGAAACGGGCGTAGACATTTACCGAAAATCTGATCCGGGATGATCCCGAGATGCCACATCATATCTAGGGTGCCACTCGGGTCAAAAAAGTATCATGATTGGCCACCAAATGTGGTGGCACGCGTCTACGTCGTCACCTACCGTTACGATCAAGCAAGAGCCGACAGAGATCGGCCGGCTGGGAACGAGGTCGTTGCGGGTGCCTGCATACGACTGGGAGGAAGGACATGGAGCCGGATCTTGAATTGGTCCAGATAAGGCCTGGCGAGTCCTTTGCCGCCTGGTCCCACGGCTATCCCTTCCGCACCGTACGATGGCATTTCCACCCCGAATATGAGCTGCACATGGTGGCGGCGACGACCGGCCGCTATTTCGTCGGCGATTTCATCGGCGATTTCGCGCCCGGGAACCTGGTGCTGACCGGGCCCAACCTGCCGCACAATTGGGTCAGCGACATTCCGCCCGGGACCAGCATTCCGCTGCGCTGCCGCATTATCCAGTTCAGCGAGGAGTTCATCGACGGCGCCATCAAAGCCCTGCCGGAGCTCGCGGCGCTGCAGCCGGTGCTGGAATCGTCCCGGCGCGGTGTGCTGTTCAGCTGCGAAACCAGCCGGCGGCTCTCGCCGCTGCTCGAAGAGACAATGCATGCCAATGGCATGCGCCGCATCGAGTTGTTCATGCTGATCGCTGGCGTGTTGAGCCGGGCACGGGGATCGCGCATGCTGGCCAGCGCCAGCTACTTGCCCGATCCGTCCGGCTACATGTCCGCAGGCATCAACAAAGCGCTCGCCTATCTCCGCAAGCATCTGACCAAGCCGTTCGGCGAGATGGATCTCGCCGAGATCGCAGGTCAGAGCACAAGCGCCTTCTCGCGTGCGTTCCGCCAGCACACCGGCATGTCGCTGATGCAATATGTAAAACGGCTGCGCATCAATCTTGCCTGCCAGATTCTGATGAGCGATGAGCAGGCCTCGATTGCAAGTATCTGTTACGAAGTCGGCTACAACAACATGTCGAATTTCAATCGACAGTTCCTCGCCGAGAAGGGAATGACACCATCACAGTTCCGGCGATTGCTGCTCGACAACATCAACGCACCCAAAGCCGCATGAGAAGGTTCTACGGCTTGGCCGCATAGCTCGTCGAGCGAGATGACGTATTATTCGACACACGGCGCGAACGGGCTTCCACCGCTTCGAGGACGGATGACTGTTGTGTGTAGCGATCGACAAAAAGATGGGGGATTGTCCGGGATCGCCGGCGCCAACCCTACGCATTCAAGGCAACCGCAGGGGTTGCTCTTACCCTAGGGAGAAGACCATATGACACTAGCATCATTGAACGGAGTCGGGATGGCGGCGCTCGCCTTGTGCGTTCTGGCAGGCGGCCCCGCTTTCGGTCAGAATGCCAAAGTATCGGGCGCCACGGTCGCTTTTCTGATGCCGGACCAGGCCTCGACACGTTACGAAGAACACGATCGCCCTGGTTTCGTGGCTGAGATGAGCAAGCTGTGCCCGACCTGTAAGGTGCTCTACCAGAACGCCGACGCGAATGCGTCTCGCCAACAGCAGCAGTTTAATTCCGTCATTTCGCAGGGCGCCAAGGTGATCGTCATCGACCCCGTCGATTCCACCGCTGCGGCATCGCTCGTGAAGCAGGCCCAGGGGCAGGGCGTGAAGGTCATTGCCTATGATCGGCCGATCCCCTCCACGGCGGCGGACTTTTACGTGTCTTTCGACAACAAGGCGATCGGCAAGGCAATTGCCAAATCGCTGGTCGACCATCTCAAGGCGACCAAAGTGCCGACCGACGATGTCGGCGTACTGGAGATCAACGGCTCACCGACCGATGCCGCGGCCGGGCTGATCAGGGACGGCATCCACGACGGTCTGGCGGGCAGTGGATACAAGACGCTCGCCGAGTACGACACGCCGGATTGGGCGCCGCCGAAGGCGCAGCAGTGGGCCAGCGGCCAGATTACCCGTTTCGGAAAGAAGATTGTGGGCGTCGTGGCCGCCAACGACGGCACCGGCGGTGCCGCGATCGCCGCTCTCAAGGCTGCAGGGGTCAATCCGGTGCCGCCGGTTACCGGCAACGACGCCACCATTGCTGGCCTCCAACTGATTATTGCCGGGGACCAATACAACACCATCAACAAGCCAAGCGAGATCGTCGCGGCTGCGGCGGCCAATGTGGCTGTCCAGTTGCTCGCGGGGGAGAAGCCGAAATCTGAAACCACGCTGTTCAACACGCCGTCGCAGTTGTTCACACCGACGCTGGTCACGGCCGACAACCTCAAGGCAGAGATCGTCGACAAGCGGATCAACGGCAAGCCGATCCAGAGCGCCGAAGTGCTCTGTGGGGGCCGCTATGCCGAAGGCTGCAAGAAACTCGGCATTACCAAGTAGAGTGTCGTCAAGGTATCATTTGGCCCGGCGATGCGGTTCGGTTCGCCACATCGCCGGGACGATCATGGAACGCCACGCATGACCGACCTGACATCGCAATCCAATTCGCAGAACGGCCTGGTGCTCAGCCTGCGCGGCATTTCGAAAAACTTCGGCGCCGTCTCCGCCTTGACCAACATCGATCTGGATGTCCACGCCGGCGAGGTCGTCGCGTTGGTCGGCGACAATGGCGCCGGCAAGTCGACCCTGGTGAAGATCCTCGCCGGCGTTCATCTGCCGGACTCGGGAACGATCACCTTCTGCCGCGACATCGTGGCCCTCGACGATCCGGCCGCGTCGCTGCGGCTCGGTATCGCGACCGTATTCCAGGATCTGGCGCTGTGTGAGAATCTCGACGTCGTCGCCAACATTTTCCTCGGACGGGAACTCGATCCATGGCGCCTCGACGAGGTGGCGATGGAGATTCGGGCCTGGACCCTGCTCAACGAACTGTCGGCGCGCATCCCCAGTGTTCGCGAGCCGGTGGCATCGCTTTCCGGCGGCCAGCGCCAGACGGTTGCGATTGCCCGTTCGCTGCTGCTCGAGCCGAAACTGATCCTGCTCGACGAACCAACGGCCGCGCTTGGCGTGGCGCAGACCGCTGAGGTGCTTGATCTGATCGAGCGCGTCCGCGATCGTGGTCTCGCTGTGGTGATGATCAGTCACAATATGGAAGACGTCCGCGCGGTCGCGGACAGGATCGTGGTGCTGCGGCTCGGACGCAACAACGGCATCTTCCATCCTGACGCATCCAACCAGGAACTCGTGAGCGCCATCACGGGGGCCTCGAACAATGCCGTGTCGCGCCGCGCAGAGCGGCGACAGGGCTCACGTGAACATTCAAGGGAGCCGCGGCCGTGAACGGCGACAAGGAACGTCGCGCAACGTCGGCGCCGCTCGATCGCGCCGACGAGCGGATTCGCAGCGATACGGGTCTTGCCGGCGCCACGCGCGCCTTCCTGGACCGGGTCCGCTCCGGCGATCTCGGCGCGCTTCCGGTCGTGATCGGGCTCGTGATCATCTGCACGGCGTTCCAGAGCCTCAATCCGGTGTTCCTGTCGAGCAACAATCTCGTCAACCTGTTGTTCGACTGTTCGACGGTGGGGGTGATCGCGCTTGGGATTGTCTGCATCCTGATGGTCGGCGAAATCGATCTGTCCGTGGGCTCGGTCAGCGGTTTCGCTTCGGCCATGGTTGGCGTGCTCTGGGTCAACATGGAATGGCCGGCGTGGCTCGCGATTTTCGCGGCGCTCGTCGTCGGCGGAGCCATTGGCGCACTCTACGCGGTGTTGTTTAACCGCTTCGGGATGCCAAGCTTCGTCTCGACACTGGCCGGCCTGCTCGCGGTTCTGGGCTTGCAGCTTTATCTTCTGGGCTCGACTGGATCGATCAATCTGCCGTACGGCTCGCCGCTTGTGAATTTTGGCCAGACGCTGGTCATGCCGCCTGCGGTCGCCTACACGCTGGCCGCGGTGACCGGCGCGGTGGTATTCGCAACAGCTTTTCGAACTGCCGCTCGCCGCAAGCAGGCTGGTCTGTCGGCGAGATCGCTGGGCAGCCTGTTGCTTCGGGGCATCGTGATTACGATCATTCTCGAGCTCGTCGTTTATTATCTAAATCAAGATCGCGGCGTGCCCTGGATGTTCGGCCTGTTCGTCGCCCTGGTCGTAGCGATGAACTATGCGTTGACCCGAACAAAGTGGGGACGCTCGATGAATGCTGTCGGAGGCAACCGGGAGGCGGCGCGCCGTGCTGGCATCAACGTGCGTCGGACTTACATGACGGCCTTCGTGCTATGCGCGACCTTCGCGGCCGCTGGCGGCATTCTTTCGGCGGCGCGCCTGGCGTCCGCAAGCCAGCAGGCCGGCACCGGCGATGTTAATCTCAACGCCATCGCAGCCGCCGTGATCGGTGGAACCAGCCTGTTCGGCGGTCGCGGCACCGCTTATTCCGCGCTGCTTGGCATCATCGTAATTCAATCGATCGCCAGCGGTCTGACGCTGCTCGATCTGTCATCTTCACTCCGGTACATGATCACTGGCGCCGTGCTGGCCGTTGCCGTCATCGTCGATTCGTTGGCCCGCCGCTCGCGCATGTCCCATGGCCGGGCCTGAAATCACCCCAAGCAACAGGAACGCCATGACTCTCACGCTGTCCGGAAAAGTAGCCGCCATCACGGGAGCGGCTTCGGGGATCGGTCTGGAATGCTCCAGGATTCTGCTGCGCGAGGGCGCGCGCGTCGTGCTGGTCGACCGTGACGAGGATGCCTTGAACTCGGCTTGCGCAATCCTCGGCCCGGAGGCCGTCCCGTTGACGATCGACCTCACCAAGCCTGAAAGCGTCAGCCGCATGATGCCGGGGATACTGGACCGAGCGGGCCAACTCGATATCTTCCACGCCAATGCCGGAACCTACGTCGGCGGCGATATTGTGGACGGGGATCCCGATGTCTGGGACCGCGTGCTGAACCTCAACGTGAACGCTACCTTCCGTTCGGTCCATGCCGTCCTGCCGCACATGATCGCGCGCGGGACTGGCGACATCATCGTGACGAGCTCGATTGCTGGTCTGGTGCCGGTGGTTTGGGAGCCGATCTACACCGCTTCCAAGCATGCCGTTCAGGCGTTCGTGCATACGGTCAGGCGGCAGGTCGCCAAGCATGGGCTGCGCGTCGGCGCCGTGGCTCCTGGTCCCGTGGTCACGGCCCTGATCAAGGACTGGCCCAAGGAAAAGCTCGATGACGAATTGGCAGCCGGAGGCTTGATGCAGCCGGCCGAAGTGGCCGAGGCCGTGCTGTTCATGCTGACGCGGCCGAGGAATGTCACCATCCGCGATCTCGTCATCCTGCCGCAGAGCAACGACTTGTAAACGTCATCGCCAAGCACGATGGGGATCACCGAGCATGTGCGAAAAGCATTTTCTGGGCATCGACGTCGGCACAGGCAGTGCGCGCGCCGCAGTGTTCGATGAGTTCGGCACGTTACTCGGATCCGCCAAGGCGGACATTGCGTTGTGGCGCAATCACATCAATAGCAGGCCGATATCAAGCCGAGCTTCGGGTGAAGGCGGTCGATCGCGGTGAGCTCGCTTTGCATCTGCTCGATGATCCAGTCGCGGATCTCGGCGGCGACGGGCCGCATTGGCCGATTGCGCGGCGGCAGGAATTCGCAGATCCGCCGGGTGGTGGTGAGCGCGTCGGATGCCGGCGTCAGCGCACCGGTCAATAGCCAGTGCGAGGTGACCGTCAGCCAGCCGAGCGCGATGCCTTGGCCGAGCAGGGCGGCCTGCACCACGACGGCATAGTCGGTGAAGCTCAGCGTCTTCGCCGCACCGCGGCGCTTCGTGAGAAAGGATGGGTAGTCCGCCGCCCAGTCGCCGGGCGTCTCGGCCAGGCGAATGATGGTGTTGCCTTCCGCCTGCCCGGTCTGACGGAGATAGCCGGGGCTGCACACCGGCAGCATCACCTCCTTCATCACCAGCGTGCCGCCGGCCGAAGGCTCATCGCGATCGCGAAAGCGCATGCCAAGGTCGACATTCTCCACCGGCCCGCGCAATGCGCCCGAGATCAGCTGAAAGCGCAAATCGACTCTCGGAAACTGCCGCTGGAGCTTGTCGATCCGCGGCATCAGCCAATGCGTCGTGAAGGCGGAGGACACCGACAACGTGACGGTCTCAGTGCCTTTGCGGCGGCGCTCGATCTCGACCAGTCCGGTCTCGATGCTGCGAAAGCCCTCCAGCACGCGGCGATACAAGAGTTCGCCTTCCTCTGTGAGCACGGCGCGTCCCGCTTTGCGGTCGAACAGGCGCACGCCGAGATGCTCCTCGAACTGGCCGAGCATTCGGCTCACCGCGGGCTGCGTGACGTTCAATTCGGCGGCCGCCGCCGTGAAGCTGCCGTTGCGCGCCGCTGCGTCGAAGACGAACAGGGCGTTACTGGAGGGCAGCATCCGGCGCAGCTCGGGCATAACGCCATGTTATGAGGCCGGTAAGAATTTGGCAATTGCCGAGTTTGGCCAAGTCTGGTGTCATTGGCATGACAGCTGAAAGATAGGGCTCGCGAGCGAAGATTGGTTGCAGCGCACGCTGCAATCCGGACTGCTCCGAAGGCCTGTCTATAAAGCAAGCTTATGGCGTGCAGTGAGGCACGCCTGAGGGACATGGCGAGGTCGATCGTTGGACAAACGAGCGGAAAGCGTCGAGATCAGGTCCGCGAGCAAGGCTTACGGCGCAGTTCGCGCCCTCGACGACGTGTCCCTCAATGTCGGCGCCGGCGAGTTCGTCTCGCTGCTCGGCCCCTCCGGCTCCGGCAAGACCACGCTGCTCGGCATTTTGGGCGGCTTCATTCTGCCCTCGTCCGGCTCGATCCTGTTCGGCGGCCGCGACGTCACCTATATGCCGCCGCACAAGCGCGATCTCGGTGTCGTCTTCCAGAACTACGCGCTGTTCCCGCATATGAGCGTCGGCGAGAACGTCGCCTTCCCCTTGCGTGCGCGGCGCCTGCCGAAAGCGGGCTGGCCCGACAAGGTGCGCGCCGCGCTCGCGATGGTCGGTCTGGCCGGCTATGAAGCGCGGGGCATTGCGCAGCTCTCCGGCGGCCAGCGCCAGCGCGTGGCGCTGGCGCGCGCCATGATCTTCGAGCCGCGGCTGATCCTGATGGACGAGCCGCTCTCCGCGCTCGACAAGCAGCTGCGCGAATCCATGCAGATAGAGCTGCGCGCACTGCACAAGCGTATCGGCGCCACCATCATCTACGTCACCCATGACCAGCGCGAGGCGCTGACCATGAGCGACCGCGTCGCGGTGATGAAAGACGGCAGGCTGATCCAGATCGACCGGCCCGAGCGCCTGCACGATCATCCCGCGGACTCCTTCGTTGCAAGCTTTATCGGCGAGGCAACCCTGCTGCCGGTTCGCCGCGTCGATGCCTCCAGCGTCGCGCTCGGCAACGCTTCTTTGCGCAGCGCCCGCGCCATTCCTTCAGGCGATGCCCTGATGCTCGCCGTGCACAGCGAAAAGCTGCTGATCGACGACGGCGCGCAGGATGCCGCCTGCAACCGGCTGACCGGGACGGTCACCGACATCGTCTACCAGGGCGAGAGCCTGCGCATATTCCTGGCGCTCGAAGGCGGCATCGCGCTCAGCCTGCGCCAGCCGGCTTACCACCAGGCCTATCAGCGCATTCCGCCGCTCGGCGGCAGCCTCACCGTCACCCTTCACCACGAGGACACCATTATCGTGCCCCGGGTGGGAGACTGATGCCAGCCTTGTTCAACCGAGAGAAGAAGCCAAAATGTCGTCAGCAGCCTCGTTCAGCAATTTCAAGGTCCTCACCTTCGACGTCGTCGGCACCTTGATCGATTTTGAGACCGGTGTGCTCGCCGCGGTGCGCAGGATCTCGGGCAAGACGCCGGCCGAGCTCAGCGACGACCAGATCTTCGAATCCTACAAGCGGGGCCGCGACCGGCACCATGAGCGCTCGAGCGAGGTGATGTTCCACGTCTACCGCTACCTCGCCAAGGAGCTCGGGTTGCTCGCCGACGACGCCTCCTGCGACGTGTTTCAGCTCGCGGTGCTGCGCTGGGGGCCGTTCCCGGACTCGGTCGAGGCACTCAAGCGTCTGCGTACGAAATTCCGCCTGGTGGCAATGACCAATGCCGACCGCGTCGCACTGTCCTGCTACGCGCATGCGCTCGGCAACCCTTTCGACGACACCGTGTGTGCCGACGACACCGGCGTGGCCAAGCCGGACCCGGAATTCTTCGCCTACAACAAGGGCCGCCAGTCCGCCTTCGGCTACAAGCAGTCCGACATCCTCCACGTCGCGCAGAGCCAGTACCACGACATCGGGATCGCGCGGAAGCTCGGCTACAAGGTTTGCTGGATCGAGCGCCGCCAGGGCATCGCGGGCTTTGGCGGCACGCCGGCCGTCGAGACGCTGACCAAGCCGGACTTCCATTTCCCGACCTTGAAAGCGCTCGCCGACGCGGCGATCGGGCCCGCGGCTTAAATCGGTGAGCGCGGGCATGACACGGGACTGGAGCGCGCTGCCATCGGCGAACTCGCTGTGGGCCGCCACGGCGGAGCCGGCGCGCGAATGTCCCGTGCTGTCGGGCGAGCATCAGGCGGATGTGGTGATCATCGGCGCGGGCTACACCGGCCTCTCGGCTGCGCACCACATCGCTAGAAGCGGCCTGTCGCCGATCGTGCTGGAGGCGAACCGCCCCGGCTGGGGCGCAAGCGGCCGCAATGGCGGCGTGATCACCGCAAAGTTCCGGCTGTCGTTCCGCGAGATCGACGCCGTGCATGGCCGCGCCATGGCGCGGCGCATGTACGAGATCGCGCATGAATCCACAGACATCGTCGAGGAGCTGGTCTCCGAGTTCGGCATCGCCAGCGCGCAGCTCACCCGCGCCGGCCAGGTCAAGGCCGCGCACAACGAGACCACGCTCCGGGCCGCGACCGACGAGGCCGACTGGATGAAGCGCGAGATGGGTGATGCGGAGGTCCGCATCCTCGACAGACGCGAGGTGCGTGACGAGACCGGCTCCGACGTATTCGTCGGCGGCGTGCTCAATCCCGGCTCCGGCGGCATCCATCCGCTGAATTATCTGCGCGGTCTCGCCGATGGCGTGGCGCGCTGCGGGGTCGGCATCTTCCAGGAATCGCCGGTAGTCAAGCTCCGCCGCGACAACGGCGGAATCGTCGCGCAGACGCCGCAAGGCGCGGTGCGCGCGAAGCAGGCGATTATCGCCACTAACAGCTATTCGGATCTGACCGATGCCACCGCGCACATGCAGCGCACGCTGATCCCGTTTCGCAGCGCCATCATCGCCACCGACAGGTTGTCGCGCAATCTCGCCGGACGGCTGATGCCGACGGGACGCACCTACACCGAGACCAAGCGCATGATGCGCTGGTTCCGCATGGTCGATAATCGGGTGATCTTCGGCGGCCGCGGCGCCTTCGGCAAGCAGGATTCGCAAGCCGCCTTCGACGCCCTGCGCAAGGCGATGGTCGGCATCTTCCCCGACCTCGCCGAAGTTCGGCTCGCCTACAAATGGTCGGGCCTCGTCGGCATGACGCTGGACTCGGTGCCGCATATCGGCCGGCTCGACGACCGCATCTTGTTCTCGATGGGCTACAACGGCGCGGGCGTTGCGATGTCGAGCCTGATGGGCCGCTATCTCGCCGCCTTCGTGCGCGGCGAGACGCCCGAGGTCGGGCTGCTCGATGCGCGGCGCATGAAGGCCATTCCATTCTATCCGTTGCGCGAGCCCGCCGTGCGCATGGTTGCCGGCTGGTACCAGTTTCTCGATGCGATCGGACAATGAGATCTTGTGTGGTGACAGAGGAGGCGAGGATGAAGATGAAACGGGATCTTGGAATTGGCTATGCCCTGTTGGGCGCTTCGCTCGGCGCGATCGTGCTCACGGGAACCGCGGCTCACGCCGCCGAGCAGATCACCTTTGTCTCGCAGGGCGGTGTCTATCAGCAGGCCCAGACGGTGGCGATCCTCGATCCGTCCGCCAAGAAGCTCGGCATTACCATCAACCAGGATTCGATTCCCGACGCCTGGCCCGCGATCAAGACCCAGGTCGGCAGCGGCAAGCCGATCTGGGACGTCGTCGACACCCCGACCGGCTATTGCCTGCGCGGCGGCGAGCAGGGGCTGATCGAAAAACTCGACTTCTCCAAGATTCCAAACGCCGCGGCGATGCCCGAGGCCTATCGCAGCCCCTATTCGGTGTCGTACGAGTTCTATTCCAGCGTGCTGGCCTACAGCCAGAAGACGTTCCCGAAGGATGCCCCGAACAGCTGGGTCGATTTCTGGGACGTCAAGAAATTCCCCGGTCGCCGCGCGCTGCGCAACCATCCGATTGCCACGCTCGAGGCGGCATTGATGGCCGATGGCGTCGCACCCGACAAGCTCTATCCACTCGACGTCGATCGCGCCTTCAAGAAGCTCGAAGAGATCAAGCCGCACATCACGGTGTGGTGGACCTCCGGCGCGCAGTCGGCACAACTTCTTAATGACGGCGAGGTGGACATGGAAATGGCCTGGAACGGGCGCGTCAGCGCGGTCGCCAAGGAAGGCGCCAAGGTCGCCTTCACCTACAATCAGGGCATTTTGCAGAGCACCTCGCTCTGCATCCTCAAGGGTGCGCCGAATCTCGGGACCGCGGTCAATTTCCTCAACGAGGCCGTCGATCCCGTGCACCAGGCGAACCTGCCGGTCCACATCGACTACGGCCCGGGCAATCCGAAGGCGTTCGAGACCAACGTGATCAAGCCGGAACGCGCCGCGCAGTTGCCGAGCGAGCCGGCCAATGCGGCCAAGCAGGCGCTGATGTCCTACGCGTGGTGGTCGTCGCCGGCCGGCGAGGCGGCCGAGAAGCGCTGGGCGTCGTTCATGCAGAAGTAAGACGAGCGAGACAGCGTCGATGACAACCGCACCGGATTCCTCTCAAAAGCATCAGCGCCGGGAGCATGGGCTGATGCTGGCCCTGGTGTCGCCGGCGCTGCTCGTGATCCTGCTCTTGATCATGCTGCCGGTCGGCTGGCTCGCCTGGCAATCGATCTATCATGACGGTTTTACGCTGGAGAACTATCGTCGCATCTTCACCGAGGACATCTATTGGCGCAGCTTCGCGCTGACGTTCGAGATCAGCCTTGCGGTGACCGTGATCGCTCTTCTGCTCGGCTATCCCGTGGCGTACCTCGCCAATGCCGTGCCGAAAGGATGGAGCATGCTGATCCTGTCGCTGGTCGTGCTGCCGTTCTGGACCAGCGTGCTGGTGCGGGCCTATGCCTGGCTGGCGCTGCTTCAGCGCACCGGCGTGATCAACCAGTTTTTGCGCTATCTCGACGTGATCGGCGAGCCGCTCGCGCTGGTCCACAACATCTTCGGCACGGTGGTCGCGACCGTGCACATCCTGTTGCCCTTCATGGTGCTGCCGCTCTACGCGACCATGCAGAAGATTCCGGGCGAGCTGATGCAGGCCGGCGCCAGCCTTGGCGCAAGCCCGTCGCTCTCCTTCGTCCGCGTCTTCCTGCCGCTATCGCTGCCGGGCGTGCTCGCGGGCTGCACCATGGTCTTCGTGCTCTGTCTCGGCTTCTACATCACGCCGGAACTGCTCGGCGGCGGTCGCACCGTGATGGTGTCGATGCTGGTGAGCCGCAACGTCGAGCTCTACAACCAGTTCGGCGCCGCAAGCGCCGTGGCGGTGGTGCTGCTCGCCAGCGTGCTCCTGATCTTCGTGGTCGTCAGCCGATTCATCCCGCTCGATCGGGTGTTGGGGCAGAAATGATGCGACCGTCGTCCGCCCGGATCGTCCTGTATGTGATCAGCGCGCTGGTGCTGGTCTATCTGATCCTGCCGATCGTGATCATCGTGCCGATCTCGTTCTCCAGTGCGCGCTTCCTGACCTTCCCGCCGCCGTCTCTGTCGCCGCGCTGGTACCAGCAGTATTTTTCCAATCCCGCCTGGATGCAGGCCACGCGGGTGACGCTGACGGTCGCGCTTCTCACCGTCCTGATCGCGACGCCGCTCGGCATTGCCGCCGCCTATGCCATCAGCCAGTCGAAGCTGCGCATCATGCGCATCATCCACATGGCGCTGCTGTTGCCGCTGGTCGTGCCGATCATCATCACCGCGGTCGGCATTTTTTTCGTGTATGCCAAGGTGGGGCTGGTCGCGACCTTGCCCGGTCTCGTGCTGGCGAACGTGATGCTTGGGTTGCCTTACGTCGTCATCTCCGTGCTGGCGGGCTTGCAGAGCTTTGACCCGGCGCAGGAGATGGTGGCGCGCAGCCTCGGCATGAACCGCCTGCGCAGCTTCTTCGCGGTGACGCTGCCGCAGATCAAGTCCAGCGTGGTCGCCGGCGGCATCTTTGCCTTCATTTCGGCGATGGACGAGACCATTGTCGCCCTGTTCATCTCAGGCGGCCAATATCAACCGCTGACCAAGCGCATGTTCACTGCGTTGCGCGACGAGATCGACCCAACCATCGCCGCGATCTCGACCCTGATGACGGCGGCCTCCTTCATGCTGGTGCTGCTCGCAAGCGCACGACTGCGGAGGAATTCGTAAGGCACCCTGGCGCTTGCGGGAGACGCAATTATTGATCGCGAGGATGGAAATGGCATCCTGCCCGTGAAGGCGATCGAGATCGCCAACGATACTGTCTACGGCCTCGGCGCCCATGTGCAGGGCAGGGACATGGACCCGGTGCGGGCGGTCGCCAAGCAGATCTGGTCCGGTCAGGTCCATCTCAACTATCCTGACTGGGACCCGAACGCACCTTTCGGCGGATACAAGCGTTCCGGCAACGGCCGGGAATATGGCCTTGAGGGTATGGAGGAATATCTCGAGACCAAGGCCGTTCTCGGATTTTATCGATAGAACGTCATCTCCAGGACAACCCCCCTTCGAAATCAGGCTGCCGACATCGCGCTACCAGAGGTGATGAAGCGGACCGCGCGCGGTCTTGATGGCGACATTTCGTTTTGCTGAGATATCGCGCTCGGCAGGCACGTGCTGCTGGAGCATCCAGGGAGAAGGAAGCACGAGATGAAGATGATCAAGGGACCGGCGATATTCCTCGCTCAGTTCACGGCCGATGCGGCGCCGTTCAACTCCTTCGATGCGATTTGCGAATGGGCTGCCTCGCTCGGCTATGAGGGGATTCAGATCCCGAGCTGGGACGGGCGACTCTTCGACCTCAACAAGGCCTCGGAGTCCCAGGACTATGCCGATGAAGTGAAAGGGATAGCAGCCGAACACGGACTTTCCATCACCGAACTCTCGACCCATCTTCAGGGCCAGCTCGTCGCCGTGCATCCGGCTTATGACGCAGCATTCGACGGCTTTGCCGTGCCGGAGGTGCGCGGCAATCCCAAGGCACGCACCGAGTGGGCCGTCGACCAGGTCAAGCGCGCAATTCGCGCCTCAGGGCGCCTCGGGCTCACGGCGCAGGCGACCTTCTCCGGCGCGTTGGCCTGGCCCTATGTCTATCCCTGGCCGCAGCGTCCAGCCGGCCTCATCGAGGCCGCCTTCGACGAGATCTCCAGCCGATGGCGGCCGATCCTCGACTTTGCGGACGAGCACGGTGTCGATCTCGCCTATGAGATCCACCCGGGCGAGGACCTTCACGACGGCGTCTCCTATGAGATGTTTCTCGATCGGGTGAAGGGCCACAAGCGCGCGAACCTGCTCTATGACCCGTCGCACTTCGTGCTGCAGCAGCTCGACTATCTCGACTACATCGACATCTACCACGAGCGGATCAAAGCCTTCCACGTCAAGGATGCCGAGTTCAACCCGACGGGCCGCCAAGGCGTCTATGGCGGGTTCCAGAACTGGGTCGACCGTGCCGGCCGCTTCCGCTCGCCAGGCGATGGACAGATCGATTTCGGCGCGATCTTCTCGAAGCTCACGCAGTACGACTACGACAGCTGGGCGGTGCTGGAATGGGAATGCGCGCTCAAGCATCCTGAGCAGGGCGCGCGCGAGGGCGCCGAATTCATAAAAAGGCACATCATTCGGGTGACCGAGAAGCCGTTCGACGATTTCGCGGGCTCCGGCGCAGACGACCGGATGAACCGCAAGATGCTCGGCATCTCCTGATCGAGGAACAAGAAATGATTATTGAGGCAAGCAGTGGGGGCGGCGGTCATGTTCGTATCCGGCTGGGCATGGTCGGCGGCGGCCAGGGGGCTTTTATCGGCGCCGTCCATCGTACTGCCGCGCGTATCGACGACCAATTTGTGCTGACGGCCGGTGCGTTGGCGTCGGATCCGGCGCGAGCAAAAGCCTCGGCTCGGGAGCTCGGTATCGCCGACGACCGCGCCTATACCTCCTTCGAAGAGATGGCGAAGGCGGAGGGGGCGCGCCCGGACGGCATCGAGGTGGTCTCGATCGTGACCCCCAACCACCTGCACGCCCCGGTCGCCAGGGCGTTCCTTGAAGCCGGCATCCACGTCATCTGCGACAAACCACTCACCACGAGCCTCGCCGAGGCAGAGGAACTGGTTGAACTGGTCAGGAAGACGGGCAAGGTCTTCGTCGTGACCCACAACTACACGGGCTATCCCATGGTCCGACAGGCCCGCGCCATGGTGGCGAACGGTGATCTCGGCGAGATCCGGCTCGTTCAGGCCGAATATCTGCAGGATTGGTTGACCGAGCGGTTGGAAACAAGCGGCCATAAGCAGGCCGCGTGGCGCACGGACCCGACCCGTTCCGGCGCCGGCGGTTGCATTGGCGATATCGGCACCCACGCCTACAATCTCGCCTGCTTCGTCACTGGCCTCGAGCTTGAGGAACTGCTCGCGCAACTTTCGATCTTCGTCGGCGGCCGGCGTCTCGATGACGACGTCCAGATCCTCCTCAAGTGGAAGGGCGGTGCCAAAGGGATGCTTTGGGCGAGCCAGGTCGCGGTCGGCAATGAGAACGGCCTGACGCTGCGCGTCTATGGGACCAAGGGTGGGCTCGAATGGGCGCAAGAAAATCCGAACTATCTCTGGTTCACGCGTTACGGGCAGCCCAAGCAGCTCCTGACCCGCGGCGGTGCCGGGGCCTTGGTCGAGGCGGGCCGCGTCACCCGCGTGCCATCGGGGCACCCCGAAGGATATCTTGAGGGTTTTGCAACGATCTATGCTGAGGCAGCACGCGCCATTCGTGCGGCACAGGCCGGCAAAGCACCGGATCCGGCGGTGATTTTCCCGACCGTCGAGGATGGCCTCGCCGGCGTGAAGTTCATCGACGCTGCGGTGAGTTCGTCTGCAAGCAATGGCGCCTGGGTTCGAATGACGTAGATGCCGACAGTTCTGTTGAGCTGAACCTTGGCTCCGTAGCCGTGCCGATCGCGTCTTACGACGCGTTTGACCGCCGGCCATGATTCAGTCGGACAGGTTCGCAGGCCGGCTTGACACTCACTGTTGATGTTCTCATTATGTTCCGTCAAGAGTTTCCTCGAGACGTGACGGACGAACGGTCGGATGGCGACGACAGCCACCATCCTCCACGCGGACCTGGACGCCTTTTATGCTTCGGTAGAGCAGCTGCTTGATCCTTCATTGCGCGGCAAAGCCATCGCCGTCGGCGGCGGAGTTGTACTTGCCGCGTCTTACGAGGCCAAGGCGTTCGGGGTCCGCGGAGGGATGCCGGGACGGCGAGCGCGCGAGCTCTGTCCGCAACTCACTTTTGTGAGCGGTCATTTCAAGGAATATCAGCGGCTGGGCGACGCCGCCATCAAGCTGATCGGCGATTTCACGCCTATGGTGGAGCGGATTTCAATCGACGAAGCCTTCGCCGACGTTGCTGGTTGTACCCATCTGTTCGGTCCACCCGACGAAATTGCGAGGACAATCCGCCAACGCGTCCGGGCTGAACTCGGCCTGCCGATTTCGGTCGGCGTGGCTCGCACCAAGCATCTTGCGAAGATTGCCTCGCAAGTGGCCAAGCCCGATGGGCTGGTGGTCGTCGATCCTGACAGTGAGTTGCAATTCCTTCACGATCTGCCGGTCGAGCTGATGTGGGGAGTGGGCCCGGTCACAAAAGCCCGGCTCGCCGAGATCGGCGTGCTCACAATCGGAGACTTGGCGAAGACACCGGGAGGCTCGCTTGAGCGGCTACTCGGTCCTGCGGCAGGAGAGAAGCTTGCAGCGCTGGCATGGAATCGTGATTCACGCGAGGTCAAGGCTCACCGCCGCGCCCGATCGGCGGGAGCACAATCGGCGATCGGCAGGAAGCCTGCCGAAGAGCGGGTGTTTCGACCAACCCTGGTTCACCTTGCAGATCGAATCGGCACCCGGCTCCGGGCCAAGGGCAGGCCGGGCCGAACCGTGACGGTCCGCGTTCGCTTCGCCGGCCTGAACTCAGCTACGCGCTCGGTAACGCTCAACGCGCCTATCGCGGCGACCATGATCCTTGCCGAACTCGCCGAGGACCTGGTGCGTGCCGTCCTCGCAGATCACCCTGACGAGAAGATCATTTCGCTCCTCGCGATCTCCGTCTCGCATATCGAGGAGGACTGGGATCTTGAGCTGGAGCTTCCGCTTGGGCTTCGAGATGAACCGCGCCGCCCTGGCAGCAAAATAGGCCTGGCGCGTTGGGCGGCCGACCGTGCCGTCGATAAGATCCGCGATCGTTTTGGACGGGATGCGATCGGATATGGCTCCGTGGCGCTCGGCATCTCGCGTTCGGTTCCTGACGAGTTTCGCGAACTCGCCGAAAAGGACCTGTGATGGTCATAGGAAGCTTGCAGCATCGTGCTCTGCCATTCACAAGCCCGTGTGACCACTTGCACATTGTGACATTCGACCGCTCGATCGCCATGGCCGACGAAGCGCAGTTCTGGAGCATCGACGAGGCAGCGGTCGTTGACGATTGGAGAGCGGGGGCGTAAGCGCCGCCGCGCTGTCGATGAGCAGCATCCTTGAGCTCGCTTGTGCTTGCCGGGCTGCAGCTCCACGGAGGAGATCATGCGCAGCAAGACGAGCGAGATTGATGTCGGTCACCGGTCATTGACACCGTGACCAAGCAGGCACCCACTTTGCCGTTTGCCGTGGAGTCGACCGCGATCGGCCAACCCCGCATGCTCAGCACAAAGAGCGCCCTCTCAAGTCCGAGTATCAACTTCATTTGCGCGGCTGGGTAACGCTGCCTGGCTAGAGGCATAGGCGGCCGCCGCCCTCGAAGCTGGCGAGTAGATTCGAAAGACTTCGGCCAGCTCCGCGGCAGTATCTGTGAGCTCCTTCATGATGGCCAGGCTGTCCGCTGGCTGACCTCCGGAAGAGTGGCAGACCTCGAACGAGATCCCGTTCGGAAGATCCACGTGTATCTTGTCTAGTCCGACGACACCCGGCGCCTCGCCGTCTTGGGCATCAGAAATTGAGCTTGCTCCGTCCGTGCCTGACGCCTGATGCCCGGAGGTCTCTTTGCTCGCCAGCCTCTGCACGAAGTCTTCAATGGTCTTGAGAGTGACGCTATCGAAACCCACGTTGCCGAAGCTGACGACTCCGATCGACATGCCGTTCGGCAGATCGACCTTGATCGCATCGTAAGGCGCATCGGCGCTCATGCCGGCTGCTAATTTCGAGGCGTCGGCTTGTGCACCGCCTGCCGAAGGAGATTTCGCCTGACGGGCGGAAGAAGGCCAAATCGCCAGGCTTCCGCTGGCTACAGTGCTGATGCTCATGCACGAATTCCACTGTCAATTGCAAACGCTCGTCTCACTAGCAACGCACGTGCCAATTCCGATGGCCTTTGCCATCAAGGGGTTGTCCAGAATGCCGACCAGCGCGTGTTTCACATCGGCAAATGCGACCCGGCAAAAGCTGCCACTCTGCACGCGCGCGTTTGTGGGTGACGATGGTGGGCTCGGAGCAGGTTCGGACAAGGCATGACAGCTTTAGGAAAGAGGCCCGACCCGTACGGCGCTTAGAACGAAATGAACGCTCGATCCCAAGGCTCACGATGTCCCAGTTCTCAACCGAACCGGCAGTCGAACTCACGAACGCGCGATGCGCTGAACTAGGGCGCGTACTCATAGCGTTGATGAGCTCACGCCCTAGCCATCGGTTGTGTTCATTGGGAAAGGGAACGCCTTAAATCAACCGCCTGATGGCTTCGCAGGTTCGAGTCCTGCCTCCCCACCATGCTTCGCGAGCCACAGCTCGGCAAGCCGGCACGCATGGCTATGGCCGGCCCAACGATCTTCAGAAGACGCCGCTATCGAGCTCACAGTGCCGGCCAAGGCATCGGGATGTAGCTGTAGGCGTTGCCTTCACGCGTGACGTGACCGACGCCGGGGAAGGGCAAGTGCATACCGGCTACGAGTAGGCGATCGGCCGACACCATATCCAGCACCTTCTTGCGGGTGGCGACCGCAGCCGCTTGGTCCACATCGAAGGCTATCGCCCATTCAGGATGTGCGAATTGCAACGTCGATGAGTGGATGACGTCCGTGAAGAGCAGCATGTTGGCGTCGCCAGAGCCAATCCGCAGGGCGAGATGTCCCGGCGTGTGGCCGGGCGCGGGCACCGCTGCGATGCCAGGCGCGATTTCAACCTCGCCGCCCATCTGCCGAATCTTGCCGCGGTACGGTCCGAGCGATTTGCGTGCCATTTCGAAGAATGGCCTCATCGGGTCAGGCGCCTGGGACAGGATGCCGTCGTCGTGCCAGAAAGCGAATTCGACGTTGGCAACCACAATTTCAGCCGCGGGAAAAGCAGCCTCGCCGCCCGCGCCAATCAGGCCGTTCGCGTGGTCAGGATGCAGGTGGGTCACGATCACGGTGTCGATCTCTTCGCGCTTGACGCCAGCCGCGACAAGCGCCTCGGGTAGGTGGCCGAGCGTTGGTCCCATCGCCGATGCCGTGCCCGTATCGATGAGTATGCGCCGGCTGCCGCGCGTGACAAGGTAGGCATTGACGGAGGTGGCGATAGTCTTCGGCAGGAACGCTCTCGTCAGCAGCGCCTCCGCGGCAGCCGGATCGGCGGCGGGAAAGAGATCAAGGCCGAGATTGAGGAAGCCGTCGCTGAGCGCCGTGATTGTGAAGTCGCCGAGGGCGAAGCGATGGGCGGCGGGTAGCGGCGCGGCTGTGGTCGTATCAGGTGTTGCACCCTTCGCTGCGAAGGAGCCGGTGCCTGCAAGGGCCAAGGTACCTGCGCCAAGCGCGGCGCGGCCAAAGGTTCGGCGGTCGATCTTCATATTCCATCTCCATCAGCTCTTGTGGATGTTCGCAGGGCCACCACGGTGCCCGTCGCGCACGGTGATCATCTATTTGCTTGATGTTGAAAGCGGAAGCCTGTCGAAGCTAAATCGCCTGCCCTGCAGGCAGGGTATCCCGGATCATCGCCTCGAGGCTGCTTGCCTTGACGCCGAGGAGATTTTCGGTGTCGGAGGCGTCGATCAGGAGGGGCTAGTCGAACAAATAGGACATCTCGACGCCCTCGTGAAAAGCGATAGACTCCAATTCGTCCTCGGTCAGCCAATGGAGTTCGGGCGCCTCGATTTCCAGTACAGCTGCAAATTTTCCGACGAGCTCGCGAATTGATGCGTTCCGGCAAGGTACATGAAACGCACGCCCCCACGCTCCGGAACAGCGGCAGACTGCCACGAGAGTCTTTGCGGGGTCTTTGGTGAAGGACCACGCGTGGGCAGCATCCAAGTCGCCCAGGAACGAGATCGCGTGACCCCGAAGCAGCGATGGAAGTGCAAGCAGAGAGAAATAGGTCACCGTTGCGGCCGAGACAAGGCGCGTAAGACCCCGTTGAGAAGTTTGACGTGCGCCATCAGCTGCGGAACGAGCGCATCGTTTACCTGGCCAACGCGCTCGCAGCGGAGGCACGTGCAGGGTCCCCGAGCGGCGATTTATACGCCGACAGCGTCAGCACAGCGGTGCGAGTTTGGTTATACACCGGGCGATCTGCGTCGCATGCGTGGATCCGGATGATTCCGACTAGGCCATCATCTCCCTGACCATCGGCACCACCTTGCGCCCATAAAGCTCGATGCTGCGCATCAGCTTCTCATGCGGCAGCGATCCGGCCGAATACTTCAACTGGAAGCGCGAAATGCCAAGCACCTTTGCGGTTGCCGCGATTTTTCGCGCGACGGTTTCCGGCGAGCCGACATAGAGCGAACCGCGCTCGGCCTCGCTGACGAACTCGTCGCGGCCCATCGGCGGCCAGCCGCGCTCCTTGCCGATGCGGTCGCGCATGGGCTTGTAGTCGGGCCATAGCGCTTCGCGCGCCTCTTCATCGGTCTCGGCGACGTAGCCCGGCGAGTGCACGCCAATCGGCTTTGCCGGGCGGCCAAATTCCTTGAAGGCGCGGTGATAGAGCTCGACGTAAGGCGCAAAACGTGCGGGATCGCCGCCGATGATCGCCAGCATCAAGGGCAGATCGTAATGCGCGGCGCGCACCACTGATTGCGGACTGCCGCCGACACCGATCCAGGTCTTCAGCGTGCCGTGCTCGACCGGCGGATAGACGCGCTGGTCCTTCAGCGGCGGACGCAGCTTGCCTTCCCAGGTCACGGGCTTTTGCGACAGCAGCGCGATGAACAGGTCGAGCTTCTCCTCGAACAGCGCCTCGTAAGCCCGCAGATCGAAGCCGAACAGGGGAAATGATTCGGTGAACGAGCCGCGGCCGAGGATCACCTCGGCGCGCCCGTTGGAGACCGCGTCGAGCGTGGCAAAGCGCTGGAACACGCGGATGGGATCGTCCGAGCTCAGCACCGTCACGGCCGAGCCGAGATGGATGCGTTTGGTGCGCGCCGCGATCGCGGCCAGCACGGTCTCGGGCGAGGAGATCGCGAAATCGGCGCGGTGATGTTCGCCCAACCCGATGAAGTCGAGGCCGAGCTCGTCGGCCAGCACCGCCTCATCGACGACGTTGCGGATCACCTGCGCATGCGCAAGCATGGCGCCGGAGGCGTCCCTGGTGACGTCGCCAAAGGTATCCAGTCCGAATTCGAGCGGTGCGGTCATCGATCAGGTCTCTGCGGGGAAGATGTTCAAGACTTAATGGACGACGGCTTTGCCACAAGGTGGCTTTCGGAAATGCTCGGTTTCCGTTTTACCGCCACATCCGGCGCATGCGCGCGCCGATGTCCACCTTCGGGCCTTGCGCCGCGGTGCGCGCGGCGCCGGCGGCGGCCTTCGGCCAGGCGGTGCGCTCAAACAGATAGACCAGCTGCTCCGGGATGAAGCGGGTGCGCGAGGCATAGACGTGGCGGTCGCCCTTGGCGGCCTGGCCGTGGGTGAAGAAGCGCTGCGGCACGACGAGGTGCAGATCGTCCTTGGCGCGCGTCATCGCCACATAGAGCAGCCGGCGCTCCTCCTCGAGCTCGGCGCTGGTGCCGGCGCCGAGATCGGAGGGCATGCAGCCGTCGACGACGTTGAGCACGAATACCGATTTCCACTCCTGCCCCTTGGCGGAGTGGATGGTAGAGAGGATCAGATAGTCCTCGTCGCGGAGCGGAGGTCCGGATTTGTCGCTGGTCGCATCCGGGGGGTCGAGCGTGAGCTCGGTCAGGAATTTTTCGCGCGAAACGTAGCCGCTCGCGATCTGCTCGAGCTGCATGAGATCGGCGCGGCGCGTCTCGGAATCCTCGTGGATGCGATCGAGATGCGGCGCGTACCACAGCCGCACGCGTTCGAGATCGGCCGGCCATTCCGAATAGCGCAGGTTCTCGACCGTGCGGACGAAGTCGGCCCAGTCCGCGCCGGTGCGCGGCGGCGTTGGCAGCTGGCCGAGCGCGTGCAGCGGGTCGGGGCTCTCTGCCATCTGGTCGAGCACGCGCTGCGCGGTCGCAGGGCCGATGCCCGGCAACAAATGCAGGATGCGAAACCCCGCGACGCGGTCGCGCGGATTTTCGGCAAAGCGCAGCAGCGCCAGCACGTCCTTGACATGAGCGGCGTCGAGAAACTTCAGCCCGCCGAACTTCACGAACGGTATATTGCGGCGGGTCAGCTCGATCTCCAGCGGCCCCGAATGCGAGGACGTGCGGAACAGCACCGCCTGATGCTTGAGCAGCGCGCCTTGCTCGCGATTGGCCAGCACCTCCTCGACGATGTAGCGGGCCTGGTCGGCCTCGTCGTGCACGGTGACGAGCTGCGGCTTTTGCGCGGACGTGCGATCGGTCCAGAGATTCTTGGTGAAGCGCTCGCGGGCGAGACCGATGACGCCGTTGGCCGCCGCCAGCACGGTCTGAGTCGAGCGGTAATTGCGGTCGAGCGTGATGAGCTCGGCGCGCGGCGAAAAGCTTTGCGGGAAGTCGAGGATGTTGCGCACGGTGGCGGCGCGGAACGAGTAGATCGACTGCGCGTCATCGCCGACCACGGTGAGGCCGCGTCCGTCGGGCTTCAGCGCCAGCAGGATCGAGGATTGCAGGCGGTTGGTGTCCTGGTACTCGTCGACCAGGACGTGATCGAAGCGGCCGCCGATCTCCTCGGCGATCAGCGCATCGCTCATCATCTGCGACCAGTACAGCAGGAGGTCGTCGTAATCGAGCACGTGCTGGGCCTGCTTGGCCTCGACGTAAGACGCGAACAGGCTCTTCAGCTCGGCGGCCCAGCCGGCGCACCAGGGATAATGCTGGCCGAGCACCTTCTCGATCTCCATCTCGGCATTGACGCAGCGCGAGTAGATCGAAAGACAGGTGCCCTTGGCGGGAAAGCGGCTCTCGGTCTTCGACAGGCCGCGCTCGTGCCGGACCAGGTTCATCAGGTCGGCGGAATCCTCGCGGTCGTGGATGGTGAAGGCGGGGTCGACGCCGATCCGCTCGGCGTATTCGCGGAGCAGCCGCGCGCCGATGCCGTGGAAGGTGCCGGCCCAGCTCAAGGCGTCGCGCATGATCGCGGCATTGTTCTCGCCGAGCACTTTTCGGGCGATGCGCTCGACCCGGCCGGCCATCTCGGCCGCCGCGCGGCGCGAAAACGTCATCAAGAGGATGCGGCGCGGATCGGCGCCCGCGACGATCAGATGCGCGACGCGGTGGGCAAGCGTGTTGGTCTTGCCGGAGCCGGCGCCGGCGATGACGAGCAGGGGGGCGCCCACGGTCGCCCCTTCGGCCACGCCATGCTCGACGGCGCGGCGCTGCTCCGCATTGAGCGTGTCCAGATATGTCGCCACGAATCGCCCCGGTGAAAGATCGAGCGTCGGCGATTTGGTTGCGAATCGCAATGCGGCTGGACGGAACCGGATTTAGGACTTAGGGGAGAGACGGACAAAAAGTTCCAGTCCGCAAAGCTTGCCAGGAATGCCCGAGCTCAAGCCCGACCAGTTCGAAATGCGGCGGCTGGAGTCGCTCAGCAACACCATTTTCGGCGTCGCCATGACGCTGCTCGCCTATGACCTGCCCAAGGCGGCTGTGTTCACCGGCGCGCCCGATTGGAACGATCTCGCCCGGGTCTATTCCGGCAAGCTCGCCGGTCTGGCGCTCAGCTTCATCATCGCCGGCGTGTTCTGGATCAGCCATCACCGCCGGCTGGCGCGCCAGCCAGTGGGCAGCCGCGGTACGGTGGTCCTCAACCTGTTCTTCCTGCTCTCGATCGTGCTGCTGCCCGTGACCAACGGCCTCTACACCAATTATGCCATGAGCAGCGCGGTCGCCGTGCTCTATGGCCTGCATCTGACCGCCATCGCCGGCCT
This sequence comes from Bradyrhizobium hipponense, assembly GCF_008123965.1. Taxonomy (GTDB): domain Bacteria; phylum Pseudomonadota; class Alphaproteobacteria; order Rhizobiales; family Xanthobacteraceae; genus Bradyrhizobium; species Bradyrhizobium hipponense. The sequence continues at coordinate 230,663 of NZ_VSTH01000014.1, read as the reverse complement.
CAATGCCTGGCTGTGGTGGAGGATTTTGGGTGGCTGGCGCCACGAGATCATGGCGTCGCTGTTCCCGCTGCTGGTGTTCATCCCGGGCACGATCGTCGCGGTGTTTGCGCCGCACGTCGCGCCCTTCGTGTGGTTCATCGCCTTCGGCGGGCTCCTGATCCAGCGCTTCTATGCCGCGCCGACCGGGGCGGACGCGTAGGCCCGGTCATCCATCCGACGGCGTCGCGCCGAACCCATCCGCTGGCACGTAAAGCTTGACCGGGCGGATTTCGTAGACCGCAGTCGGATTGACCTGACGCAGCGTCCGCGCCGCCGCGATTGCCTCTTCGTCCGTGTCGTATTCAACGAGGTGGAAGCCGAGGAGCTGCTCCTTGGTCTCGGCAAACGGGCCGTCCAGCACCATTCCTGCGCCGGGGCCACGCAAGGTGCGGGCCTTTCGAGTCTCATCCAGACGGGCGGCCGGCCCAAAATGTCCGCTCGCCCTTAAGGGCGCTTGAACCTCGATGACTTTGGCCACGACCGCGGCGTCATGCTCCGGCGTCCACGACAAAATCTCGTCTTCCACATGGTAGGCCAGGATGGCGTAGAGCATCGTCACCTCGTTCATTTTGTTGTCGCGAGTCCAAAGGACGTATCACCGCGCCCGCTGCCGACAAAGCCGAAACACTAAATATTGCGCCGCCACGGCGCGACGAAACCGTCCCGAAACTCGATTTCCGGCCTCTGGCGTGAACGCCGCGGGGCGGGGCCACGACTGATGACCACCAAGAACACTGGAGGCGGCAATGTCGGGTCACACCATCAAGATCATCTGCGATGCGCGTCGGGCGGGACAATCGGAGCCTGCCGATCTACACGACCATGCCGGCCATCACCGCTATTACGGCAGTTCCGCCGAGAAGGGCGGCGAGCGCATCGCCGAAAGCCGACGCGGCAAGCGCCCGCGCTCGCCTAACGTCTGCGGCTTCTGACCTTTCGCGCGACCAACGGTTGCCGCGCGTCACATTCCGCTCAGCACCTGCTTGATCAGGGTTTCCCGCAACCGGGCGAGTTCGCCGCTCGCCTCCATCTGCCCGATCACCTTTCCGACTTTCGGCACGAGATCGCGATGCCGTTCGTGCAAATGGTGGTAGATGCTGATGCGCTCGAGCGGTGGGGAGAGCGGATGGATCCTGGCCTCTAGGTTCAGTTTCCTCACCGCAACCAACCCGCTGAAGAGGTCGGTGACCATCACGTCGAAGCGGTCGGCATCGAGCATCTTGACCATGCTCTCCAGGCTGGTGGTCGCCGTGACGCGGGCCATGCCGCGCGTACCGGCCTCCGACGAGCCGACGCCGCGCACGATGCCGATGCTGTAGTCCCTGATCGAATTCCAGCCGACGACGTCGAAATGCAGTTTCGTGGTGAAGACCGCGGGCTCGATGTAGTTGATTGCAGGAGTCACCTGGATCAGCGTCGGGTAGTCGCGGGAGAGCGTTCCGATCCGCTGGATCTCGCCGTCGACCTCGCCGGCGCTCGACAGCGCGAGCGCGCGCTTGCCGGGGACGTCCTCGAATTCGAGCTTGATGTTCAGCCTGGCATAGACCGCGCGCAGCATCTCGCCGCCGACATATTGATCGGGGATGTCGGCGATGCGCGCCAGGCGGATGACCTCTTGTGCCTGCGACGGGCCGGCCGCGAGCAGCGACAGGCAGACCACGGCTATCCGCCACATCACGCATCTCCTCGGGCGCGCCTTATGGGCGTGCCCCGCTACCGCCGGATTCCGGCGCCGCGCGATCTACCGGAGCTGGCGCCTGCGCCGGGCAGCAACGCTCACAGCGCGTTCCCGCTGTCCGGCGGCTCCGGACTTTCACCGATGTCATTCTAGCACGCGAGGTGCTAGTTTGCCCGGGAATCCTGCTGCTGGGCGCAAGATATGACCCCGCCGACCTCAAGCCGCCCATGGGCCGACAGGATCGCCGCGCGCATCGCGTGCTGAGGCCGAGTCTCAACCGTTGAGTTTGCTCGAGGCTGCGATCGGCAGGCCGAGCAGGGTGTCGCCATTTTCGGGGACGTGGTGCATGGGCAACGCAGGTAACGAAGATCCCAAGCGCCGCCGCGTCATTGCGCCAGCGACTGCGAAGCAGGATTTGACCGGCATCGGCGCCGTGCTCGGGCCCACGATGTTGGCGGCGCTCCTGTCACGGATCTTCAACTGGTTGCGCAGTGGCGTCGGGCCGCGCCTGCTTGCCGCCGTGCTGCTGTTCTCATCGGCCGTGACGCTGACGCTGACCGCGCTTCAGCTCTACTTGGATTACAATCGTGAGGTCGGCCTCATCGAGACGCGGCTCGACGAGATCGGCCGCAGCACCACGGGCAGCCTCGGAGAGAGCCTGTGGAATCTCGACCAGAACCAGCTCAAGCTGCAGCTCGACGGCATTCTGCGGCTGCCCGACATCCGTGCGGCAGAGGTCCGCGAGATCGCCAATCGGCCCAATCCGATCCGCGTGGAGGTCGGCGAGCGAAGTACCCGTTCGGCCATGATCCGGGAATTTCCGCTGACCACCATGGTGCAGGGGACCTCGCGTGCCATCGGCACGCTTCAGGTCGAGGCGACGCTGACCGACGTCTATCAGCAATTGCTGAACAGGGCCCTCGTTATTCTGGCAAGCCAGGCGGCCAAGACGTTCCTCGTCTCCCTGTTCATCATCTACATGTTTCATCTGCTCGTGACGCGGCATCTCGTCGCCATCGCAGAGTTCGTCGGCAAATACAGCCTCGGGCGGCCGCCGCCGCCTCTGCGCCTGGAGCGCCGGCCGCCCGACGATCCCGACGAGCTGGACAAGGTGATTGATGCCTTCAACGCCATGTGCGCCAACCTCGAACGTGCCTATCGCGCGCTACGCGAGGCCAATGGGAATCTCGAGCGTGACCTTAAGATTCGCCGGCGCGCCGAGGAGGACGCACGCGCGAGCGAGCAGCGCTTCCGTGACTATGCCGAGACCGCATCCGACTGGTTTTGGGAGACCGGACCGGATCACGTGTTCACCTACATTTCAGATCGGGCAGATGCCTTCGGCATGGACCACAGGGCCCTGATCGGCAGGCGCCGTTCGGACGCAGCCTTCGACCACGATGCCGAGCCGCAGAAATGGCGCGAGCACATGACGATGCTGGATCGCCACGAGCCGTTCCGGAAATTCGAGTATCGCGGCCGCGATGCGGCTGGACGCGTGCGCCATTTCAGCGTCAACGGCCAGCCGGTGTTCGGCACCGACGGACGCTTCATGGGCTATCGTGGTTCGGCCACCGATCTCACCGAGCAGCACGAGACGGAGGAGCGGCTTCGCCAGTCGCAGAAGATGGATGCGATCGGCCAGCTCACCGGCGGCGTCGCGCATGACTTCAACAACGTGCTCACTGTCATCACCGGCACCATCGAGATCATCCAGGAGGGGCTGGCAGACAAGCCCGAGCTCGCCGGGATCGCCCATCTCATCGACAATGCGGCGGCGCGCGGCGCGGAGATCACCTCGCAGCTCCTGACCTTTGCGCGTCGCCAGCCGCTGGAGCCGAGCGAGATCGACGTCAACGGTCTCGTGGTCGAGGCGGCGAAGCTGTTGAAGCCGATCCTGGGCGGAAACGTCGAGATCGTGACCCGCCTCGCGGACGACGCCTGGCCGGCGATGGCGGATCCGTCGCAGCTGTCGTCGGCGATCGTCAATCTCGCCGTCAATGCGCGCGATGCGATGCCGGGCGGCGGCACGTTGACGCTCGAGACCGCCAATCGGGAATTCGACGGCGCGGACGGTGCCGGTGACGGCGACGCCACACGCGGTGCGTTCGTCATGGTCGCGGTGGCCGACACTGGCCACGGCATCCCCGCCGACATCCGCGACCGCGTGTTCGAGCCGTTCTTCACCACCAAGGGGGTCGGCCGCGGCACCGGGCTTGGGCTCAGCATGGTCTACGGCTTCGCCAAACAGAGCGGCGGCACCGTTGCGATCGAGAGCGAGGAGGGCCGCGGCACCGTGATCCGGCTGCTTCTGCCGCGATCGGCGGGCGAGGCGCCGGCGAGGACCGGGCCGGTGCAGTCGCCGGCGGCGGCACGCGGGCACGAGACGATTCTCGTGGTCGAGGACGATCCGCTGGTGCAGGGCTATGTCATCGCCCAGCTCGGCAGCCTCGGCTATCGCACGCTCGCAGCCGGCGACGGCGCAACCGCGCTTGCGCTGGTGGAGCAGGGCGCCAAATTCGATCTGCTCTTCACCGACATCATCATGCCCGGCGGCATGAACGGGCAGGAATTGGCCGAGGCCGTGCGGCGCCTCCGCCCGGGGATGAGGGTGCTCTACACGTCCGGCTATACCGACAACGCCCTCGATCACGAGGGCCATCTCGATCCCGGCGTGGCGTTGCTGAGGAAGCCGTACCGGAAGTCGGACCTGTCACTGAGGATCCGCGAGGTGCTCGCCGGCGAACTGCCTGCCTGAGTGGCACGCACGATGCCAACGAAAAGGCGCGGCGGGGAAGCCCCGTCGCGCCCCATTTCTTGCTCGCTGGTCCAGGGCTGAGAGCGCCCCGATGCCAAGCCCTTTTCAAAAGCTTAGCGGGCGATCCCAGCGAGGTGACAGCGCTTGGTAAAAGACACTGGATCACCTCCTTTCGTTGGTTGCAGAAGATCTCCATATAGGCGGCAACGCCGCTCTTGTTAAGGGGAGGCGGTCTAGGGAGGAACCAGGTCTGTTCGCGAGGGCCGGGAAGGCTGCGGAAAGCCGCCTCTTGGGCAGTTGAGACCGCCGCCGCGCCGTGTTAGGGAGCCGGTGATGCGGGTGTAGCTCAATGGTAGAGCAGCAGCCTTCCAAGCTGAATACGAGGGTTCGATTCCCTTCACCCGCTCCAGCCTTTTCAAAGACTTTCGCGTGTCGCTTGATACGCTGTCGTATTCCCCGCACGGCTCTGGACTGGCCGAGTGCGAGCTCATCAAAAACCGAATATCTTGATTTGGAGAAGAAGTACTGAACCCGGGTGTGGACATGGGCGACTACGCGCGGCATGCCGTTGTGTCCTGGGATCAACCTCGCTCACGCGGGACCGGTCGACGCCCCCGGGGTGGATCATCATCCACGGCGCAGCCACCGCGTCGCGTCGGTCTGTCGGATATTACAACATTAGCGCGATCCAAAGGGGAGATCGCGGCTTCGCAATCTTCCTCGGCGAATAGCCCACCGTTCATGGCTATGGCGGATGACACGATCGAGCGCTGCCCGCGAACCCAGTGTTTTCTCGGGCATGCAGGCGATGACTGCATTCCGGTCCTCGATGCCCTGCTCGTCAACGATCCATGTCCGCAGTTCCTCACCGGCAAGCCGAGCGGCGATCCGGTCAGGTGTCGGATCAATGTCGTTCGACACCGTCACGTTCATCACTATCCGGCCACCCGGTGCCAAGCGCGAGCGGATTGCGTCGCAGGTTGCGGCATCGAACTCATCCGTGAACCGAAATCCCGGTCCGCCGACGTCGACAGCAATGCCGTCGTAGTGCGTGCGATCATCGAACACGAATTTCCGAAAGTCGGAGACGATGCAGGGCAATTCGTCCGGCAGGTCGAAAAACTTGTGTGCAAGTACGAAGCTGATCGGATTGTTGTCGACAATGGTCAACCTCTTCCCAAGACGCCACAGTGCTGTCGCAAGATTTCCGCCGCCGCAGCCCAGAACGAGAATTTGTTCGGAGCGGGACAGTAGTTCGTCCATGAGCTTGACGTAGGTGAATACGCTTTCGCCATGGGGCGTTGCCTGACTCTGCCTCACGCCTTCTTCGAAGTACACGCGGGTTCCGTCCCAGGAATACTCAACGATTTCGATCTGCCCGTTCCTCCCTTGATAACGCCCCAGCAGTTTCACGGCCCACAACCATATTAAAAGTTGAACATCAGAACACATGCACTAAACATCTATTATCATGTGATCTGCATTGCGCCAACCGTTTCGGGAATTGCACATAATGGTTTCCGTATCTTGCGAGAAGACCGGGCTACATTGCTTCGGCACCTCGGTTCGATCCAATGAATCAGATTTGGATATGATCTATTTTCCATCTAAACTGATGCTTGAACAATAATTCGGATAGTCTTAGATGTATTGGATGGAAATCTCACTGGAGACGGCCATTTCATGATTACGGCCAACCAACTCAGGGCAGCCCGTGCGCTCCTGAACATAGATCAGCGGCAAACTGCCGATCTTGCAGATCTTTCAGTCCCTACCATCCAGCGCATGGAGGCGAGCGAGGACGTTATTCGCGGGAACGTCGATTCTCTGATGAAGCTGGTTTCTGCGTTGGAGAATGCGGGGATCGAATTGATCAATCCAGGTGTTACGAGTTCAGCCGGCGGCCGCGGCGTTCGCCTCAGGGAACATGTTACGAAGCCAAAGGCGAAGAACATGAAGCAGTCCAAGCCCTCGCTACCGCGGACTTTGGAGCGGACTCGATGAATGGCGTGGTTCGCTGACAACGGATTTTCAGATCAAAGAACGCTCCAAGCGGATACGCAGGCGCTCGTGAGTGCCGACCACGGTATGGGCGCGGCAGCGTAGGGGCCGAATTGCCAGTTCATCACCACAGGGATAGCCGAAGTCGTCTCCCGGGCCTCAAGTGGCGCTTTTTGCCGTTCGATCGAGCAGGGAAAGAAGTCCCTGCAAAATCGCAACAGGCGGTGGCGGACAGCCCGGAATATGAAGATCGACGGGAACGATTTGCGAGACCCCTCCGACCACCGCGTAGCTGCCGGCAAAACACCCGCCATCTCGTGCGCAGTCGCCGAGGGCAATGACCCATTTCGGGTCGGGGGTCGCATGATAGGTTCGCTCCAGTGCATCGCGCATGTTTTTGGTCACGGGCCCCGTGACCAAAAGAACGTCGGCGTGACGTGGCGAGGCGACGAAGCGAATACCAAAACGTTCGACGTCGTAATAAGCATTGTTCAGTGCATGGATCTCCAGCTCGCAACCATTGCATGACCCGGCATCTATTTCGCGGATCGAGAGGCTTCGGCCGAGGCGCCGCCGTGTGGCGCGCCGAATTGCAGCGGCGAGTTCCTCGACAGCTGTCTGGTCGAGGGCAGGAGCCTGCTCTGTGAGCGGCCTCTGGAAGAAACTTTGAAAGAGAAGTTTGCGCATCGTCTTCCCCTACAGGTCCTGCCCGGAATAGGAACAGTTGAACGATTTGTTGCAGAGGGGGAAGTCGGCGACGATGTTGCCTTCGATGGCGGCTTCGAGCAGCGGCCACTGAAACCATGATGGATCGCGAAGATGGCAGCGCTCGACCTGGCCGCCGTCGAGCCGGAGCCAGACCATGATGTCGCCCCTGAAACCTTCGACCAGCGCCATGCCCTCGCGCGGTCCCGGTTCGGCACTGAGTGGCGTGCGTAACGGGCCGTCGGGAAGGCGGTCCAGAATCTGGTTGGCCAGCAAAAGACTCTGCTCGACTTCCCGAATCCGAATCCAGACGCGGGCGTTCACGTCACCCTCCTCGAGCGTCGGTACCTCGAAGCGCAGATCGTCATAGGGCGGATAGCCCGGAGCCCGACGGGCGTCGAACGCGCGCCCGGACGCGCGCCCGACATATCCTCCCGCACCGTACTGTTTTGCCAGTGCGGCAGCGACGATGCCGGTACCGACCGTCCGATCCTGAAGCGACGCGGTGTTGTCGTAAAGTTCGATCAATTCGGGAAAGCGAACTTGGACATTAACGAGCGCCGCACGGATGGCTGATTGCCCCTTGGCGTCGAGATCGCGAGCCAATCCACCGGGAATGATGACGTCTCGCATCAGGCGGTGACCAAAGGCGCTGTTCGCAGCGCGCAGAAGGTCCTCGCGCAGCACGTTGCAGTGGGCCTGCATCAAGCCGAAGGACGCGTCATTGCAGATCGCGCCGATGTCGCCGAGATGGTTGGCGAGCCGTTCGAGTTCCGCAAGCAGCGCCCGCAGCCAGACGGCGCGATTCGGCACGACAAGCTGCAGCGCCGCCTCGACGGCCCTCGCAAAGGCGTAGGCATAGGCGACGGTGCTGTCGCCCGATACGCGTCCGGCCAATTGAGCGGCGCGCTCGATCGGTGCGCCTCGCATGAGCCCTTCTATCCCCTTGTGGGTATATCCAAGCCGTTGCTCCAGCCGGATCACGGTTTCCCCGCTGGCGGAAAAGCGGAAATGTCCGGGCTCAATGATGCCTGCATGCACGGGCCCGACTGCAATCTGATGCACGCCATCGCCTTCCACCGGCAGGAAACGGTAGGGCGCGGTGATCGATAGCGCGTCGATGCGATCTCCAAGCGGGAACCGTATGCCCCAATGGTTGTGATCGAGCCAGCCGCGGGGATCGGGCAAGTGTTCTGCAGACAATCCGAATAGATCGTTGGCGGTACGCTCCAATCGAAGCGCCGGCGGGTGGTGCTTGCTGACCGAGGGATAAACGCGATTGGGGCAATCGATGCTGACGACCGCGATTTCCGTTGTGTCGCGGTCGATGATCGCCATGTGTGCCGTCGAAGGCTCACCCCAGAGGCCGAGAAGGCTCCAGCGCCCCTGTGCCAACTCGTTGGCGGCAAACGCCCAAACGGAAGCATCGACCACGGAGCGTGGCCAAGGCATGTGCTGCCGGCTCGTGCGGCCTTCCAGCACCAGATCGATCAGCGACGGCATATCCCGTTCATCCCTCAATTATCCAAGAAGACGAGCCACGTGCTGGAACCAGACGACGAGCGGTGCGGGAAGATAGGTTCCTGCACACAGAACCAATGCGAGATGCGCGAGCATCGGTACGTAGGAGGCTTCCGCAGACGCCTTGCTGCCGCGAGGTTCGCCGAATGCGACGCTCGTCAGACGCAACGTCAACGCGCCAAAGGCAAGTAGAAGCCCGAACACCAGCGCGACCGCGAGCAGTGGCTGCCGTGCGAAGGTCGAACTCACGATGAGGAATTCGCTCATGAAGATGCCGAGCGGTGGCAATCCGGCGATTGCGACAACGCCCACCACGAAACCCCAGCCAAGCGCCGGATGGGTCACCGTCAAGCCCCGGATCCGGTTAATCCTCTGCGTGCCCTTGATCTGCGAGATATGGCCGACGGCGTAGAAGATCGCCGACTTGGTCAGGCTGTGCATTACCATGTGCAACAGCCCGGCAAAATTGGCAAGCGGGCCGCCCATTCCGAACGCAAAGACGATGATGCCCATGTGCTCGATCGAGGAGTAGGCGAACAGTCGTTTGATGTCCCGCCGGCGGTACAGCATGAATGCTGCGAAGATCAACGAGACGAGACCCATGGTCACCATCAATGGGCCCGGAGCAATCGCGTGCGGATTGACGGCAAGCAATATCTTGAAGCGCAGCAGCGCATAAAGCGCGACGTTCAGGAGCAGGCCCGACAGCACGGCCGATATCGGGGTTGGACCCTCGGCGTGGGCGTCCGGCAACCACGCGTGCAGCGGTGCGAGGCCGACTTTGGTTCCGTAGCCGAGAAACAGGAAAATGAAAGCGACATTGAGAAGGGCCGGATCGAACGCCGCTGCATTCTGGATCAACAGCGTCCATATCATGCCGTCCTGGCCCTCGCCTACGATCGGACGCGCCGCCATGTAGACGAGGATCGTGCCAAACAGCGCGAACGCAATTCCGACGCTGCCGAGGATGAAATACTTCCACGCCGCTTCCAGGGCCGCGTGCGTGCGATAGATCCCGACCATCAGCACCGTGGTGAGCGTCGCGATTTCCACCGCGACCCACATCAGGCCGATATTGTTCGACACGAAAGCCAGGTTCATGCCGAACATCATGGTCTGGTACATGGCGTGGTAGAAGCGCAGGTACACCGGGGTTAACCGGCCGGCTTCGAGTTCGTGGGCGATGTAGCTCGCGCTGAAGATGCTGGTCGTGAAGCCGACGAAAGTGTTGAGCACGATGAAGACGATATTGAGATCGTCGACCAGCACGTATGGTCCTGGCTGGGGGCGTTCGATAACGAACAGCGAGAGCGCCGAAACAAAGGTCAACATGCTGGCGACAACGTTCAACCGCGCTGTCAGTCGGTAGCCGGGCAGCACGGCAAGCAGCGCAGCCGAAAGGATCGGGACCAGCAGGACCGCCGCCACGGGATCTAGGGAAGCCATGGTCATCTGCGCTCGCCCCGGTAATCGTCGAGGGCGGAGACGTCAACGGAATCGAAGCGCTCGCGGATCCGGAATAGGAAGATGCCGATGACGATGAAAGCGATCAGGATCGAGAAGGCGACGCTGATTTCGACGACCAGCGGCATCCCTTTGGCGCCGGTCGCCGCCAGCACCAGACCGTTCTCAAGCGACATGAATCCGACGACCTGACTGACGGCATTGCGTCGCGTCACCATGACCAGTAGTCCGAGAAGCACGACCGACAATGCGAATGCGAGATCTTCGCGGGCCAATGGATCGGCGTCGGCGGTTACTCGCAGCATCAGGACCATGGAGAGGGCGACCAATGCCATCCCGGCCAGCATGGTCAGGCCGATGCTCACGGCTGACTCGATGTCGCGATGAATGCCGAGCTGCTTGACAATACGGTGCAATGCCACCGGAATGACGATTGCCTTGAAGACGAGGGCGATGACCGCCGTGATGTAGAGATGAGGCGCGTCCTGGATGTAGGCCTGCCAGGCGACGGAAAGTGCAAGTACCACGGCGTGGAGTGCAAAGACGTTGAGCAGCGAATAAAGTCTATCCTGGTACAGCATCATGAAGCTGATCAGGACAAGGCCGCCGGCAAGCGTATGCGAGATGTCGAAGGCGAGGCTGTGCATCTGCATCAGAAACTCTTCGACACGAATAGGAGGAGCGTACCGAGCAAGCCCAGCATGAGCGCGGCCCCAAGAAATTGCGGAATACGGAAGACCCTCATTTTGGCGGTGGCGGTCTCGAACAGCGCAAGGAAAAAGCCGGCGGCCGCCAGTTTGACGACGTAGGCGCCGGCACCGGCGGCGTAGGCCAACGGGCCAGTGCCGAACAGGGCGATCTTCCAGGGCAAGAACACGCAAGCGATCAGTGAGATGTAGAGCAAGAGCTTGAGAAACGCGCCGAATTCGATCATGGCGAGATGGCGGCCCGAATATTCGAGCACCATTGCCTCATGCACCATGGTGAGCTCCAGATGAGTGGTAGGATTGTCGACCGGGATGCGCGCGTTTTCGGCCAGCGCCACCATGATGAGTGCGATGACCGCCATTCCAAGTGAGACCCGCAGTCCGACGTAGGACGAGGCCATGAAATTGGCGACGGTCGAAAGTTGGGTCGAGCCGGCAACCAGCGCAATGCAAAAGAAAACCAGCAGCATCGCGGGCTCGGCGAGGGCAGCGATCATCACTTCGCGGCTGGAGCCGATGCCGCCAAAGCTGGTGCCTACGTCCATTCCGGCAAGAGCCAGAAAGAAGCGCGCGCTTCCGAGCAGCGCAACGATGGCGATCAGGTCGGCCGTCCAATTGAACAACAGGCCGGTCGCAAAGGTCGGCACCAAAGCGGCGGCAACCCAGATCGCGGCAAAGGTCACATAGGGTGTCACGCGGAACAGCCACGAGGTGTTCTCAGCCAGCACCACCTCCTTGCGAAGCAGGCGTAGCAGATCGCGATAGGGCTGAAAGACCGAGGCACCCTGGCGGCGCACCAGCCTTGCCTTGATCTTGCGCACGAAGCCGGTAAGGAGCGGCGCAAGCAGCAGCACCAGCAACATCTGCACACCCTGCACGATGATGTCCGAGATCACGACCATATCGCAAGCACCAGAAGCAGGGTGACGAGGGTTGCAAAGACGAGACTGAGATATCGCCGGATGGTCAGGAATTGCAGGCGGTTGAGCCGGTCGGAAGAAAAGCCGACCGCCCCCACGATCGGTAGATAAACCCCCTCCCAGACCAGATCGTGCAATTCGATCCTGAGCCGTGCCGGCCTGACATCTCCGGGTGCGGGCATATCGACATGGTCGCGGGCGCGGAACACGAGTGTGCCGAAAACGCGGCGGATCGGCTGCGCGAAGCTTTCAGCCGAATACTGGGCTGCAGGAGTGGGATCGGAAAAACCGCAACCCCAGGCGGGCCCCCGCCGGAGCGCATGCGAGGCGAAGCGATGGATCACGAAGACGGAAAGGGAAGCGGATACCGTGATGAATATCATCACCAGCAATCCGTTGTATGAACTGCGGCTCTCTGCAATCGGTGCGATTGAAAGCCAGGGTTCATCGGCCTGGATCGGCATGCGGCCACCCAGGATGTCGATCGTGATCGGCGCAAGCGCATCGATCACCAGCCCCGGCAGGACGCCGGCGAGCAGGCAAAGTGCGGCAAGGATAAACATAGCTGACAACGAGTAGCGATCGACCTCGTGGGCGGCTTCTGCTGCCGTACTGCGCGGCCGCCCGAGAAATGTCACGCCGAACGCCTTGACGAAGCATGCCGCGGCCAACGCAGCCGCCAGGGCCAATAGCGCGCCGACCGCCGGCACCATGATCTTTAGTGCCCATTGCGGCAACTCCGGGCTTTGCAGCACGGCCTGGAACATCAACCATTCCGAAACGAAACCGTTGAAAGGCGGCAGAGCCGAGATCGCGACGCAGCCAACGAGAACGACGAAGCTGGTGAATGGCATGCGATGGATGAGACCACCGAGCTTGTCCATATCCCGCTCGCCAGTCGCAGTCAGGACGGCGCCGGCTCCAAAAAACAGCAGGCTCTTGAAGAAGGAGTGGTTGAGCACGTGAAACAGCGCGGCGGTGAAGGCCAGCGCTGCTGCCAGCTTCTGCCCATTGGCCTGAAAGGCCAGGGCAAGGCCGAGGCCCGCAAAAATGACGCCAATATTCTCAATTGTGCTATAGGCCAACAGGCGCTTCAGATCCTTTTCCATCAAGGCGTAGAGAATCCCCATGACGGCGGTGGTGCCGCCGAGGAAAAGCACGACGACGCTTGCCGGCCAGATTGGCTGCCCCAGCAGATCGAATGTGACGCGAATGAAGCCGTAGATCGCCACCTTGGTCATGACGCCGCTCATCAGCGCTGAAACGTGACTTGGCGCTGCGGGATGTGCGAGCGGCAGCCACACGTGCAACGGTACAAGGCCAGCCTTTGAGCCTGCTCCGAGCAACATCAGGATCAATACCAGCGCGGCCACGTAAGGCGTGTGGCGGGCCGCGCGAATGGCCGCAAATCCATAGTCTCCAGTCGGTCCTGCCAACAGACCGAAGGCCAATAGCAACGCCAGCGTACCGAAGCTCGCCATGACCAGATAGACGTAACTTGCCTTCGCATTGTCTGGCTCGCGGTGATGCGCCATGACCAGCGCCCATGACGCCAGCGACATAAACTCCCAACAGAGCAGATAGGAAAACGCATCGTCCGCCAGCACCACAAGATTCATGCCGGCCAGAAAGGCAGGAAAGAAAGGCAGCACGCGATGCGGCGCTGGATCATGGTGGCCATAGCCCAGACCATAAAGGCTTGCTGACGCCCCACCCAGATTGACCACAACGAGAAAGAACGACGCCAGCGCATCCAGGCGGAAATGGGCGCCAAGCCACGGGAGCCCGACCGGCAAGACCAGGCCGGAGGCATTCGGGGCCTCGCCGACCAGAAAGCGGATCGATCCGAACAATGCGACAAGGGAAACTGCCGTGGTGGCGCAGTATATGATTGTCGTGGAGGTCTTTGCGCGACTGAGCACGATCGCGAGCACGGCGATCCCCAACAATCCCGCGACGCATGACATTTGCAGAACGAGGGAAGACATCAGGCAGAGCCCCTCGTTCCGTTCGATGATTCTTGTTCGGACTGATTGTGCGGGTAGGTTTTTGCCGAACCCGAATTCATCTTCAGTCGCACTCCGCGTCCTTGAGAGTCGCTGACGGCGCCTTCGTCGATTATCTCGATCCCGGCTTCGTCGAATGCGGCGATCAGCTTGACCAGCGAGCCGACATTGCCTCGAACTATCGTTTCGCTCGCTTCCATTCGCTGGATTGTTGGGACCGACAGTCCGGAGAGTTCGGCAAGTCGGCGCTGATCGATGCCGAGAAGCAGCCTGGCAGCCCGCAATTGAGCTGCCGTGATCATCGATATCTGCTTCACCGTCGGGATTCCAGCCAATATTAAATCATTTTTGTATCCTAACTAATGAGGTAATTTTGTCAAGAAATGATATCTAGGATATCTATTCTAAGGGATCCGTTTTGGGCGCTGGTATACGCGCTTGCAGGGGGCCAGGCATAACGATTACCGCGCAGCAGCGCTCCAAATCTGACGTCGCAGTTTTTGTGGAACGGCGCCTCAGCGGTACTGCTGGTCCAATCCTCATTCGCAAATTTCGCGGCGCGCCACCGAGTCGACGGAGGTGCGAACTCCGACCGCACCGCGCTGAAAGCGGGAAGCCAACCCTTCCGCAGGAACCTTCGCGGCAAGCACGAGTTAGGCGGATCGGGGTGAAATGTCACGAGGCCAACCGTGCAAGAAGCTGTGCGCCTGCGCTCCACCGCGCAAATCGCCGGCCGTCCAATTCATCCGATGCTGGTGCCGGTTCCGATCGCGTGCTTCGTCGGCGCGTTGCTGACCGACATTGCCTATGTCGTCTCCGCCGAGATCATGTGGGCGGATTTTTCGGCCTGGCTTTTACTCGTCGGCGTGATCTTCGGCGTGCTGGCGGCCGTTGCAGGGCTGACCGATTTTCTCGGCAACCGGCTGGTGCGGGCGCAGACGCCGGCGTGGCCGCATCTGATCGGAAACGGGCTGGCGCTGATCCTGGCGATCGTCAATGCGTTGATCCACACGCGCGACGCCTGGACCTCGGTGTGGCCGACGGGGCTCATTCTTTCGGTGATCACTGTGCTGATCCTCCCCATCACCGGCTGGCTCGGCTGGGCCATGGTGTATCGCCACGGCGTGGGAGTTGCGCCATGAGATCGATGCTTGCCCGCGCGCTGCTGTGCTCTTCGCTGCTGTGTCTCGCCGGCTGCGATGACGGCAGCGGCGATCCCAAGGCGCAAGTCGGCCCCAACCCGACGCTGCCCGACATCCAGCAATATCTGCTGCCGCCGATCCACATCGCGCGCATTATCGGCTGGAAGAAGGACGAGACGCCGACAGTCGCGCAGGGCCTGCAGGCCAAGGCATTCGCAACGGGCTTGCAGCATCCGCGCTCCCTCTACGTGCTTCCCAATGGCGACGTGCTGGTGGTGGAATCCAAGGCGCCGAAGGGCGCACCGATCAAGCGGCCCAAGGAAATCGTGATGGGCTTCGTCGAATCCTGGGCGACATCCGGCGGCGATAGCGGTCCGAGCAACCGCATCACGCTGCTCCGCGACAGCAATGGCGACGGCGTGCCGGAGACGCAGAGCGTGTTCCTCGACCATCTCAACTCGCCATTCGGCGTCGCGCTGGTCGGCAACGATCTCTATCTCGCCAACACCGACGCGATCGTCAGATATCCCTATACCGAAGGCGACACCAAGATCACCGCGCCGGGCACGGTGCTGACGCAGCTGCCGGGCGAGCCGATTAACCATCACTGGACCAAGAGCCTGGTCGCGAGCCCCGACGGATCGAAGCTCTATGTCGGCGTCGGCTCCAACAGCAACATCACCGAGAACGGCATGGAAGCCGAGCACAATCGCGCCGCGATCCTCGAGGTCGATCGCGCCAGTGGCCGCTGGCGCATCTTTGCAAGCGGCTTGCGCAATCCAAACGGCCTCAGCTTCGAGCCGCAGACCGGGGCGCTGTGGACGGTGGTGAACGAGCGCGACGAACTCGGCCCCGATCTCGTGCCCGATTACATGACCTCAGTGAAGGACGGCGGCTTCTATGGCTGGCCCTACAGCTATTACGGCCAGCACGTCGATCCGCGCGTCAAGCCGGAGCGGCCGGATCTCGTCGCCAAGGCGATCGTGCCGGACTACGCGCTGAGCTCGCATGTCGCGCCGCTCGGGCTCGCCTTCAACACCAGCAACAGCCTGCCGAGCGCCTATCGTGGCGGCGCGTTCGTCGGCGAGCATGGCAGCTGGAATCGCCAGGTGCTGAACGGCTACAAGGTCGTGTTCGTGCCGTTCAGCGACGGCAAGCCGAGCGGACCGGCGCAGGACGTCATCACCGGCTTTCTGAACAACGACAATCAGGCGCGCGGGCGCCCCGTCGGTGTCGCCATCGACAAGACCGGCGCGCTGCTGGTCGCTGACGACAGTGGCAACACGGTGTGGCGGGTCACGGCAACGCATCCGCAGGTCACGCAACGATAGACCTTGAGAACGGGAGGAGTTGGACAATGGGTCTTGCTCAATACGCCATCGTTCCGGTCGAGGACGAATGGGGCGTGCTGCACGACGGTAACGTCAACGGCACATACGCCACCAAGGAATCGGCATTTGAATCGGCGGTGGCTGCTGCCTCCTTGGCGCTGCGCCAGGGGCATGAGGTTCACGTCAGCGCACCCGGCCGTGAGAAGGGCGAGACTGCACTCGGGAGCTAGCTCAGCCGGAAAGGACGAATGCTTCAACCATTGCTCCTGGTGTTGCCTTCGTAGAGCCGACCTGCGGCTGGCGCCGCGGTGCTATTCGGAACCGACGTTTCCTGATCGCGGCGCTTGCGGGTAAGACATTCCGCACAGGCGTGATCCGCGCCTGCCGGGTGGGTGACGATTGGAATGCGGTTCCTGAAATCTGACAGCAGGCTCATCGGCGTCCTGCTGGTGCTGGCGATCACCCAACTGGTCGGGTGGGGCACGATCGGGCTTCCCGCCATCGTCGGGCGCGAGATCGCGGCCGATCTCGGCATGAGCCTGCCGGCGGTGTTCGCCGGCACCTCGGTTCTCTATATCGCGATGGGGCTGTGCGCCCCTTGGCTGGCCGGCGTGTTTGCCCGGCATGGCGCGCGAAAGGTCATGATGACCGGCACGGTTCTGGCCGCACCCGGATTTATTCTCCTGTCCCTGGCGCGCGAGCCGGTGCTCTATTTCGCCGCCTGGATCGTCCTCGGCATGGCCGGCAGCGCCACGCTCTCGACCGGCGCCTACATCATGCTGAACGAGGTCGCCGGGCGGCAGGCCAAGAACGCCATCGGCGCGCTGATGCTGGTGACGGGGCTGTCGAGCAGCATCTTCTGGCCGGCCACGTCGTTCCTGAGCGCTCACCTCGGCTGGCGCTGGACCTGCCTCGTCTACGCGGCCGTGCTGATCCTCATCTCCGTTCCGCTCTATGCATTCGCCGCTCCGCGCCGCAGCGTCGCCAAGGGTGAGGGCGGTACGGCGGTCAAGCCTACGGATGCGCCTGCGATCCCCCGAAGCACGTTCGGCCTCGTCGTCGCTGCCATCACGCTCAATGCTTTCGTCAATTTCGGCCTCGGCGCCATCATGATCGAGCTGCTCCGGGCAGAGGGGCTGCCGCCGGCGCAGGCGCTCGCCTTCGGCTCGATGCTCGGCGTGATCCAGGTCAGCGCTCGTGGGCTCGACTTCCTCGGCGCCGGGCGATGGGACGGCATCACGACGGGCCTGGTCGCGGGCACGGCGCTGCCGGTCGCGATGCTGCTGCTGATGATGAGCGAGGGGACGACCTGGGCGGTCGCTGTCTTCATTCTCCTCTATGGCGCCGGCAGCGGCGCGATGGCGGTGGCGCGGGCAACGATCCCGCTGGTCTTCTACGACCAGGCCGCGTTCACCAGGGCAATGTCGATGATCGCGCTGCCGCTCAATCTGGCCTCCGCGCTTTCTCCACCCCTGCTTGTCGGCCTGCTCACCCAGTTCGGCAGCCGCGGTGCGCTCGGTCTCACCTTTGCCTGCTCCTGCGCAACGGTGCTGATCTTGCTCCTGCTCGGCCGGCGGCGACCACAGGTGGCTGCGGCCGGTGCGGTGTGATATTCGCGTCGCGGAATTCACCACCGGGCGGCCCGGCGGGCGGATGGCCGTATGCTCGGAGTGCAGTGCTCAGCGCCCCAAAATAGTGTATCCGCAGGAAGCGCAGGTCCGCTTCCAGCCGCCGCGCCAAGACCCAGTTCCCGGAGGACATCGACATGTCGGCCCTGCCGCTTTCAGGCATCAAGATCCTTGACCTCACGCGCGTGCTCGCGGGACCTTTGTCGGCCCAGATGCTGGGCGATCTCGGTGCGGAGGTGATCAAGATCGAGCGGCCGGGCACCGGCGACGACGCGCGCGCGTTCGGCCCGCCATACCTGGCCGACCCCGAGGGCAAGGCCAACAACAACAACTCGTTCTATCTCTGCGCCAACCGCAACAAGAAGTCGGTCACCGTCAATATCGCCAAGCCCGAAGGGCAGGCGATTATCCGTGAGCTTGCCAAAGACGTCGACGTCTTCATGGAGAACTACAAGGTCGGCGACCTCAAGCGCTACGGGCTCGATTACGAGTCGATCAAGGCGACCAACCCCGGCATCATCTATTGCTCGGTGACCGGCTTCGGCCAGACCGGCCCTTACGCGCCGCGCGCGGGCTATGATGCCATCCTGCAGGCAATGGGCGGCCTGATGAGCGTCACCGGCCATATGGACGGCGAGCCGGGCGAGGGCCCCATGAAAGTCGGTCCCTCCATCGTCGACTACATGACCGGCATGAATACCTCGATCGGGATTCTCTCGGCGCTTTACCATCGCGACGCCAATGATGGTGTGGGACAGCATCTCGACGTCTGCCTGCTCGACACGGTGATCGCCTCGCTCAGCCACTGGCTGCAGATCTACCTCGTCAACGGCACAACCCCGCCGCGGCGCGGCACCTGGGGCAATGGCGGCATGCCGGCCGGCGTGTTCCGCTGCACCGACGGCGAGCTGATGCTGGTGGTCGGCAATGACGGCCAGTTCCAGCGCACCTGCGCGGTGCTTGGGGAGCCCGAGCTCGCCAACGACAAGCGCTTCCTCAAGAACAACGACCGCGTCGTGCACGGCAAGGAGATCATGGCGATTTTCGCCGGCCTGTTCCTGAAAAAGCCGGTGGCCTACTGGCTCGATGAGCTCGAGAAGGCCGGCGTGCCCTCAGGCCCCATCAACGATTTCTCGCAAGTGTTTTCCGATCCGCACGTGCAGGAGCGTGGCATGCGGGTGAAGACGAAGCACAAGTTCGAGCCGGAGCTGTCGCTGATCCGCAACGCGCTGACCTTCTCGGAGACCCCGATCGAGACCTACCGCGCTCCGCCGCTGCTCGGGGAGCACACCCAGGAGGTGCTCGACGGCAAACTCGGCTATGATGCCGGTAAGATCGAGACGCTGAAGCAGCAGGGCGTGATCTGACGCTTTTGTCCCCTTGTGGGAGAGGATGGCTCGCCGCGGCGATGAAAAGCCTCGGCGCGTTCGTCGAGACCGCGCATGATGCTCGGGCTTGCCTGAGGCTTGCGCGCAATCCCCAGATAAACCCGGTCCGTACTTACACAGGCTTCCGCTCCGCGCGCGACTCTGATTCGATCCTCCTACTCAGTCCGGGGAGGGAACGAATGTCCTACACGATCGGGTTTCAAGCCAAGAACCAGAAGGCGATCCTGGCGACCGAGGCGGCAACGGCCAACCAGGCCGTCGCGATCATTGCCGCGCTGCGGCAAAGCGCCGACGAGATAAAGTTCATCCGCTCGCCGCAGGAAGGCGAGATGGGTATCGAGATGCTGCTGCTGCTCGCCAAGGAAGAGGCCGAGGAGATGCCGCAGCACGCCTAGAGCATGATCCGGATCTGAAGGGCCGCGTTAGCGCAAAGTGTGCAGCGGTTTTCCGAAAAGATCATGCTCAAACAATAAGCTAAAGCGCGATTCCATCGCGCTTTAGTCTGCGATCACACTTCGATTAGAAGCGAAGCATGCCGACTGCAAGATGGTGTAGTCAGGCGCTGTTCTCGCTCGAATCGAAGGTGGCCGCCCATGAAACGCGAAGCGCTCCGCGTCGAACCGATCTCGACATTTCTCGATCGCTGGAAGGCCCCGACCTCGCCGGTGACGCGGGCCGGCAACATGATCTTCGTCGCCGGCCTGCCGCCGTTCGACCCCGAGACGGGCGAGATCGCGGCGGCGCCGATCGAACGTCAGAGCGAGCTCATCATGGAACAGATGAAGCTGTGCCTTCAGACCGCGGGCGCCAGCCTCGACAACGTCATGAAGTGCAACGTTTACTGCACCTCCGTGAAGCATTTCGCCGCGTTCAACGCGGTCTATGCGCGCTACTTCCCGCACGATCCACCAGCGCGGATCTTCGTCTGCACGCCAGAATGGTTCGGCCCCTTCGACGTCGAGATCGACTGCATCGCGATGATGTGAGCGCGCACTAGCGCGCGTCTCTCGCCAGCGCGCGCGCCGGCGCCTTCGCCTCCATTCGTCCCGCCGTCAGCGCTATCGTCGCGACGCTGACCACGCGGGCGACCACATCCTCGACGTCGTCGAGATCGCATTTGCCTTCCGACAGCTTCGTCAGCCGCTCACTCTCGCGGATGGTGTGGTGCGCCATCGCGAGCGCAAAATTGAGGCCCCAATAGATCTCGACATCGCTGCGGTCGGGTAGGGAGCGTCGCATCGCGCCGACGAACTTTCGCAGATGGTCGATCTCGCGGTTCTTGATGCGGCGGATCGGCGGCACGGACTCGATCGAGGCGCGGATCATGAAGCGCGCTGCGGTCGAGCGCTGGTTCTGCGGGCCCAGGCAGCCGCGCAAGGTCGGGCCGACCAGGGCGCGCAAGATCACCTCGATCGGCGCGCGGCCGCCGCCTTGCTCTTCGGCCGTTTTCAATTCGTGCAGGCGCTCGCGGTTGGTCGCGATCGAGCGCGTGACGAATAGTTCCGCGATCAACTCGTCCTTCGAGCCGAAATGATAGTTCACCGCCGCCAGGTTGACATTGGCCTCGGCGACGATGTCGCGCAGCGTCACGTCGCCGAAACCGCGATCGGCATAGAGCCGCTCGGCGGCGGCGAGAATGGCAGACCTCGTATGATCGCTGGCCATGGATGCCCTCTTCGGAGGGAGTTGCAATTCAAACAGTTGTATGAAACTATCGTTTGAAGGTTGGAAATGTCAATCCGCAATCGGGACCCGTTCGCATCTCGCGACAGGACGTCCGGAGGGTTCGCAAGGTTCGCATTCGCGCTTGCGGACCGGCGCAAGCGGGAGGACAGTCCGGCGCAAAAGAGCGTTGCAAAAGAGAGAGACGAGGAGCGTCCCATGGATTTCGATCTGTCGCCCAAGCAGAAGGAATGGCTCGACCGCGTGCAGTCCTTCATGACCAAGCACGTGCGCCCTGCGGTGCCGATCTACAACGAGCAGGACAAGAGCGGCGATCGCTGGAAGGTGATCCCGGTCCTGGAAGATCTCAAGAAGAAGGCGAAGGCCGAAGGCCTCTGGAACATGTTCATGCCGCCAAACGAGCATGAGGACGATGAATTCCGCGGCGCGGGCCTGACCAATCTCGAATATGCGCTGCTCTCGGAGCAGATGGGCCACATCTCCTGGGCTTCGGAAGTGTTCAACTGTTCCGCGCCGGACACCGGCAATATGGAAGTGTTCATGCGCTACGGCTCCAAGGAGCAGAAGCGCAAATGGCTGCGTCCGCTGATGGATGGCGAGATCCGCTCTGCCTTCCTGATGACGGAACCGGCGGTGGCGTCGTCGGATGCGACCAACATCGAGACCAGCATCGAGAAGGACGGCGATCACTACGTCATCAACGGCCGCAAATGGTGGTCGTCCGGCGTCGGCGATCCCCGCTGCAAGATCGCGATCCTGATGGGTAAGACCGATTTCAAGGCGGCCAAGCATCAGCAGCAGTCGCAGATTTTGGTTCCGCTCGACACCCCCGGCATCAAGGTCGAGAAGATGCTGCCCGTGTTCGGCTTCGACGATGCGCCGCATGGCCACGCCCAGGTGCTGCTCGAGAACGTGCGGGTGCCGAAAGGGAACATCCTGCTCGGGGAGGGCCGCGGCTTCGAGATCGCGCAGGGCCGCCTCGGTCCGGGCCGCATCCATCACTGCATGCGCACCATCGGCAAGGCCGAGGAGGCGCTGGAGAAGATGGTGAAGCGGCTGATGTCGCGCACCGCCTTCGGCAAGAAGATCGTCGAGCATTCGGTGTGGGAGCAGCGCATCGGCGAGGCCCGCACCAACATCGAGATGACGCGTCTGCTCTGCCTCAAGGCCGCCGACATGATGGACAAGGTCGGCAACAAGACCGCGCAAGCTGAGATCGCCATGATCAAGGTCGCAGCGCCCAACATGGCGCTGAAGATCATCGACGAGGCGATCCAGGCTTTTGGCGGCGCAGGCGTCTCGGACGAGGCCGGCCTTGCCAAGGACTATGCGGGCATCCGCACGCTGCGTCTCGCTGACGGTCCGGACGAGGTGCACAATCGCGCCATTGCCAGACTTGAAGTTCGGAAGTATGCAAATTCTCCCAATCGTTAACAGGGAGAGCCTGCTGGCGCTCCCGACTTAAGAAACGACAGGGCATGATCCGTGATCAGCGCCGCTTGACGCAAGTGCGTCAGCGGTGACCGGGTCATGCTTCGACTGAAGAGGGAGCGTCATCGTGGCTGACGGCGTCAGGAAAGACGAAGAGTTCTCGGGCACCAAGCCGGTCGAGGAGCGTCATCGCTTCGACGAACTGCGGCTCGAAGCCTGGATGCGTGATCACGTTGAAGGCTATGAAGGGCCGCTGGTCGTGCTCCAGTTCAGGGGCGGCCAGTCCAACCCGACCTACCGGCTCAATACGCCGAAGCGTTCTTATGTGATGCGCCGAAAGCCGTTCGGCAAATTGCTGCCGTCGGCGCACGCAGTCGACCGCGAATACCGCGTGATCGCGGCGCTCGGCAAGCAGGGTTTTCCGGTCGCGCACGCCTACGCGTTGTGCCAGGACGACAGCGTCATCGGTGCCGCCTTCTACATCATGTCGATGGAGGAGGGCCGGGTATTCTGGGATCCGTCGCTGCCGAGCCAAACGCCGGAGGATCGCCGCAAGATCTTTACCAGCAAGATCGAGACGCTCGCCAAGCTGCACCTGTTCGATCCCACCGCGATTGGCCTTGGCGAGTTCGGCAAGCCCGGCAATTACTTCGCGCGCCAGATCGACCGCTGGACCAAGCAGTACCGGGCCTCAGAGACCCAGCACATTCCGGAGTTCGAGAAGGTCGCCGAATGGCTGCCGAGGACGGTGCCGGAGCAGGCGCGGGTCTCGATCGTCCATGGGGACTATCGCCTCGACAACATGATTTTCCACGCAACGGAACCGCGCGTGCAGGCCGTGCTGGACTGGGAGCTGTCGACCCTCGGCGATCCTATGGCCGACTTCACCTATCTGTTGATGCAGTGGGTGATGCCGGGATTGCAGGGCGTCGATCTCAAGGCGCTCAACATCCCCAGCGTCGAAGAGGCCGCGCAGATCTATTGCAACGTCACCAAGATGAGCGTGCCGGACCTCAACTGGTACTTCTCCTACAATCTGTTCCGCCTCGCCGGCATCACGCAAGGAATTGCCGGCCGCATCCGCGATGGCACCGCCGCCAACGCCAAGGCCCTCGAATCCGCCAAGCGCACCGTGCCGCTGTCGAAGGCGTCATGGGAGTACGCGCAGAAGGCGGGTGCGGTGTGAATGACGTAAAGGCGCGGTCCATTGGCCGCGCCTTTCTAATTGTGGTTCTCGCTGCTCCCACACACTCCGCGTCATTGTCCGCGAAAGCGGGCAATCCAGTATTCCAGAGGCCGCGCGAGGATACGGAGAAGCCGCCCCGGCCAAGCCGGTCATGCGGCCGTAGCCCGAGTGAGCGAAGCGATACCCGGGAGACCGTCCCGCATGTCGCTTACGCTCATGCGGGCTACGGGCATTCGCCGCACGCTCCGTCATTCCGAGCGAAGCGAAGCAATCCAGACTATCTCCGCGGCGGCAGCCTGGATTGCTTCGTCGCAAGAGCTCCTCGCAATGACGGGGAGGCACTCTACCCCTTCGCGCAATGCGCGATCAGCTTCTCCACGAAGCCCGCGCACTTATCGAGCTCCGACATCTCCACGAACTCGTCCGGCGTGTGCGCCTGCGCGATTCCGCCGGGACCGATGACGACCGACGGCACGCCGGCCATGCTGACGAACAGGCCGGCCTCGGTGCCGAAGGCGACCTTGGCGTGGTCGTTGCGGCCCGCGAGGCTTTTTGCGAGCGTGACGATCGCTGCGTCGGCGCCGGTGTCGAGCGCGGGGTAGTCGAGGATCTCCTCGAACGCGATGCCGCACTCGGGATTTTTCGCCTTCATCGCGGGCTCGATCTCGGCCTTTGCCCAGGCGATGATCGCGTCGGTCACCTGCCTGGACTCGGTGATGCCGATGCCGCGGCATTCGAACTCGACGGTGCACTGGTCCGGCACGATGTTGAGCGCGGCGCCGCCATGCACGATGCTGGTGAGCAGGGTGGTGTGGGGGACGTCGTAGAGCTCGTCACGCGCGCCTTCGCTCGCAAGAAGCACGGCACGGCGGCGGATCTCGGTAATGAGCTCGGCGGCATATTCGATGGCGTTGACGCCGTCGGGCGCGATCGAGGAATGGCGGGCGAGCCCCTTGAACGTGGCACGCACGCCGTGCTTGCCCTTGTGGCCGATGATGACTTGCATTTGCGTCGGTTCGCCGACGAAGCAGCCGAGCGGTTTGATCCGTTTCTTGGCGACCTCGCCGAGCATCGGCCGCACGCCGACGCAGCCGATCTCCTCGTCATAAGAGATCGCCAGATGAATCGGCGTCTTGAGTTTGGCTTCCAGCATCTCCGGCACCATCGCGAGGCACACCGCGACAAAGCCTTTCATGTCAGTGGTGCCGCGGCCGTAGAGCTTGCGGTCACGCTCGATCAGCTCGAACGGATCGTGGCTCCAGTGCTGGCCGACGACGGGCACCACGTCGGTGTGACCCGACAGCACCAGGCCGGGCTGGCCTTCCGGCCCGATCGTGACCCACAGCGACGCCTTCTGTCCGGTCTCGTCGACGATGCGCTCGCCCTTGACGCCGAGCGAGGCGAGATAGCTTTCGATATGGGCGATCAAGGGCAGATTGGAGCGATCGCTGACGGTATCGAAGGCGACGAGGTCGGCGAGCAGTTTGCGGATACGGTCGGGTCTTGAGTCCAGCATTTTCACGTTCTTGTTAGGGAGGAGGCTGAGGTGCCTGCACGAACCATACCAATATAGCTGCCGGTCGGGCAAATGAAGCCGCAGCTGTCATTCCGGGGCAGTGCGCAGCATTGAGCCGGAATCCATCGGGCGGCATCACGCGCGGTGAAATGGATTCTGGGTTCGCGACTTCGTCGCGCCCGGAATGACGTCGGAGGGCGACAAGTCTCTACGTTGCCCGTCGGGCGAAACGCGCCGCGAGGATGCGAAGCTGTGTCTGCGTTCTGAAATGCGAATTGAAGGAGCGATGTCCTTCCCCTCACACTCCGTCATTGCGAGCGCAGCGAAGCAATCCAGAACCGTTCCGCGGAGGGATTCTGGATTGCTTCGTCGCAAGGGCTCCTCGCAATGACGGTGTTGATGCAGGCGCGCGCGAAAACTCCAACCGGACGCAGCGCCGCAACGCTAACGCGTTGCAGCGCGTCCGGGACACGAGAGAGAGAGAGAGCTTACTAAACCGGCTTGCCCGTATACGGCATCGACGCGGTCAGCCCGCCATCCACCGGGAACGCCTGTCCGTTGACATACGACGCTTCGTCGCTCGCCAAAAACAATCCCATCGCGGCGAGCTCGTGCGGCTGGCCGGGGCGCTTGAGCGGATTGAGCTGGCCGATCTTGTCGGCGGTGCCGCGTTCCTTGGCGCGGTCGAAGATCGGCTTGGTCATGCCGGTTTCGATCAGGCCCGGGCACACCGCGTTGATGCGCACGCCGGTGCCGGTGAGCGAGTAGGCGGTGGTCTGCACCAGCGAGATCACGCCGGCCTTGCTTGCCGCATAGGGATGCCCGCTTGCGCCAGCCTTGAGGCCGGCGACGGACGCGGTCAGCACGATCGCGCCGGACTGCTGCTTCACCATGTGCGGCATCGCATACTTCACGGCGAGGAACGGCCCGATCAAATTGACGCGTAAAACCTCCTGCCAATGCTCCACGGTCTGCTCGGCGAGCGGAACGAGCCCGCCGGAGACACCGGCATTGGCCCAGATCACGTCGAGCCGGCCGTGCGTCGCCACCGCCTTGTCGATGACGGCGATGACATCTTTCTCGGAACCTGCGTCCGCGATCATCGCTTCGGCGACCCCGCCGGCCTTCTTCACCTCCTCGACAGTCTCCTTCACCGCCTCGGTGCGATCGACCGCGATCAGCCTTGCGCCTTCCCTGGTGAACAGCAGCGCGGCCGCGCGACCGATGCCGCTGCTGGCGCCGGTGATGATGACGGATTTGCCTTGCAGGCGGCCCATGCGCTTCTCCCTTTGGTTCGCGCGCGACGCTTGCCGCGCGGCGGAATTTCAAACAAGATTTCAAACGGTAAAGTGTCTTGAGGCACGTTCGCTACTGACGTACAGCGACATCACACGGGATGGAAGGGTTTCGATGGCAGGCGCAGACAAGCCGAACGTGGTCATGACACGATGGTGGTGGGTCCGTCATGCGCCGGTGCGCAATGACGGCGGGAACATCTACGGCCAGTCCGACATCGCCTGCGACACCAGCGACACCTACGTCTTCAATGCTGTTGCCAAGGTGTTGCCACGCAAGGCGGTCTGGTA
This sequence comes from Bradyrhizobium hipponense, assembly GCF_008123965.1. Classification (GTDB taxonomy): domain Bacteria; phylum Pseudomonadota; class Alphaproteobacteria; order Rhizobiales; family Xanthobacteraceae; genus Bradyrhizobium; species Bradyrhizobium hipponense. Next base: position 203,973 of record NZ_VSTH01000014.1, on the reverse strand, counting down.
TTCGAGCAATCTGATGCGCACGCATCAAACGGCCGAAGCGATCTGGGCAGCCGGCTTCCCCCGGCCTGCATCAATGAAATGGGAAGCGGATCTCGCCGAACAGAACCTCGGCCGCTGGCAGGGCATGAACCGCGCCGCCTTCATCGCGAGCCGCCCCATCGGCACGAGTTGGTTCGCCGACATCAACGAGCCCGCGCCCGGTGGCGAAAGTTTCATGGATCTCTATAACCGCACGCGCCGCACCATCGAGCGGATCAATGCGGAGGCCGCGGGACAGGACGTGATCGCGGTCGCCCATGGCGGCACCATCAAGGCGGCGCTCGGACTCGCGCTCGACGGCCAACCGGAGCGCGGGCTCGCGTTCGATATCGACAACGTCTCGGTGACGCGACTTGATCATTTCGCCAGTCCCGAGCGCAGCGTCTGGCGGCTGCCGATGGTCAACCAGCAGCCATGGATCGCGGACGATGCGCACGCGGCGATGCATCAGCCGGCGGGACCGGAAGTCAAGAAGCTCGCGTGACGCAGTGATTGTGTCGTCGCGCAATCGCGGCGTAAGCTTGCGAAAATGAAATCGTCACTTTGGGAGAGAAACATGACCTTGTTCGACATGAAGGGAAAAGTCGCCGTCATCACCGGCTCGACGCGCGGCATCGGGCTTGCGATCGCCGAGCGCATGGCCGAGCACGGCGCCAAGGTGGTGATATCCTCGCGCAAGGCCGACGTCTGCGACGGGGTCGCAAATAGCATCAACGACAGGTTCGGCAAGGGCACCGCACTAGCGGTCGCCGCCAACATCTCGTCCAAGGAAAACCTGCAAAACCTCGTCGACGAGAGCAACCGTGCCTTCGGCAAGATCGACGTGCTCGTCTGCAACGCCGCCTCGAACCCGTATTACGGTCCGCTCGCCGGCATCTCCGACGATCAGTTTCGAAAAATTCTCGACAACAACATCGTTGCCAACAACTGGCTGATCTCGATGGTGGTGCCGCAGATGATCGAGCGCAAGGACGGCTCGATCATCATCGTCTCCTCAATCGGAGGCCTCAAAGGTTCGACAATCCTCGGTGCCTACGCGATCTCGAAGGCCGCCGACATGCAGCTCGCGCGCAACTTGGCTTGCGAATACGGCAAAGACAACATCCGCGTGAACTGCATCGCGCCCGGCCTGATCAAGACCGATTTCGCCAAGGCGTTGTGGGACAATCCGGAGAACCTGAAAGCCTCGACCGCGCGCTCGCCGCTCTTGCGCATCGGCATTCCCGACGAGATTGCCGGCGCGGCCGTGTTCCTGGGCTCGAAGGCCGGCGACTTCATGACCGGCCAGACGATGGTGATCGACGGCGGCGCGACGATTAGTTAACTGGCTGAGTTTACAGCATCGGGTCGAGATGTAGCTGCGACGCATGCTGCGCTCCCTCTCCCGCTCGCGGGAGAGGGCGAGGGTGTCTCCGCAGAGAGACTCCCAATGAGGAGAAAGCCCTCACCCGGCGCTTGCGCGCCGACCTCTCCCGCAAGCGGGAGAGGTTGCAGCGAGATCGGCGCTCGATGTCTATTCCACCGCCGCGTACACGAGGTCCCGCACCAGCGTGCGCGTATAGTCGCGCTGTCCCGGGCCTTGGCTCATGAACACCGCGAACAAATCCTCTTTCGGATCGATCCAGAAGAACGTTCCCGCAATGCCGCTCCAGAAATACTGGCCGACGCTGCCGGGGAACGGGGCGATGCCGGGCTCCCTGCGCACGGCGAAGCCGAGGCCAAAGCCGTGGCCTGGGGAGAGCAGAGTGCCGTTGGTCACAACACCTGGTCCGAGGTGATCGGAGGTCATCAACTCCAGCGTCTTGCGGCCGATGATCCGGTTGCCGTCGAGCGCGCCGCCGTTGCGCAACATCAGGCAGAAACGGGCATAATCCGCCGTGGTCGAGATCAGGCCGCCGCCGCCGGACTCCATCACCGGCTGTTCCAGCATGTTGAAGAGCGCGACCTTGTCGCCGGTCCAGGGATCGGCTGCAAAGGGCTCCGCAAGCCGGCCGGCATTGGCCTCAGCTGTCGAAAAGCCGGTCTCGGCCATCTGGAGCGGGGCGAGGATGCGCTCAGTGAGGTACGCGCCGAGGGATTTGCCGCTGACAACCTCGATGATGCGGCCGAGGATGTCGGTGGAGCGGCTGTAGTTGAACTCCTCGCCGGGGTGGCAGACCAGGGGGAAGCTTGCGACCAATGCGGCATGCTCGGCGTTGCTGATCTTGCGGCTGCGCACCCGCGAGTCCTGGTAGAGCTTGTGCACGGGGCCGTCGCCCTGGTGCTCATAGGTCAGGCCCGAGGTGTGGCGGAGCAGGTCCTGCACCGTCATCGGCCGTTTGGCTTGAACCAGTTCCAACTTGCCGCCGCTGACGACGCCGACCTTCTGGTTGGCGAACTCCGGAATGAATTTCGCAACCGCGTCGCTCAGGAGCAGGTGGCCGTCCTCGACCAGCGCCATGATACCGACCGACACGATCGGCTTGGTCATGGAGAAGATCCGAAAGATCGAATCACGCGCCATCGGCGCCGCGCCCGCCGGACTCTGGCGGCCAAGCGCCTCGAACCAGCCGACCTGACCGCGCCGCGCCACCAGCACGGTGACCCCGGGCACGGTTCCCTTGTCGATCTCGCGCTTGAACGCATCCGACATGGCCTGGAGGCGGAGGCGCGACAGGCCCAGCGTTTCCGGCTTGGCCTCGGGCAGGGACGGCGTTTTCGGGGCGATCGCGGTTTGAGGGACGGCTGTAGCGGTCATGGTCACTCCCGGCTGTTCATTATTGTCGGGATGAAGTGTGGCCCGGAAGCCGCGGCACAAACAAGCGAAGCCAGCGCGCTTCACCCTTGCAATCCGGCCTTGCAATCCGGCCGCCCCCTGTGCTTGAAAGCGCGCCTGACCCTAAGGCGACGCAGGGTTCGTAGGAGTGTAGCTCAATTGGTAGAGCACCGGTCTCCAAAACCGGGGGTCGCAGGTTCGAGCCCTGCCACTCCTGCCAGCTAATTCCCGACGCCTGAGATCAGAACGCCCGGAAGCTCGTGCCGCGGTTGATCGGGGCCGGGTAAGCTATTGATCCCGATCAGGTCCGTCAGCCGTGGCGCGCAAGCCGGCCAGCCGCCTCGACCTTGACCTTTGGCCCTATCCGCAGTATCTACCCCGCACTCGCAGCCGGCCCGTTAGACGCGGATCTCCGGCGCGGCTTTGAAATCCCCGAACAATCGAGCCCGGTTTCCGGCTCATCCTTCAAAAGAGGGCTGGGCCAACGGCGGCTGTTCGGATCCCTGAAATTCATTCGCGTCTATCAACGGACGTTGGACATCAAACGATGGCAGTCAGCCCATTCAAGTTCTTGCAGGAGGTCCGCTCGGAGACCGCGAAGGTCACCTGGCCGACCCGCCGCGAGACGACGATCACCACCATCATGGTGTTCGTCATGGTTGCGGTGGCGTCGATCTTCTTCTTCGCCGCCGACCAGATCATCCGCTACCTCATCACCTTCCTTTTGGGCATTCACTGATGGCAACAGCCGCCGCAACCCAATCGTCCGACAAGCGCTGGTATATCGTCCACGCCTATTCGAACTTCGAGAAGAAGGTCGCCGAATCGATCCGCGAGCAGGCCAAGCAACGCGGGCTCGAGGAGCTGTTCGAACTGGTGCTGGTTCCGACCGAAAAGGTCACGGAAGTGCGCCGCGGCCGCAAGATCGACGCCGAGCGCAAGTTTTTCCCGGGCTATGTGCTGGTGAAGATGAAGCTGACCGACGAGGCGTTTCATCTGATCAAGAACACGCCGAAGGTGACCGGCTTCCTCGGCGCGGAAAACAAGCCGATGCCGATTTCGGAAGCCGAGGCCATGCGCATCCTGCATCAGGTGCAGGAAGGCGTGGAACGGCCGAAGGCGTCGGTGTCCTTCGAGATCGGCGAGAACGTGCGCGTGGCCGACGGCCCGTTCGCCTCGTTCTCGGGTGTGGTCGAGGAAATCGACGAGGCGCGCTCGCGCGTGAAGGTCGCGGTGTCGATCTTCGGCCGCGCCACGCCGGTCGAACTGGAATTCGGTCAGGTCGAGAAGGTCTGATCGCGTACGCGGGAAGCCAAAGGCTTCGCGCGAAACTAGGCCGTGGGAGGGAGAGGGCGGTCGCCAACCGCACCCGACCCAGACCACGAACCTGAAACCGCTGGCGAATCCGCCAGCACAACAGGAGTGATACATGGCAAAGAAAGTGACCGGATACCTGAAGCTTCAGGTCCCGGCCGGTGCGGCGAATCCCTCGCCCCCGATCGGTCCCGCGCTTGGTCAGCGCGGTCTCAACATCATGGAGTTCTGCAAGGCGTTCAACGCTCAGACCCAGAAGGAAGAGAAGAACACCCCGATTCCGGTGGTGATCACGATCTACGCCGATCGTTCGTTCACCTTCGAGATGAAGACGCCCCCGATGTCGTTCTTCCTCAAGCAGGCTGCCAAGATCCAGTCCGGCTCGAAGGCGCCGGGCCGTGACAAGGCCGGCGCGGTGACCAAAGCGCAGGTGCGCGAGATCGCCGAGAAGAAGATGAAGGATCTCAATTGCGACTCGATCGAGTCGGCCATGAAGATGGTCGAGGGCTCTGCCCGTTCGATGGGCCTGGAAGTGGCGGGGTAAACGGTCATGGCAATCGGAAAGCGTTTGAACAAAGCCCGCGAAGGTGTTGACCGCGAAAAGCTTTATCCGCTCGCGGACGCCATCAAGATGGTCAAGGAGCGCGCGAAAGCGAAGTTCGACGAGACCATCGAGGTCGCGATCAATCTCGGCGTCGATCCCCGCCACGCCGACCAGATGGTCCGCGGCGTCGTCACCCTGCCGAACGGCACCGGCCGTACGCTTCGCGTCGGTGTGTTCGCCCGCGGCGCCAAGGCGGACGAAGCCAAGGCTGCAGGTGCCGACGTCGTCGGTGCTGAAGACCTGGTCGAGAAGGTGCAGAACGGCACGATCGAATTCGACCGCTGCATCGCCACCCCCGACATGATGCCGCTGGTCGGCCGTCTCGGTAAGGTGCTCGGCCCGCGCGGCCTGATGCCGAACCCGAAGATCGGCACCGTGACCATGGACGTCACCGGTGCGGTGAAGGGTGCCAAGGGCGGCTCGGTCGAGTTCCGCGTCGAGAAGGCCGGTATCTTGCAGGCCGGCGTCGGCAAGGCCTCGTTCTCCGAGGACAAGCTGGTCGAAAACATCAAGGCGCTCGCGGACGCGGTCTCCAAGGCGAAGCCGGCCGGCTCCAAGGGCACCTACATCCAGCGCGTTGCGGTGTCCTCGACGATGGGCCCCGGCGTGAAGGTCGAGCCGGGCACTATTCTCGGTTAAGGCTTGTCTGGGCTAAGGTTCGCCTCGGCTGAGGTTTGAAAATTGCATGAGATGAGGGGCGGAATTGGGCAACCGATTCCGCCCCTCGTCGTTTGTGGCGGCGTTCACTGGAAACAAGAACAATGGCTGACAAGGTCCTGATCTACTCGCGCTTTCCGAAGAGCATGCTGGCGCGTTTCGCCGAGCGCTTTGAGCTGCTCGACACCGGCGGCAAGCCGGCGCGGGAATTGTTCTCGTCCGACGAACTCGGCGGTATCCGCGCGATGCTGACCGCGGGCGGCACCCCGCTCGATGCGGAGGCGATGGACCTGTTTCCGAAGCTCGGCGCAATCGTCTGCTACGGCACAGGCTATGACGGCATCGATCTGAAGGCGGCGGCCGCGCGCAACATCGCGGTCGGCCACAGCCCCGGGGCCAATGCCGCCTCGGTCGCCGACATCGCGATGACCCTGATGCTGGCGACGACGCGGCGAATCCTGGCTGCAGACCACTATGTCCGCAGCGGCGATTGGGCGTCCTCAAAACAGTCGCCAATGATGCGGCCGCAGGCCGGCATGCCCGGCCGCCGCATCGGCATCTACGGCATGGGCGAGATCGGCCGCAAGATTGCCGCGCGCTGCGCGGCGTTCGAGAGCGAAGTCGGCTATTTCAGCCGCAGCCAGCGCGATGTGCCCTATCAATATTTCCCGACGCTGGAAATGCTCGCCGACTGGTGCAGCGTGCTGATGATCGCGGTCCGCGCCGGCCCCGAGACCCAGCATGCCGTCAACGCCGATATCCTCAAGCGCCTCGGCGCGGATGGCTATGTCGTCAACATCTCACGCGGCTCCGTCATCGACGAGAAGGCCCTCGTTGCGGCGCTGACCGACAGGAGCATTGCCGGCGCCGGCCTCGACGTCTACGAGACGGAGCCGCACTCTCCCGATGCGCTGACGGCGCTGCCCAATGTCGTGCTGGCCCCGCATATTGGCGGCCACACCCTCGAATCGCACGTCGCCATGCAGAATTGCGTGCTGGCGAACCTGAGCGCGTTTTTCGAGGGAAAGCCGCTGCCGCACGCGGTCAAAACGGCCTGAATTGGTCCTTTTCGGCCGCATCGGGTCCGGCCGGCGATCGATTGGAACTGGTGTGAATTTTGCTCTTGGCAAGCAGGCAGAGAGCGGTTAAAGAACCGCTTCCGGACGTGCTGGCCATGGCTAGCGCGTCCGTGCACGCATTCCGAAAACCCGACACGACAGGAGATCATTCCTTTTCAGGACGTCCGTAAGGATTTGCCGGGAAAGGGAGGAAAACCATCGGTTGGCGGGATGCGGGCAGAGGTCAGGCGGTTCGCCGGCTGACCTTGTCCTGTCCAAGACTGCAGGCGCCGGCGGGAAGTTTCGATTTCCCAATGGCTTAATCGCATGGCCTGCATAGACGGGTGAAGACCGGATTTCACATCGCATTCCGCTTTCGGGCAGGTGCGAAATGGGTTTGGTTCGGACCTCGACACCCCGTGGGCCCAAAAGGCTTCGGGAGGGCAGGCTTTAATCGTTGTCTCGCCCCGGCGTGTCCAAAGGGTTTTGGCCCAGAGGTTCAAGTTTGGGTGGGACGATGGGTGCAACCCGGCGGTCCCGCTTGTCGCGACGACTGCCAACCGGAAAGAGCTTGCTGTGGAACGAGCGGCAAAAAAAGAGGCGGTCGAACAGCTCAATGGGGTCTTCAAGGCCACGAGCGTCGCGGTCGTTGCTCAATATTCCGGCCTCACCGTTGCCCAGATGCAGAAGCTGCGGACGCAGATGAAGCTGGCGGGCGCCTCGGTGAAGGTCTCGAAGAACCGTCTCGCCAGAATTGCTCTTGAAGGCACTGACGTCGTTGCCATCGGCCCCATGCTGAAGGGGCCGACCGTGATCGCAACTTCCAACGATCCGGTAGCGGCGCCAAAGGTCGCCATCGAATTCGCCAAGGCGAACGAAAAGTTCGTCATCATCGGCGGCTCGATGGGGAAGACCGTCCTGAATGTCGACGGCGTGAAGGCTCTTGCCTCGCTGCCGTCGCTTGACGAACTGCGTGCCAAGATCGTCGGCCTCATCGTGGCCCCGGCGACCAAACTGGCCCAGCTCGCCAATGCGCCCGCCGGCAAGCTGGCGCGCGTCATTCAGGCTCATGCCTCAAAGGGCGAAGCGGCCTGACGCCCTTCGCAAAACTCAAACCCGAACCAGACTTACACGTAAGGAACCTGAACAATGGCTGACCTGCAGAAGATCGTTGACGACCTTTCGAGCCTCACCGTACTCGAAGCTGCCGAACTCGCGAAGCTCCTCGAAGAGAAGTGGGGCGTGTCCGCCGCTGCCGCCGTCGCGGTGGCCGGCCCAGCCGCTGCCGCCGCTGCTCCGGCCGAAGAGAAGACCGAGTTCTCGGTCGTTCTCGCCTCCGCCGGCGACAAGAAGATCGAAGTCATCAAGGAAGTCCGCGCCATCACCGGCCTGGGCCTGAAGGAAGCAAAGGACCTCGTCGAGGGTGCGCCGAAGCCTGTCAAGGAAGGCGTGAACAAGGACGAGGCCGACAAGATCAAGGCCCAGCTCGAGAAGGCTGGCGCGAAGGTCGAGCTCAAGTAAGCGGCGCTTGCTTGCGCGAGATCCCGGGCGAGCGACAGCAAGACCCGGGATCCCGACTCGTAGTTTCGGCCGCCGGCATCCGGCCCCGAAGAGGCGGGTTGAATGCAAAAGGCGTGCGACGGAACGTCCCGACGCAGGCCGAACACGAAAAAGTGTGGGGATTTGAGGGTTTACCCCTCGAATCTCCACTATTGTCGCCCCATATCGGGTCGACAGCACGAAAGCGCGGTGGCGGGGATAGCGCATTTCCCTGTAAGCCGTTGGGAGAGCAGGCTATTTCGGGCTTTTTCAGTCCGTGAAGACGATCGTTGTGACGGGCGGGCGCGCCACTGCGCCCCGCGCGTCGTTTTGCGTTTTGAAGGTCTGAAGAACAGATTCAGGACATGACGGCCTGAAACTGGACTTTCGATCCCCAAAACGGGTTCGAAAAATTCAACCCGGGGAGCGGCGGCAGCCGAGTCCTGGACGGCGCGCCCAAAGCGGGCGACGAAATGAGAGGCCACGATGGCGCAGCAGACATTCACCGGTCGCAAACGCGTTCGCAAGTTCTTCGGACACATCAAGGAAGTCGCCGAGATGCCGAACCTCATCGAGGTTCAGAAGGCGTCGTATGACCAGTTTTTGATGGTCGACGAACCCCAGGGCGGGCGGTCCGATGAAGGCTTGCAGGCGGTGTTCCGTTCGGTGTTCCCGATCTCGGACTTCTCCGGCACCTCGATGCTGGAATTCGTCCGCTACGAGTTCGAGCCGCCGAAATACGACGTTGATGAGTGCCGCCAGCGCGGCATGACGTTCGCGGCGCCCCTCAAGGTGACGCTGCGCCTCATCGTGTTCGATATCGACGAAGAAACCGGCGCCAAGTCGGTGAAGGACATCAAGGAGCAGGACGTCTACATGGGCGACATCCCGCTCATGACGATGAACGGCACCTTTATCGTCAACGGCACCGAGCGCGTCATCGTCTCGCAGATGCACCGTTCGCCCGGCGTGTTCTTCGACCACGACAAGGGCAAGACCCACTCCTCGGGCAAGCTGCTGTTCGCCGCCCGCGTGATCCCGTATCGCGGCTCCTGGCTCGACATCGAGTTCGACGCCAAGGACATCGTCTATGCGCGTATCGATCGCCGCCGCAAGCTGCCGGTGACGTCGCTGATGTTCGCGCTCGGCCTCGACGGCGAGGCGATCCTCAGCACGTTCTACAAGAAGATCCTCTACAAGCGGACCAAGGAAGGCTGGCGCGTTCCGTTCGACGCCAACCGGTTCCGTGGCTATTCGACCATCAACGACCTGATCGACGCCGACACGGGCAAGGTCGTGCTCGAGGCCGGCAAGAAGCTCACCGTTCGCGGTGCGCGTCAGATGCAGGAAAAGGGACTGAAGGCGCTGCGTCTGTCGGATGAGGAGCTCGTCGGCAATTACCTCGCCGAGGACCTCGTCAATCCCAAGACCGGCGAGATCCACGCGGAAGCCGGTGAAGAGATCACCGACAAGTCCATGAAGGCGCTCAATGAGCACGGCTACAAGGAGTTGCCGCTGCTCGACATCGACCACGTCAATGTCGGCGCCTACATCCGCAACACGCTGTCGGCCGACAAGAACATGACGCGCGAGGACGCGCTGTTCGACATCTACCGCGTGATGCGTCCGGGCGAGCCGCCGACGCTGGATTCGGCGCAGGCGATGTTCCAGTCGCTGTTCTTCGACGCCGAGCGCTACGACCTCTCCGCGGTCGGCCGCGTCAAGATGAACATGCGCCTCGACCTCGATGCGCCCGACACCCAGCGTACGCTGCGCAAGGAAGACATCCTCTCCGTCATCAAGACGCTGGTGGACCTGCGCGACGGCAAGGGCGAGATCGACGACATCGACCATCTCGGCAACCGCCGCGTGCGCTCGGTCGGCGAGCTCATGGAGAACCAGTACCGCATCGGCCTCCTGCGCATGGAGCGCGCGATCAAGGAGCGCATGTCCTCGGTCGACATCGACACGGTCATGCCGCAGGACCTGATCAACGCCAAGCCAGCGGCTGCCGCAGTGCGTGAGTTCTTCGGCTCCTCGCAGCTGTCGCAGTTCATGGACCAGACCAACCCGCTGTCGGAGATCACCCACAAGCGCCGTCTCTCGGCGCTTGGACCGGGCGGTCTGACCCGCGAGCGTGCCGGCTTCGAGGTGCGCGACGTGCATCCGACGCATTACGGCCGCATCTGCCCGATCGAGACGCCGGAAGGTCCGAACATCGGCCTGATCAACTCGCTCGCCACGTTCGCACGCGTGAACAAGTACGGCTTCGTCGAGACGCCGTATCGGAAGGTCAAGGACGGCCGCGTCACCGACGAGGTCGTGTACCTCTCGGCGATGGAAGAGGGCCGTTACACGGTCGCGCAGGCCAACGTGCCGCTCGATCCGAAGGGTCGCTTCACCGAAGACCTCGTGGTCTGCCGTCATGCCGGCGAAGTCTTGCCGGTGACGCCGGACAAGGTCGACTACATGGACGTGTCGCCGAAGCAGCTGGTTTCGGTCGCAGCCGCGCTGATCCCGTTCCTCGAGAACGACGACGCCAACCGCGCGCTGATGGGCTCGAACATGCAGCGCCAGGCGGTGCCGCTGGTTCGCGCCGAGGCGCCGTTCGTCGGCACCGGCATGGAAGGCGTGGTCGCCCGTGACTCGGGTGCTGCGATCGCCGCGCGCCGTTCGGGCGTGATCGACCAGATCGACGCCACCCGCGTCGTCATCCGCGCCACCGAAGATCTCGATCCGACCAAGTCGGGCGTCGATATCTACCGGCTGATGAAGTATCAGCGCTCCAACCAGTCGACTTGCATCAACCAGCGTCCGCTGGTGAAGGTCGGCGACATCGTCAAGAAGGGCGACATCATCGCCGACGGTCCGTCGACCGATCTCGGCGAGCTCGCGCTCGGCCGTAACGTGCTGGTCGCGTTCATGCCGTGGAACGGCTACAACTTCGAAGACTCGATCCTGCTCTCCGAGCGGATCGTGAAGGAAGACGTCTTCACCTCGATTCACATCGAGGAGTTCGAGGTGATGGCCCGTGACACCAAGCTCGGACCTGAGGAAATCACCCGCGACATTCCAAACGTCTCGGAAGAAGCGCTGAAGAACCTCGACGAAGCCGGCATCGTGTACATCGGCGCGGAAGTGCGCGCCGGCGACATCCTAGTCGGCAAGATCACGCCGAAGGGCGAAAGCCCGATGACGCCGGAAGAGAAGCTTCTGCGCGCCATCTTCGGCGAGAAGGCCTCCGACGTCCGCGACACTTCGCTGCGCGTGCCTCCGGGCGTGCAGGGCACCATCGTCGAAGTGCGCGTGTTCAACCGTCACGGCGTCGACAAGGACGAGCGTGCGCTGGCGATCGAACGGGAAGAGATCGAGCGTCTGGCCAAGGACCGCGACGACGAGCAGGCGATCCTCGACCGCAACGTCTACAACCGTCTCGCCGAGCTGCTCGAGGGTCGGCAGGGCATCGCGGGTCCGAAGGGCTTCAAGAAGGACACCAAGATCACCCGTGCGGTGCTCGAGGAGTATCCGAAGTCGCAGTGGTGGCTGTTCGCTTCGCCGAACGACAAGCTGATGGCCGAGATCGAGGCCATGCGGAAGCAGTACGACGAGTCGAAGAAGGGGCTCGAGCAGCGCTTCCTCGACAAGGTCGAGAAGCTTCAGCGCGGCGACGAGCTGCCGCCCGGCGTGATGAAGATGGTCAAGGTCTTCGTCGCGGTGAAGCGCAAGATCCAGCCCGGCGACAAGATGGCCGGCCGCCACGGCAACAAGGGCGTGGTGTCGAAGATCGTGCCGATCGAGGACATGCCGTTCCTGGAAGACGGTACGCATGCCGACATCGTGCTCAATCCGCTGGGCGTGCCTTCGCGCATGAACGTCGGACAGATCCTCGAGACGCATCTCGGCTGGGCTTGCGCCGGCCTCGGCAAGCGTATCGGCCAGACGGTCGATGCGTATCTGTCGAAGCAGGACATCAAGCCGCTGAAGGAGACCTTGAAGAAGGTCTACGGCGACGACGAGACGATCAAGTCGCTCAACGACGGCGAACTGATCGAACTCGGCCGCAACCTGAGCCACGGCGTGCCGATCGCGACGCCGGTGTTCGACGGCGCGAAGGAAGCCGACATCGAGGAGATGCTGAAGCTCGCCGGTCTCGACGCTTCGGGTCAGTCGACCGTCTATGACGGGCGCACCGGCGATGCGTTCGATCGCAAGGTGACGGTGGGCTACATCTACATGCTCAAGCTGCACCATCTGGTCGACGACAAGATCCACGCCCGTTCGATCGGCCCGTACTCGCTCGTCACCCAGCAGCCGCTGGGCGGCAAGGCGCAGTTCGGCGGCCAGCGCTTCGGCGAAATGGAGGTGTGGGCGCTCGAGGCTTACGGTGCGGCGTACACGCTCCAGGAGATGCTGACGGTGAAGTCGGACGACGTCGCCGGCCGTACCAAGGTGTACGAGGCGATCGTGCGCGGCGACGACACGTTCGAGGCCGGTATTCCGGAATCGTTCAACGTGCTGGTCAAGGAAATGCGCTCGCTCGGCCTCAACGTCGACCTGCACAATTCCAAGGTCGGGCCGGGAACGGCGGAAGCAGCCGAGTAACACAATCCATCATGCCCGGCCGTCTCGGCCGGGCAGCGGCGCTCCACCCTGGGACTTGAGGGCGGGGCGCCCCGCAGTGTGATTTTCGAATTTGCTGCCGAAGGCGACCGGCACGCGAGGAGAAGACGATGAACCAAGAAATTATGAATCTCTTTAATCCGACGACGCCGGCTCAGGTCTTCGACCAGATCCGGATCTCGATCGCGAGCCCCGAGAAGATTCTGTCCTGGTCGTACGGCGAGATCAAGAAGCCGGAGACCATTAACTACCGCACCTTCAAGCCCGAGCGCGACGGCCTGTTCTGCGCGCGCATCTTCGGGCCGATCAAGGATTACGAGTGCTTGTGCGGCAAGTACAAGCGCATGAAGTACAAGGGCATCATCTGCGAGAAGTGCTCGGTCGAGGTCACGCTGTCGCGCGTTCGGCGCGAGCGCATGGGCCATATTGAGCTCGCAGCCCCCGTCGCGCACATCTGGTTTCTGAAGTCGCTGCCCTCGCGCATCGGTCTGCTGCTCGACATGACGCTGAAGGATCTCGAGCGGATCCTGTATTTCGAATATTACGTTGTGCTGGAGCCGGGCCTCACCGCGCTGAAGGACCGTCAGTTGCTGTCGGAAGACGAGTATCTGAAGGCGCAGGACGAGTACGGCCAGGACTCCTTCACCGCCATGATCGGCGCGGAAGCGATCCGCGAGCTGCTCAAGGGCATGGACCTCGAGAAGCTCGAATTGTCCTTGCGTGCGGAGATGCACGAGACCGACTCCGACATCAAGCACAAGAAGCTCGCCAAGCGCCTGAAGATCGTCGAGGCGTTCCGCCACTCCGGCAACAAGCCGGAATGGATGATCCTGACCGTGGTTCCGGTGATTCCGCCGGATCTGCGTCCGCTGGTGCCGCTCGACGGCGGCCGCTTTGCGACCTCGGACCTCAACGACCTCTACCGCCGCGTCATCAACCGCAACAACCGCTTGAAGCGGCTGATGGAGCTGCGTGCGCCCGACATCATCATCCGCAACGAGAAGCGCATGCTTCAGGAAGCGGTCGATGCGCTGTTCGACAACGGCCGCCGCGGCCGCGTCATCACGGGTGCCAACAAGCGTCCGCTGAAGTCGCTCGCCGACATGCTCAAGGGCAAGCAGGGCCGGTTCCGTCAGAACCTGCTCGGCAAGCGCGTCGACTATTCGGGCCGTTCGGTGATCGTGGTCGGTCCCGAGCTGCGCCTGCATCAGTGCGGCCTGCCGAAGAAGATGGCGCTCGAGCTGTTCAAGCCGTTCATCTATTCGCGGCTTGACGCCAAGGGTCTGTCCACGACTGTGAAGCAGGCCAAGAAGCTGGTCGAGAAGGAGCGGCCCGAGGTCTGGGACATCCTGGACGAGGTGATCCGCGAGCATCCGGTGCTGCTCAACCGCGCGCCGACGCTGCATCGTCTCGGCATCCAGGCGTTCGAGCCCGTCCTGATCGAGGGCAAGGCGATCCAGCTTCACCCGCTGGTCTGCGCCGCGTTCAACGCCGACTTCGACGGCGACCAGATGGCCGTGCACGTTCCGCTGTCGCTCGAGGCGCAGCTGGAAGCGCGCGTCCTGATGATGTCGACCAACAACATCCTGCATCCGGCGAACGGCCAGCCGATCATCGTGCCGTCGCAGGACATCGTGCTCGGTCTGTATTACGTCTCGGTCATGCGGGAAGGTCTGCCTGGCGAGGGCAAGAGGTTCGGCGACATGGCCGAGCTCGAGCATGCCCTGCACGCCAAGGTCATCCACCTGCACACCAAGATCAAGTACCGGTGGCAGGGCATGGATGAGACCGGCAAGGTCTCGACGCGCTGGATCGAGACCACCGCGGGTCGCGTCATGCTCGGCAACCTCCTGCCGAAGAACCCGAGGATTTCGTACGAGATCATCAACAAGCTGATGACCAAGCGCGAGATCTCCGGCGTCATCGACCAGGTCTACCGCCACTGCGGCCAGAAGGAGACGGTGATCTTCTGCGACCGCATCATGGCGCTCGGCTTCTACAACGCGTTCAAGGCCGGCATTTCGTTCGGCAAGGACGACATGGTCGTGCCGCACTCCAAGTGGAAGATCGTCGACACCACCCGTACGCTGGCGAAGGATTTCGAGCAGCAGTACAACGACGGTCTGATCACCCATGGCGAGAAGTACAACAAGGTCGTCGACGCCTGGTCGAAGGCGACCGAGGAAATCGCCAAGGCGATGATGAAGGAGATCTCCTCCACCAAGAAGACCGCGAGTGGAGCGGATGCCGACATCAACTCGATCTACATGATGGCGCACTCCGGTGCGCGCGGTTCGCCGGCCCAGATGCGCCAGCTCGCCGGCATGCGCGGCCTGATGGCCAAGCCGTCGGGCGAGATCATCGAGACGCCGATCATCTCGAACTTCAAGGAAGGCCTCTCGGTGCTCGAGTACTTCAACTCGACCCACGGCGCCCGCAAGGGCCTCGCGGACACGGCGTTGAAGACCGCGAACTCCGGCT
Organism: Bradyrhizobium hipponense; assembly: GCF_008123965.1. GTDB lineage: Bacteria > Pseudomonadota > Alphaproteobacteria > Rhizobiales > Xanthobacteraceae > Bradyrhizobium > Bradyrhizobium hipponense. The sequence continues at coordinate 188,906 of NZ_VSTH01000014.1, read as the reverse complement.
ATTTGACCCGTCGTCTGGTCGACGTCGCGCAGGACTGCATCATCACGCAGGACGATTGCGGCACCAAGCTCGGCATCAAGATGCGCGCCATCGTCGATGCCGGCACCGTGGTCGCTTCGCTCGGCTCGCGCATCCTCGGACGCACGGCCTGCGAAGACGTGCGTGACAGCTCGGGCAAGGTCATCATCAAGCGTGGCACGCTGATGGAAGAGAGCCATCTGGATGCGATCCACCAGGGTGGCGTCCAGGAGGTGAAGATCCGCTCGGCGCTGACCTGCGAGCTCGTCAACGGCATCTGCGGCAAGTGCTACGGCCGCGACCTCGCCCGCGGCACGCCGGTCAACCACGGCGAAGCGGTCGGCGTGATCGCGGCGCAGTCGATCGGCGAGCCGGGCACCCAGCTCACCATGCGCACCTTCCACATCGGCGGTGCGGCGCAGCTCAACGAGCAATCGTTCGTCGAATCCAACTTCGACGGCAAGATCGTGATCAGGAACAAGGCCATCGCGCGTAACAGCGAAGGCCACCTGGTTGCGATGGTGCGCAACATGGTGGTGGCGATCGTCGATGCCGACGGCACCGAGCGTGCGACGCACCGTATCCAGTACGGTTCGCGCCTGCATGTCGACGAAGGCGACACGGTCAAGCGCGGCCAGCGCATCACCGAGTGGGATCCCTACACCCGTCCGCTTCTCACCGAGGTCGAAGGCACCATCGGCTTCGAGGATCTGGTCGAGGGGCAGTCGATCTCGGAAACGCTGGACGAAGCCACCGGTATCGCCAAGCGCGTGGTCATCGACTGGCGCTCGCAGCGCGGCGGCGCGGACCTGCGTCCGGCCATCGTGGTCAAGGGCAAGGACGGCAAGGTGCTCAAGCTCGCCCGTGGTGGCGATGCCCGCTACATGCTGTCGGTCGACGCCATTCTCTCGGTCGACGTCGGTGCCAAGGTCCAGGCGGGCGACATCCTCGCCCGTGTCTCGACCGAAAGCGCCAAGACGCGTGACATCACCGGCGGTCTGCCGCGGGTGGCGGAACTGTTCGAGGCACGGCGTCCGAAGGATGCGGCGATCATCGCCGAAATCGCGGGCACCATCCGGTTCGGGCGCGACTACAAGAACAAGCGTCGCATCTCGATCGAGCCGATGGACAAGACCGACGAGCCACGCGAGTACCTGATCCCGAAGGGCAAGCACATCCACCTTCAGGACGGCGACATCGTCGAAAAGGGCGACTTCATCGTCGAAGGCAACCCAGCACCGCACGACATCCTGGCGGTCAAGGGCATCGAGGAACTCGCGGCCTATCTGGTCAACGAGATCCAGGAGGTCTACCGGCTCCAGGGCGTGCTCATCAACGACAAGCACATCGAGGTGATTGTCCGTCAGATGCTCCAGAAGGTGGAAGTCACCGACCAGGGCGACACGGACATGATCTCGGGCGAGCAGGTCGACAAGATCGAGTTCGACCAGCTCAACGAGAAGGCCAAGGAAGAGGGCAAGAAGATCGCCACGGGAACGCCGGTTCTGCTCGGCATCACCAAGGCGAGCCTCCAGACCCGCTCCTTCTTCTCGGCGGCCTCGTTCCAGGAGACCACCCGCGTCCTCACCGAAGCGGCGGTCAACGGCAAGGTCGATCCGCTCGAGGGCCTCAAGGAGAACGTCATCGTCGGCCGGCTGATCCCGGCAGGCACCGGCGCCTCCATGGCCAAGATCCGCGAAGTCGCCGTGAAGCGCGACAAGATGATTCTCGACGAGCGCGAGAAGCAGGCGGCCGTCGTGCCGCCGGCGCCTGAAGTTGAGCCGATGGCACTGCCGCCGGCGGAATAATGGTTCATCCGTAGGAATACCGAGGACAATGAAAAGGCCGGCGCAAGCCGGCCTTTTTGCTGCTTTGTTTGCTTGTTGCGATGCAGGATCAATCTTTGTTCATCTTTCCTTCAGGCTGGAAAGGGCTTCTGCTAAGGGAGCTTAGACCGGTGGTCCCGTGGCAGGGGCAGGGCCGGAGACCACGGAACTTACATGCTTGATCTTGCAATCGTAGGCGGCGGCCCCGGCGGGCTGATGAGCGCATGGTACCTGAAGCGCAAACTCGGCGACCTCTGCCGCGTCACCATCTATGAGGCGTCCGACCGGCTCGGCGGCAAGATCGTCACGCGCAAATTCGATTCCGCGCCCGCCATGTATGAGGCCGGCGTCGCCGAGATCTACGACTACTCGATGACCGGACCCGACCCGCTGCGCGAGCTGATCCAGCATTTCGGTTTGCAGACGATTCCGATGGACGCGGAACAGGTTCAGTTCGGTGGCGAGCTGCTCGACGACGTGGCCGGCATGCGCCGCAAATACGGTGCCAAGACCGCGGCTGCGATCGAGGCGTTCCGCAAGCGCTGCGCCGAGCAGATGTCGCCGATCGAATACTACGAAGGCGTCGGCGCGCACGACAACGAGAACCCCTGGGCCTACAAGACCGCCGAGCAGGTGCTCGACGAGGAGGTCGAGGACGAGACCGCAAAACGCTTCTTCAAAGTGATGGCACGTTCCGACATCGCCACCGAGAGCCACAACACCAACGGACTCAACGCGCTCAAGAATTACCTGATGGATGTCGAGGGCTATATCGGCCTCTATTCCATCCAGAACGGCAATGAGCAGATCATCGAGTGCCTCCAGTCGGAGGTCAACGCCGACATCCAGCTCGATCACCGCGTGCTCACCGTGGGCAAGGCGCCGAGCGGCCGCTATCAGCTTAAGATGATGAACGGCAAGGGGCCGGAGACGCGCGACTTCGACCTCGTGCTGGTCTGCCTGCCGCATTCGTGGCTTGGGACCGTCGGCTGGGAGGGCGAGCAGCTCCGCAAGTCGATGGTCAAGCACGTGTCCTATTTCGATCGTCCCGCGCACTATCTGCGCGTCTCGATCCTGTTCGAAACGCCGTTCTGGGGTGACAGGATTTCCGGCGCCTGGTGCATGTCGGAAGCCTTCGGCGGCTGCTGCATCTATAACGAGGGCGCGCGCCACGACGTCGGCAAGCACGGCGTTCTGAACTGGCTCATTCCCGGCTCCGATGCGCTGGCCTTCGCTAACCTGTCGGACCAGGAGCTGATCGATGCCGCGCTGAAATCGCTGCCGGCTTCGCTCGGTGATGCGCGCGCGCATTTCATGGAAGGCAAGATCCACCGCTGGCTGTCGTCGGTGAACGCGATTCCGGGCGGTTTGCCCGTGCGCGACGTCATGACCAATCATCGGCCCGAGCCGAAGGAGCACCCCGGCATCGTGCTGGTCGGCGACTATCTGTTCGACTCCACGCTGAACGGCCTGCTCGACTCCTCGGATGCGGCGACTGACATCATCCTGAGCGAGATGATGCGGCTGCGCCGCGCGCGTTCGCAGGGCGACGAGCCTATCTCCGACAAGATCGACCGCGACTATTTCGAAAACTATCGCGGCCTCGGCCCCTATAGCGAGGCATGGCGCGAATTCACCGATCCCGACTACCTGATGAATCTCATTGGCATCGTCTGGGGCAAGGCCACGGGCGCCAAGCTGCTGGTCGCGGGCTCGGCCAGTGGCGAGCTGGTTGGCGCGCTGCGGGAGCGCGGCATCGACGCCTGGGGCATCGAAAACAACCGGGCTATCCACGCCAAGACGCCGAAAGCGCTCAAGAGATACAACAAGCTCGGCTCGATCCTCGACATGCCGTTCAAGGACGATGCGTTCGATTTCGTGTTCGAGACCAGCCTCTGCCATGTTTCCCCGAAACAGGTGGTTCGCGCGATCCGGGAGTTGAACCGCGTGGTCAAGACCGGACTCGTGTTCGGCTCGATCACCTCCGACATGGCGCCTGCGCTGATCGACCGCTACGACCTTTTGCGCGGGGTCAAGAAGCTCGGCACCTGGTGGGAATGGTCGGAACTTTTCTTCGGCAACGGCTTCGATCTGTCGATGCACCGCAAGGACTGCACCGATGCGCTCTGGGAGGCGACGCTCGCCGCCAACAAGGGCCCGGGCCAGTGGTATGCCGACGCAGACAGCCTGCGTTATTCCTTCTTCGACAAGGTCGATGACGAGGACGACGACTAGCCGCAGGATCGGATGGATTCGCCAATTGCTTTGCCGAATTGATCCCGATCGCATAGAATCGGTGCGATAGCGGCTCTGCGCTATTTCCCTGCTTTCTCTGCGGTCATGCCGGCCGTCAGCATCGGTTGGTTTCATGGCGTCCAAGCCTCTTTCGCCCGATAAACAGAAGCTCGCTGCGGAAGAGGCGGCCGAGCTCAAGGATAAGCTCGCGGCCGGAGACAAGCCCGAGCTGGAGGACGACGAGGACGGCGAGGGCGAGGACGACGAGCTGGAGCTCGACGACGACGATGAGGACGAAGACCTCGTCGTCTTTACCGCGCGCGAAGCCGCCGGCGCGCTTGCAACCATCCTGGGTTTCGTCAAACCGTACCTGACGAACTACAAGCGAATGCTGGCATTCGTGGGGTTCGGCGTCGTTATCGAGACGCTGTTCAACGTCATCATGCCGCTCAGCCTGAAATACCTGATCGACGACGCACTGGGTGAGGAAGACTTCCAGGCCCTGTACAAGATCCTCGGCGTGCTCGCGGCCGCCGGCATCTTCACATCGATCGTGGCGGTCTGGTACGAGCGCTGGGACGCGCGGTTAGCTGCCTGCATCATTTCCGACGTGCGCAAGCGCCTGTTCGAGCACGTTCAGGACCTGCCGGCGGCCTATTTCGGCCGCACCAAGCGCGGCGAGATCCTGTCGCGTTTCTCGGTCGACCTCTCGGCCTTCGAAGGCTCGGTCAAGACGTTTGCCAACAGTGCGGCGCTGCCGTTCCTGGAATTGATCGCCGGCATCGTCCTGATGTTCTTTTTGAACTGGCAGCTCGCGGTGGTCGCACTGCTGGTGTTTCCGATCACGTTGATCGGGCCGCGGATGCTCACGCCGAAGGCGGTGCAGGCGAACTACGAGCAGAAACTCAACGAGTCCGCGCTCCTCGGGATGGTGCAGGAGAACGTGGCGGCGCAGGCCGTGATCAAGGCGTTCAGCCTGCAACGCAGGATGTTCGGCTTCTTCAACTTCCGCAACGACGAGACGCGCAGGAAGATCGCCTCGGCCGCGTTCCTGTCGACCATGGTGGAGCGGACGGTCACCATCTCGGTGCTGCTGCTGCACCTCGTCGTGCTCGCGATCGGCGCCTATCTCGCAACCAAGGGCCAGATCACCATCGGCACCTTCGTTACCTTCGAGAGCGCGTTCTGGGAGGTCTCCTACAACATCGCCCACGTGATGCATTTCGTTCCGATATCGATTTCCTCGGCCGCCGCGATCCGTCACATCCAGGAGCTGCTCGACGAGCCGACTCGCGGCGCCGATCGCGCCGGCGCGCCGGATTTGCCGCGCGTCACCCACGACATCACCTTCGACCGCGTGACGTTCCAGTACGAAGGCAGCCAGACTCCAGTGCTGGACAATCTCAGCCTCAAGCTCGATGTCGGCAAGCGGATCGCCATCGTCGGTCCGAGCGGCTCCGGCAAGAGCACGCTTCTCAACCTGATCCTGCGGCTCTACGTGCCGGACGAGGGGCGCGTCACCATCGACGGCGTCGATGTCCGCAAGGTGACGCTGGACTCGCTGCGTCGGAGCATGGCGGTCGTGTTCCAGGAGAACATGCTGTTCAACATGTCGATCCGCGAGAACATCCGCCTCGGCAAGGAGGGCGCCACCGACGAAGAGGTGGAGGAGGCCGCCAAGAAAGCCGAGATCCACCGCTACATCATGAGTCTGCCGCAGCGATACGACACGCCGGTCGGCGAGCGCGGCGAGACCCTGTCGGGCGGCCAGCGCCAGCGCATCGCGATCGCGCGCGCGATCATCCGCAATCCCTCCGTGCTGCTCCTGGACGAGGCGACCTCGGCGCTGGACCAGACCACGGAGGCCGCGATCAACCGAACATTGCTGAAGGTCGCCAAGGGCCGCACCATGATCTGGTCGACCCACCGCCTGAGCTCGGTAGTCGAGATGGACGAGATCATCGTGATTTCAGGGGGCAGGGCGATCGAGCGCGGCTCGCATGCCGAGCTGTTGGCGAAGAACGGCACCTATCGCAAGCTGTGGGACGACCAGACGCACCAGCCGCATGGCGCCGCCGCTCATGCCGACGACGACAGCGACGATGACGATGAAGACGACGATATCGAGGATGATGAGGACGAGGACGAGGACGAGGAGGAATGACCGAGGAAGTTCGGCTCGATATGCAACGCTCCTCCAAGCGGCCGCAGCAGCCCCTGAGCCGACCAGGCGATGAAGCGCGCCCAGCGCTGCGCCGTCCAGTACAGGCTTGTCGCTGTCGAAACTGAGCGGAAGTCGAACGCCTTCGCCGCCGACCATTCATCGCAGGCCCGCTTGACCGGATCGTCGTAGAAGGCGGCAATCTTGTGCGCATCCATTCCGTCGGAAGCCAGCCATTCCGGGATATGGACGTTGCAGAGCCGCTCGACGTCGGTGAAGACCTTGTCACAGCCGCTGCCGGCGACGGGGCAGGAGGTCGAAAAGGCGTCGCCCACCAGCACGAGGCCGGGCTGGCCGCGGGCCTCGTTCACATAGAGATCGACGGGGCGGATCTTCATTTCGCCGGAGATGTCGAAGTCGCCGGTGATGCGCTTCAGCCGCGGCAGCGCGGCGTCAAGCGTCGCGGCCGGCGCCCGGCGCAGCTCGCGCAGCCAGGGATCGTCGAAGGCGCGGTAGACGAACAGGTTGGCGCGCATCCTTGCGCCGACTGGAAACAGGCTGATGTAGGGGATGCGGTCGCTTGGCCGCTCCGAGAAATAGGTCAGCGCCGGGAAATCGAACGACGTCCGTCCCGCAGGCACGATGTCGAACCCGATCGAGATCGAATGGCAGGCGCTGATGATCTTGCGTCGGATGCCGAGTTGGTGGCGCAGGCCGACATTCAAGCCGTTGGCGAGCACGATGAGGCGGGCCGAGATCGTCTCGTCGTTGCCGAGCAAGACCTTCTGACGCTCCGGACTCGTCTCGACCGATACCGCCTTGACCCAGACGCGTTCGACCGTCTCGGGGATCTCGTCACGTACGGCGTTGACCAGCGAATCATAGAGGATGTTGAACTGCCGACTCGGTGCCTTGTCGAGCAGGCGGCCGAATCGCGCGATCCAGTTCTCGCCGGCAAACGTCGCGCGGCGCAGCACCGATTCTCCGATCCCGGTCTTCAAGAATCGCTCGACCTGCACCTGGCCGCTAAGTTTTTCGACGCGAAAATCGGCCGGATAGATCTCATGCGGGTCGATTAGCACGGTCGAAATACCGGAACGGCCGAGCATCGCGGCGGCGGTCGAGCCGGAAAGGCCCCCGCCGATGATGGCAATGTCGGTGTACCGCATGGCGCTAAACTCTGCCCAAAAGGGCAGTTTGACGCATCAGCAGGAAAAAAAGCCTTAGCGTTGGTTATAAAAGTATATTTCTCCCGGGTATAAATCGCTCAGCCGTTGGCGGAGCAGGCGCTTCGTTCCCATATCCGGAAGACACGGAGAGGCGCCCAAGCGGCGATTTTCTCCAGGCGCGGGAAGCGCTTTGTGCGCGTCGTTTCGCCTTGACTTGATCGACTCCCACTTATAGAAAGCGCCTCACTTAACGACAGGCGGTGAGCATCGCCAGCGTCGGAACGGGCCACCCGTTTGATCCTCTAGGGATCGCAGGACGGGCACCAACCTCGACGAATGCCGCTCAAACGCTGTCGCTCATAGCTAGGCAATGCCAGGCGATTTTAGTTCTCTTGAGCACTTTCTCTTGAGATCGAACTCGGATGCATGACCTCGGTACGCGGACTGCGGCGTTTTCGCCGATCGGTCCAAAGGCTGCGGTCCTCTGTGCGTCGAAACGCTTTCCGCCCGGTGATGGGGCGGTAGGCGCAATTTCGCTTTGTGCGGATTGCTCCGTGCAGGGCGGCCCCTCGGACGGGTAGTCCGGAACGAATTTGCGGACCCGGCGACGGGCCGCGGCAGAAAAAGGGTGAAGGCCAGGATGCCGACGATCAACCAGCTGATCGCACAACCGCGGGAAGTGCAGAAGTCGCGCAAGAAGGTGCCGGCGCTGCAGCAGTCGCCGCAAAAGCGCGGCGTTTGCACGCGCGTCTACACCACGACGCCGAAGAAGCCGAACTCGGCGCTTCGTAAGGTCGCCAAGGTGCGCCTGACCAACGGCTTCGAGGTGATCGGTTACATCCCCGGCGAGGGCCATAACCTCCAGGAGCACTCGGTGGTCATGATCCGCGGCGGTCGCGTCAAGGATTTGCCGGGCGTGCGCTACCACATCCTCCGCGGCGTTCTGGATACCCAGGGCGTCAAGAACCGTAAGCAGCGCCGTTCGAAGTACGGCGCCAAGCGTCCGAAGTAAGCGGGAACCACCTCCATGTCTCGTCGCCACTCAGCGGAAAAGCGCGAAGTCCTTCCCGATCCGAAGTTCGGGAACATCATCATCACGAAGTTCATGAACTCGGTGATGTATGCCGGCAAGAAGTCGGTTGCCGAAGGCATCGTGTACGGTGCGCTCGGCCTCATCGAATCCAAGACCAAGCAGAACCCGCTCGGCGTGTTCGAGCAGGCACTCGAGAACGTCATGCCGACGATCGAGGTGCGCTCCCGCCGCGTCGGTGGCGCGACCTACCAGGTTCCGGTCGAAGTTCGCTCCGTGCGTCGTCAGGCGCTGGGCATTCGCTGGCTGATCTCGGCTGCGCGCGAGCGCAACGAGAAGACGATGACCGAGCGGCTCTCTGCGGAGCTCCTGGACGCGTCGAACAACCGGGGTAACGCCGTCAAGAAGCGTGAAGACGTGCACCGCATGGCGGAAGCCAACCGCGCCTTCTCGCATTATCGCTGGTAACAGCGAAGCCAACGGACTCGCAAGGAACGCCCATGCCCCGCCAACATGCCATCGAGGACTACCGCAACTTCGGTATCATGGCGCATATCGACGCCGGCAAGACCACGACGACCGAGCGCATCCTCTATTACACCGGCAAGAGCCACAAGATCGGCGAAGTGCACGAAGGTGCCGCGACGATGGACTGGATGGAGCAGGAGCAGGAGCGTGGCATCACGATCACCTCGGCTGCGACCACTGCGTTCTGGGCCGGCAAGCGCCTGAACATCATCGACACTCCCGGCCACGTCGACTTCACCATCGAAGTCGAGCGTTCGCTGCGCGTGCTCGACGGCGCCGTCTGCGTGCTCGATAGCAACCAGGGCGTCGAGCCGCAGACCGAGACGGTCTGGCGCCAGGGCGACAAGTACAAGGTTCCGCGCATCGTCTTCGCCAACAAGATGGACAAGACCGGCGCCGATTTCTTCAAGTGCCTGGCCGACATAGTCGACCGCCTCGGTGCCAAGCCGATCGCGATCCAGCTTCCGATCGGCGCCGAGAACAACTTCAAGGGTCTCGTCGACCTCGTGAAGATGAAGGGCATCGTCTGGAACGATGAATCGCTCGGCGCGAAGTTCGACTATGTCGACATCCCGGAAGATCTCGTCGATCAGGCCAAGGAATACCGCGAGAAGATGGTGGAAGCCGCCGTCGAGCTCGACGACGATGCGCTCGCCGCTTTCCTCGACGGCAACGAGCCGGACGAAGCGACGCTTAAGCGCCTGATCCGCAAGGCGGTGCTGACCGGTGCGTTCTATCCCGTGCTGTGCGGCTCGGCCTTCAAGAACAAGGGTGTGCAGCCGCTGCTCGACGCCGTCGTCGACTATCTGCCTTCGCCGATCGACGTGCCCGCGATCAAGGGCACCGATGACCGCGGCAACGAGGTCGTGCGCAAGGCCGACGACAAGGAGCCGCTTGCGCTGCTCGCGTTCAAGATCATGGACGATCCGTTCGTCGGCACCATCACCTTCTGCCGCATCTATTCGGGTGTCCTGCAGAGCGGCACCGGCGTCGTGAACTCGACGCGCGAGAAGAAGGAGCGCATCGGGCGCATGCTGCTGATGCATGCGAACAACCGCGAAGACATCAAGGAAGCCTATGCCGGCGACATCGTCGCGCTGGCCGGCCTGAAGGAAGCGCGCACCGGTGACACGCTGTGCGATCCCGACAAGCAGGTGATCCTCGAAAAGATGGAATTCCCCGAGCCGGTCATCGAGATCGCGATCGAGCCGAAGTCGAAGGCCGACCAGGAGAAGCTGGGCGTGGCGCTGGCGAAGCTCGCCGCGGAGGATCCGTCCTTCCGCGTGTCGACCGACCAGGAGTCCGGCCAGACCATCCTCAAGGGCATGGGCGAACTCCACCTCGACATCAAGGTCGACATCCTCAGGCGCACCTACAAGGTCGATGCGAACATCGGTGCGCCGCAGGTGGCGTTCCGCGAGCGCGTGACCAAGAAGGCCGAAGTCAAGTACACCCACAAGAAGCAGACCGGCGGTACCGGTCAGTTCGCGGAAGTGACGATCATTGTGGAGCCGAACGAGCCCGGCAAGGGCTATGAGTTCGAGTCCAAGATCGTCGGCGGCGCGGTGCCGAAGGAATACATCCCCGGCGTCGAAAAGGGTCTCAACAGCGTGATGGGCTCCGGTGTCGTCGCGGGCTTCCCCGTGGTCGACGTCAAGGTGCAGCTCGTCGACGGCAAATATCACGACGTCGACTCGTCGGCGCTCGCCTTCGAAATCGCTTCGCGTGCTGCATTCCGCGAAGCCTTGCAGAAGGGCAAGTCCGTCCTGCTCGAGCCGATCATGAAGGTCGAAGTGGTGACCCCGGAAGACTACACCGGCTCGGTCATCGGCGACCTGAATTCCCGGCGCGGTCAGATCCAGGGTCAAGACATGCGCGGCAACGCCAACGTCATCAACGCGATGGTGCCGCTCATGAACATGTTCGGTTACGTGAATAACTTGCGCTCGATGAGCCAGGGTCGCGCAACCTTTACCATGCAATTCGACCACTACGCAGAAGCGCCGGCGAACGTGTCGGCAGAAGTCCAGAAGAAGTTTGCCTGATTGTCGTCGGTCTCGAACTGACGATTGAACGGAGAGTCAAATGGCCAAAGCAAAGTTTGAACGTAACAAACCGCACTGCAACATCGGCACCATCGGTCACGTCGACCATGGCAAGACGTCGCTGACCGCGGCGATCACCAAGATCCTCGCCGAGACCGGCGGTGCGACGTTCACGGCGTACGACCAGATCGACAAGGCGCCGGAAGAGAAGGCGCGCGGTATCACGATCTCGACGGCGCACGTCGAGTACGAGACCAAGAACCGCCACTACGCCCACGTCGACTGCCCCGGCCACGCCGACTACGTGAAGAACATGATCACCGGCGCCGCCCAGATGGACGGCGCGATCCTGGTCGTGTCGGCGGCTGACGGCCCGATGCCGCAGACCCGTGAGCACATCCTGCTCGCCCGCCAGGTCGGCGTTCCCGCGCTCGTCGTGTTCCTCAACAAGTGCGACATGGTCGACGATCCGGAGCTGCTCGAGCTCGTCGAGCTCGAAGTCCGCGAGCTGCTCTCGAAGTACGAATTCCCGGGCGACAAGATCCCGATCATCAAGGGCTCGGCGCTCGCCGCTCTCGAAGATTCCGACAAGAAGCTCGGCCACGACGCCATCCTTGAGCTGATGAAGAACGTCGACGAGTACATCCCGCAGCCGGAGCGTCCGATCGACCAGCCGTTCCTGATGCCGGTTGAAGACGTGTTCTCGATCTCGGGCCGCGGCACCGTCGTGACCGGCCGCGTCGAGCGCGGCATCGTCAAGGTCGGCGAGGAAATCGAGATCGTCGGTCTGCGTGCGACCCAGAAGACCACGGTCACCGGCGTCGAAATGTTCCGCAAGCTGCTCGACCAGGGCCAGGCGGGCGACAACATCGGCGCACTGCTCCGCGGTACCAAGCGTGAGGACGTCGAGCGCGGCCAGGTGCTGGCGAAGCCGGGTTCGGTCAAGCCGCACACCAAGTTCAAGGCCGAGGCCTACATCCTCACCAAGGAAGAGGGCGGTCGTCACACCCCGTTCTTCACCAACTACCGTCCGCAGTTCTACTTCCGCACCACCGACGTGACTGGTGTCGTGCATCTGCCGGAAGGCACCGAGATGGTGATGCCGGGCGACAACATCGCGATGGAAGTGCACCTGATCGTGCCGATCGCGATGGAAGAGAAGCTCCGCTTCGCGATCCGCGAAGGCGGCCGTACCGTCGGCGCCGGCGTCGTCGCCTCGATCATCGAGTAATCAAGCGAATAGGGAATGGCGAGTGGCGAGTGGATGAAATCTATTCGCTATTCGCTACTCGCCACTCACTAAGAAAGACACGGCAATGAACGGCCAAAATATTCGTATCCGTCTCAAGGCGTTCGACCATCGTATTCTCGATACGTCGACCCGCGAGATCGTGAACACGGCGAAACGCACCGGCGCGCAGGTTCGCGGACCCATTCCGCTGCCCACCCGCATCGAGAAGTTCACCGTCAACCGTTCGCCTCACGTCGACAAGAAGAGCCGCGAGCAGTTCGAGATGCGCACTCACAAGCGCCTGCTCGACATCGTCGATCCGACCCCGCAGACCGTCGATGCTTTGATGAAGCTCGATCTGGCCGCCGGTGTCGACGTCGAGATCAAGCTCTAAGATTTTTGGATCACGTTCGCGACTTGCGGACAGAAAGAACAGGAAGCACGCCGATGCGCTCCGGAGTGATCGCACAAAAGGTCGGGATGACGCGGGTCTTTACAGAGGCCGGCGAACATATCCCCGTGACCGTGCTGAAGCTCGGCAATTGCCAGGTCGTAGGCCACCGCACCGAAGAGAAGAACGGTTACGTCGCGCTCCAGCTTGGTTCTGGCAGCCGCAAGACCGTCTACATGCCCAAGGCTGAGCGGGGCCAGTTCGCGGTCGCCAAGGTCGAGCCGAAGCGGCAGGTCGAGGAGTTCCGCGTCTCTGCGGATGCCATGATCCCCGTCGGCGCCGAGATCCTCGCGGATCACTTCGTCGTCGGCCAGTTCGTCGACGTCACCGGCACCTCGGTCGGTAAGGGCTTTGCCGGCGGCATGAAGCGCTGGAACTTCGGCGGTCTGCGCGCCACCCACGGCGTGTCGGTCTCGCACCGTTCGATCGGTTCGACCGGTGGCCGTCAGGATCCCGGCAAGACCTGGAAGAACAAGAAGATGCCCGGCCACATGGGTGTCGATCGCATCACCACGCTCAACCTTCGCGTCGTCCAGACCGATGTCGAGCGCGGCCTGATCCTCGTCGAAGGCGCCGTTCCCGGCTCCAAGGGCGGCTGGATCCGCGTGCGCGACGCCGTCAAGAAGCCGCTGCCGAAGGAAGCTCCGAAGCCCGGCAAGTTCAAGGTTGCGGGTGGCGAAGCCGAGGCTGCGGCCCAGCAGGAGGGTGCGTGAGATGGAACTGAAGGTCACGACCCTCGAGGGCAAGGAAGCCGGCTCGGTCCAGCTTTCCGACGCCATTTTCGGCCTTGAGCCGCGCCAGGACATCATTGCGCGTTGCGTGCAGTGGCAGCTCAACAAGCGCCAGGCCGGTACCCACAAGGCCAAGGGCCGCGCCGAGATCTGGCGCACCGGCAAGAAGATGTACAAGCAGAAGGGCACCGGCGGTGCTCGTCACGGCTCGGCCCGCGTGCCGCAGTTCCGGGGCGGTGGCCGTGCCTTCGGTCCGGTGGTGCGTTCGCACGCCACCGACCTGCCGAAGAAGGTCCGCGCGCTTGCTCTCAAGCACGCGCTGTCGGCCAAGGCCAAGGACGGCGATCTCCTGGTGATCGACAAGGCCGCGCTGGAAGCCGCCAAGACCAAGGCGCTGCTCGGTCACTTCTCCGGCCTCGGGCTCACCAACGCGCTGATCATCGACGGCGCGGAGCTCAACAACGGCTTTGCTGCCGCGGCCCGCAACATCCCGAACATGGACGTGCTGCCGATCCAGGGCATCAACGTCTATGACATCCTGCGCCGTCAGAAGCTCGTTCTGACCAAGGCCGCCATCGATGCGCTGGAGGCGCGCTTCAAATGACGAAGAACATCGAGCCTCGCCACTACGACGTGATCGTAGCTCCCGTCGTCACCGAAAAGGCGACGCTGGCGTCCGAGCACAACAAGGTCATGTTCAAGGTGGCCTCGAAGGCGACCAAGCCGCAGATCAAGGAAGCGATCGAGAAGCTGTTTGACGTCAAGGTCAAGAGCGTCAACACGCTGGTCCGCAAGGGCAAGACCAAGATCTTCCGCGGCAATCTCGGCTCGCAGTCGAACACCAAGCGCGCGATCGTGACCCTCGAAGAGGGTCATCGGATCGACGTGACCACCGGTCTGTAAGGTCCTACGACGATGGCACTGAAGACATTCAATCCCACGACGCCTGGCCAGCGCCAGCTGGTCATGGTCGATCGTTCGGCGCTCTACAAGGGCAAGCCGGTCAAGGCGCTCACCGAAGGCAAGCACTCCTCGGGCGGTCGCAACAACACCGGCCGCATCACCGTGCGCTTTCGCGGTGGCGGTCACAAGCGGACGCTGCGCACCGTCGACTTCAAGCGTGAGAAGGTCGACGTTCCCGCGACCGTCGAGCGGCTGGAATACGATCCGAACCGCACCGGCTTCATCGCGCTGATCAAGTACGAGGACGGCGAGCAGGCCTACATCCTGGCGCCGCAGCGCCTGGCGGTGGGTGACACCATCATCGCCGGCAACTACGTCGACGTGAAGCCGGGCAATGTCATGCCGCTCGGCAACATGCCGGTCGGCACGATCATCCACAACATCGAGACCAAGATCGGCAAGGGCGGTCAGCTCGCCCGTTCGGCGGGGACTTACGCCCAGCTCGTCGGTCGCGACCATGACTACGTGATCATCCGCCTGAACTCGGGTGAGCAGCGCCTGGTGCACGGCCGTTGCCGCGGCACGATCGGCGCGGTGTCGAACCCGGATCACATGAACACCTCGATTGGTAAGGCTGGCCGCACGCGTTGGTTGGGCCGTCGCCCGCACAACCGCGGCGTCTCGATGAACCCGATCGACCATCCGCACGGCGGTGGTGAAGGTCGTACCTCGGGCGGTCGCCACCCGGTCACCCCGTGGGGCAAGCCGACCAAGGGCAAGAAGACCCGCACCAACAAGTCGACCAACAAATTCATTCTCCTAAGCCGCCACAAGCGGAAGAAGTAAGGAACGCCGGACATGGTTCGTTCAGTCTGGAAAGGCCCGTTCGTCGAAGGCTCTCTGCTCAAGAAAGCAGATGCCGCGCGCGCGTCCGGCCGTCACGATGTCATCAAGATCTGGAGCCGTCGCTCGACCATCCTGCCGCAGTTCGTCGGCCTGACCTTCGGCGTCTACAACGGTCAGAAGCACGTGCCGGTGGCGGTCAACGAGGAAATGGTCGGTCACAAGTTCGGCGAGTTCTCGCCGACCCGGACCTTCCATGGCCACTCCGGCGACAAGAAAGCCAAGAAGGCTTGAGGATTATACGATGAGCAAACCTAAGCGCGAACGGAGCCTCGCCGACAACGAGGCCAAGGCGGTCGCCCGGATGTTGCGGGTGAGCCCGCAGAAGCTCAATCTGGTCGCCCAGCTCATTCGCGGCCGGAAGGCATCTGCCGCGCTCGCCGACCTGCAGTTCTCGCGCAAGCGGATCGCGGCCGACGTCAAGAAGTGCCTGGAATCGGCGATCGCCAACGCCGAGAACAACCACGACCTGGACGTCGACGATCTCGTCGTGACCCAGGCTTTCGTCGGCAACGGCCTTGTGATGAAGCGATTTGCGCCGCGCGGCCGTGGCCGTTCGGGCCGTGTCTACAAACCATTTTCGCAGCTGACGATCATTGTTCGTCAGGTCGAAGCCGAAGCAGCGGCTTAAGGGACGCAGGAGCAAACGATGGGTCAAAAGATCAATCCGATCGGTCTGCGTCTGGGCATCAACCGGACTTGGGATTCCCGCTGGTTCGCCGGCAAGCAGGAATACGGCAAGCTTCTGCACGAGGACGTCAAGATCCGCGAGATCCTGCACAAGGAGCTCAAGCAGGCGGCCGTCGCCCGTATCGTGATCGAGCGTCCGCACAAGAAGTGCCGCGTCACCATCCACTCGGCCCGTCCGGGCGTGGTGATCGGCAAGAAGGGCGCGGACATCGACAAGCTGCGCAAGAAGGTGTCGGACATCACCTCGTCCGACGTCGTCATCAACATCGTCGAGATCCGCAAGCCGGAGCTCGACGCGACGCTGGTGGCCGAGTCGATCGCGCAGCAGCTCGAGCGCCGCGTGGCGTTCCGCCGTGCCATGAAGCGCGCCGTGCAGTCGGCGATGCGTCTGGGCGCCGAAGGCATCCGCATCAACTGCTCGGGTCGTCTGGGCGGTGCGGAAATCGCGCGCATGGAGTGGTACCGCGAAGGTCGCGTGCCGCTGCACACGCTGCGCGCGGACATCGATTACGGCGTTGCGACCGCGTTCACGACTTTCGGCACCTGCGGCGTCAAGGTCTGGATCTTCAAGGGCGAGATCCTCGAGCACGATCCGATGGCCCAGGACAAGAGAATGGCCGAAGGTGACACCGGCGGCGGTGGTGGCGGCCGGCAGCGCCGTGACACCGCTGCGGCCTGACGCCAGCACAGAGAATTTGAGGGCTTGAAGCCATGATGCAACCTAAGAAAACGAAGTTCCGGAAGGCGCATAAGGGCCGTATCCACGGCGTGGCGACTTCGGGCGCGACGTTGGCGTTCGGCCAGTTCGGCCTGAAGGCGACCGAGCCTGAGCGCGTCACCGCGCGCCAGATCGAGGCCGCCCGCCGCGCGCTGACCCGCCACATGAAGCGTGCCGGCCGCGTCTGGATCCGCGTGTTCCCCGACGTTCCCGTGTCGAAGAAGCCTGCCGAAGTCCGCATGGGCTCCGGCAAGGGCTCGCCGGAGCTGTGGGTCGCGCGCGTCAAGCCGGGCCGGGTGCTGTTCGAGATCGACGGCGTCAACACCCAGACGGCGCGTGAAGCGCTGACCCTGGCGGCCGCCAAGCTGCCGATCAAGACGCGCTTCGTCGAGCGCATTGCGGAGTAATGGCCATGGCCCAGATGAAGATCGAAGACATCCGCGCGTTGAGCCCCGACCAGCAGGATGACGCCATCCTGAACCTGAAGAAGGAGCGCTTCAACCTGCGCTTCCAGCGCGCCACCGGGCAGCTCGAGAATACCTCGCGCCTGCGCGAGGCTCGCCGCGACATCGCCCGGATCAAGACCATCGCCGCGCAGCAGCGCGCGAAGAAGAAGTAAGAGGCTTACGAAGATGCCGAAACGTACTTTGCAGGGCGTGGTCGTCAGCGACAAGACAGCCAAGACGGTCGTTGTGCGCGTCGATCGCCGCTTCACGCACCCGATCTACAAGAAGACGATCCGTCGCTCGAAGAACTACCACGCGCACGACGAGAGCAACGAGTTCAAGCCGGGCGATATGGTGTGGATCGAGGAATCGAAGCCGATTTCGAAGTTGAAGCGCTGGGTCGTGATCCGGGGCGAACACAAGAAAAGCGCCTGATCTGTTGGCCCTGGCCGACTGACTTCGGGAAAATGTTGAGCGCCGGCTAGGCTGGCGCAAATAGAAGAGGACGAGGTGCATCAATGATTCAGATGCAGACCAACCTCGACGTGGCCGATAATTCTGGCGCACGCCGTGTCATGTGTATCAAGGTGCTCGGGGGCTCCAAGCGCCGCTACGCCACGATCGGCGACATCATCGTCGTCTCGATCAAGGAAGCGATTCCGCGTGGCAAGGTGAAGAAGGGCGACGTGATGAAGGCCGTCGTGGTGCGTGTCCGCAAGGACATCCGTCGCGCCGACGGTTCGGTCATCCGTTTCGACCGCAACGCCGCCGTCCTGATCAACAACCAGGCAGAGCCGGTCGGTACCCGCATCTTCGGGCCCGTGCCGCGCGAGCTGCGCGCCAAGAACCACATGAAGATCATCTCTCTCGCGCCGGAGGTGCTGTGATGGCTGCGAAGATCCGCAAGGGCGACAAGGTCATCGTGCTGACCGGCCGCGACAAGGGCCGCACCGGCGAGGTGTTCGAGGTGCGCCCGGACGCCGGCACGGCACTCGTGCGCGGCATCAACATGGTCAAGCGTCACCAGAAGCAGACGCAGGCCCAGGAGGGCGGCATCATCTCGAAAGAGGCGCCGATCCAATTGTCCAACGTCGCCTATGTCGGCAAGGACGGAAAGCCGACGCGCGTCGGATTCAAGATTCTGGCGGACGGCAAGAAAGTTCGCATCGCCAAGAGCTCGGGAGCTGAGATCGATGGCTGAGACCGCTTACACGCCGCGCTTGCGCGCGGAATATGACGCGAAGATCCGGACGGAGATGACCGAGAAGTTCGGTTATGAGAACGTGATGCAGGTTCCGCGGCTGGACAAAGTCGTGCTGAACATGGGCGTTGGCGACTCCGTCAACGACCGTAAGAAGGCCGAGAACGCCGCTGCCGAACTGACCCAGATCGCCGGCCAGAAGGCGATCGTGACCTATTCGCGCATCGCGATCGCGACCTTCAAGCTGCGTGAGAACCAGCCGATCGGCTGCAAGGTCACGCTGCGCAAGGCCCGCATGTACGAGTTCATCGATCGCCTGGTGACGGTCGCGCTGCCGCGCGTCCGCGACTTCCGCGGCCTGAACCCGAAGAGCTTCGACGGCCGCGGCAACTATTCGCTCGGCATCAAGGAACACATCATTTTCCCCGAGATCGACTTCGACAAGGTCACCGAGGCCCGCGGTATGGACATCACTGTCTGCACCACGGCCAAGACCGACGACGAGGCGAGGGCCTTGTTGACCGCTTTCAATTTCCCGTTCCGGCAGTGAGACGCTGACCTAAAGCCTCTCAAACGCGGATACCCAGGAGCCAAGCATGGCAAAGAAGAGTTCAATCGAGAAGAACAACCGGCGCAAGCGGATGGCGAAGAACGCCGCCCCGAAGCGCGAACGGTTGAAGGCAATCATCGCCGACAAGACGCTGCCGATGGAGGAGCGGTTCGCCGCGACCCTGAAGCTCGCCGAGATGCCGCGCAATTCGTCGGCGACCCGCATTCGTCTGCGCTGCGAGCTGTCGGGCCGTCCGCGCTCGAACTACCGCAAGAACAAGCTGTCCCGTATCGCGCTGCGCGAACTTGGCTCCAAGGGCATGGTCCCGGGCCTCGTGAAGTCGAGCTGGTAAGGAGGGTCGTTTAGATGTCTACGCACGATCCAATCAGCGATCTGATCACCCGCATCCGCAACGCGCAGATGCGCTCCAAGAACAAGGTCTCCACGCCTGGCTCGAGGATGCGCGAGAACGTGCTCGAGGTGCTGAAGTCCGAGGGCTATATCCGTGGTTACGCCACGCTCGAGCATTCCTCGGGGCGCAGCGAGATCGAGATCGAGCTGAAGTATTTCGACGGCGAGCCTGTCATCCGCGAGATCGAGCGGGTCTCCAAGCCCGGGCGCCGCGTTTACGCCTCGGTGAAGAACCTGCCGCGGGTCAATAACGGACTCGGTATTTCGGTGTTGTCGACGCCGAAGGGGATCATGGCCGACCACAGTGCGCGCGAAGCGAACGTGGGCGGTGAAGTCCTCTTCACGGTGTTCTGAGAAGGATTTTTGATCCATGTCACGTGTTGGCAAAAGGCCGGTAGCGGTGCCGTCGGGTGTGACCGCGACCGTCGACGGGCAGACCGTCAAGATGAAGGGGCCGAAGGGCCAGCTTCAGTTCGTCGTCCATGACGACGTCGAGGTGAAGCTCGATAGCGGCCAGGTCAAGGTCAAGCCGCGGTACGAGACCAATCGCGCGCGAGCGCTGTACGGTACCGCTCGCGCCCAGGTCGCGAATCTGGTCGAAGGCGTCACCAAGGGCTTCGAGAAGAGACTCGAAATCACCGGCGTCGGTTACCGCGCCGCGATGCAGGGCAAGAACCTGCAGCTCGCGCTCGGCTACAGCCACGATGTGGTCTACGCGATCCCGGAAGGGATCACGATCACCGTGCCGAAGCCGACCGAGATCACGGTGACCGGCAGCGACATCCAGCGCGTCGGCCAGGTCGCCGCCGAGATTCGCTCCTATCGTCCGCCGGAGCCCTACAAGGGCAAGGGCGTGAAGTATGTTGGCGAATTCATCTTCCGCAAGGAAGGCAAGAAGAAGTAACGGAGCCGGTCATGTCGAAAGCCAAGGTTACGAATGCCCGGCGCAAGCGGAGTGTGCGGCTCAAGCTGCGCCGCTCCGGTGGCGGCCGCCCGCGCCTGTCGGTGTTCCGCTCGTCCAAGCACATCTACGCCCAGGTCATCGACGACCTCAAGGGCGAGACGCTGGCCTCTGCCTCCTCGCTCGAGAAGTCGATGCGCGACGGCGGCAAGACTGGCGCCGACATCGATGCGGCGAAGGCGGTCGGCAAGCTGCTGGCCGAGCGCGCTGCGGAGAAGGGTGTCAAGGAAGTCGTGTTCGATCGCGGCAGCTACCTCTATCACGGGCGCGTCAAGGCACTGGCCGACGCGGCGCGTGAGAGCGGGCTGAGCTTCTAACGGAATTTGAGGATTGAGGCGTAAGCCTTTGAAGGATTGGAAAAACCATGGCAGCTGAACGCGAACAACGTGGTGGACGCGATCAACGCGGCGGACGTGACCGCCAGCAGCGCGAGGAGCGCGACAGCGAGTTCGTCGACAAGCTGGTCCACATCAACCGCGTGGCCAAGGTCGTCAAGGGCGGCAAGCGCTTCGGCTTCGCCGCGCTGGTCGTGATCGGCGACCAGAAGGGCCGCGCCGGTTTCGGTCACGGCAAGGCGCGCGAAGTGCCCGAGGCGATCCGCAAGGCAACCGAATCCGCCAAGCGCAACCTGACCCGCGTGTCGCTGCGCGAGGGCCGTACGCTGCACCACGACATCGCCGGCCGTCATGGCGCGGGCCGTGTCTACCTGCGTGCCGCCCCGGCCGGTACCGGCATCATCGCGGGCGGCCCGATGCGCGCCGTGTTCGAGACGCTCGGCGTCCAGGACGTGGTGGCGAAGTCGATCGGCTCGTCGAACCCCTACAACATGGTGCGCGCGACCTTCGATGCGCTCAAGCACCAGGATTCGCCGCGTTCGGTCGCAGCCCGCCGCAACATCAAGGTGTCCACCCTGCAGGCCCGCCGCATCGGCGGCGACGCCGAGGCGGCTGCCGACTAACGGAAGCTTTTGGAGTAGACCACCATGGCCAAGAGTGCCGCTAAGACGATCAAGCTTGAGCAGACCGGCAGCGCGATCCGCCGCCATCATTCGCAGCGTTCGACGCTGATCGGGCTCAAGCTCAACAAGATCGGCCGCGTCAGCGAACTGCCGGACACCCCGGCGGTTCGCGGCATGATCGAGAAGGTTCACCATCTCGTCCGCATCGTCGACGAGAAGTAAGACAGAGCGCGTGATCCCGAAAAGCGGGTACCGGTTTTCGGCCGAGATCATGCGCAAGAAACAAGGAGAAGGGCGATGAAGCTCAGCGATATCGCCGACAACGCCGGCTCGCGCAAGAAGCGTATGCGCGTCGGCCGCGGCATCGGTTCGGGCAAGGGCAAGCAGGCCGGCCGCGGTGGCAAGGGCCAGACCGCGCGTTCGGGCGTGCGCATCAAGGGTTTCGAAGGCGGCCAGATGCCGATGCATCGCCGTCTGCCCAAGCGCGGCTTCAACAACATCTTCCGCATCGAGTTCGCCGAGATCAATCTCGACCGGCTCCAGGAAGCGGTCGATGCCAAGAAGATCGACACCGGCAGCGTCGTGAATGTCGAGGCCCTGGTCAAGGCCGGCGTGCTGCGGCGCGCCAAGGGCGGCCTGCGGCTGCTCGGCCGCGGCGAACTCAAGGCCAAGCTCAACATCGAAGTGCACGGCGCCTCGAAGACCGCGATTGAGGCGGTTGAGAAGGCCGGCGGCTCGGTGAAGATCCTCGCGCCCGCCAAGGAAGAAGGCGAGGCGGCGTAACAACTGCGTCATTGGCCCGCGGCTCGCGGGCCTTTACGCATGCGGGACGATGGACTTATCGAAGCCGAGCACCAGATAATGTCCGGCGTCCGCTAAAGTACGCCCGGCCGCGGGTATGACGGCGTAAAAGGCGGCGGGAGAAAGTCCAAGATGGCCTCAGCAGCGGAACAACTGGCAGCCAACCTCAATTTCGGCGCGTTCGCCAAAGCCGACGAACTGAAGAAGCGCATCTGGTTCACCCTGGGCGCGCTGCTGGTCTATCGGCTCGGCACCTACATCCCGCTGCCCGGCATCGATCCCAACATCTGGGAGCAGGTGTTCCGCTCGCAGGCGGGCGGCATCCTTGGCATGTTCAACATGTTCGCCGGCGGCGGCATCCACCGCATGGCGATCTTCGCGCTGAACATCATGCCGTATATTTCGGCCTCGATCATCATTCAGCTCCTGACCACAGTCTCGCCGCAGCTCGAGGCGCTGAAGAAGGAAGGCGAGTCCGGCCGCAAGACGCTGAACCAGTACACCCGCTACCTCACCGTGATCCTGGCAGCATTCCAGTCCTATGGCATCGCGGTCGGCCTCGAGGGGGCGGGCAACGTCGTCAGCGACCCCGGCCTGTTCTTCCGCCTCTCCACCGCGATCACGCTGACCGGCGGCACCATGTTCCTGATGTGGCTGGGCGAGCAGATCACCTCGCGCGGCATCGGCAACGGCATCTCGCTAATCATTCTCTCTGGCATCGTCGCGGAGCTGCCGGCGGCGCTCGCCAACATGCTCGAGCTCGGCCGCCAGGGCGCAATGTCGACAGGCCTGATCCTGGTCGTCATTATCATGGCGGTCGCCGTGATCGCCTTCATCGTGTTCATGGAGCGCGCGCAGCGCCGGCTGCTGATCCAGTATCCGAAGCGCCAGGTCGGCAACAAGATGTTCGAGGGCCAGTCCTCGCATCTGCCGCTCAAGCTCAACACATCCGGCGTGATCCCGCCGATCTTCGCGTCCTCGCTGTTGCTGTTGCCGACCACGGTCGCAAATTTCAACGCGGGCAGTGGGCCGGAGTGGTTCCAGTGGATCAACACCCAGCTCAGCCACGGCCGTCCGCTGTTCCTGATTCTTTATCTGGCGCTGATCGTGTTCTTCGCGTTCTTCTACACTGCGATCGTGTTCAACCCGACTGAGACCGCCGACAATCTGAAGAAGCACGGCGGCTTCATTCCGGGCATCCGTCCGGGCGAGCGTACCGCCGAATATATCGACTACGTACTCTCACGCGTCACCGTGCTCGGCGCGATCTATCTCGCGATCGTCTGTCTGATTCCGGAAATCCTGATCTCCTACGCCTCGGTGCCGTTCTATTTCGGCGGCACCTCGCTGCTGATCGTCGTCAGCGTCACCATGGATACGGTGGCGCAGGTGCAGGGCTATCTGCTTGCCCATCAGTACGAAGGCCTGATCCGGAAATCCAAGTTGAGAGGCCGCCGCCGCTAAGGCGCGGCGGTCTCTCGGGCTTCCCGACTCAACGTCGCCGATTCGCCGCGCGCAGATGCGCGGCTTCTGCGATGTCCAGGATCGACCGTTCGGTCGCATCGACAGAGCAGCCCACACTGCGACGCAATCGCTGATTTCAAGGGCCTTCTTGGCGTCCGGGCACTTGCTCCCTTATGATATGGGTGGCAGTGCGCGGCCGATTGTGGTTTGCACTGTTGTCGAACTTCAAACACAGGTGCGCGACGTCTCGCTCACCAATCGGGGGGGCGTACGCCGATGAGAATTATACTTCTGGGACCGCCGGGGTCGGGCAAGGGGACCCAGGCGCAGCTGCTGGTGCAGCGCTATGACATCGTCCAGCTCTCCACCGGTGAGATGTTGCGCGCAGCCGTTGCGGCCGGAACGCCAGTCGGGCTGAAGGCCAAGGAGATCATGGCCAGCGGCGGCCTCGTGCCCGACGAGATCGTGGTCGGAATCATCTCCGATCGGATCGACCAGCCCGACGCGAGGCACGGTTTCATCCTCGACGGCTTTCCGCGCACCGTGCCGCAGGCCGAGGCCCTGGACGAACTCCTCAAGCATAAGCACCTCAAGCTCGACGCCGTGATCGAGCTCCGTGTCAACGAGAGCGCGCTGCTGAACCGCGTCGAGACCCGCGTCGCCCAGATGCGGGAGCGCGGCGAGGAGGTTCGGGTCGACGACACGCCGGAGGTCCTCTCCAAACGACTCGCCAGCTACCGCAGCCAGACGGAACCGCTGATTCACTATTATTCCGAGCGGCGGAAGCTTTCGACCATTGATGGCATGATGGCCATCGACGAGGTCACGCGCGCCATCCACCGCCAACTCCTGGCGCTCGGGGCGGTCGAGCCCAAGACGCACGCCAGAAGCGCAGCCAAGTCGGCGCCTGCCAAGACCGGGGCCAAGAAGACCAAAGCGGCCAAAAAGCCGGCCACAACGGCCAAAAAAGCCGCCAAATCGACCAAAAAGGCGGCCAAGAAGACGACCAAGCAAGCCGTGAAGGCTGCCAAGAAGCCGGCGAAGAGGGCAGCCAAGAAGGTCGTCAAAAAGGCGGCCAAAAAGCCGGCCAAGAAGGCAGTCAAAAAGGGTGCCAAAAAGGCCGCAAAAAAGGTCACGAAAAGGCGAGCCAAGCGCTAGCGGCGGTTGACGAAAGCCCCCTGAATCCCTTAATAAGCCCCGCATCCAAGTCGGATAGTTTCAGACGATGCCGGGCCCCAGGAAGACCGGGGGTGGGCGTCGTGTTCGCGTTTGTGAACACCTGCCCGAGAAAGCAAGCACTTAAAGCCTGATTCCTGACGAGGGATCGGCAACAGGAGAGAAGGCCGTGGCCCGTATTGCCGGCGTGAACATTCCCACCAACAAGCGCGTGCTGATCGCGCTCCAGTACATCCATGGCATCGGCGAGAAGATCGCCGGCGAGATCATCGAAAAGGTGAAGATCTCCGCGGATCGTCGCGTCAATCAGCTCAGCGACGCCGAAGTGCTTCAGATCCGCGAAGTGATCGACCGCGACTATCTCGTCGAGGGCGACCTGCGTCGCGAAGTCGGCATCAACATCAAGCGTCTGATGGACCTCGGCTGCTATCGCGGCCTGCGTCACCGTCGCGGTCTGCCGGTGCGCGGCCAGCGCACCCACACCAATGCGCGTACGCGCAAGGGCCCGGCCAAGGCCATCGCCGGCAAGAAGAAGTAAACTGGCGAATAGGGAATGGCGAATGGCGGGTAGGGTGCGTCCCTATTCGCCGTTCGCCACTCACCATTCGCTTCCACAGGTGTAGCCGCTGGCATTACGGCGGCGTTTGAGATCTCCAGGAAAGGTATTCAATGGGCAAGGAAGCCACCCGCGTTCGTCGTCGTGAGCGCAAGAACATCGCCTCCGGCGTCGCGCACGTCAACTCGTCGTTCAACAACACGACCATCACCATCACCGACGCGCAGGGCAACACGATTGCCTGGTCCTCCGCCGGCACGATGGGCTTCAAGGGCTCGCGCAAGTCGACCCCGTATGCCGCGCAGGTTGCCGCCGAAGACGTGTCCAAGAAGGCACAGGAACACGGCATGCGCACGCTGGAAGTCGAAGTCGCCGGTCCCGGTTCGGGCCGCGAGTCGGCGCTCCGCGCGCTCCAGGCCGCGGGCTTCACCGTCACCTCGATCCGCGATGTGACCACGATCCCGCACAACGGTTGCCGTCCCCGCAAGCGTCGGCGCGTTTGATACGAGGTCGCGGGCGCATCGTCGTCCGCGATGACTTTTTTAAGAAGCCGCAGGTGCGACCTGCGGCCTTTCTCCAACGCCAGTATCTGCAACGGCAGTTTGACTGGCCTGTATGGGTGAAACAGTGACGATCCAGAAAAATTGGCAAGAACTGATTCGGCCGAACAAGCTCCAGGTAGCCCCCGGCAGCGATCCGGCCCGCTTTGCGACCATCGTTGCCGAGCCGCTCGAGCGCGGCTTCGGCCAGACCCTCGGCAATGCGCTCCGCCGCATCCTGCTGTCCTCGCTGCAGGGCGCAGCGGTGCAGTCGGTGCACATCGACGGCGTGCTGCACGAGTTCTCCTCGATCGCGGGCGTGCGTGAAGACGTCACCGACATCGTGCTCAACATCAAGGACATCTCGATCAAGATGCAGGGCGAAGGCCCCAAGCGCATGGTCGTGAAGAAGTCCGGTCCGGGCGTCGTCACCGCCGGCGACATCCAGACCGTGGGCGACGTCGTGGTGCTCAATCCGGACCTGCAGATCTGCACGCTGGACGAGGGCGCGGAGATCCGCATGGAGTTCACGGTGGCGACCGGCAAGGGCTACGTGCCCGCCGAGCGCAACCGCCCCGAGGATGCGCCGATCGGCCTGATCCCGGTCGACAGCCTGTACTCGCCGGTCCGCAAGGTCTCCTACAAGGTCGAGAACACCCGCGAGGGCCAGATCCTCGACTACGACAAGCTGACCATGACGATCGAGACCAACGGCGCGCTGACGCCGGATGATTCGGTGGCCTATGCCGCGCGCATCCTCCAGGACCAGCTCAACGTGTTCGTCAACTTCGAAGAGCCGCGCAAGGAAGTCGCCCAGGAGATCATCCCGGACCTCGCCTTCAACCCGGCCTTCCTCAAGAAGGTGGACGAGCTCGAGCTCTCGGTGCGTTCGGCAAACTGCTTGAAGAATGACAACATCGTCTACATCGGCGATCTCGTGCAGAAGAGCGAAGCGGAAATGCTCCGCACCCCGAACTTCGGCCGCAAGTCGCTGAACGAAATCAAGGAAGTGCTGGCCCAGATGGGTCTGCACCTCGGCATGGAAGTGCCGGGCTGGCCGCCGGAGAACATCGACGAGCTCGCCAAGCGCTTCGAGGATCACTACTGATCCAGACTTACGACAAGCTGAAGCGCGAATTCATCGCGCTTCAGCGGGCGAACGCAGGCAGCCCACCTGAGCAACATGTCCGACGAACCGTCGCGGCAATTTTTACGTAAGGAATAGACACATGCGTCACGGCAAGGTTCATCGGAAGCTCAACCGCACCGCCGAGCACCGCAGAGCGATGTTCGCCAACATGGCAGCCGCGCTGATCAAGCACGAGCAGATCGTCACCACGCTGCCGAAGGCCAAGGAGCTGCGCCCGATCGTCGAGAAGCTCGTCACCCTCGGCAAGAAGGGCGGGCTGGCCATGCGCCGCCAGGCGATCTCCGAGATGCGCGACAAGGATCAGGTCAGGAAGCTATTCGACGTGCTGGCCACCCGTTACAAGGATCGCCAGGGCGGCTACACCCGGATCATCAAGGCCGGCTTCCGCTACGGCGACAACGCGCCGATGGCCGTGATCGAGTTCGTCGATCGCGATGTGGACGCCAAGGGCCAGGACTCCGGCCCGGTGCAGGCCAAGGAAGCCGAGGCGGCGTAAGCCGGTCGGTATCAGGTTTCGAGAAAGCGGCGCCCTCGGCGCCGCTTTTTTATTGGGGCGCTGTATCTCCAAGGTATCGCCCCGGCGAAGGCCGGGACGATAATGTGCGTCTCCCCTCACGCGTCGGTGAGCGCCGATTGCGGTGCGAACGGCCGTGCCCGATATCTCCATCAGCATTGATGGAGATACTACATGAACATCGACCTTTCCGGGAAAACCGCCCTCGTGACCGGCTCGACCGCCGGCATCGGCCACGCCATTGCCAAGGGGCTTGCGGCCTCCGGCGCGAGCGTCGTGATCAACGGCCGCGGCCAGGACAAGGTCGATGCGGCCGTGCGCAAGCTGGAGGGCATCGGCGGCAAGGTCCGCGGCATCGCCGCCGACGTTTCGACCACGGTGGGCTGCAAGGCGCTGATCGCAGCGCTGCCTGAAGTCGACATCCTCATCAACAATGCCGGCATCTTCGAGCCGAAGGACTTTTTCGAGATCCCGGACGAGGATTGGACCCGCTTCTTCGAGGTCAACGTGATGAGCGGCGTGCGGCTGTCGCGCGCTTACCTGATGGACATGCTCGAACGCAACTGGGGCCGCATCGTCTTTATCTCCTCGGAGTCCGCACTCAACATACCCGTCGAGATGATCCACTACGGCATGACCAAGACCGCGCAGCTTTCTGTCGCGCGGGGCCTTGCACAGTTCACCCGCGGCACCGGCGTCACCGTCAATTCCGTCTTGCCGGGACCGACGATGTCCGAGGGCGTCGAGACCTTCGTGAAGGATCTCGCCAGGCAGAACGGACAGTCCGTGGATGAGGCCGCAGCCAACTTCGTCAAGCAGCACCGCCCGAGCTCTTTGTTGCAACGCTTCGCCAGCGTCGACGAGATCGCCAATATGGTCGTCTATGTCGCCTCGAAGGAGGCATCCGCAACCAATGGCGCGGCGCTGCGGGCCGAAGGCGGCATCGTCAACACCGTCGCCTAGCTAAAACATGATCAGGAAAAGCGTGTAGCGGTCTTCCGACAAGATCATGCTCAAATAAAAAGGTACGGGCATGCGACTTGCCGCTCTCCTGAAGCGCATGCGCGCGCTTGAGGTTGGTGGCGTTGATGGTGCCGAAGGTCTGGTCGAGGAGGGCGGGTGCTGCATTTTCGGTGTCGTCCCGGCGAAGGCCGGGATCCATAGCCACAGGAAGAACTTGTGGCGCGAGCTGGCAGCTCCGAGCCTTCGCCAAACTCAATCCTGTGGTTATGGTCCCGGGCTCGCGCTACGTGCGGCCCGGGACGACGACTGAGAACTAGAACGCGAACTGCGTGCGCATCGCGACGGCGTCGAACTT
The DNA here is from genome assembly GCF_008123965.1 of Bradyrhizobium hipponense. GTDB lineage: Bacteria > Pseudomonadota > Alphaproteobacteria > Rhizobiales > Xanthobacteraceae > Bradyrhizobium > Bradyrhizobium hipponense. The sequence goes on along the minus strand of NZ_VSTH01000014.1, from coordinate 160,222 downwards.
CGAGCCGACATCGGCGGTCGAGACCGGCGAGGCCTGCCGCGAGACGGTGCCGTGCAGGTAGTCGAGCATGAAGCGGACGTTGCCGTTGACATACCAGTTGAGCGCGGCGGTGTAGACGGTTTGCCGTCCGCCGGCGATGCCGTTGGCGGTCGCGAGCTGATCGTTGAGGTCGATCTGGCTCACGCGTCCCGCGATCTCCCATGCGCCCCAGCCGCCGCCATCGAGCGAGAACGGATGCGCCGGCTTGACGCCGTTATAGGCGGCGTTTGCGGCGTTATAGGTATGGGTCTCGCCCGTCAGCACGTAGCCGGCCTGCGCGTAACCGCCCTGGAATTTGAGGCTCGGCGCGCCGACCAGCGGCACGCCGGTATTCGCACTGCGATCGACATTGTACCAGAAATACTCGCCCTGAAGAATGAGCGGTCCGTAGGTCGCGGCAGCTTCGACGCTGTAGACCTGTGCTCCGGAGGCATTGGCGATCGCACCCGTCGATACCAGCGTCGTCGGGTCGAGACGCAATTCCGGACGATCGCTGAGCGTGACCGTCTGCGTGTTCGCGATCAGATTGCGCGGCGGCTGGATCAGCCATTGTGCGTCGGCGCCGATATGCACCGAGTAGTCCTTGCCGCTGATCGGGTTGCCTGCCACGCGCGCCACCGCGCCGTATTGTTCGCTGGTGCCCGCCGGCGCCGCGCTCGAGGCGGAGTGGAGCGCGCCGGTCGAAGGTCCGGTGACATAGCCGCCGAACCAGAGCTGGTCGTTGAACCAGCGTGCGCCGGCGGCGGAGCGGAAGTCGCCGGCGGCGATGTTGGTCGCGACCACGCCGGGCGAGGCGCGCTCCATGAACATGATGTCGTTCGAACTCGTGGCTTCGTCCAGCGTGTAGGGCAGGTCCATAATGCCGGCTTCGATCGCCATCCTGCCGCCGAACGGTTTCAGGCCGGTGTAGCTGAGATAGGCGTTCTCGACGCCGGAGACGCCGCCGCCCGGCAGTGAGCCTGGAGCTGCGCCGCCAAACCCGTCGGACGAGCCGCCGAAGTCGTAGATCAGCGCGAAATTCCAGTCGTTGAAGAATTTACCGGTGACACCGATGCGCGCGCGGCGGACGTTCTCGCCGCTGTCGAGCTTCTGCGGCACGGTGCCTGCCGTGTTGGGACGATAGTCGTAGCCGCCGACATCCCAGTGTACGCGGCTCGTGATGCCGACGCAGTTCGCCCCATCGGCGGTGCAGATGGTCGGGCGGTTGTTCGGCATCGTCACCACGACCCCGGAGGCGGGCGCCGGACCCTTGACAGGGATCGCAGCGTTGGCATTGGCGACGACGGCCTTCGCTTCCGAGCGCGCTTCCGCCTTGGCTTCGGCCTTGGTCTTCGCATTGGCTGCCGCGTTCGCGGCGGTCTGGCTTTGGAGCCTGTCGAGCTTCTGCTCGAGCATCTTCAACTGCTGTTTCAGGAGCGCGATCTCCTGATCGCTGCTGCCTGCCGATTGGGCCTGGGCCTGCGAGGCCGCCAGCGCACCGGCGAGACCAATCGCAGTCGCTGCAATTCTTGTCCTGCTCACGTCATCACTCCATCGGTTGGACCAACTTCCCCAAGTCGCGAACGGAGAGTCTAAGAATGATTGATGACTACCCCGCGACGGCGCGCCCGGTTGCGTGGTTCCCACTGATGCAAATTCGCCGCAACCGAATCCGCCGTAAGCCACAATGCGGGATGATGGATGTCATGCCAATACGTGCGCTCGCGCAGAATGTCCGCGATGCGCGCAGGGCTTGCATGCCGGGCGGCCAGACGGAGGTCCGAATATTGCAGTCCGCCGGCCTTCTATTAGAGAACGAAGGCGCCTATATTCCGGCGTCTTTTCCAAGAGGTAGGAATGTTTCGATCGATCCGTGCCGCCGTCATCACGGCCTTGTGCATAGCCTTTTCGGCCCACTTCCATCCAGCCGCCGCGCAGGACCGTCGCGTTCCGTCGTCGCCGGCCGAGTTGCGGCTGTCCTATGCGCCGATCGTGCAGCGGGTGCAGCCGGCCGTGGTCAACGTCTATGCCGCCAAGATGGTACAGAACCGCAACCCGTTGCTCGACGATCCGATCTTCCGGCGCTTTTTCGGCGTGCCGGGTCAGCAGCCCGAGCAGATGCAGCGCTCGCTGGGCTCCGGCGTCATCGTCGATGCCTCCGGTCTCGTCGTCACCAACGTCCACGTCATCGAGGGTGCCGACCAGGTCAAGGTGTCGCTGTCGGACAAGCGCGAGTTCGAGGCCGAGATCCTGCTGAAGGATTCGCGCACCGATCTCGCAGTGCTGCGTCTGAAGGACTCCAAGGAGAAATTCCCGACGCTCGACTTCACCAATTCCGACGAGTTGCTGGTCGGCGACGTCGTGCTCGCGATCGGCAATCCCTTCGGCGTCGGCCAGACCGTGACCCACGGCATCATTTCGGCACTCGCGCGCACGCAGGTCGGCATCACCGACTATCAGTTCTTCATCCAGACCGACGCGGCGATCAACCCCGGCAATTCCGGCGGCGCGCTGGTCGACATGAGCGGCAAGCTCGCCGGCATCAACACGGCGATCTATTCGCGTTCCGGCGGCTCGCAGGGCATCGGCTTTGCCATCCCGGCGAACATGGTGCGCGTCGTCGTCGCCTCGGCCAAGGGCGGCGGCAAAGCCGTGAAGCGGCCGTGGCTGGGGGCGCGGCTCCAGGCAGTCACGCCCGACATCGCCGATAGCCTCGGCCTGCGCTCGCCGACCGGTGCGCTCGTCGCAAGCGTGGTCGCGAACGGACCCGCCGCAAAGGCCGGCCTGAAATCGTCCGACCTGATCGTTGCGATCGACGGCCAGACCGTGGACGATCCCAATGCCTTCGACTACCGTTTCGCCACGCGTCCGCTCGGCGGCACGGCGCAGATTGATGTGCAGCGCGGCGGCAAGCCGGCCAGGCTGGCCGTGGCGCTGGAGACGGCGCCCGATACCGGCCGCAATGAGCTCGTCATCACCGCGCGCTCGCCGTTTCAGGGCGCGAAGGTTTCGACCATCACGCCGGCGGTCGCCGACGAACTGCATCTCGACGCCGACACCGAGGGTGTGGTGATCACCGATATCGGCGGCGATACCGCGGCCGCGGGTGTCGGTTTCCAGAAGGGCGATATCATTCTGTCGGTCAACAACCAGAAGATCAGCAAGACCGGCGATATCGAGAAGGCGGCCGCTGAACGCCAGCGGATCTGGCGCATCACGCTGGTGCGTGGCGGCCAGCAGATCAACGTCACGCTGGGCGGATGAGTCCGAAGCGACCACAGGAGACGCCGACTCTCTTCGCCGCGGCGGGGCTCGATCACGACGCGCCGCATCCGCTGCCGGACCGCCTGCGTCCGCGGGCGCTGTCGGAGGTCGTCGGCCAAGACCATATCCTCGGCCCCGATGGCGCGCTGACGCGCATGCTGGAGACGCGCACGCTGGGCTCGCTGGTGTTTTGGGGCCCGCCCGGCACCGGCAAGACCACGGTGGCGCGGCTGCTCGCGGACGCCACCGACCTGCATTTCGAGCAGATCTCCGCGGTGTTCTCCGGCGTCGCCGATCTCAAGAAGGCCTTTGATGCGGCGCGTGCCCGCCGCGAGATGGGCAAGGGCACGCTGCTGTTCGTCGACGAGGTCCATCGCTTCAACCGCGCCCAGCAGGATTCGTTTCTCCCCGTGATGGAAGACGGCACGGTGGTGATGGTCGGCGCCACCACCGAAAATCCGTCCTTCGAGCTCAACGCGGCGCTTCTGTCGCGCGCCCGCGTGCTGGTGTTCCGCTCGCTCGATGCTGCTGCGATCGAAAAGCTGTTCGCGCATGCCGAGGCGGTCGAGGGCCGCAAGCTGCCGCTCGATGCGGAGGCGCGTGCGGTGCTGGTGCGCATGGCCGACGGCGATGGCCGCGCCGCCCTGACGCTCGCCGAGGAAGTCTGGCGCGCCGCGCGCAAGGATGAACTCTTCGATGCCGCGCAGTTGCAGGAGATTTTGCAACGCCGTGCGCCGATCTACGACAAGTCGGCGGACGGGCACTATAACTTGATCTCGGCGCTGCATAAGTCGGTGCGCGGCTCCGATCCCGATGCGGCGCTCTATTACCTCGCGCGCATGCTCGACGCCGGCGAGGACCCGCTGTTCCTGGCCCGCCGCGTTGTGCGCATGGCGGTGGAGGACATCGGTCTTGCCGATCCACAGGCGCTTGTCATCGCCAACGCCGCCAAGGACGCCTTCGACTTCCTCGGCCACCCCGAAGGCGAGCTCGCGATCGCGCAGGCCGTGGTCTATCTCGCCACCGCGCCGAAATCGAACGCCGTCTACACGGCCTTCGGCGCGGCGATGCAAGTCGCAAAGCAGGGCGGCTCGCTGCTGCCGCCAAAGCACATTCTCAATTCCCCGACCAAACTGATGAAGTCGGAAGGCTACGGCGCAGCCTACGAATACGACCACGACGCCCCCGACGCCTTCTCCGGCCAGGACTACTTTCCGGAAGCCCTGGGCCGCCAGACCTTCTACGACCCGCCCGAGCGCGGTTTTGAGCGCGAGATCCGGAAGCGGCTGGATTACTGGGCGAAGCTGCGGAAGGAGCGGGGCGGAGACTAGGCTTTTGGAGCTTGCCAAGGGGTGGATTTACGGTTTACGTAACGCGTAATTCCCAGTAGTAAGGCCAAGAAATACTATGCCTCGCGAGCCCACTCACCCCGGCGAGCATCTTGCCGAAGAACTGCGAGAGCTCGGCATCACGGCTGCAGAACTGGCGCGTCAGATTGACGTCCCCGTCAATCGTGTGACTGGTATCATCAACGGTCAGCGCGGCATCACTGCCGATACGGCGCTGCGGCTTGGTCATTGGTTCGGCATGAGTCCGCAGTTCTGGATGAATCTTCAACAACAATATGAGCTGCGGCTCGCGGAGAAAGAGGTGGGGGCGCGGGTTGCTTCGCTGCCGCGCCGCGCGACCGCGATACGAAAGTTTGGAAAAACCGCATGAGCCGCCGCATCAAGAGAATGAACCCAAAGCCCCGTTCGCGTGACGAGCGCGATGAAGCGCGTCCGCATCAGGCGCGTAGCGCAAAGAAGGCTGGGCCGCGGCCGGGCGGCAAGCCTGGCGCGAAGCCGCCGCGGTTTGCCTCCGAGCGCGCCGAGCGGCGCCTGCCCAAGTCTGCGCTGGGCAAGTCTGCGCTGGGCAAGTCTGCTCTGGGCAGGTCTGCTCTGGGAAAGCCCGCGCTGGAAAGGTCCGAGCCCGCTAAACCCGTCGAGGCGCTGCTGCCGACCAAGGTGCAGACCGTCACCGTGACCGCCGACGAGAACAACATGCGCGTCGATCGCTTTCTGGAGGCGCGCTTTCCCGGGCTTTCGTTCTCCCACATCCAGCGCGTGGTGCGCAAAGGCGAGTTGCGCGTCGATGGCAAGCGCGTCGACAGCAAGGACCGCCTCGAGGAGGGGCAGAGCGTCCGCATTCCGCCGCTCAAGCTGGATGCGCCGAAGGCGGCGGCAGGCTCGCTGTCGGAAGCTGCTCAGAAGACGCTTCAGGCGCTGAAGGAGATGACCATCTACGAGGACGACGACGTCCTCGTGCTGAACAAGCCGGCCGGCCTCGCCGTGCAGGGCGGCTCGGGCATGACGCGGCACATCGACCAGATGCTGGAGGTGATGCGCGACGCCAAGGGCCAGAAGCCGCGCCTGGTGCACCGGATCGACAGGGAGACCTCGGGCTGCCTGCTCGTCGCCAAGACGCGCTTTGCCGCAAGCCATCTGACCGGTGCGTTCCGCTCGCGGTCGGCGCGAAAGACCTATTGGGCGCTGGTGCCGGGCCTGCCGAAGCCGAAGCAGGGCCGCATCTCGACGTTTCTTGCGAAGGAAGAAAGCGAGGACGACACCATCATGCGCATCGCCCAGCATGGCGACGAAGGCGCGAGCCATGCGGTGACCTATTACGCGGTGGTCGAGACCGCCGGCAACAAGCTTACCTGGGTGTCGTTGAAGCCGGTGACCGGCCGCACGCATCAGCTCCGCGCGCACATGGAGCATATCGGCCATCCCATCGTCGGCGATCCCAAATACTTCAATATCGAGAACTGGCAACTGCCGGGTGGCCTGCAAAACCGGCTGCATCTTTTGGCGCGCCGGATCGTGATCCCGCATCCGCGCGGCGGTGTGATCGATGCTACCGCGCCGCTGCCGCCGCACATGCAGCAGTCGTGGAATTTGCTCGGCCTCGATGCAACCAGATTTGATCCGATCGAGAACGCGCCGGAAGAGTAGGGCTGAACCCCGCGGTTGCGATTAAGGTCCGTCATTGCGAGGAGCCCTTGCGACGAAGCAATCCAGACTGCGTCCGCGGAGAGGCTCTGGATTGCTTCGCTGCGCTCGCAATGACGAATACCTCAATTCCGGAACTGCTCCAAAAACACCCGCAAGCTGTCATGCGGGCTCTCGACGTCCGCGATCAGCCAGCCTTCGGGACCGTTGACCAGGATGAAGTTCAGCGTGACGCGCCGGCCGCGATTGTCGAAGTTGGCCGCGACATAGGTCTTGTCATATTGCTTGCGGAGGACCGCGATTGCGACCGGGCCGAGCTTCCAGGTCGGGCTCTGCACCAGGAAATCATAGTGTTCGGCCCTTGGCGTGCTCCAGGCCTTGCGCAGGCTGGAATCGAAGAATTGCCGGGCGGTCGCGGCATCGCGCGGCAGGCCTTTTGACAGCTCCGGCGCGCCCTCGCCGTAATAGGCGTAGACGTTGCGCACGGCCGATTCCGGGGTACGGAAGCCGGCTTGCGCCGTGGCCAGCCAGAACCCGGCGAACAGGGCCACAATGCCCGCAAGTTCCCTCATGCCTGCCGCTCGCTTTATCGGCCGCCGGTCTTAGCTTAAAAGCCTAGCATTGTGCGGCGGAGACCGAAAACTCAAGATGCGCGAATTGTTCGATGAGGCCGCGGGGCAATCCCCGCTCGATCCGCAGGAGGCGGTGCGTAGGGCCACGCGCGTGCCGCAGCGCAAGCGCTTCTACAAGGAGGCTGGCATAGCTGAGGCCGAGGACGGCTTCGCCATCACGCTCGACGGCAAGCCGATCCGCACGCCCTCCGGTCGCCAGGTGGTGATCCCGTCGCGCGCGCTCGCCGATGCGGTGGCCGCGGAATGGGCGGCTCAGGTGGAAACGATCGATCCCCTGACCATGCCGCTGACGTGTATCGCCAACAGCGTGGTCGAGGGCGTCGTGGACCGCGTCGAACTCGTTAGCGAAGACCTCGCAAAATACTTGCAGTCCGACCTGCTATTCTACCGCGCCGGCCATCCGGAGGGGCTGGTGGCCCGCGAGGCGGCGCATTGGGATCCCGTGCTGTTCTGGGCCGCGGAGAGCTTGGGCGCGCATTTCATGCTGTCCGAGGGCATCATGCATGTGAAACAGCCGGACGAGGCGATCCAGGCCGCGCGCGCCGCGCTGCCGCAGGATGCGTGGTCCGTGGCTGCGCTCCACGTGATCACGACCCTGACCGGCTCGGCGCTGCTGGCGCTGGCACTGGCCCACGGGGTGCGCGATGCCGACCAGGTCTGGGCGGCAGCCTATGTCGATGAGGACTGGAATGCCGAGAAGTGGGGGGTGGACGAGGAAACAGCCGCCCGCCGCGCCGCGCGGCTGAGGGATTTTCAGGCTGCTGTGACGGTTCTGGTGACAGTCAAGCCGGCCGCGGCCAGAGGTCCTTAACGAGAGGTTTACGACGCCGGCGTTAGGGTGGCCCGTGCTCCTGGGCTCCTGAGATGGCGATGCCGATAAGCTCGATCCTTCCCGTCGGCGCTGCCAGCCCCGTGGCTGATGCGGCGACGCCTGACCTTGTCCTTCAGGCCGGCAGCGTCGTCGACGCCAAGGTCGTCAGCGTGCTCGCCGACAATCTGGTGCGGATCGCGATTGCCAACCTCTCCCTGGACGTGATGTCCGAGGTGGCGCTGTCGCCCGGACAAAATCTCGAACTCGCGGTGTCGCAGAACGACGGCACGATCCGGCTCGCCATCGTCAACGGGGCGAACGAGGCGGCTGATCAGGTCACACTGACGCCGACAGCGGCGTCGCTGCTGGACAGCCCGCCGCTCGCGCCCTCCGCGACGACCGCGCGCAGTCTCCTGACGCCGTCCGAGCAGGTCGCAGTCACCTCGGCTTCGGCCGAGGCTGTGACCAAGCAGGGCAGCCAGGCGCCGCTGTTCACCGATCTTGCTTCGGCCGTGACCGGCAGCAATCTGCCGGCAGGACTGAAGCAGGCGATGCTGGACGTGCTGGCCCAGCAGACGCCGCTCAACGCGGGGCTCGATGGCGGCGATGTTGAGTCCGCCTTCCAGAGGTCGGGGCTCTTTCTCGAAGCGTCTCTTGGGACGGGCGCGCCACCGTCTTCCGGCACTGTACCGGACCTCAAGGCGGCGCTGCTGGTGCTGCGCCAGACGCTGGTCGCGACCTCAGTTGCGCTCGAAACCGGCGTGCCGCAGGCACCGGTGCAAGGCGCCGCGCTGCCGATGAGCGCCATGGCCACGCCGCAGACCGCAGCGTCGGCACTTCAGGCGGCGGGCGAGGCTGCGCATGCGGCGTTGCGGTCGACCGGTGCGGAGATCGCCCAACCGGCCCAACTGCCACGCAGTGCTGCGCTCGCAGCAGCCGTGCTGGGAGACGTGGCGGGTGAAACGCCGCAGGCCGCAGGGCCGCGAACCATCTCCGCCGGCCTCGCCGCGAGCCTGCTGCAGGAAGTCAGGCAAAACCTGCCGCGCATGACCGGCAACGTGCCGGGCTTCAACAAGGCGGTGCCTGACAGCCACATCTTCGAGGCAGCCGCGCGCGCGACCACGCCGCCGCCGTTCCGCGGCGCGCTGCCGTCGCCGCAATCCATCGCCTCGCCGTCGCTCGCGCCGGATATGCCGCTGGCTGCAACCGTGCACCGACTGCTCGACGACACCGACGCCGCGATCGCGCGGCAGACCTTGCTGCAGGTCGCCTCGCTGCCCGATCGCGTCGATGCTAGCGGTCACCGCATCGATCCGACCGCCCCGCAGTGGAATTTCGAGATTCCGTTCTTGACGCCGCGAGGCACCGCGATGGCGCAGTTCGAGATCTCGCGCGACGGCGGCAACGAGTCGGCTGATCCCGCCACGCGTGCCTGGCGCGCGCGCTTCTCGCTCAACGTCGAGCCGGCCGGCCCCGTGCATGCACTGATCACGCTGAGCGGCGACAAGACCTTCGTGCGGATGTGGGCGGAGCGCCCGGCGACCGCGCAGCAGCTTCGTGCCGGCATCGGCGAGCTCAACCAGGCGATGACCAGGGCCGAGCTCAAGCCCGGCGACATTGTGGTCCGCGACGGCACGCCGCCGCAGCCGGCACCGGCCCGTGCCGGGCACTTCCTGGATCGCGCTACATGAGCGACCCATCCAAGCTCGCGATCGCACTGCTCTACGAGAAGGGCAGCAACGCGCCGGTGGTCGTCGCCAAGGGCAAGGGCACGATCGGTGCAAAGATCATCGAGGTCGCCAAGGCCCACGACATCCCTATCGAGGAGAACGAGATTTTGGCCGGCGCGCTTTCCAAGGTCGAGCTCGGCGAGGAGATTCCGCCGGATCTCTACAAGGCCGTCGCCGAAGTGCTGGTCTTCGTGCTGCGGCTGTCGGGCCGAGGGCGGTAGAGCATGATCCGGACGCGAAGGGCCGCGTTAGCGCAAAGCGCGTAGCGGTTTTCCGATAAGATCATGCTCTAACAAGTGCGCTTTAACGCTGTCATCGTTTCACCACGATATCGGCTGCATGGTCGCGCCAACTGTCATCACCCAACGGACACTGCCCTTGCTGACGCGCCGTTCCACCCTCGGTCTCCTCGCCGCAGCCGCCACCCTGCCATCCCGCGCGCTTGCTGTTGTCGCGCCGCCGCGCAACGAGATCCGCGAGAGTCTTGCAAAGCGCTTTACTGATCTGGGCACGGCCGGCACCTTCGTCGGCTACAAGGTCGAGGACTATTTGATCGTCGCGAGTGACCGCGAGCGCTCGGGCGAGGGCAAGCTGCCGGCCTCGACCTTCAAGATTCCGAACTCGCTGATTGCGCTGGAAACCGGCGTCGTCGCCGATCCCGACAAGGACGTCTTTCCCTGGGACGGCGTCAAACGTCCAATCGAGGCCTGGAACAAGGATCACACGCTGCGCAGCGCGATTCTCGTCAGCGCCGTGCCGGTCTATCAGGAGATTGCGCGCCGCATCGGGCAGGAGCGCATGCAGAAATATGTCGACTTGCTCGACTACGGCAATCGCGACATCGGCGGCGGCATCGACCAGTTTTGGCTCACTGGTGCCTTACGCATTGACCCTATCGAGCAGATCGATTTCGTCGACCGGCTGCGCCGCCGCGCATTGCCGATCTCCAAGCGCAGCCAGGACCTGGTCGCCGACATCCTGCCGGTGACCAAGGTCGGCGATAGCGTCATCCGCGCAAAGTCCGGGTTGCTGGGCGCCGAGCGCGGCGCGCCGTCGCTCGGCTGGATGGTCGGCTGGGCCGAGAAGGGCGACGCGCATACGGTGTTCGCGCTCAACATGGATTGCGGCGAGCCGCGTCTCGTCGGCGAGCGCATTGCGCTGACGCAAGCCTGCCTTGCCGATATCGGCGCGATCTAACGTAGCAACGGCAGCGGCGGACTAACGCCGTTGCAGGGCCAGCGAAACGTTCGTGACGTTGGTGCCTTGCGGACGAATCGATACCGTCTGCCGTCCGCCGCGCGTCGTCAGGGACAGATTGGCGGAGAAGTTGTCGCCACGCGCAGCCGCATCGACATGATCGCCGCTCGCACGGCCCGAGATCGTGCCGGATGCGTTGCGGGTAGCTTCGCGCCACGACCCGGAAACGGCGCCGCCCTGATACTCGACGTCACCGGCGAGATCGAAATTGTAGCTCTCGCTCGCGCATTTCAGATTGAGGTCAAGCTGAGCGCTGCCGTTGCCGACATTGTAGGTCGCGCGGCAACGCAGCCGCTCCTGCCCGCCATCCGCCGTGCTCAATACGCCACCGCCAGACCACGAGCCGGCCATGGCGGTAAAGGGGGATGCGGCGCTCACCGTGCCGCAGGGAAGGCAGAGCGTCACCACGAGCAATCCTGTTCGTGCGATAATGGACCCAGGCATCGCAGGATCTCCTCTCTCAATTGGATCATCGTTTCAACGCGCGGAACTCGAAGCGGTTTCTTGGAGTTCCGCGGAGGGCTGGCGCGACGGCGAGACGGATTCTTCGACCGCATGGTCGATGCCCGGCTTATCCGAGCTTGAACAGCGCCTGGAGGAAATCGACCACCGCCTAATCGCACATGACGTCGGAGCTTGGGACGTGGACGTTCCTACAGCATCATACCAAAGAACGTGGATGCCCGGGACAAGCCTGGACAAGCCCGGGCATGACGACCCCTCGTGAATGTCCTTGCCCTAGCCTCAGGCGGGACCGGCCGTCTTCTTTGCCGTCAGCGCCTGGTCGATCGCAAAGCCGCCGATCTCGCTCATGGCTTGCGAGACCACGTCGCCCTTGCGGGCAAAGCTGCCTGAGAGAAATTCGAACTGCGTGCGCGCCAGCCGCAGCGCCTCGATCGGCACGGAGACCACGGTTTCGCTAAAACTGTCGACGGAGGCGCGCAACGTCTCGAGCTCGGTTGTGAGCTTGCCGATGTGAGTCTCCGCATCCTGCATCAGGCAGGAGAGCTTGCCGCGCTCCGCATTGAATGAGGTGCGCTCGGCGGCGGCGGCAGCGGTCACCTCAGCGAGCTGCGCCAGCAACTCGTCGTTCTGCCTGGCCCAGGCGTCGGAGGCGAGTTCGGCCGCCTCGCGCAGCTCGGTGCCGCGGGTGTTTTCTTCCTGCTGCCGGTGATAGAGCCGCTCGGCCGTCATTGCCCGCTGCGCCAGCGACTCGATCAGCGCGGCGGCACGCAACAGCATCTCGCCGTTGCGACCCGACACCATGCTGGCCATCCGCCGCAGGAAGGCGATGGTCTCGGACGATGAGCTCGGCGGCAGGGGGACGACCGTGGCGGACATGTGTGATGCTTGCAGCCAGACGTGGTGGACCGCCGCCGTACCAACTGAGCTCACGCAACATTCGGCGCCTGATCGTGAAGGCGAAGCAAGCCTGAATCGGCTGGCCCGGTCAACCGGCGAGGGAGATAAAAATGGCGGCAGTCCGCCGCCAAGGCGCGCGGGCTCAGGCGTCCTTCTGCCGCCCGATCCGGCCGAGATGAGTGAAGCTGAAGCCGGCCGAATATTTCAGGCCATAGCCGAGCGCCCGGTCGATCCCGATATGGGCGAACCAGATCAAGGCGATGGACAGGGTCAAGGGGGAGGCAAGGCCGAAGCCCAGCGTCAGCAGCGTCACCGGCGCCATGTAGCTGTGGGCGGCGTTGTAGACCAGCGCGCCGAACCGTGCGTCCGAGAGGTAGGCCAGAAAACTCAGATCGGGGACGAAGAACAGCAGGGCGAAGACCAACCAGGAGCCGTCCCAGGCCGCGTAGAGCGTCACCATCCCTGCGAACAGGGTCAAGCCCTCGAGCCGCAGCAGGATCTTGACCCCGCCGGTCACCGTGCCGGCTGCAGCCGCTGCTTCGTCCATCGTCGTCTCTCCCTGCAAGGCCTTGCAATCTCTCACGGTTTCCGCAGCCACAGGGCAGACCTGCGAGGCCGAAAGCCGCTTCCCGGCCCGCAAAATGCCGTGTTAGAACCCAGCATCACTTACGACCTGGCGGGAGCAAATGAAACATATCCTGGACGCCCTTGAAGACCGTCGTGCCGGCGCCAAGCTCGGCGGCGGGGAGAAGCGCATCGAGGCGCAGCACGCCCGCGGCAAGCTGACCGCACGCGAGCGCATCGAGCTGCTGCTCGACAAGGGATCGTTCGAGGAATTCGACATGTTCGTCGAGCACCGCTCCACCGAGTTCGGCATGGAGAAGAACAAGATCCCCGGCGACGGCGTCGTCACCGGCTGGGGCACCGTCAACGGCCGCAAGACTTTCGTGTTCGCCAAGGATTTTACCGTGTTCGGCGGCTCGCTGTCGGAGACCCACGCGCTGAAGATCACCAAGCTTCAGGACATGGCGATGAAGGCGAGGGCGCCCATCATCGGCCTCTATGACGCGGGCGGCGCCCGCATCCAGGAAGGCGTCGCGGCGCTCGCCGGCTATTCCTACGTGTTCCGCCGCAACGTGCTCGCCTCCGGCGTGATCCCGCAGATCTCCGTCATCATGGGCCCCTGCGCCGGCGGCGACGTCTACTCGCCGGCGATGACAGACTTCATCTTCATGGTGAAGCACACCAGCTACATGTTCGTCACCGGCCCCGACGTGGTGAAGACGGTGACCAACGAGGTCGTCACGGCGGAAGAACTCGGCGGCGCCTCCGTGCACGCCACGCGCTCCTCGATCGCCGACGGCGCGTTCGAGAACGACGTCGAGACGCTGCTGCAGATGCGGCGCCTGATCGACTTCCTGCCCTCCAACAACATCGACGGCGTGCCGGAATGGCCGAGCTTTGACGACATCGAGCGCGTGGACATGTCGCTCGACACGCTGATCCCCGACAATCCGAACAAGCCCTACGATATGAAGGAGCTGATCCTGAAGGTCGTGGACGAGGGCGACTTCTTCGAGATCGCGGATGCTTTTGCAAAGAACATCGTCACCGGCTTCGGCCGCATCGCCGGCCGCACCGTCGGCTTCGTCGCCAACCAGCCGATGGTGCTGGCGGGCGTGCTCGACAGCGATGCCTCGCGCAAGGCCGCGCGCTTCGTTCGTTTTTGCGATGCCTTCAACATCCCGATCGTCACTTTCGTCGACGTGCCCGGCTTCCTGCCCGGCACCGCGCAGGAATATGGCGGCCTGATCAAGCACGGCGCCAAGCTGCTGTTCGCCTACTCGCAGTGCACGGTGCCGCTGGTGACCATCATCACCCGCAAGGCCTATGGCGGCGCCTTCGACGTCATGGCCTCCAAGGAGATCGGCGCCGACATGAACTACGCCTGGCCGACCGCCCAGATCGCGGTGATGGGCGCCAAGGGCGCGGTCGAGATCATCTTCCGCTCCGACATCGGCGACCCCGACAAGATCGCGGCGCGAACGAAGGAATACGAAGACCGCTTCCTGTCCCCCTTCATCGCCGCCGAGCGCGGCTACATCGACGACGTCATCATGCCGCACTCGACGAGGAAGCGGATCGCAAGGGCGCTGTCGATGCTGAAGGACAAGAAGGTCGAGACGCCGGCGAAGAAGCACGACAATTTGCCGTTGTGAGGAAGTAGCGTGGGCTAGCGAAAGCGAACCCCATCAGCTTCTTTTGATGAATTTTCGATGACCGAAGACAACGCGACCGACGAGATTTCCGACATTGAAGCGCGGATCGAGGCGCTGGCCGAGATCGCCGAGCGATGTCGGAAGTACATTCTGGCTTCCAAGATTGCCATCGGCGGTGGTGCTGTGTTGCTGCTGGTGACGATTCTCGGCGTGTTCGGCTTCGGTCAAACGGCGGCGCTCGGATCGATCGCACTGGTGCTGGGCGGAATCGTTTCGCTTGGATCGAACGTCAGCACGTTGCGGCAAACCGAAAGCGCCATCGGTGCTGCGGAGGCGCTTCGGTCTCAACTGATCAGCAGGATCGACCTGCGTGTGGTCGCGGACGCGCCGATGAAGTTGATATGACGCGCCGCTCGGTGAGGCGCCGGCAACGCCTCACGCCGCAGCCCTGCGCGTCAGGACCTGTAACTCCGCGCGGCATTCGGCCGCGAAGGCCTGAAGCCGCTCCACGGTTTGCTGGTCGAGGATGGCTTTCGCCAGGCGCTCGGCGCGGGCTAGTTGCTCTCTAAGGAATTCGATGCGGGCCATGTGTCACCTTCCGCCGCGATAATTTGAAGCCAGTTGCTCTCGTTCCGGCGGCTGTGACCCTATGGTTATCGCCGGATTAATTATGTGCGGCGCGTCACGCTCCGGTGCGCGCCGCATCCGCCGCGGCGAAATGCGCCATCTGGGCGGCGTGGGCCTTGACAAAGGCCGGGCGGGCCGTGGCGCGCGCGACGTAGTCGCGGCAAGCCGGATGGTCTGCCAGCCCGTCGAAACGATCGACCGGGCGCAGCACATCCGACATCAGGATGTCGGCGACGGAGAAGGACCCCGCCAGCCATTCGCGGCTGGCCAGTACCGGCTCGAGATGCTTGAGGCGGAGCTTGAGGAACTCGTCCACAAATTTCCATGCCGGCGTGTCGCCGGGATCGCCGATGAACTTCAGCATCGACCAGGGCAGGCTCGGCATCTCCACCGAATTGAGCGCCGCGAACACCCATTTCATCGCCTCGCTGCGGCCGCGCCGATCGGTCGGCATCAGCGCCGCGCTGCGCTCGCCCAGATAGAGTAGGATCGCGCCGCTCTCGAAGATCGAGATGTCGCCGTCGGTCAGCCACGGCACCTGGCCGAACGGCTGGTGCGCGAAATGGGCCGCGCTGCGGTCGCCGAACGGCACGCTCGCAACGCGATAGGGCAGGGCGGCTTCTTCGAGCGCCCAGCGCACGCGAAGGTCGCGCACGAAGCCGCGCGGCATCTCGGGAACCCAATCGAAGGTGGTGAGCGTGAGGTTGGCCATGTGGCATCTCCGTGCTGTTCGAATCCGAGGACGTGCGAACGGCGCGCGTTCCGACACCGGTGCCAACTCTTTTTGTCGCGGCGGCGCGATTCAGCTTTGGTTCATGTCGTCACCGCGACACTCCACGCGCATCACGGGCACGACCATCCTAGAGGTAAGACGTCATGGAGCGCCGGAACTTTTTGAAATTTGCATTTGGTGTGACGGCAGGCGCCGCCGCCTTCGCCGCGACGGCGCAGGCTGCGCCGCTGTCGCCGCAGCCGGTCGCTGGTTCGGCCGCGATGCCGAACGCCGATGCACATCCGGCAGTCACCAGCAGCGAGGAAGCCGCGCAGATGAAACCGGAGCAGGTGCGCTGGCACGGCCACTGGCATCGCCGCCACTGGGGCTGGCGCCGCCGCCATTGGGGCTGGCGTCACCGCCGCTGGCATCGCCGCTACTGGTAGGCGGTGCCGGATTGTCTCGCGAGCTTCGGACGCGGATCGCAGGCTCGGTCTGCGTTCACAGCTCTCAGGACAGGGCCGGCGCGAAGTCGAACTCGTCAAAACGAAAATGGCCGCGCAGGCTTTCGCCGCGCGGCCACTTCGTAAGTGCAAGAGATCAGAACGGGCGGCAGCGGCCGGCGTACCAGCGGAAACCATAGGGGCAGACGCGCGCACGCGGCACGACGACGACGGGGGCCGGCGCGACCACCACCGGGCCCGGGCGCACGACGACGGCACCGCGCATCGGGCGACAGTTGCCGTAGCGGCCACGGTACCAGCCCGGGCCGCAGCCCTCGGCGGCGCTGGCCGCCTCGCTGAAACCAACGACCGCGCTGGCAAGCATCACGGCGGCGAACAGATATTTCATTTCATCTTCCTTCTTGTTCTTGGGGGCAAGTCTTTGGGGGCAAGTCTTTGGGGGCAAGTCTTCTCAACGGGGGCAAGTCTTCACAACGGGAGCAAGTCTTCGGGGCTTGGCGCTCGCGGCGCACAATGAATCAAAAGCCACGATTCGACACGTTAAATTTGGCAGACAAACGTGCCGATACGTCGCGATCCAAACCTGCCAATCATGACCTGAATGCGGCATGAACACTCGCCACGTGCTGCCTGAGGCGACACGCAGGCGGCGTCAGCGGCCGAGAAAGCCCAGCACCAATTCCCTGTACTTGTCCGGCGCCTCCAGGAAGACGAGATGGCCAGTGTCCGGGATCACCTCGGCGCGCGCATTCGGCATCTTCGCGGCAAGGGCCTTCGCGAGCTCGGCGTTCTCTCCCATTTTTGCGCGCAGCGCCTCCGGCGCGTTTGGCCGGCCCGGCGCGTTGTGGTCGTCGGCGCCCATGATGAACAGCGTCGGCCCGGTGATGAGCGGGATCTCGTGCGCGACCGGCTCGCGATAGATCATCTGGCCGGAGCTGACGAAGGCGCGAAGCCAGCGCGGATAATCCGGGCTGCCCTTGATGTTGAAGCGGGCATCGATGAACGGCGTGATCGCCTCGCTCGGCAGCTTGATCGCGTAGTTGGTCTGGAGCTGCTTGCGATAGCCGTCGGCGGTGAGCTTGTCTTCGGTCTCGATGATCTTCTCGGTCGGCGTCGGCGGCACGTAAAGCCGGTAGTCCTCGAGCCCGATCGGTGCAGTCAGCACCAGGTGCCCAACGCGATCCGGATAGGCGCGCGCGATGCGCACCCCCAGCATGCCGCCGAGCGAATGGGCGACGATCTCGGCCTTGTCGATCTTGAGATGATCGAGCAGCGCGATGGTGTTGCGCGCCAGCGTGTCGAAATGCAATTCGCCTGCCGGTTTGGAAGATTTGCCGAAGCCGACCTGGTCTGGCACCACGACGCGGTAGCCGGCTTCGCTCAGCATCTTGATCACGGGCGCCCAATAGCTCGACGGAAAATTGCGCCCGTGCAGCAGCACCACGGTGCGGCCGTTCGGCTGGACTGGGGCCACGTCCATATAGGCCATGCCGAGCTGCTCGCCGTCATTGACGATCGGCAGCAGCTGCACGGGGTTGGGATAGGCAAAGCCCTCGAGCGCGATGCCGTAGGGCTCGCGCTGCGGGCTGTCGGCGGCGTGGGATGCGAGAGGCGCGGCGAGGAGGGCGGCGGCGAGCGCGGCCGTGAGGATGCGGTTCATGGGAAGGGCTCTGACTGGAACTGCCGCTGCGAGACAAAGTCTCATTCACGTGCGAGCCGCAATAAAGACGTGGATAGCCGCGTCAAGTCCGCCCATGACGAGAAGGGTCGCTCACACGCGATTGTGTGGTCTCACACAATTTGCGTGGCTAGTCCTTCCCATTCCCGAACAGCGCGGCAAACTGCTTCTCGCCGGTGCGGGTGAAATTCACTACGCGGCTGCCGGGCGTGGCGTCGCGGGCGGCCCATTTCAGTTCGGTGAAGCGATTCATCATCGCCGCACCCAGCATGCCGGCGAGATGGTGGCGCCGCTCGCTCCAGTCGAGGCAGGCCTTGCAGACGGGACGGCGCGGATGGGTCAGCATCCCCGATGAAATCTGCAAATGCTCGCTCAGGAAGCGCTGGCCGTCCGGCGTCAGCTCGATCTCCTGCTTCTTCTGCTTGATCAGGCGCCGTTCGCGCAAGGAGTCGAGCATCTGCACGCCGAGATCGCCGGCGAGATGGTCGTAGCAGATCCGCGCACGCCGCAGCGCCGGATCCTTCGGCCCGGTGCGCACGCGCATGTGGCCGGTGCGCGCGGCAAGCCCGGCGAGCCCTTCGAGCACGCCGGCAACATCGGGATCGGTGAGGCGGTAGTAACGGTGGCGGCCCTGCTTCTCGGGCTCAATGAGGCCACCGGCCTCGAGCTTGGACAGATGCGAGCTCGCGGTCTGCGGCGTGATGCCGGCCTCCTGCGCCAGCTCGCTCGCGGTCAGGGCGCGGCCGTTCATCAGCGCCGTGAGCATGTTGGCACGGGCGGGGTCGCCGACCAGCGAAGCGACCATGGCGATGTCGGGTCCTGATTTCATGCTTCGATGATAGCCGAAGCATTGAGGCCGGGCAAGCGCGTATTCTCTCACCAGTTCGTCATTGCGAGGAGCGAAGCGACGAAGCAATCCAGACTGTCTCCGCAGAGGTATACCGGATTGCTTCGCTGCGCTCGCAAATGACGGAGAAGAAAACAGGAGCCCACCATGTCCATCACCGTCTTCATCCGCTACCAGCTCGATCCGTTCAAGCGCGCGCAGTTCGAGGAATATTCGAAGCGCTGGCTCACCATCATTCCGAAATGCGGCGGCGAGCTGATCGGCTATTTCATGCCGCACGAGGGCACCAACAACATCGCCTTTGCGCTGATCAGTTTCGAGAGTCTCGCCGCCTACGAGGCCTATCGCGCGCGGCTGCGGCAGGATGCCGAAGGCATGGCGAATTTCCGCTTTGCGGAGGAGCACAAATTCATCCTCGCAGAGGAGCGCACCTTCCTGCGCAAAGTGGTATTATAGGCGAACCACGCATAGCGGGAGACGCCTAATGATCGCCGTGATCTTCGAGGTCTGGCCTAAGCCGGAACACCGCCAGAATTATTTCGACATCGCAGCCGACCTGAAGCCGATCCTGCAAACCATCGATGGCTTCATCTCGGTCGAGCGCTTCGAAAGCCTGACCGAGAAGGGCAAGATCCTGTCGGTGTCGTTCTGGCGCGACGAGGCGGCGGTCGAGACCTGGCGCAACACGATGGAGCATCGTCGCAGCCAGGCCAAGGGCCGCAGCCAGATCTTCGCCGACTACCGCCTGCGCATCGCCAGCGTCATCCGCGACTACGGCATGAACGATCGCGAGCAGGCGCCAAAGGACAGCCGCGCCGTGCACGACGCGCACTAGCGCTGCCGGGGGCGCACTGGCGCTGCCCCGCGAGCGTGCCTATGTCTGCGCCGCCAACAATCAGGGAGAGAAACATGCAGGTCACGACCGCGGACAAGCGCGCGACGTTCAGGAAGATGCACGACAGCGGCTGCTTCATCCTGCCCAATCCGTTCGACGTCGGCAGCGCCAAGGCGTTGCAGCATCTCGGCTTCAAGGCGCTTGCGTCGTCCAGCGCCGGCTTTGCCTGGACCATCGGCAAGGCCGACAACCACGTCACCGTCGAAGACGTTTGTCAGCATCTGGCAGCATTGTGCTCGGCCGTCGACATCCCCGTGAACGCCGATTTCGAGGGCGGCTTTGCCGTCGAGCCCGATCGGGTCGGGGAAAATGTCGAGCGCGGGGTGCGCACCGGCGTCGCCGGCCTCTCGATCGAGGATTCCACCGGCGACAAGGACAAGCCGATCTACGACCGCGCGCTTGCGATCGAGCGCATCAAGGCGGCGCGCAAGGCGATCGGCGACAGCGGCACGCTGCTGGTCGGCCGCTGCGAGGCGTATCTCTGGGGCGTCGCCGACCTCAATCTCGTGATTGACCGGCTCACCGCCTATGCGGACGCCGGCGCCGACTGTCTCTACGCGCCTGGCCTGAAGAGCCGCGAGGATATCGCCGCGGTGGTGAAGGCGGTGCATCCAAAGCCGTTCAATCTCTTGATCGGCGGCTCCGGGCTGTCGTTGCAGGAAGCCGCCGATCTCGGCGTGCGCCGGATCAGCGTCGGCGGTTCGCTCGCGCGCGTCGCCTGGGGCGGCTTCATGCGTGCGGCGAAGGAGATGGCGGAGAAGGGGACTTTCGCCGAACTCGGCAGCGGCTATTCCGGCGGCGAGCTCAACAAGATGTTCAGCTAGCGGCAAATGAAAGCGGCGGGAGTTTCATCCCGCCGCTCTATTTCGCTCTCCACGTCATGGCTCGCCGCCGGGTCTCGCCCTCGACGAGCCCATGACAGGCTCCGGCGGGGCATCCAGTACGCGGCGTCCACTCGACATAATTTCGACCGCCTCGGAATACTGGATCGTCCGGTCAAGCCAGGTCAAGCCAGGTCAAGCCGGACGATGACCGTCGTCGCGTTACTTGGCGCCGTCAGACGGCGTCTGCGTATCCGGGGCCGGCTTGCTCGGCGCAGCACCCGTGGTCACGCCCGGCCCGGTGTTGCTACGCATGCCGGGAGGCGCGGCCGGATTGGCAGAGGGCGCCTGCTGCGAGGTCTGCGTCGCTGGCGTATTGCTCGCCTGGTTACTGGTGGTCGTATTGTTCAAGCCATAGAACACGGCGCCCAGCACCAAGGCGATAGCCACGGCAAACAGCGCGACCTTGCCACTCGAAGCGGGGCCTTCGCCCAGTTCCGGGTCGGCCTGAAGGTTCGCATCCCGCCGTGCCGCACGGAGATACTCATCGTCGGCGAAGTTCGGGCGATACGGATCGTTGGGAAAACGGTCGTCAGCCATCGATTGGTCTCCTCGCTTATGAGACAAGGACAACCCGTGGATGCGAGATTCAGTTCCGCGGCCTTTATGCTTTCGTCGCATGTTGCTCTCGGGCCGGGAATCGGGAACCTGTTCGTCGGGGAACCGCGGACGTAAGTTCCACGGGATGGGGAATAGATCGATGTGGAGCGTGCCGCCGAGCGATAGCGTGCTGCATGTCTTGGCGCTGGTTGCCTTGACGGCGCAAGGCATGACGGCCGCGTTGGCGGCGGGGCGCCGCAGCATGGACTATGTCGGCGTCTGTCTTCTCGCCTGTGTCACGGCGCTCGGGGGCGGCACGCTGCGCGATCTGTTTCTCGGGCACTATCCGCTGGCCTGGGTCGCGAACCCGATCTATCTCGCTCTGCCGGGTGGGGCGGCGCTGCTGACGATCGTGATGGCGCGGCTGGTGCATCGGCTGAGCCTCGCCTTCATCGTGCTCGATGCCATCGGCCTCGTCGTCTTCACGATGACCGGCTGCGATATCGCCTGGCAGATGGATGCCACACTGCCGATCGTCATTGTGTCCGGCATGGTAACGGGCTGCGCCGGCGGCGTGCTGCGCGACGTGCTTTGCAACGACGTGCCGCTGCTGTTTCGCGCCGAGCTCTACGCCAGCGTCTCGGTGGTGACCGGGCTGTTCTACGCCACCGCGTTCGGACTTAATCTGAACGCCGAACTCTGGACCATCCTGACCTTCATCCTCGGCATTAGCTTCCGCTTGCTCGCAGTCCGCTACAAATGGGAGATGCCGAAATTCGTGTTCACGGAGGATAAGCGGTAGCGTTTCTTTCGCCTCTCCCCGCCTGCGGCAAGGCTATCGCACATGAAGAAAAGCGTGGCGGGCAGCTTGCTTGCGGCCCATCCTTCGAGACGCCCGCCTACGGCAGGCCCTCAGGATGAGGTCGCGTTTTGCGGCGAGATATTAGACCCTCATGGTGAGGAGCCCGCCAAAGCGGGCGTCTCGAACCATGCAGGCCGAGCTCATCCGGCAGCCTCCCGCTGTCATATGCGGTAGCCCTGCCGCCTGCGGGGAGAGGCCGGAATTTACGTGAGCAAATTCCGGGGGAGGGGGGTCTCTGCGAGTCGAACTGGTCGACACTCGCACAGCTTTATCCACTCGTCATTGCGAGCGCAGCGAAGCAATCCAGCATCTTTCCGCGGATGGACTCTGGATTGCTTCGCTGCGCTCGCAATGACGAAGAGGAGGCGGCAGGGGCCCTAGCTACGGCTCTTGCTTACGCGCCTTCGCCACCTGCGCCGGCGTCACCAGCGGCGCCGCATTGCCCCAGGAATTGCGCATGTAGTTCGTCACCGCCGCGACCTGCTCGTCGGACAATTGCTTGGCATAGGCCGGCATCTCGCCGGTGTTGGGTGCGCGGGGCGTCGTCACGGTCTTGGCGCCGTCGAGAATGATGCGCAAGGTCGAGGATGGGTTGATCGATTGCAGCAGCGCGTTGGCGGGGAGCGGCGGATAGATCCGCGGCGCCCCCGAGCCATCGGCTTCATGGCAGGCGATGCAAAGCCGCGCATAGACGGCCTGGCCGGCTCT
This sequence comes from Bradyrhizobium hipponense, assembly GCF_008123965.1. Taxonomy (GTDB): domain Bacteria; phylum Pseudomonadota; class Alphaproteobacteria; order Rhizobiales; family Xanthobacteraceae; genus Bradyrhizobium; species Bradyrhizobium hipponense. The sequence continues at coordinate 137,725 of NZ_VSTH01000014.1, read as the reverse complement.
CATCTCGGCATCGTCGGGCGGCGTCACTGTCGGCTCGCGCCGCGCCGGCGGCAGGCTTTTCAGGTACACGGCGATCGCTTGCACATCGGCATCGCTCATCTTCGAGGTCGAGCCCACGACCACCTCTGCCATCGGCCCGTCGGCATGGCTTTTGGCATTGCGTCCGCTTTGCAGATACTCAGTGATGTCCGCGGCGCTCCAGGATTTCAGCCCGCTGCGCGCAGCACCGTCGAGCCGTGGTGCGAACCAGCCGCCGATCTCGCTGCCCGCTAACGCCTGCGCGTCCTTGTCCGCACCAAAATAGTTCTTCGGCGTGTGGCAGGCGCCGCAATGGCCGAGCCCGGTGACGAGATAGGCACCTCTGTTCCACGCCGCGCTCTTTTCCTGATCCGGCTCAAACAGGCCGGGCTTGAAGAACAGATAATTCCAGACCCGCATCAGGCGGCGATAACCGAACGGCCAGCGCAGCTCCGGCGGCTTGTTGCGGCTGGCGACGGGCGCGAGCGTTCCGAGATAGGCGCGGATCGCCAGCGTGTCGTCCTTCGTCATCCTGGTGAAGTAGGGATAGGGAAAGGCTGGGTAATAGTTCGAGCCATCAGGCGCAACGCCGTAGCGCAAGGCGCGGGTGAAATCGGCATCCGTCCACGCACCGATTCCGGTCTCTCGGTCCGGCGTCAGGTTCGGCGCATAGATCGCGCCGAAGGGCGTGTCGATGCGCTTCCCGCCCGCGAAGGGTTTGGCGGGATCGGCGGTGTGGCAGCCCGCGCAGTCTCCTGCTTCGACCAGCGCCTTGCCGTAGGCGATCAATTCAGGCGACGGGTCGCTCGCCGAAGCGGCCTTCGCAACCGCACCGGACAACAGCACGGCAGCCAGAATCGTCCGCATCATCGACCTTCTCCTGCGGCCAAGCGCCCCCAGCCGCACGACGGAGGCGTCACGTCGTTTCGCGGTGGCGGGGGTATGGTGACACAAATTGAAAATGGCCGGCACCTTCCGGGCACTAAATTGCGATTTTTACCCGGCGCCGCAGAAGCGGCAGATTTGTGATGCGGACTGTGAAATATCCGACATAGAGTGGCGAAGATGGTCGGCGCGCCCCAGCTAAAAGCAACGGGCGGGCAGCGGCTTAAGTGGCCAAGCGGCAAAAAGGGCGGAAGAGGACATAATGGGCATCAACCAGGGTCCGATCAGTCTCGACCAGAAATACACCCAGGACACCGGACACGTCTTCACCACGGGCATCCAGGCGCTGGTTCGTTTGCCGATGGCCCAGATCCGGCGCGATCGCGCCAACGGCCTTAACACTGCCGGCTTCATCTCCGGCTATCGCGGCTCGCCGCTCGGCGGCTACGACCAGCAGCTGTTCGCGGCGCGCAAGCATCTCGAGCAGTACAACATCAAGTTCCAGCCCGGCGTGAACGAGGACCTGGCGGCCACCGCGGTCTGGGGCTCGCAGCAGCTCAACCTCTCGCCCGGCGCCAAATATGACGGCGTGGTCGGCATCTGGTACGGCAAGGGCCCCGGCGTCGACCGCTGCGGCGACGTCTTCCGTCACGGCAATGCCGCAGGCTCCGCCAAGAACGGCGGCGTGCTGTGCCTTGCCGGCGACGACCACGGCGCAAAATCCTCCACCGTCCCGCATCAGTCCGACCACGCCTTCATGTCGGCGCTGATGCCCTATCTCTACCCGTCCAGCATCCACGAGATGATCGAGATGGGCCTGCTCGGCATCGCGATGTCGCGATACTCCGGCTGCTGGGTCGGCATGAAGGTGATCACGGAGACGGTGGAAACGACCGCCGAGATCGATCTCACCGACGAGATGAAGCCCTTGATCATTCCCCCTGATTTCGAGCTGCCGCCCGGCGGCCTCAATCTGCGCTGGCCGGACGACCGCTTCGACCAGGACCGGCGCCTGCAGGACTACAAGGGCTTTGCCGCGATCGCCTTTGCGCGCGCCAACAAGGTCAACCGCATCACGATGGATTCGCCGAACGCCCGCTTCGGCATCATGGCGTCCGGCAAGAGCTATGAGGACGTCCGCCAGGCGCTGCGCGAGCTCGGCATCACCGAGGAGGTCGCCGCCAAGATCGGGCTTCGGCTTTACAAGATCGGCATGCCCTGGCCGCTGGAGCCGGAAGGCGTACGCCAGTTCGCCGTCGGCCTCGAGGAAATTTTCATCATCGAGGAACGGCGCGAGATCGTCGAGAACCAGGTCAAGCAGGAGCTGTTCAACTGGCGCGACGACGTCCGCCCGCGCATCGTCGGCAAGATGGACGAGCACGACAAGCGCTTCCTGACCTTCTCGGCCGAGCTCAGCGTCGCCTCGCTTGCGACCTCGCTTACCGAGCGACTTCTCCGGCTTAATCTCAACCCCGAGATCGCCGAGATGCTCCGCGTCAAGGCCGACTGGTTCAACGGCCGCCAGGCGACCCAGATGCAGGCGGTCGCACCCGTGTCCCGCATTCCATATTTCTGCTCCGGCTGCCCCCACAACACCTCGACCAAGGTCCCCGAAGGCAGCCGCGCGCTCGCCGGCATCGGCTGCCACTTCATGGCGCTGTGGATGGACCGTTCGACCGAGACCTTCACCCATATGGGCGGCGAGGGCGTGCCGTGGGTCGGCATCGCGCCCTTCACCGACGAGAAGCACATTTTCGCCAATCTCGGCGACGGCACATATTTCCATTCCGGGCTTCTGGCTATCCGCCAGGCGGTCGCCTCCAAGACCAACATCACCTACAAGATCCTCTACAACGATGCGGTCGCCATGACCGGCGGCCAGCGCCATGACGGCGATCTCTCGCCCCAGCAGATCACCTACCAGCTCCATGCCGAGGGCATTCGCGAGATCTACCTGGTCTCGGAGGCGCCCGACGCTTATCCCGCCGACACCATCGCGCCCGGCGTGAAGAAGTATCACCGCGACGAACTCGACAGCGTCATGAAGATGTGCCGCGAGTTCAAGGGCACGTCCGCGATCGTCTTCGTGCAGACCTGCGCCGCCGAAAAGCGCCGCCGCCGCAAGCGCGGCCTGATGGAGGATCCGGCGCGCCGCGTCATGATCAACCCGGCCGTCTGCGAAGGCTGCGGCGACTGCTCTGTGCAGTCGAACTGCATCTCGGTCGAGCCGCTGGAGACCGAGTTCGGACGCAAACGCGCCATCAACCAGTCGTCCTGCAACAAGGATTATTCCTGCGTGAAGGGCTTCTGCCCGTCCTTCGTCACCGTCGACGGCGGCAAGCCGCGCCACCGCGCGCCGGCCGATCTCAGTGACATCGGCACGCTGCCGGAGCCTGCCTCGCGCCCGACGCTGGACAAGCCCTACAACATCGCAGTCGGCGGTGTCGGTGGCACCGGCGTGCTGACCATCGGCGCGCTGCTCGGCATGGCCGCGCATATCGAGGGCAAGGCCTCGATGATCCTCGACATGTCCGGTCTGGCACAGAAGGGCGGGGCAGTGCTGAGCCACGTCCGCCTGTCCGATCATCCGGCCGAGGTGACCTGCTCGCGCATCGTCACCGGTACGGCCGACGTCGTGCTCGCCGCCGACGAGGTGGTTGCGGTCGCCAAGGACACCATCTCGCTCTGCGACACCAGCCGCACCCGCGGCATCATCAACAGCCACGTCATTCCCACCGCCGACTTCGTCCTCAACCGCGACTTCAACTTCCAGACCCGCAAGCTGAATGGGCTCTTGGAAACCGCGCTGCACAAGGACTCGGTGTTCTTCGATTTCACCAAGCCGGCCGAGCAGCTGCTCGGCGACAGCATCGCCACCAACATGATGATGATGGGCTACGCCTATCAGAAGGGTCTCTTGCCGCTGTCCGCCGACGCGATCGAGCAGGCGATCGAGGTCAACGGCGTCTCGATCAAGATGAACAAGGAAGCTTTCGGCCTCGGCCGTCTCGCGGTCGCCGACCCCGCGCGCCTTGCGGAGATGCTGAAGGGGACGGACGAGGTCGTCGCGCCCAAGTCCTTGGATGCAATGACGCTGGACGAGGTCATCGAGCATCGCACCAGGCATCTGACCGCTTATCAGAACGGCCGTCTCGCCAGGCGCTATCGCAAGCTGGTCGACCAGGTTCGCGATGCGGCGCTGAAGGGCGGCTACGACGATGCGCTGCCGCGTGCGGTCGCGATCAACTACGCAAAGCTGCTGGCCTACAAGGACGAATACGAGGTCGCGCGGCTCTTCACCGACGGCGCCTTCGAAAAACAGCTCCGCGACCAGTTCGAGGGCGACTTCACGTTCAACTTCAACCTCGCCCCGCCGATTTTGGCCTCTGGCGTCGATGCGCTGGGACGCCCGAAGAAGCGCGCCTTCGGCCCATGGATGCTCGGTGTGTTCCGCACGCTGGCAAAGTTCAAGTTCCTTCGCGGCACGCCGCTCGACATCTTCGGCTATAGCGCCGACCGCAAGCTCGAGCGCGACCTGATCGCCGGCTACGAAAAGGACGTCGCCACCGTGCTCGGGCTGTTGTCGCCGCTCACGATCGACACCGCGGTCGAACTGCTCTCGTTGCCCGACCGCATCCGCGGCTACGGCCCGGTGAAGGAGAAAGCAGTCGCGGACGCCAAGACCCGCTACGCCCAACTCGCCGCCGACCTCGCCAGCCCGCCGCCCGCGCCAAGGCAGATCGCGGCCGAGTAGACTTCATCTCCTCATGGTGAGGAGCGCGAAGCGCGTCTCGAACCATGAAGGCCCCGCTCTCGCCCGGCGCCATCCTTCGAGACGCTTGCTTCGCAGGCTCCTCAGGATGAGGGCTGTGCGCCCGGCGGCGTAGGGTGGGCAAAGGCGCGAAGCGCCGTGCCCACCATCTCACCGGGATCGTAAGAAGGTGGGCACGCTTCGCTTTGCCCACCCTACGAATTCCTGTTTAAAATCAAACACCATTCTACTGTGCATGGGGTTGTTTTCGTAAAAAAGAAAGCCCGCTTGTGTCGTGGGGCAAAACACCTTTACGACTTTGCCCGTCGTTCCCGTCATTGCGAGCGAAGCGAAGCAATCTAGAAATGCACCCGCGGAAAGACTCCTGGATTGCTTCGCTACGCTCGCAATGACGAGGCAGGTGGTAATCCCTGACAGAAATTGCGCCAACCTGCTGCCTCTCGCCCGACGGAATATTTCCGCGCTTGCCAACAGGACAGCGGCGGTTCAGAAAAAACCGGAAACGAGAAACGCCAGCGGAGACCTTATTTGACCATCAAGGGCAAGGCCTACATTGCCGGGATCTACGAGCACCCGACCCGGCATGCGCCGGACAAATCCACCGCCCAGCTCCACGCCGAGGTCGCCAAGGGCGCGATCGAGGATGCCGGGATCAGCAAGGACGATGTCGACGGCTACTTCTGCGCGGGCGATGCTCCCGGCGGCGCCTGGCCGATGGTGGATTATCTCGGCCTGAACACCAAAAAGCTCCGCCACGTCGATTCCACCGAAACCGGCGGCTGCTCCTACATCATCCATCTCGGCCATGCCGCGGAAGCAATTGCCGCGGGAAAATGCTCGATCGCGCTGATCACGCTCGCCGGCAAGCCGCGCACCGGGGCGATGCCGCCACGCGCGGCCGGCGCGGAAGCCGACTTCGAGTCCGCTTACGGTGCAACCACGCATAATGCCTATGGCATGTGTGCCATGCGCCACATGCACGACTACGGCACCACCTCGGAGCAACTGGCCTGGATCAAGGTCGCGGCCTCGCATCACGCGCAATACAACCCGCATGCGATGCTCAAGGACGTCGTCACCGTCGAGGACGTGCTGAACTCGCCGATGATCTCCGATCCCCTGCATCGCATGGATTGCTGCGTCGTCTCCGACGGCGGCGGCGCGCTGATCGTGACCACGCCGGAGATTGCCAAGAGCCTGAAGAAGCCGCTGGTCAAACTGATCGGCCACGGCGAGGCGATGAAGGGCCCGCGCGGCGGCAAGGATCTCGACCTCACTTACTCCGCCGGAATCTGGTCCGGCCCGCGCGCCTTCGAGGAAGCCGGCATCACGCCGCAGGACATCAAATACGCCTCGATCTACGACAGCTTCACCATCACGGTGCTGATGCAGCTCGAAGACCTCGGCTTCTGCAAGAAAGGGGACGGCGGCAAGTTCGTCGCCGACGGCAACCTCATCTCGGGCATCGGCAAGCTGCCGTTCAACACCGACGGCGGCGGCCTGTGCAGCAACCATCCCGTCAACCGCGGCGGCATGACCAAAATCCTCGAGGCCGTCCGGCAGCTGCGCGGCGAGGCGCATCCGAAGGTGCAGGTCAAGAACTGCGACCTCGCCATCGCCCACGGCACCGGCGGCCTTCTGGGCGTCCGCCACGCCGCCTCGACCGCCATTCTGGAGCGCGTGTGATGAGTGAAGCCAAGAAATATCCGGCCCCGGTGACCAACCCCGAGACCGCCGCGTTCTGGGATGCGGCCAGCCGCGGCAAGTTCATGATCAAGCGTTGCACCGCCTGCGGCGAGGCGCACTACTTCCCGCGTGCGATCTGCCCGTTCTGCTATTCGGACAAAACGGTGTGGGAGGAAAGTTCGGGCGAGGGCACGATCTACACCTGGAGCCTAATGCGGAAGGCGCCGACCGGTCCCTACGCCATCGGCTACGTCACGCTGAAAGAGGGCCCGTCGCTTCAGACCAATTTCGTCGATTGCGATCTGACGACGCTGAAGATCGGACAGAAGGTGAAGGTGGTGTTCAAGCCGACCGATGGCGCGCCGCTGCCATTCTTCACGCCGGTCTGACTTCTTCCTTGTCTCCTTGTGGGAGAAGGTGGCGCGAAGCGCCGGATGAGGGGTCTGTCTCCGCGGAGAGACCGTCTGTCTCGAGCCAACCCCTCACCCAAACGAGTTTGTTGCTGATGCCGGTGCAGCCCTCTCCCACAAGGGGAGAGGGCACAGTAACGGGCAGCGGTGCAGAAGAAATCCGGGGAGGTAACCAAGAAAATGTCCGCCAGATACGACGAACTCAAAGCCCTGAAAAACCTGGGCCAGAAATACGCCTACAGCGACCGCGAGGTCATGCTCTACGCCTATGGCATCGGGCTCGGCGCCGATCCGATGGACGAGAACGAGCTCGCTTTCGTTAACGAAGGCACGCTGACGCCGCGGCCGCTGAAGGTGGTGCCGACGTTTGCGTCGGTCGCGGCCTGGGGCGCAGGGCCGGGCGAGATGAATCTCAACCGCGTCATGGTGGTCGACGGCGAGCGCGACATCACATTCCATCAGCCGTTGCCGGCCGCAGCCCACATCACCGCCGACTCCTCGGTGATCGAGGTCTATGACAAGGGCAAGGACAAGGGCGTGGTGATCAAGCACCAGACCGTGCTCAAGAACGAGAAGGGCGAGAAGCTTGCGACCCTGGTCGCCTCGCGCTTCGCCCGCGGCGATGGCGGCTTTGGCGGGCCGAACCTGACCCAGCCCGATCCGCACACGATCCCGTCGCGCGAACCCGACAAGACCATCGACATCACCACGCGCCCCGACCAGGCGTTGGTCTATCGCCTCTGCGGCGACCGCAACCCGCTGCATTCCGACCCCGAGTTTGCGAAAAAGGCCGGCTTCCCGCGCCCGATCCTGCACGGCATGTGCACCTACGGCATCACCTGCCGCGGCGTGCTCCAGACCTATGCCGATTACGACCCGTCCGCCTTCCGCCAGCACGTGGCGCGGTTCTCCTCGCCGGTCTATCCCGGCGAGACCGTGACCATGGACCTCTGGAAGGACGGCAACGTGATCTCGTTCGAAGCCAAGGTGAAGTCGCGCGGCGTCACCGTGATCAAGAACGGCAAGACGGTGTTGGGGTGATGACGCCGCACGGCGCGCTCTGAGTTATCTCGTCATGCCCGGGCTTGTCCCGGGCATCCACGTTCTTTTCCGCAGTTGGCGACCAAGTCCGTGGATGGCCGGGACAAGCCCGGCCATGACGGAGAATGAAACAACAAACATGGAGAGGCCACCATGGGACTACTCGACGGCAAGGTCGCGCTGATCACCGGCGCGGGCGGGGGGCTCGGTGAGGCCTACGCAAGGCTGTTCGCGCGGGAAGGGGCATCCGTCGTCGTCAACGATCTCGGGGGGCCCCGCGACGGCTCCGGCGCCGACACCTCGATGGCGCAGCACGTGGTCGATGCGATCAAGGCCGAGGGCGGCAAGGCGGTCGCCAACGGCGCCGACATCTCCACCATGGAAGGCGGCCAGTCGGTGTTCGACGACGCCATCAGGCATTTTGGTCGCGCCGACATCCTGGTCAACAATGCCGGCATCTTGCGCGACCAGACCTTTGCCAAGGCGACCGAGTCGGATTGGGACAAGGTGATCAAGGTGCATCTCAAAGGCACCTTTTGTTGCACCCTGCCGGTGTTTCGCTGGATGCGGGAAAACGGTGGCGGTGTCATCGTCAACACCTCCTCGACCTCGGGCCTGATCGGCAATTTCGGCCAGACCAATTACGGCGCGGCCAAGGGCGGCATCTGGGGGCTGTCCAACGTGCTGGCGATCGAGGGCCGCAAATACAACATCCGGATCTGGACCCTGGCCCCGGGCGCGCTGACCCGCATGACTGCAGACCTGCCCCGCTATAAGGAGAACCCCGGCGCGGCGCTGGGGCCGGACGGCATCGCGCCGGCCGTGCTATACATGGTCAGCGACTTGTCGGGCGACCAGACCGGCAAGGTGCTGGGCGTGTCCGGGCCCCGTGGCGTGCGCGAAATGCGGATGATGGAAATGGAAGGCTGGAAACCGCCGCACGCGGGCTGGAAGGCCCAGGATATCGCCGATCATGCCAAGGAGATCTTCTTCTCCGAGGAGCAGATCAAGATGGGCGCGCGGCGGTTTTAGGCCACACTGTCATTTCCGGGCACGACGAACTCGCGAGCCCGGAATGACGAAAGACGACAGGACAGAGAGACCCAATGAAGCTTACCGCCGACGCCAAGGGCACCTTCGCAATCGCGCCGACGCCGTTCCACGACGACGGCCGGATCGACGAGCGCTCGATCGACCGCCTGACCGATTTCTACGAGGAGGTCGGCTGCGACGGCGTGACTGTGCTAGGCATCCTCGGCGAGGCGCCGAAGCTCGACGCCGCGGAGGCCGAGCAGGTCGCAGTGCGCTTCGTCAAGCGCGCCAAGAAGATGCAGGTGATCGTCGGCGTCTCGGCGCCGGGCTTTGCCACTATGCGCTCGCTGGCGCGCGCCTCGTTGGATGCGGGTGCTGCCGGCGTGATGATCGCGCCGCCGCCGTCGCTTCGCACCGACGACCAGATCGTCGGCTATTACAAACAGGCGGCCGAGGCCATTGGCGCCGACGTGCCCTGGGTGCTTCAGGACTATCCGCTGACACTGTCGGTGGTGTTTACGCCTGCAGTGATCCGCAAGATCGTCATGGACAATGCGAACTGCGTGATGCTCAAGCACGAGGACTGGCCGGGCCTGGAGAAAATCTCCACGCTGCGCAATTTCCAGAAGGACGGCTCGCTCCGGCCGCTTTCGATCCTCTGCGGCAATGGCGGCCTGTTCCTGGATTTCGAGATGGAGCGTGGCGCCGACGGTGCCATGACCGGCTACGCCTTCCCCGAGCTTCTGATCGACGTCGTGCGCCTGTCAAAGGAGGGCAAGCGCGATGCCGCGCATGATCTGTTCGACGCGCATCTGCCGCTGATCCGTTACGAGCAGCAGCCCGGCGCCGGCCTCGCCGTGCGCAAATACGTGCTGCAAAAGCGCGGCATCATCGCCTCCAGCGCGCAGCGCAAGCCGGGCGCGACCATCACGCCGGCGGCGAAGGCCGAGGTCGAGTATCTGCTGTCGCGCGTGGCCCGCGTCGACAAGCGTGCCAATCTTGGTCTGCAATCCAGCGCCGCAGGTTAGTTGCATGGCCGAGACATCAGCATCGCGCCCCGCTTCGACCATCCTTCTGCTGCGTGACGGCGCGGGTGTCGACGGCAAGAGCCGCGACGAAATTGAAGTCTTCATGATGGTTCGTCACCATCAGATCGAGTTCAATTCGGGCGCGCTGGTGTTTCCCGGCGGCAGCGTCGATGCCGGCGACAAGGAGATCGTCGCCCGGTCCGATCTGTATTCGGGCGGCGAGGGGCTAAGCGATGCGGACCGCGGTTTTCGGATCGCCGCGATCCGCGAGACCTTCGAGGAAAGCGGCATCCTGCTGGCACGGCCGAAGGGCTCGTCATCGCCGGTCGATGCCAGGCGCGCCGGCGAGATCGCGGAGGCGCATCGGGTCGCGCTCAACGAGCACAAGATCAGCTTCCTCAGCATTTTGGCCGACAACGGCCTCCAGCTCGCGCTCGACACGCTCGTGCCCTACGCGCACTGGATCACGCCCGAGGGCATGCCGAAGCGGTTCGACACCTGGTTCTTCCTCGCCGCCGCACCGCCCGACCAACTCGGCGCCCATGACGGCAGGGAATCGACCGACTCGATCTGGGTATCGCCGCGCGAGGCGGTGGAGGGCGGCGAGAGCGGCCGCTTCAAGCTGCCATTTCCGACCACGCGCAATTTGATCCGGCTTGCCAAGCAGGGCAGCGTCAAGGCCGCGCTCGATCATGCCCGCGGCATGTCCATCGTCACGGTGATGCCGGTTATGACCAAGACCGAAAGCGGCCGCCAGCTCCGCATTCCCCGCGACGCCGGCTATGACGGCGAGGTGTTCGAGGTCGGCGCGCTCGGCTAGCACACTTCGATACGCAACGAACTGTAGCGTCCCTGGCCGCTGTATGTTCCGTCCCCTGACAGAGGGACGGGCCATGGACAATCGGCAGGACACCAACATCGCCGCCGAGCTCGCGCTGCTGGTCGCGCTCGCAACGCTCTGGGGCGGCTCCTATACCTTCATCAAGCTCGGTGTTGCCACCATTCCGCCGATCACGCTGATCGCGGCGCGCACCGCGATTGCGGGCCTCTTGCTGCTCGCGGTGATGCGGGCGCGCGGCATCAACATGCCGACGGACTCGGCGACCTGGCAGCGCTTTGCGTTCCAGGCCGTGCTCAACAGCGTCATCCCCTGGACGCTGATCGCCTGGGGCGAGCGCCATGTCGATGCCGCGCTCGCCACCATCCTCAACTCGGCCGGGCCGATCTTCACCTTCCTGCTCACGGCAATGGTCACCCGCCACGAGGCGACGACGCCGCGCAAGCTCGTCGGCGTTGTCGCCGGCATGGCCGGCATCTTGCTGATCGTCGGCGTCGACGCTTTCCATGACATCGGAAGCGGCCTTGTCGCGGAGGCCGCCATCGTCGCTGCCACCATCTGCTATGCCTTCGCTGCGATCTTCGGCCGCAGCTTTAGGGGGCTCGACCCGATGGCACCCGCCGCCGGCTCGCTGCTTGCGGGCGCGGCGGTCTTGATCCCGGCTTCGCTCGTGTTCGAACAGCCCTGGACACTGGCGCCCTCCCTGAGTTCGATCCTGGCGCTCCTCGCGCTGGCGGTGTTCTCGACCGCGGCGGCCTTTGCGATCTACTTCCGCCTGATCCAGACCCTCGGCTCGGTCGGCACCACCGCGCAGGCCTATCTGCGTGTGCCGATCGGGGTCGCCATCAGCGTCGCCTTCCTCGGCGAAAGCCTGAGCCAGACCGCGTGGATTGGGCTGACCTGCGTCGTCATCGGCGTTGCCGCCATGACGATCCCGGCCCGCGGGCCCGCCAGCGTTAGAACCTCGTAAATCCGGCAGAAGGGGCCAGCCGAGGACCGCAATTTTAAGGATTTGCGGCGGCCGAAGCCATGTTCCCCCGAGGCCGCAATACGTCGTATATTGGGCTTCCAGTAGCCCGGTCCTCAAAGCCCCAATGTCCGCCGAATTGTCGCCGCCCCCCGAGAAAAAGCGAATATTTTCGCTCTCCATCGGCCAGCTCACGTTCGGCAGCTTCCTTCTGGTGCTGGCGGTGATCATCGTCACCTCGACCGCGAGTGTGATCGCGATCAGGCACATCGATACCACCTTCGCCGAGCTGCAGCGGCTCCAGAGCGTCGGCGACCTCGCCGAGGACATCGACCGCCGCATGAACGAGCTGCGCCTCGCCGCGCGCGACTTCGTCACCGATCCCGGCGCCGGCATCCAGTTCAAGCAGGTCGGCGAGGCGGCCTCGACGCTCAGCGACATCCTGAAGAAGACCCGCATCGAGCTTGCGCCCGAGCAGCAGGACATGATCGACGGAGTCACCGAGCGGCTTGCGACCTATCGCAGCGGCCTGGAGCGGATCTCAACGCTGATCGACCGGCGTGCCCAACTGCTCGCCGGCCTGCCGCCGCTGCGCGACCAGTTCGATGCGGCCGTCTCCGGCACCGCCGACCGCGAGCTCGCCTCCCGCCTGTCGGAAGCGCAGAGCCGGATCGCGCTCGGACTGCTCGCGCGCAACCCGTCCGCGGCCGAGCAGGCAGCGCAGGGCGTGCGGGCGCTGGACATCGGGGATCGCGGGCTGAAATCGGCCGTGAACGACTACGCCGAGGCCATCATCGCGGTGGCCGTCCGGGAGCGGCAGATCGCCGACATTGATCGCGAAGTCTTGGGAACCGAGGGCCGGCTGATCGGACGCGTCACCGAATTGCTGCGCGAGGTCAGCGCACGGCGCGGCCACGTGCTGTCGCGCGACTTCGCGCGCACGCTGACCGAGGCAAGGTGGCAGAGCATCGTGCTCGGCACGATCGGCGTGCTGATCGGCATTGCCGCGGCGTTGTTCGTGGTGCGCAGGACGGTGCGACCCCTCGCCCAGATCGCGCGATCCATTCGCGCGCTTGCGGCCGGCGAGAAGGACACCTCGATCCCGTCGGCCGACCTCGACAACGAGATCGGCGACATCGCGCGAGCGGCCGAAGTATTCCGCCGCGCTCTGGAGGAGGCCGACACGGCGCGCGAGGCGGCGGTGCGCGCGCTCACCGAGCAGAGGCTGGCCGAAGAGAGCTACCGCAAGCTGTTCGAAGGCTCGGTCGACGGCATCTATGTGACCACGCCGGCCGGCGACCTCCTCAACGCCAACCCGGCGCTGGCGCGGATGATGGGCTATGACAGCCCGCAGCAGCTGATCGACAGCATCAACGACATCGCTCACACGATCTACGTCCATCCCGAGGCGCGCGCCGAATATCAGCGCCTGATGGCGCGCGACGGCATGGTGCGCGAGTTCGAGTACCAGGTGCGCCAGCGCAGTGGCGATATCCTGTGGCTCTCCGACAGCGCGACCGGCGTGCGGGATGAGGCGGGCAACATCGTCCGTTACGAGGGCACGCTGCGCGACATCACCGACCAGAAGCGCGCCGAAGACGCCATCGCCGAAGGCCGCCGCCTGCTCCAGCAGGTTATCGACACGGTGCCCGCGGTCATCAACGTCAAGGACCGCAATCTGCGCTATGTGCTGATGAACCGCTATATGGCCGGCATCTTCGGTATCGAGCCCGGCGACGCGCTCGGCCGCACCACCGCCGACCTGATGTCGCGCTATGGTGCGGCCAAGAGCGACGAGAACGACAAGCGTGTGCTCAGTTTCCGCAAGGGCCTCGGCTTCTATGAGGAGGAATACAAGGACGCCTCCGGCAACATGCGGCAATGGCTAGTCAACAAGCTGCCGCTGCTCGATGCCGAGGGCGAGATCGAGCGGATCGTCACCGTGGCGCTGGATATCGGCGAGCGCAAGCGCGGCGAGCAGGAGATGCGGAAAGCGAAGGAAGCCGCCGAGACCGCCCTGCGTAATCTGCGCGAGACCCAGGCCTCGCTGATCGAGGCCGAGAAGCTCGCCGCGCTCGGGCGGCTCGTCGCCGGCGTCGCGCACGAGGTCAACAATCCCGTCGGCATCAGCCTCACGGTCGCCTCCGCGCTCGAGCGCAAGACCGCGATCTTCACCGCGGAGCTCGAACGTGGCGAACTGCGCCGCTCCACGCTCAACGACTATCTCTACACCAGCCGCGATGCATCCTCGCAGCTCGTCGCCAATCTCAACCGAGCCGCCGAGCTGATCCAGTCGTTCAAGCAAGTCGCAGCCGACCGCAACTATTCGGATCAGCGCAGCTTCGATCTCGCCGACCTCACCGAACAGGTGGTGATGAGCCTGCGGCCGGGCTTGCGTAAGCACAACCTGACCCTCAACGTCGAATGCCAGCCCAATCTGATCATGAACAGCTATCCCGGCCCGTACGGGCAGGTGCTGACCAATCTGTTCCTCAACGCGGTGGCGCACGCCTTCCCCGACGGACGTCCGGGACTGATCGATATCCAGGTGCGCGAGTCCGGAAAAGACAATGTCGAGATCATCTTCTCCGACAATGGCTGCGGCATGTCGCTCGACGTGCGCCGACGCGCCTTCGACCCGTTCTTCACGACACGGCGCGACCAGGGCGGCACCGGTCTCGGACTGCACATCGTCTACAGCATCGTGACCAACCGGCTCGGTGGGCGGCTCGATCTCGATTCCGAGCCGGGCAGCGGCACGCGCATCCAGATCATTTTGCCGCGCACGGCGCCGCTCGAGCAGGCTGCAGAATAGCTAATCGACGTCGGCGAGCTTGTGCAGTGTGGCACCGAAGATCTGGCTGGCCTTGCCGACCAGAGCGGTGCCCGTCATCTCCGCGCGCGTGTCGGTGAAAGTGCCGCTGACGCCGATGCCGACCGGGGCAGGCCCGCCGAACAGCGGATTGTCGTCGGCCCGCGGAGAGGTGTGCCGCTGCACCAGCACCTCGCCCTTGAAGGTGTTGTCCTTCACGCTGTAGCTGCCGGTGTAATAGAGATAGGCATCACCGCCAAGGATCTTGCCGTCGCGAAAAAGAATCACGCCGCTGCCCTTGCCGGCTCGACCATCGAGCAGCGTCACGTGAATCGAGTAGAGGCCGTTCTTCATAACGTCCCGCAGGTCGGTGACCGTCGCCCGAGGCACACCGGTGAAGCTTTTATGCCAAAGCCCACCCCCTGGCGCAACGCGGCAGTTTGCCGTTTGGCTGCCGGTCGGGACCGTAATTGTCCCGGCTTGTTTGTGACGGCGTTATGACGGTCTCATCAAGAGGCGAGGCCGGTCGTTGCGAATCAGAGTTGGCCCGCGAAATGCATAACCATTGTTGCACTGGCCGCGGGGTGCTGGAGCAAGACCAACGTGAGCAACTGGATCGATTCCGGCGGCGATGAGCCGCGTCTGTACAGTGTGCGTCCCACGAATTGCAAAGTAGAACATCGGCGAATTGGTTGTGCGACACGCTGGCGAAGCGTTGCGAGGCTGGGCTGCGCATTAGCCCTGATTGCCGTCGCTGCGCCGTTCGGTCACGCGCGCGACCGCGGCCAGTTCGTCAAGACCAATGCCGAATTGAAGGCCTGGTTCGACGGCCTGCGAAGCGGCAAGGGGCCATGTTGTTCCGATGCCGACGGGTCGGCGCTCTCGGACTCCGACTGGGACAGCAAGGACGGGCATTATCGCGTCCGCGTCCCGCGCCTTGGCTATGTGCTCGAAGGCCAGAAGCAGGAACTGGTCTGGGTCGATGTGCCCGAAGAGGCTGTCATCTCGGAGCCGAACCGGGTCGGGCGGACCATGGTGTGGCCGATCTACGGCTACACGGGCGTCACCATCCGCTGCTTCATGCCGGGCAGCATGACGTAACTGCGCCAGGCGCCCGTTCGCCCGGCTGACGCCCGATGCGGTTCGCGCCGCATCAGGCATATTTTTTGTCGCGCTCGAGCAGCTCGATGGAGATGCCTTCGGGGCCGCGGAGGAAGCAGATGCGAACGCCTGGCCGGATCGTGGTCGGCTCGCGCGTGAACGTGACACCTTTGGCCTTGAGCTCCGCAGCAACCGCGTCGATGTCTTTCACGGTGAGGCCAAAATGGTCGAGGCCCTGATGCGGGTGCGGTGGTGGTGGGCTGACGGCGTTGTCGCCCTCCAGCGGAGCGATGAAGATCCTGGCGCCGCCAAGATTCACGTCGATTCGTCCCGGCGCGCGGACGATCTCGCCACCGAGGATGTCCCGCAGCCAGGCTGCGGTGGCCTCCGGATCGGGGCTGCGCAGATGGACGTGATCCCAAGTGACGACTGGCATTTCATTTTCCTCCCGGCGGGGTCTTTGCGATGGTGCAGCGCATGGTAGCGAGCCCGACCGGTGATCGCCACCGTTGTTGCCGGATTCGCATGCGCGCGGGAACCATAGTTCGTCTGCTGGATTAAAATAAGCTGTGGTCGACTCCGTTGTAGGATGGCCGCATCGGTGTCGGACGGATGCGCAGGCACGTGCCTCGGTCGCTGTCGGTGATGCATGCATGAACGCAGGGGTTGACCGCATCGGGTGGGAACGCTTCGCGGGGATCGGCGAGCGTCTGACGCGCGCGATGATCGCGAGCGTCTCATCTGGCCGAAGTCTGCTGTGGCTGCTGGCGGCCTTCATCGTCGGCTGCGGCGTCTGGATGCTGTTACCTCTCTCAAAGGGAAATTCCGCCCGGGGCGAGCCAATATACGCGGAGTTGCCCTCGGTCGAGGAGGCGGCTGCTTCGGCCAAACCAGCGGCGGAATTGCCGCCCTCCACGACCCAGGCAGCGGCAGAGCTCGATCGCCTCAGGATTTCATCGCAGACATGGCGTCGCGGCGGCCTCGGCTCGAAGGCGCTGGTAACGTTCACCCTGCGAAACGACAATGATTATGCCATAAGAGATGTCGAAATCGTCTGCGCCTTTACGCGGCGCGATGGCAGCCGTCTGACCGAGCGCACCCGCGTGCTGGCCGACATCGTCAGCATGAAGAGTCGTAAGACTTTTGCGCACGTTCCTGTCGGCTTCGTCAACGTCAATGCCGATCAGGCGAAATGTTCGTTGGTTACGGCGCGGCGAGCGTAAAGGGCGGCCCAATCCGATAGCGGAAAAGTGACCATCCCGGGCCCTTGGGCCAAAAACTTGGCGTTGCCATTTGAACCGAACAGCCGGTGCCGGAACCAATTGATAGAGCGCCGGTTAAGGCGGAGTGCCCGCGCGGGGTTGCGGGGGCGGAGCGTGGCCAATGCCCATCTTTCGGTATTTCATTTTTGTCGGTGGAGCGTTGCTCGCGCTGCTGTTCGCGGCGAACCTCGTCCTGCCGGCCTCTCCCGTGGCGCAAGCGGTTGCGACCGCAAGCAACGAACAGCCGATGATCCGGATCCGGTCCGATCGCCACCTGCCTGAACGCGTCGTGCTCGACACCACTCAGCCGACGATCGCTGCGCCGGTGGTGAATACGGCCGCTGTGGTTGCGCCCCAGCAGCCGGTCCAGGCCGACGTCCTGGCCGAGATGTCGGCAAAGGCACGGGTGCGCGAGACCTTCGCGCAGTTCACGCCGACGGTCCCGAAGGCCGATGCCGCCTCAGCCAAGAAAACGGACGCCAGGCCGCAGGCTCTGGCTCAGGCTCCGCAGGCCCAGCCCCGGCGCAGGGTCGCCAGGATGCATCCGGCGCCGCAGCCCGGCAGGCCGATGATGCTGGTGGCGCAGCAGCCGCACTTCGGCCTGTTCGACACCACCTGGTGAGCGCTACGTTCTGCCCCGGGAGGGGGCGAGTAGGGCTTTTTATTGTCGCGCCTCTCTGCTAATTCGAACGCATCGGAACGCTCCCCGCTGCTGGCTGCCCAGCACGGTCGGATGCCGTGCGATGGCGGCCCGTCATCCGGGCCAAGGCGCTCGTAGCTCAGCTGGATAGAGCATCGGATTTCGATTCCGAGGGTCGGGAGTTCGAATCTCTCCGAGCGCGCCATTTTACGATTGTAAGATATCGTCGCCGGGCGCCGGAACATGCCGCTGACAGCCGCGTGAATCTTGCGGTCGGTCGCCTGGACTAGAAGCCGCTAATCCGCGAGCCCCATGACAAACGCCAAGGCAATTCCGAGCCGAGCCATGTCCTGGTCGCCGATACGCCCGATCCTCTGCCCGATCCGTTCGCGTCTTACGGTGACCGGCTTATCGGCCATCACCTGCGACGTGAGCCGCAATCCGTTTTCAGGCTTGGGCTCAACGGTGACGCGAAAATCCAGAGCGTCCACCAGATCGGAAGTCAACTGGCAAAGCACTACAGAGGCATGGCTCTGCGGAAAGGCGTCAGTCTGCACGATGACCGCTGGGCGGGGCTTGCCATAGTCACCGGCCGCGGCAACAACTACCACGTCACCGCGTTGCATCTGCATCAAACTCTGAGACCGACTCGATCCACTCCAGCGCGTCGCGTTCGCTATCAGGATCGAGACGGGCAACCTGCTTCGCCACCCGTCGTCGCACCGCCCGCGAGCGGGGGTCGGCGACTACGAGACGCAGCTCACGCAGGCCCCGTGCGCGCCGCCGCTGCCGCATCATCTTCATCCTCTCGGCTGCCGCCGCCATTGGACTTCTCCATCCGTAACGCGTTACGGATGGAGAAGGCAAGGGTCGGGACTCAATTCGAGGCCCCGGGGCGTCTCCGCGGGGCGAAGCGCAAGATCGCAGTCCGTCGCAGGTTATCCGGCCGGATCGCCTGCTCGGCCGCATGGCGCGCCACCGTAATTCCGAAATTCCCTTGCACCAGATTGGCGCTTGCGGTTATCTCACGGTAGTCAGCGGCTGTCATTCTTCGGGCAATCCGGCCTTCCTAAGTCCTTCGACGATCCGCTGATACTGGGCGACAAAGACCGGATTGTCCGAATAACCTTCATTCGCCCATTTTTTTACTGTGTAATTTGGTACTAGCTTATTCAGCTCGGCTATTGCGGCCCGTGCGTTATCCTTCTGCCCTTTCCAGCCATAGGCAGAGATCAGGTCAATGTAGACATACCAAAGCGGATTAGTTGCGATCGACTTGCTACACCAGTCGATCGCTTCGTCATCGTGACCGAGATGTGTATGTGCGTGACAGATCCAGTATAGCCAAACGCTCAGGAGCGGGTCGCGCGGACTCAGCCGAATAGCGGTTTCGACTGGCGTGAACAACTGCTCCGCGCGCCCTGCAAAGAGCTTGGTAAGGCCACTCGCACCATAGGCGTTCGCGAGATTGCGGTCGAGATTGATAGCCGTCTCGTACTCAGCGATCGACTGCTCAAACTGTTTTCGCGCCCGCAAAATGTGGCCCTTGGTATCGTGTGCCAGCGCATCGTCGGGCCAGCTCCGGAGGACCCGCCCCACCGCTTCATCGGCGCGCATAAGGTCATCAGCCGGCGCGTTGCTAAAGCGGCTTGTTACCGCCCAGGCAAGCGTGCGCGCCAGACCGTGCAGTGCCTGCGGAGATTGAGGATTGATACGTAATGCTCGCTCGAACAGCATCCGCGCCTCGGCCAACTGCTGAGCGGACAGCGGTCGGTAATAGGCGGCCCAGCCCCGCATGGCGAGATCGACCGCGTCGGGATTGTCCGCATGCTCACGCTCTGCGCGCTGGCTTTCCGCCCTGATCAGTTCCAGGTTCAAAGTCCCGGCAATGCGAGCGGTGACCTCGTTCTGCACTTTGAAGATATCTGCCCGATCTTTATCGAACCGATCAGCCCAAACGTGTGCGCCGGTTTCGGCGTTAATGAGCTGCGTATTTACTCGGACTTGGTCTCCGTCCCGCCGTACGCTGCCCTCCAAGACATACCGCACATTCAACTCGCGGCCGACCTGTTTGATGTCCACCGGCTTCCCCTTGAAGGTAAACGCAGTGTTGCGGGCGATCACGAAGCTACCTGAGATGCGTGACAAGTCGGTAGTCAGATCATCGGTGATCCCGTCCGCGAAGTATTCCTGATCCGGATCGCTGCTCAAGTTCGCGAAGGGCAACACGACAATCGAGAAGCGTGGTGGGGAGCTTGCGTGAGAAATCGCGGCAATGCTTTTGGTGGCGTTGTTCGTAGCAACAGAAGCCGATGAGGCGGTGTTAGAACTCGGTCGAAACCACCAAGCGGCTGCTACTGTGATGCCGACGACAAGCGCCACGGCAATTGCGGCGCTAGCCCAAAGATATCCGCGTGGCCGTGACCTCACGGGAGTAGGATTCTCGGACGGTGCCGGAAGACCAGCCAGAGCATCGGTCTGCAAGGCAAAGACGTGCACAGGTCGGGCGATGTTCTTGACAGAATGCTCACCCAGATCGGCGAACTCAACCCGGACCTTGTCTCTGATTTGATCGTAGGCTGCTGAGGAGATGCAGATGCCGCCAGGTTCGGCGATGCCCTCAAGCCGCGCCGCAATGTTGACGCCATCTCCAAAAATATCATGCGGCTCAACAATGACGTCGCCGATATTGACGCCCACGCGGAAAGCAATACGCCTGTCCTCAACCTCGCCAATTGTAAGCTCCTTGATGCGGGTTTGGAATTCTGTCGCAGCTCGAACCGCCTCGACCGCGCTTGGAAACTCCACCAAGAATCCGTCACCGGTGTTCTTCACGAGGTGCCCGCCGTGCTCGGCGATTGCCGGGTAGACAGCGTCGGTCAGGAGTGCGGTTAGCCTGGCGTGTGTAGCTTCTTCGTCGCGATGCATTAGCCGCGAATAGCCCGCCACATCGGCAGCCAATATCGCCGACAACCTACGCTCGACCCGGACTGGCCGCTCTTGCACCATGGCCCGCAATCCAACTCGGCACACTTGTACGACGGATCACGCCGCGGCGCCAAGGCGCTTTGACGGGGTGCCCCCCAGGGCTCATGCCGGTCGTTGCCGTTAGCTTGAAATGTCAGCCGCACTGACCGATGCCTGCCTGGATAGTGAACAAACATTTGGAAGACGTGCTGCTGGTGTCGCCGAATGGCTCATCGCGAATCCGCGATTTGGAATCCGCGATTTGATGGAAAAGGCCCGCTATCAAGGGTAACCGGACTGCCTGCGATATCGGGAAGTCGGGCGGCCCCCAATCGGTGTAGTGCAAGATCGCAGTGCGTCGCAGTTTTGCCGATTGGAGCGCCCAGCGGGCCACGGCATCATAGCGCCACGGCGAACGAGTAGTGCCCATCTTCATCGGCCGCGGCGCGCCGTTTTACGATTTTGCACGATCGCCGAAATTGCCGCATCCAGCCGTCGGCGCCGCGATGCCGGCACGATCGCGAGCATGTAGCCAACGTCATGGCATTTCCGCTTCGTTTTGCTATGCCGCCAATCAATTGCGGCCATTGCGGCGCTTCCCGCGGCTTACCGGATCCTTGCCACGACGTTGGGCCGATTTTTCTCGAGCCAGGCGACCGCCTCGGGTCCATCGATGACACACTCGAAGGTTTCCCAGGTTGGGTCCTCCAGGGATTCCGATTGCAGTCGCTTCGCCGCATACTCAACGAGGTCGTGCAAGCCTTCGTATCCTCGTCGGCGCTCGAGGGAATCCGCAATCGCCGTACTGGTCCATCCTCGTTGGGCCAGATCGATAATGCTCGGAGCATCAGCTTCGCTGAACCACGGTGTGGCATCGAACTCGATGCAGCGGGCGTTGTCGGCGGTATGGCAAGTGGCGTGGATCATTGGATTCCTCCGTTCGGGCCTGCAACCTGCGCGGGCATTGAACTTCTTAGATCACTGCCTCGCACGCTCTCAGGCTTTGACCAAGTCCCCCAGCAGGTTCGCCGCCACCGTCAGCTTGGCGAGCGTCAGGCCGCTGGCAGCAATCTCCTCGACCGAGCGGCGGATACGCGTCGCTTCGGGGTGAGCCGCGAGCCATCTCGCGACGGCCGCATGGCCGGACTGGCCGGTTGCCAGCATATCCGCGGCCAGCCTTCTTTCGGCGCCAGCGATCTGCTCAACGGCGCGATCGATGGCCATACGTTCGAAATAGTCGTTTGCCGGCACGCCGCGCGCGGCGGCGATGATGCGGTCGAGACGGAAATTCGCCTCGGCGGCGAAGAAGGTCGCGGCAGCGTCGCCGATGGGGCGCGTGGTGCGCTCGGCAACCGTCACGATGTCGGGTGCCGAGACCAGAGCGTCGAGATCGGCGAGCTCGCCGGCGAGGCCGGCCGGGACACCGGCCTCAGTGAGTTCTTGCCGCCGCTTGCCGCGCCCGGCCTGCAAGTCCGGCGGCAGAGCGGTGTCGAGCCCGGCGACGATCTGGCGGATAGCCGGGCCGAAGCGCGCGACGACGGCCTCCAGCCCGTCCTTGAAATCGACATGGCGCACGTACCAGACCATGCGGGAGAGCAGGAGGTCCTGCACAGAAGCATAGAGGGACAGCTGCAGCTGCCCGTCGATGCAGGTGTCGAGCGCATCGATCGCGTCATTGAGCGATTTCAGTCCGTAGCATTCATCGACCGCCACATAGGCCATGACGATGGTCGGGATATCGACGTCCGTCTCGTCGATCAGGCGCACGACACAGGCCGGGCCGCCGCGGTTGATCACCGCATTGGCGAGACTGGTCGCGATGATCTCCCGCCGCAGGCGATGCAATTCGGCCGCTCTCGGGAATTTGTCCTGAACCTCGCGCGGAAAATATTGCGATAGTTCGCGGGCAAGATAGGGATCATCGGGCACGCTGGTGGCGAGCACGTCATCGTAGAGGGTCAGCTTGGCGTAGGCGAGCAACACGGCAAGCTCCGGCCGCGTCAGGAACTGGCGGCGCCGTGTGCGCTCGGTGAGCGCTGCGTCGTCAGGCAAATACTCCACCGCGCGGCTGAGCAAGCCGCGCTGCTCGAGCGACTGCATCAGGCGGGCGAGGAAGCCGGTCTCGGCCACGCCCTTGCGTTCGGCGAGCGAGAGCGCCAGCGTCTGCAGATAGTTGTTGCGCAGCACCAGCGTGCCGACCTCGTCGGTCATCGCGGCGAGCAGGCTGTTGCGGTCAGCGGGGCTGAGGCGTCCCTCGCGCTCGGGGCGCGCCAGCGCGATCTTGATATTGACCTCGACGTCGGACGTGTTCACGCCGGCCGAATTGTCGATAGCGTCGGTGTTGAGCTTGACGCCCTTCTGCGCCGCTTCAATGCGGCCGCGCTGGGTGACGCCGAGGTTGGCGCCTTCGCCGATCACCCGGGCGCGGACGTCGGCGCCGGTGATCCGAATCGGATCATTGGCGCGGTCCCCGACCTGATCGTCGCTTTCCGCCGACGCGCGAATATAGGTGCCGATGCCGCCAAACCACAGCAAGTCCGCGCGAGCCTTCAGGATCGCCGTCATCACCTCGAACGGCGTGGCTTGCGGCTTGTCGAGATCGAGCAGAGTGCGCACTTCCGGAGCGAGCGGGATCGCCTTGAGCTGGCGCGAGAACACGCCGCCGCCCTGCGAGATCAGCGACTTGTTGTAGTCCTGCCAGCTCGATCGCGGCAGATCGAACAGCCGCTTGCGCTCGGCGATGCTGGTCGAAAGGTCGGGCGAAGGATCGATGAAGATGTCGCGATGATCGAAAGCCGCGACCAGCTTTGTCGCCGGCGAGAGCAGCATGCCGTTGCCGAAGACGTCGCCGGACATGTCGCCCACGCCGACCGCGGTGAACGGCATGGTCTGAATATCGGTGCCGAGCTCGCGGAAGTGGCGCTTGACCGCCTCCCAGGCGCCGCGCGCTGTGATCCCCATCTTCTTATGGTCGTAGCCCTGGCTGCCACCGGATGCGAAGGCATCGCCGAGCCAATGGTTCTTCTCGGCCGAGATTGCGTTGGCGAGGTCGGAGAAGGTGGCGGTGCCCTTGTCGGCGGCCACGACGAGGTAGGGGTCGTCGCCGTCGTGACGCACGGTGGATTCGGGCGGCACGACGATGTCGCCGTCGAGGTTGTCGGTGAGCTCGAGTAGCGAGCGCACGAAGATGCGATAGGCTTCGGTGCCTTCCGCGAGCCAGGCGTCGCGACTGGAAGGCGGCGGCAGGCGCTTGGGCACGAAGCCGCCCTTGGCGCCGACCGGCACGATCACGGCGTTCTTGACCTGCTGCGCTTTCACCAGGCCGAGGATCTCGGTGCGGAAATCCTGCGGCCGATCGGACCAGCGCAAGCCACCGCGCGCAACCTTGCCGAAGCGCAGGTGAATACCTTCGACACGAGGTGAATAGACGAAGATCTCGTAGAGAGGCCGGGGAGCGGGCAAGTCGTCGATCCGGCGCGCCTCGAACTTGAAGGAGATCACCGGACGCGGATGTCCATCCTCGCCGATCTGCCACAGATTGGTGCGAACGGTTGCCTGCACCAGGTTGGTGAAGCGGCGCACGATGCGGTCTTCATCGAGCGAGGCGACGGATTTGAGCTGCTCCTCGATCTCGGCAAGCAGAGCCGTCTCGCGCGTCGAGCGCTCGGCATCGGTCGAGGCAAGGCGCGGATCGAGGCGGGCCTGGAACAGCGCGACCAGGGTGGCCGTGATCGCGGCGTTCTTGCGCAGGGTCTCCCACATGTAATCCTGGGTGAACGGCGCGCGGATCTGGTGCAAATAGCGCGACAGCGCCCGGATGGTCGAGACTTCCCGCCAGCCCAGGGCGGTGCGCAGGATCAGGGCATTGTATCCGTCGGATTCGGCGCGATCGGTG
This sequence comes from Bradyrhizobium hipponense, assembly GCF_008123965.1. Classification (GTDB taxonomy): domain Bacteria; phylum Pseudomonadota; class Alphaproteobacteria; order Rhizobiales; family Xanthobacteraceae; genus Bradyrhizobium; species Bradyrhizobium hipponense. The sequence goes on along the minus strand of NZ_VSTH01000014.1, from coordinate 113,371 downwards.
ACCACCGCCATGATCGAGGCCTCAAGGCGATGGCTGAATTCCGGGTTGATCTCGATGGGCTGGCTGTCACTGGTCTCGATCATCATGTCGTGCAGCCAAACTGGCTCCGGCCTGTTACCGGGCACGATCTGATAGGTGCGTTCGTTGACCACGCGCAGGCCGTGATTTTCGATCACCGGCACGCGGTAAGACAGCGACAGCGGTGCGGCGTCCGAAAACACCTTCAGGCCGAAGCGCCTGGGATCGTGCTCGTCTTCGACGCGGTGAACCGAAATCGTCACCGGGCGGGCTGGCGTGAGCTTTTCGACCGTTGTGATATCGGTGATCGCCTGTTCCGCGCCGAACACCTCGGTATAGCCGCCGCTAAAGGCCCGGGCATATCGGTTGGTGAGCATGCGCGCCCGCATGCCATCGGTTGACGCAGTGAGTGCGGCCTTCAGCTTGTCGGCCCAGGTCGCAGCAATGGCGCCTATCCCGGCTTCGAGCGTGGTGCGCTCGACGACGGGAGTTTTGCCTTCATAGCGCCCGATGATGTAGTGGACGCGCGCAAGCGCCCCTTCAGGGAATGATACGTAGGAGGCGGCCAGCGTCCCGTTGTAGGTCTGCGCCAGGAAGGCAGCGACACGCGTTCGGACGTCGGTGTCGAATTTCTCGCGTGGAATAAAGGTGAGGATGGAGACGAAGCGGTCGAACTTGTCGACCCGCGCCAGCGCCCGGACGCGCGGGCGCTCGTAGAGGATCAGGATTTCCATGACGAAATTGTAGAGAGTGTCAACATCGACCTGGAACAGTTCGTCACGCGGATATTCCTCGAGAATATGCATGAGCGCCTTGCCGGAATGGCTGTTCGGGTCGAAGCCGGCGCGCTGCAGCACTCGCGAAACCTTATGACGGACATAAGGGATCTGTCGTACCGAGCGGGTATAGGCGCCTGAGGTGAACAGGCCGACGACGCGCAACTCGCCCTCAAGCCGGCCGTCGGGCGTATAGAGCTTGATGCCCACATAGTCCATCCGGATGCGGCGATGGACGCGGCTGGAGACATTGGCCTTGATGACAATCAGCAGGGTCGGCTCGCGCATGAACTCGCGAATTTCCGTCGTCATCACCACCATTTCGCTGCCGCGGCGCAGCACCTTGACGTCGGGATCGCGTAGGATGCCGAGGCCTTCGCCGGTTGTAATGTCGTCGGACGCATCGCTGTCGGGCGAGAAGCGATATTCGCGCACGCCGAGGAAGGTGAAATTGTCCGCGCAGAGCCATTGCAGGAACTGGTTTGCTTCGGCGACCTCGTCGATCGGCAGCGGCGGTGGATTGGAAGAGTAAGTCTTGATCGCTTCCTCGACGCGGTCGCGCATGGCGCGCCAGTCGGTGACGCAGGCGCGGACGTCGTTCAACGTCCTGGTGAGGCCGTCGACCAGCTTCTGGCGATCGGCATCGGCGTCCAGGCGAGTGATGTGGAGATGAATCAGGCTTTCGCGCGTGCCCTTTGCTCCTTCCGGCAGTGCTTCGCCGTAGAAGCGCAGCAGCTTGCCCTGATCATCGCGCTCCACGGCGATGATCGGGTGTGCGACAAGGGTGACTTCGATGCCCTGCTCGGCGAGCTCCGCCATGGTGGAATCGAACAGGAAGGGCATGTTGTCGTTGAGAATTTCGAGCACGGAAATCTCGCGTCCGTCGGGCAGCATCGGATTGACGACGCGGATATCGGCGCGGCCAGCCGTGCGCCGCTGCACGTGTTCCCAGGCTTGCTCCGCCAGGAGGGCAAGCGAAACTGCATCGTAAGTGGCGAGGTCCTCGTTATTGGTGTAGCCGAACAAAGGTTCGGCAAAGGCCCGGGGGCTCCTGCCCGGCTGCACGTTGCCCGCTGCATCGCGGATCAGAGTTGCCCGTGCCTTGTCGTCACGCCACGCCATAATGTCCTCCATTTGCCGCGCCGTCCGACCGCAGTAGCGATCATCAGCTTGATTCTGGAGTGCATCTCTTCGAGCGCCGCGATCGAGTGTTAGACGAAATCCTCGGTCTCGAAGCTTCGACGGCTTCGGACGACAATACTACGATCCCGGATCGAACGACGCACGCTGTCGTGAGACGTGCGAAAATCCCCTGCGACAGCGGACGAGGCCGAACTCGGCGGCCGACGGCCGTCGAACCATTGGGCAGGAAAAATCACAAGCAATTTCAATTATGTATGAGCGCGTGGTTTTGTTCTGAATGGCGCGCCACTCTACGATTTTGCAGGATGCGGCGGGATTTCGCCGCCGTTTGCCACCCCAGGCGCCAATTTGGGTGCGATGCGGACATTACGAAGTCGCATGTCCTTGGTGCCGATTCGGCGATAGTTTTCGAATCCCTGCTGCATCATCTGCTTCAGGTGCTCGTCATTCTGACCGACACTGACGCCCGCCGGAGACGCAGCGACGAACTTGGCGGTGTATGAAGATGCCACCTTGTCCATGTCCACTTCGCCCGTGAGCGCCATTCGGAACAGCTTCTCGTAGCGCTCGAGCAATTGCTTTACGTTATTCTCCATATGGCGCCTCCCGAAGATCGCTGGCGGCAAGCCAGCGCATCAAGATCACGAAAGGAGAAAGCACATGCTAAAGGACGCGAAAGTGGCAACCCGGCTTCCAGCCAAAGACCTGAATCGCGCGCGGGCGTTCTATTCGGAGAAACTCGGGCTCGAACCGGTCGAACAGCGCGCGGGCGGGCTGCGCTACGTCTGCAGGGCCGGCGAGTTTGCGATCTTCGTCTCGGCGGGAGTGCAATCTGGCTCGCACACCCAAATGGGCTGGGAAGTCGACGACATCGAGGCGACGGTGCGCGAGCTTCGCGCGCGGGGAGTCGAGTTCGAGGAGTATGATCTGCCCGGCCTGAGTACCGTCGATGGGATTGCGGAGATCAGAGGCAACTACCCCAGCAAAGGCACCGGTGAGCGGGGTGCGTGGTTCCGCGACAGTGAAGGAAACCTCCTGGGAATCGGGCAACCGGTTCGGTCTTGATGGTTCGGTTCGGCGGCGCTTGCCCGGCCGCGGCATCCTAGCGCCACGGTGAAGCAATCGTGCCCATCTTCATCGGCCGTGGCGCGCCAATCCAATGTTCCGTTTCTGTCCGACGGGCTGTGGGGCGTGTTTTGGCCTAAACGGTTGAAAGCATGAGCAGCCGGCCGCGCGCCAGCGTCTCCGACGGTGTTTCATTGAAAGTCGCGCGGTAGAGCGCGGCGAATTCACCCATGTGATGGAAGCCCTGCGCGCGGGCGCAGGTGGCAACCGTCAGGCCGCCGCCACCCTTCAGGAGCCTCGCACGCGTCGTCCACAGCTTCTTCAACCGGATGTACTGGTGCAGGCTCATGCCGCGGATCTTCGCCACCGCGCCGCCCAGCGTCCGCATCGAGACGCCGAGCTCGCCCGCGAGGCCGGCCGTGTAGATCGGCGAGATCGGATGAGCCGCAACGTAGTCGTCGATCTGCTGCACGAGCTTCGCCGACCGCGCATGTGCGGCCCGGCCGCCGCCGACCGAGAGAGGACCGACGCGAAACATCTCGTCGATCGCGAGCAGCAAGCCCTCCTGAAGATTTGCGGCAATTTCCGCGATCGCGAACAGCCCCGGCTCGGCGCTCGCGGTTCGCAGGATGTCGAGCACGAGCTGGCGCACATGCGTCAGGGCAGCGCGGTCTGGGGCATAGGCCCGCAGTGCGTCGGCGCGATCGAACCAGCCGCGATCCTTCAGGCCGGGCGAGAGGATGATCATCGCATGCAGGTTGGTTCTGGGCTCGACGAAATGGCAAGCGTCGTTGCCGCGCAGGGCCACGAAGAAGCGCGAGTCCAGATCCACGCCGTTCAAATTGGCCCGCAGGTCATCGGCCATCGAGAGGATCACCATGCCGCCCGGCGCGCGATAGGCCGTGTCGAGGATGCGCGCAAACGATCGCATCAGGATGATCCGGCACGCCGGCAAGCAGACCACCGCGCGCGCCGCCGCAAAGCGCGCAACGTCGAGCGGGATGCTCCTGGCATCCTCCATCAGCTCCGCCGGCTTGAACGCATCGATATCGGCGAAGATCGCCAGTTGAAGTGCGGAGGAAGGTGTCAGGGCACTGAACAACATTTCGTCAAGCCCGCAGCCGCCGCAATGATGGAGATCATATCAATGGTGAAAAGTCTTGATTCCGTAAATCATGAAGCAGGCCGTAAGATTACGGCCATCATGCGACGTGGCCTGGACTTGAGGCTGTTCGAACGGCCTCGAACACATGGAGCTGGATATGACGGAGACCTCGTGCGTCAACGGTCTCCGACCATCGGCCGGCCCAAGGCCAGATCGATGAAATGGACCCGCGTGCACGCAGGGCAGCTGAACGCTTCGAAAGGTCGGCCTTCGAGTTTCGGCTGTCTTTCCAAGTGGGTTTGAACATTCATACCCGTCTGAGGGCATCGAAAAACGATGAGGTCCGCCATCGGCAGAGAATGCCCGACGGCGGATTCTTTTCTTTGATCTAGATCAGTTTCTTTGATCTAGATCAGTTTTTGGAATCGGTCTCAGCGGTCGCGGCCGAATGCGCATCTCGCACATGCGAAAGGGGCCCGAGGGCCCCTCCAGATTTCACCAGCGGCGGTAGCGCGGCCCATAATAGCGTGGCCCATAATATCTCGGGCCGTAATAGCGCGGCGGCCCATAATATCCCGGGCCGTAGCCGTAACCATAGGCGTAGTTCGGCCGCCACCAGCAACGCCCCCATTCATTGCAGACCATGCGGACCTGCTCGACGTCCGAGACCTGCGACGTAGCAGGTGCAGGCGCGACGGGCATGGCGGACGCCGCCGACGATGCCAAGACCGCACCGAACATAGCCACGGCGACGAGGCCAAACTTGAACTTCATGATGTCTTCCTCCGCTTACGCTGTGCAGGATATCGAAGATGTTCTGCTCAAATTGTGGCGGAACCGAAATGTAATGCTGATGAACAAATCTTCAGCCAGTTCGTCTCAGGCCTGGGCCGGCTTGTCGCAAGCTACCTCAGCTTCGGCCATGGCCAACATCGCCACCATCCTTGATCCTGCGCAATTCGCACGCTTGGCTTCGTCCCTAGTCTTGTCGCCGTGGGCAGTTCTCTCGAGGCATTCGAGGGAAGGCATCTCCGGCGGTTGCTTCGCCTCCGTCGGAGGGCTGTGTCCGCGGATCGTTTGGAGCAGCCAATGAACAAGATGAGAATCGATAAGGGCGACTGGCTGGTGGTGTGTGATGGCCGCAAGGCGTTGATTCTGGAGAATCTCGGCGACGAGATTTTTCCGAACCTTCACACAAGGGAGGTGCATCAGCAGTCCAACCCTGCCACCGCCGCGCAGGGGACCGACGCGCCCGGCCGGTTGCATGCCGCGGTTGGCGGTGCGCGCATTTCGGCCGAGCAGACCGATTGGCACGACGAGGCCGAGCGCGCGTTCCTGCGAAGCCTCGCCGGACGGCTCGATACCGCCGTCAGTTCTGGCGAGACCACCGCTTTGACCATGGTGGCCTCGCCGCGCGCCCTCGGAATGATCCGCGCGGACTATTCGGACACCGTGCGCAAGGCGCTCCAGGGCGAAGTCGGCAAGGACCTCGTGAAGTTGCCGGTCTACGAGATCGAGAAGCAATTGCTGCTGTCGGGAGCTGCCAGTTAAGGCTTCCCCCGGGAGACGACGCCGCCGGTACCCCTCAGTTGCAGGGATGTCGGCGGCCGTCCTGGCCGATATAGGCAGCCGCGCTCTGGTAGCAGTGGTTGGTCGACGGGCCGTCGTAATAGGCGAAGGTGCCGGGGGTGACGCCGGGCCCGTAATTGTGCAAATAGCTGATCGGGTAGGGCAGCGGGCTGGTGGAAGAGCGGTGATGCCGGTGATGCCGCGCCTCCGCAAGGCTGGGGGCGAGGGTCACGGCCGAAAGGGCCGCAACCATGGCAACAAGCTTCAACTTGCTCATCTCGATTCTCCGAAACCACACTTAGAGGTCAGCTCGTTATAGCGATTTTCGGCGGGCTGGGCACCCAAGCGGCGGGAAAACCCGGCGATTTTCCGTGGATTCCCGGGCGGTGTGACCGAAATGCCGGTCCGCCCTGCGGCCTGCCCATTTTTGGCCTTTTCGGGATGCTTAACGAATTCCCCACACAAGTATGACCAAAGAGAATCCGGTTAAAGATTCCTGCCGGCCCCTTGGGGGTCCTTCGAGGCCGGTCCATTCATGCAAGGTTTTCACCGTCCCTTTGCCATGCGCATCACGCTCCTGAGCCTGCTGTTGCTCTCCGTTGCTGTCGCCACGCCGGCGCGGGCGGATCTGCACATCACGCGCGACCACGGCGGCTATGTCGAGGAGTACAAGGCCAAGTACGCGCGCGTCCGCGACAAGCGCGAGCGCGTCATCATCGACGGCATCTGCAACTCGGCCTGCACGCTGGTGCTGGGCATCGTGCCGATGAACAAGATCTGCGTGACGCCGCGCGCGAGCCTCGGCTTCCACCAAGCCTATTACGACAAGGCCTTTACCTTTGGCATCAAGGTCACCAGCTCGGAAGGGACATCGGATCTGATGTCCTACTATCCCGACACGGTGAAGGACTGGATCCGCCGCAATGGCGGGCTCACGACCGACATGAAGAAGATCAAGAACGGGGTCGAGCTCTGGAAGATCATCAATCCCTGTCCGGAAGAGTGGTGAGCGGCTGATCTGAGCTGCCGTTTCCTCTGTCCGTCGTGCGGCGCAACATCTGAGCGCCGCAAATTCGCGTTGCCGCATCGCCTTTGGTCGGGCAATGAAGACGGCAATGAATCATAATCAAGAAAACATGGCCGCACGCGCGGCGCCGATCCTGTTCGTCGTGCTCTGGAGCACCGGCTTCATCGGCACCAAATACGTCATCAACAATGCCGATCCCTTGACCTATCTCGCGATCCGCATGGCGATCGTGGTCGGCCTGATGGCGGTGATCGTGGCGATTGCGCGCCCGAAATGGCCCGACCGCATCGGCATCGCGCACAGCGCGGTCGCCGGCATCCTCGTTCATGGTTTCTATCTCGGCGGCACCGCGATTGCGATCGCGCATTCGATTCCCGCAGGGCTCTCGGCGCTGATTCCGGGCCTGCAGCCGATCCTGACCTCGACCATCGCCAACCGCTGGCTGGGCGAACGGGTGACGCCGGTGCAATGGGCCGGGCTCGTGCTCGGCCTCGGCGGTGTGGTGCTGATCCTGCACAACCGCCCCCTGACCGGCGAAGCCGGGCTCGGCTGGCTCGCCTCAGTGGTCGCCCTGATCAGCATCACGCTCGGCACGCTTTATCAGCGCCGCTACTGCAGCCGCATCGACTGGCGCTCCGGCAATCTGGTCCAATATGTCGCGGTCACCATCTTCTTCGCGGCCGGTGCCTTCCTGTTCGAAGACCGCGAGGTGCACTGGACGCGGGAGTTCCTGCTCGCGCTGGCTTGGCTCGCCGTGGCGCTCTCGATCGGATCCATCGGGCTGCTCTACTGGCTGATCCGCCATGCTGCGGCGACCTCGGTCGCGAGCCTGTTCTACCTGGTGCCCGCGGTCACGGCACTGATGGCTTACGTGCTATTCGGAGAGAAGCTCGACGCGCTTGCGATCGCCGGCATTGCGATGTGCGCGGCCGCGGTGTTCGTGGTCAACCGGCGCCTTTAGCTTTTTCGGCGGACACATCCCTGACGTGTATCGGCACGTTTCGTGCTAGACTGGGACCATTCAATCCCATTTCCTTTTCAACACGGTGATGTCCATGAAGAAGGCGAGACAGGCACTGCTCGGCAGGTCCATGAAGCCGGTTCGGATTGCCTGCATCAACTACGCGGAGCCAACGATCAGCGGTCGCAAGATGAGCACGCTCACTGCAGCGCTTCAGAAGTGCTACGACAAGCATTTCCTCCCCGTGTGGGGCTACCCGGTCGATCTCTATGTCACGCAAAAGCCGAAGCCGACCGATTGGCAGCTGGTCTATTTCGATGACGCTTCCCACAAGAACATGCTCGGCCGCCATGAGCTGACGCATCGCCGCCAGCCGATCTCGAAGATCTTCGTCAAGGCCCTGGGCGAAGAGCCCATCAGCGTGGCGGCCTCACACGAGCTGTTCGAGATGGTGCTCGACCCAATGGCCAATCTCTGGGCGGATAAGAACCGGAACACCCAATATGCCTACGAGGTCTGCGACGCCGTGGAGGAGGACTCTTTCCCGGTCAACGGTCTCCCGATGTCGAACTTTGTCTATCCGGCCTGGTTCGAGCCGTTCCAGCATCCCCGCGGCACCAAGTTCGACCACATGGGATCGCTGAAAGCGCCGTTCTCGATGACCGAGGGCGGCTACGTCATCAAGAAGGTCAATGGCAGACGGGTGATCAAGGCGTTCGGCTCGCCCGAGAAGCGGCGAAAGTTCGCGAAGGAGGACCGGCGCGGCCATCGCAGCGAATTCCGCGATCCGCGGGGCGAGCATCATCCAGGCCGGCGCGCATCCAAGCGGCGAGGGTAGACACTTCGCCGCAAAGCCTCCGGGTGCGCCCGCACCCAGAGACTTGCTCTGCCTATCCTTGGGCTGCGATCAGCGCTTGGCCTTTTTCTTCTTGGCGGCTTTCTTCGGAGCTTTCTTGGCAGCCTTCTTGCCCGCCTTCTTCGCGGTCTTCTTGGCCGCCTTCTTCGACGATTTCTTTGCGGCCTTCTTCGAAGTCTTCTTGGCAGCCTTCTTCTTGGAGGCCTTCTTCGGCGCTACTTTCTTTGCGACCTTCTTGGCGGCCTTCCTGACCTTCTTGACGGCGGTGACTGCGGCGTCCTTGGTCGCTTCCATGGCGGTGGTGATCGTCTCCATCGCCTGCTCGGTTACGGGTTTATCGTCGTCCATATCGTCCCCCTCGGTTTGAATGCAGCAACGACGATAGCGGGATTCGAAATTGTGTCAAAGCAACGCTCAACCTTTGCGGATCTTTGCGTAGGCACCTAACGCCCATTCGCGTGGTTTCGCATGATCGACGATCAGCCCCGGATAGGGCTTGGCGGGTTCGACGCCGACGCTCGCCAGTACGATCAGTGTCGCCCGCCAGGACAGTGGATCCGCTCTGCCGGCAGCGCTTGACGCGAGGCCTGGGGCGATCCCGTTCCAGTCGACGGCACCGGCGCTGCTGTCGCGCGCCACGCCCGGGATCACCCTTGCCCCGCCGCCCCTGGAAAGGGTCGGCGATCCCCGATCTTGGCAAGGACGGCATCGAGCACCCGCAGCGACCGCGCCAGCCATCAGCGCGCTGCGCCGCCCGGTGCCCCTCGTTTACAATTTGTAAAGCATTCCGCGTGCGGCGGTGGGAACCCTCGTTAATGCGGCCGTAAGCCGATTGCACGAATATGCAGGAATTACGGGGGTGATTCCATTCATGTCTAAACTTTCGACGGCGAAACTCCTGCCGCAATTCAAGCTGGGTACCAAGGCCGTCCTGTGCGCCGTGCTGCTGATCGCGGTGAATACGGCGCTGGTAGTCGGCGCCGGCTATTGGTCGCTCACCACGGCTATCAATGATCGCGCGTTGCGCGACATCGAGGTCAATTTGCGCACGCTGGCGCTCGCCTTTGCCGAGACCGCTCCCGACGCCAGGATCATCATGAAGGATGGCGCCGTGGCGCGCGCCGAGATTCCCAAAATGCCCGACTTCAGGGATCACGCCATCGTTGATCGCGCGGTGTCCTATGTCGGCGGTAACGCGACCCTTTTCGCGTTCGACGATGCGAGCGGGCAGTTCGTCCGCCGCTCGACCAACGTGAAGAAGGAAAATGGCGAGCGCGCCGTCGGCACCCAGCTTGCCGCCGACCATCCGGCGCAAGCCCTGCTGCGCCGTGGCGAGGCCTACAAGGGGCCGGCCACGCTGTTCGGCAAATCGTTCATGACCGCTTATTTCCCGGTCGCAGATGCAACCGGCAAGGTCGCCGGCATCCTCTACGTCGGTATCCCGATGGCGCAGTTCGAGAGCATGCTGGCCCAGGCGATCGAGAGCATGGGGGCCGCAGCCGGCATCGCCGCGCTGCTGGTCCTGGTCCTCACCATGCTGGTCGTCCGTCGCATCACCCGGCCGCTCACCTCGGTCACGCGCTCGCTGACCGCGCTCGCCGACGGCCAGAACGACGTCGCGAACAATTGCGAGGAGCGCGCCGACGAGATCGGCGAGATCGCCCGCACGGTCGCGGTGTTCAAGAGCAATTCGCTGGAGCGGGCGCGCTTGCGCAGCGAGCAGGCAGCAGCCTCCGCTGCCGCAGCTGAGCAGCGCAAATCCGAGCTGCGTAATTTCGTCGAGGAGTTCCGCGGCAGCGTCGGCGGTATCCTCGACAAGGTCCTGAACTCATCCGGCGAATTCGAGCGCGTGGCCCGGCAACTGACCGACACGGCACGTTCCACCGCCGATCTGTCGGCGCAGTCGGCGGGGGCGTCCGAGAACGCCTCCGAGCACGTGCGTTCGGCGGCGACGGCTTCGGACGAACTGAGCCAATCGATCTCCGAGATCACGCGCAGGGTGCAGGAATCGAGTGAGATCTCCGCCGAGGCGGTGCGCCAGGCCGAGGCCACCGACCAGCGCATCGCGCAGCTCTCCGAGGCGGGCGCGCGCATCGGAGACGTCGTCAAGCTGATCACCTCGATCGCCGAGCAGACCAATCTCCTGGCGCTGAATGCCACGATCGAGGCCGCGCGCGCGGGCGATGCTGGCCGCGGCTTCGCGGTCGTCGCCCAGGAGGTCAAGACGCTCGCCGGCCAGACGGCCAAGGCGACCGATGAGATTTCGAACCAGATCGCCAGCATGCAACTTGCGACCGAGGAGTCGGTCACAGCCATCAAGGCGATCGGCCAGACCATCGAGCGCATCAGCGGCATCGCCGGCTCGATCTCGGCCGCGGTGGAGCAGCAGCGCAGCGCCACCCACAACATCGCCGCCAGCGTCCGCGCCGCGGCCTCCGGCACCGCCGACGTCGCGGTCAATGTCCGTCATGCCGCCAAGGGCGCCAGCGAGACCGGCGAAACCTCGAGCCGGATGTTTGCCTCCGCCCAGGCGCTGTCGGGTGAGAGCGTGCATCTGAAGGCCGAGGTCGACAGCTTCCTCGACCGCGTGGGCGCAGCTTGAAGGCCGGACGTGTGGTCTGACGTCGTCAAGATGGACTGAAGGACCGGTCCCAATGCGCAACGCGCATTGGGGATCTCGACATCCCGGGTTCGTGCTTCGCGCGCCCCAGGATCACTTTGGCGGCTGCCAGAGGCAACTGCCAGACGTCACTTCGGCTGTGGCACGATCCGGATGTAGGGCTTCGGCTCCTTCCAGCCCTGCGGATAGATCGTCTTGGCCTCGTCGTTGGAGACCGAGCCCGCGATGATGACGTCCTCGCCCTGCGACCAGTCGGCCGGCGTTGCGACGCGATGCTTGGCGGTGAGCTGGAGCGAGTCGATGGCGCGCAGGATTTCCTGAAAATTCCGGCCCGTGGTCATCGGATAGACCAGCACCAGCTTGATCTTCTTGTCCGGCCCGATGACGAAGACGTTGCGGACGGTCTGGTTGTCGGCCGGCGTGCGGGTGAGGGGATCGCCCGAGGTCGAGGCCGGCAGCATCTCGTAGAGCTTCGAGACGTTGAAGTCGGTATCGCCGATCATCGGATAATTCGGGGCGGCACCTTGCGTCTCCTTGATGTCCTCCGACCATTTGGAATGGCGGTCAACCGGATCGACCGAGAGGCCCATCAGCTTGACGCCGCGCTTGTCGAATTCAGGCTTCAGCTTGGCAAGCGCGCCGAGTTCCGTCGTACAAACCGGCGTGAAGTCCTTCGGATGCGAGAAGAGAAGCGCCCAGCTGTTGCCGATCCAGTCATGGAACTTGATCTTCCCTTCGGTGGTCTCAGCTTCGAAGTCGGGGGCGGTGGCGCCAATCGGGAGTGTCATGGTTCTGCCTCATCACATTGAATTTGCTTATGAATTCACATTTTACCGTCACGGGTAGTATAGGGTGTCGTCGCGCTCAAGTGAACCGCTTCAAGTAAAATGTGAATTCCTTCCCTGAAAGACCGATTCTCTAGCACCTTTCTGTTGCAGGGGCGCGTGCGGCGAAACATCCCCCACCGGAGCCACACGGTCTCGATTGCCCCGATAAAGCCTTTTATGACCCGCATCACGCTCGCCCGGCGTTTGATGGAACCCAAATGGTCCTGATAGCGACCAATTGGCAACCATTGGAAAAAGTCGCGATCCCCGTATCGAATCGTTAACCACCCCTTTACGCCCGCATGAAAATGCTGGTCGATCAGAAGAAATCTGGAAGTGAACTATGTCTGCCGCAGTGCCGAAGTCCCAAGACTCGCCCGCCCAGTCGCCGTCCCTCGAACCGTCCTGCCGTGATACCGCGGCCCATGCACTCACCATCGTGCGCGACGGCGTGATCACGGGCGAGGGCCCGACCACCAAGGGCCGGGTGCACTTTTCCCGTTCGCTCGATGCCGACGATACCGCCTGGTGCGCCCGCATCCTGACGGCCACAGCCGTCAACGATCAGCCGGTCAGCCGCGCCGAAGCCGAGACGCTGTTCGAGATCAACGAGGCCGCGACCGAGCGTACCGATGGCGGCCGGTTCGACGATTTGCTGACCAAGGCGGTCGCCCACTATGCCGCGAGCGCGTCGGGCCTGAAGGTGCCGCCGCGCAGCGTCGCGCTGTCGGCAGAGTCCGATATCGAGAGTTGGGCGCCGGCCTATGCCTCCAAGGTCAACACCGAGATGCTGGAGTGGATCGCGGGCCAGATGCGCGGCAAGCGCCAGAACAACCGTCGCCTGATGGCGATGGTGGCGACCTTCCTCGGCGCCACCGCGCTGCCTCTGGCGGGCCAATTGCCGAACGTGTTCGACATTGGAATGTGAGATTATCTCGTCTCTTTTGAGGGCGCGAGAAAGCGGCGGGGTTATTTCCCCGCCGTTTTTTGTTTGCCTGCGTCCGGCTCGAGCCCGAGCGTGCGTCCGGGAAAGCCGGCGGCGTCGAAATAGCGCTGGCTGCCGACGCGCTGGACGTTGAGCACGGTCTGAAGACCGTTCTCGGACATCCTCGACTTCTCCACGGCCTTGTACGCCTTCGGCAGGATGCCGTTGGGCAGGGCCTCCGACATCACCCGGCCGACGAGGCTGCCGTTGTGTGAGGCGCGCAGACCCATCAGCTGAGCGGCGGTCATGCCGACGTCGGCATTGCTGACCGGCAACTCGTCGACGAAGCCGGCTTTGAAGTCCGGTCCGATCGCGGCCATGAAGTTCATGGTGTCGCCGCGGCTGAAGCTGCCATGCATGCCCTGGCCCTGTCGCAGCACGGTGTCGGCGACTTGCACCGAGCAGTTGGTCGGCGCCTCGCCGCAGTCGCTGGCATAGGAGCGGAAGTTGACGACGATCGCCGGCGTCGGCGTCGCCGCCTTGCCGCGCAAATTGATGCTCGACAGCGGCAGGGTGCCGGAAAAGCGGCCGAGCTGGTCGTCGACGAACAGGCCGGAGACGTAGTCCTGCTCGAGCAACGCCCTGATGGTCCTGGCCGCTAGCTTCTTGTCCTTGTTGGCCAGGTAGATCAGATCCGAGCCGCCATTGGTGGCGACAACGAGGTCGGGCTTGGTCGGATCCTTGCCGAGCACGCCGTTGCCGGCCTTGGGGTGCTTGTTGCCTTCAATCTTCGCGTTCTTGTCGTTGGGGTCGAACAGCGGCAGGTCGAGCGCCTTGGCCAGATCAAGCGCCAGGAAGCCCATCGGCAGAAAATCGTTCGGCGTGTCGTCATAGCTGACCTTGGCCGAGGGGCTGGTCTTGCTCTCCTTGGAGATGGTCGAGAAGCCGTGGTCAGCCTGGATCATGATGTTCGTGCTCGCCGCAAGGCCGAGCTCGTCCAAGGCCTTGCGCAGCTGGGCAAGATTGTCGTCGGCGTTCTTGATACTCGCCATCGTGCTCGGACCGTTGATGCCCGGCTTGATCTGGTTGAGGCTGTCGCCCTGGTTATGCTGGGTGCCATCAGGGTCGCGCGACCAGAACACCAGCACGAATGGCTTGTTGCGTGCCTTGAACATCGGCAGCACCACCTTGGTGGCGACATCGGCGAAATAGGCCTGCTGCGCGACGTTGGCGACCGTGGTGCCGGGCGTCTTGGCGTCGCCCGCCTTGCTGTTGTCGCCGCGCGGCGGGGTGGCGAGGGGAAGGCCGGCCTTGGTCAGGGCTGCCTTCACCTCGTCCGACAGCGCGACGCCGTTCTTGCCGCCGGTGGCATCGTCGAACACGAGCGAATGCAGGCCGGCCTTTTCAGGCTTGTCGGTGTGGTCGAACTGATAGGTCGGGCCATGTTTGCCCAGCGCGGCGGTGCTGAATCCCTTGTCGCGAGCCAGCTTCAGGATGGTTTCCTCGTTGAGATAGTCGCCTTTGAAATGCTCGTCGATGTCGCCGAGCACGGCGTCGTTCTCGATGAAGGGGACGACGGTGTCGCCGGCGGGGACGGAGGTGTAATTGGTCCAGATCGTGTTGGAGAACACGCCGGTGTCGCCGAGATAGTGTCCGGTCGACATCGCCGAGCCGTTGGCCATGGTGAAGGTAGGGAACAGCGAATGCGGGTTCTTGAAATTGACCCCCTTGTCGCGGACCTCGGCCATCGCCGGCGCCGCCTCGGGGGTGACCTTCAGGGCGCGCAGCCCGTCTGGGATGAACAGGATCAGGTTACGGGGCGTGTTGTTCTGGGCGGAGGCAAGTCCTGCGCAAAGTCCGGTGGACAGCACTGTCAGTCCGGCGGACAGCAACACCAGTGAACGGCGCATTAAATCTCTCCCTGCGGTGAGGCGGCTCGGCGGCCAACCGCGGCCCCCGCCATCGTTTAGTTTTGCTGCATGACAGTCTTGTTACAGGGGCGGGTCGTCATGCAAGAGCGGCTGGGGAGAGAACCCGCCGTTCTTTGGAGCGGCGGGTCCTGTCAGTTCAGTCGAACCTCTACCAGTTGCGGTAGATGCCGGTCAGCGTACCATTGTTGTTGCCTTCAGGGCCGACATCGCCCCGCGTCGAGCTAGGCGTGGGATGATTGGCGCACGTGCGGCTGCATGGACTCATAGCGGGGACCGCTCCGTTCCGCATTCTCTCGTGACCGCTAGAGAAGCCTGCCTGTCGCAGGTCGCGTTAAGACTGGGTCTTAACCAATAATTAATTATATGTTTGCCGGGCCCTGACGGCCCGGCCTAGCGTGCCCTCGGGGAGCTTGCCTTGTAGCCAACGAGTTGGTGCGTATCATGACTTATAGAATGCATGGGGCGTTACTCGCCTCGCTCAGCGTGGTCGTGCTGCTTCTTGCCGCTAGCGACAGTTTTGCAAGACCGGGCGCAGCCGCCCCGCATGGGGTTGTATCCGCTGCCGCACCGCCGGCCGCGGCACGCCCAGCGATCGCGCCGGGCAGCCGGTTCCACCGGCGGAACAATCCGTGGGTGTATTGGCCGGGCGGCGGCGGGTTCTTCTACGACGCTGCGGGCTACAGCCAGCCCTTCGCCGATGCAGGGCAGCCGCTCTCCAACGACGTGCGCTACACCTATACCTACGACGTTCCCTGGGACTGGACGCATCGCTTCCCGCCGAACGTCGTACCGTCCGATCGTCCCTATGTGCCGACCTGTCCCACCGAGTCTGTGACGGTGCCCGGCCGCGGCGGCGGTGAGCACACCGTCAACATCATGCGCTGCTACTGAGCGGCGTATTCGCTAGCCCAGCTCAAAGCTGGTCACGCCGAAGACGCGGTCGATCCGCAGCGGCGGGGCCGCTGCGGTGTACATCCGTGCCGTCTCGAACACCGGCTTCAGTCCGAACGACTCCGCAAGTGCGATTGCCTCGCGGTTGACGGCGGGGACATCGAGGAAGATCTCGCCGCTGCCCGCGCTTGCCAGCAAGGCCTGCACGACCGGCTCTGCTGCCGCGCGGTCGTCGGCGACGAGCGGGCCGATCTTGTGGCCTGTCCGGCACTGGCGGATCACGCCCCATCCAGCGAGCTTGCCGTCGCGCAGCAGCGCACGGCCGTGATGGCCGGGCGCATTGATCCAGGCACGTAGGAAGGCGATGCGCGGGGCCGGGAAGACGGTCGCGTCATCCGTCTCCACCATGGCGAACGGTATTTTGTCCAGCGCGACGATGTCGGTAGGCGGCGGTAGAGATGGTGCCGCAATGGCGCCGCCATAGCGGATATTAGCGTAAGCAAGCTGGAAGCCGGATTTCCTGTAATTGTCCTGCTGCGCCACGACGCCGTCGAGCCCGATCACGCGGGACCCCGCATGCGCAATCGCCGCGTTCCAGATGCGCACGCCGTGACCCGCGCCGCGAAACGCTGTGCGCACGATGTAGAAGCCGAGGAAGGCGAAGCGATCATCGTAGTTGACGCAGGAGACGGTCGCCACCGCCTCGCCGTCGATCTCACCGACGAAGAAGCCCTGCGCATCGGGGATCGCGAAGCAGGCCGCATCCGCAAGGCCCGGATTCCAGCCTTCGGCGGCAGCCCAGTCGACGGCGAGGGAAATCTCCTCTGGGCGAAGGTTGCGGATCTGCAAATCACTCATGACGGATGCCTTCGACGGTGGACCTGCCGACAAGCCTGGCTGTAGAAGGCCTCATGATAGGCCGGGCCTGCGGCTCGCCTCAACTCCATCGCAAGGGATCATCGGTCATGGCAACAGAGAAAGTCGCACTCATCACCGCAGGCGGCAGCGGCATGGGAGCGGGGGTTGCGCGGCGGCTCGCGGCCGACGGCTTTCGCGTCGCGATCCTGTCGTCATCCGGCAAGGGCGAGGCGCTGGCCACCGAGCTTGGCGGGATCGGCGTCACCGGCTCCAACAAGTCGAATGACGATCTGAAGCGCCTCGTCGACGGTGCGCTGGCGAAGTGGGGTCATATCGACGTGCTCGTCAACAGCGCCGGTCACGGCCCGCGCGCACCGATCACCGAGATCACCGACGAGCAGTGGCACACCGGGCTCGACACCTATCTGCTCAACGTGATTCGTCCGACGCGGCTGGTGACGCCGGTGATGCAGACGCAAAAGGCCGGGGCAATCATCAACATCTCGACCGCCTGGGCGTTCGAGCCGAGCGCGATGTTTCCGACCTCGGCGGTGTTCCGGGCAGGGCTGGCCGCGTTCACGAAGATCTTCACGGACAATTATGCCGCCGACAACGTCCGCATGAACAACGTGCTGCCGGGTTGGATCGACAGCCTGCCGCAGACAGAGGCCCGCCGCGACAGCGTGCCGATGAGGCGCTACGGCAAGGTCGAGGAGATCGCGGCGACGGTCGCGTTCCTCGCCTCGGATGGCGCGGCCTACATCACCGGCCAGAACATCCGCGTCGACGGCGGACTGACGCGTTCGGTCTGAGCGCCGTTGGGAAGATTTGATCCTCCATGCTCACGCGCTTGTTGTGGCGCGATACGAACGTGCGTTGTGCGCCGCTGCCCCGTGCTGCGGCGAGCGGGATGCGTGGCGCTTGGGTCACACTTGATACCTTTCGCAGCCGGTGGACCGCATACTGCATCACAGTCCCTACGAACTTCGCCGCAGTCCAAGACGGGAGGCGGTGCGCCGCCTATCCCCAGTCTGCGCCGGATGGTTCCCACCCGCGGGCATTCGAAAACGCGAGATCGATCGCGTAGGGCTTGGAGATTGGAATGAAGAAGTTTTTGCTGGCGGTCGCATCGGTTGTCCTGGGCACGGCGTCCGTGTCCGCTGCGGATTTGGCGGCGCGCTACACCAAGGCGCCGATGATGGCGCCGGCCTACAACTGGACCGGCTTCTATGTCGGCGCCAATGTCGGCGGACAATGGGGCAGCGCAGACCCGACCACGTCGACCGTGTTCGATCCCGCCGGCTATTTCGCGACCTCCAGCGTTCCTGCCATTGCGGCGGTCGGCGCCCAGCGCATCAACAGCTCCAGCGCGACCGGCGGCTTCACCGCCGGCTACAACTGGCAACTCAACAACGCCGTGCTCGGCCTCGAAGGCGACATCAATTATTTCGGCTTCAAGGGCAGCGCGACGGGCTCGGGCGTCTATCCCTGCTGTGCGCCCACCGGTTTCACGGTGTCCTCGCAGGTCTCGGCCGACTGGCTCGCCACCATCCGCGGCCGCATCGGCTTCCTCGCGGCTCCGACCTGGCTGGTCTACGCCACGGGTGGCGTGGCAATCGCCGAGGTGAGGGGCAATTTCAACTTCACCGACACGTTCTCCGCGGCGACGGAATCGGCCGCGATCCGCGATACGCGCCTCGGCTGGACCGCAGGTGTCGGCACCGAATATGCGTTCGGCGGCGGCTGGTCGCTCAAGGCCGAATACCTCTATGTGGATCTCGGCCGCACCACGGCGACCAGCACCAATCTCATGACGTTCGCGGGTGCTGTGCCATCTCCGAGCAACGTCTACACCCACTCGGTCGATCTCAGGTCGAACATCGTGCGCGTCGGCGTGAACTACAAGTTCGGCGGACCGGTCGTCGCAAGATACTGATCGCCATCCCGTTTCGTCCTGGCGCGGAAAGCCCTGGCTCAGCCAGGGCTTTCCGTCTTGAAGAGGCCTTCTGTTTTGAACTCATCCTGCGTGTGACGCCACAAGATGCGCCAGTGCGGGCAGGATCTTGTAGCGCGCGATCTCGTGCGGATATTCGCCGCGATTGGCGAGCAGCACGATGCCGATCCGCCGTGCCGGCACGAGGCCGAGATACCCTGTGGCGTTGTTCAGCCCGCCCGGCTTGTCGACAACTGTGACGCCGGGAAGATGCACGGTCTCGAAGGCCATGCCTTGTCCGAATTTCTCGTCGACGCGGAAGGCCTCGTGCTGCGTCATCCGCAGCGCCTCGCGCAAATGCGGCTCGACCGATCGGCCGTCGACGCAGGCCGCCACGAATGTTGCGAGATCCCGCGCACATGAAAACATCTGGCCGGTGCCGGGGAAATCGAAATAGCTCTGCTGGTTGCCGCGCGGACCGGTCGCGGTACCCTGGCCGGAATAGCCCTGGACGACACGCTGCATCCAGGCTTCGTCCATCACTGCGCGGTCGTCCGCACCGCGCTCGGGGACGTAAGTCGCAGTCATGTCGAGCGGCCGGAGGATACGTTGCTCGATCAGCGATGCGATCGGCGCGCGGTAGCAGCGTTCGAGCACGAGCTGGAGCAGCACGTAGCCGGCATGTGTGTAGATGCGCTGCTTGCCGGGCGCGACGCCTGCAGGCGGCGTCCAGGCATTGAGCATATCGATGAATTGCGCGCGGGTGAACGCATCGTTCGGCCAGGGCGGATAGTCGGTCGGCAGCAGCAGTCCTGATGTGTGTGTGGCGAGCTCGCCGATTGTGACGCGGCGGATATGGTCGCCCGTGAGTTCGGGTAGGTGTTTCGGCAGGGGATCGTCCAGCCGCAGCTCGCCGCGCAGCGTGCCGAGCGCCACCAGCGTCGCCTCGAACGGCTTTCGCAAGGAGGCGAGGTTGAACAGCGTGTCCGGCGTCACCGGCCGTTTGCTGGCGTCGTCAGCGAATCCGTAATTGAAGAATTCGACATGGCGGCCGGCATAAAGCGCGGCGGAGAGGCCGCCCGGATGGGCCGACGTCGCCGTCGGCGCCAGTTCCGCGGCGACGATGTCGCGCATCTGCGCGATCATGTCGGAATCCGCCGATGCGCGGTGCGGCCGGGCAAGCGCGATTGCGAACGGAATGAGCGCGGCCCGGGCAAGTGTCCGGCGGCTGATTTGCGATGAGATGACAATTGGCGGCACGTGCTCTGACGATCGATGCGACGCCCCCGGGGAGGATTTTAGCGAGAAGAGCGCGGTCTCCCAATTCACGATTGCGCGTTCTGGTTCCGCACACCGGCTGATGAAAATTACTTAGCCTACAAGCTAATGATTATTGACGCCCATCGCGACGAGTGTATAGTTAGCTTCATGGCTAACCAATTATCCGGACTCGACCAGATCTTTTCCGCGCTCGCCGACCCTACGCGGCGGGCGATCGTGATGCGGCTGTGCGCGGGCGAGGCGTCGGTCGGCGAGCTTGCCGATCCCTTCGAGATGGCGCTGCCGAGCTTCATGAAACACATCCACGTACTGGAGACGAGCGGGCTCGTCCAGTCGGAGAAGTCCGGCCGCGTCCGCACTTGCCGTCTCAGTCCGGACGCCCTTGTCGGCGCAGAAGACTGGTTCCAGCAACAGCGCGCGACCTGGGAGGCGCGGCTCGACCGATTCGAGGCTTACGTGATGAAGCTGAAGAAGGAAAAGGAGGGGGCGGCCGCCAAACGGCCGTCCCGAGCCAGCAAACGGAAAGGTGCCAAATGATGACGAGTTCTGCCAACCCGGCTTTGTCCCAATGGTCGCTCGACCGCGAGATCGTGATGTCGCGCGTGATCGACGCGCCGCGCGAACTGGTGTTCGAGGCCTGGTCGGACCCGAAACATCTGCCGCAATGGTTCGGGCCGAAGGGATTCAAGATCGAGACTCTCGAGATCGACGTGCGGGTCGGCGGCGTCTGGCGCTTCAACATGATCGGGCCCGACGGCACGGTCTATCCGAACCGCATGCGCTTCCGCCGCATCGAGCGGCCGTCACTGATGGAAATGGATCACGGCGCCGACCAGGACGATGATCCCGGCCTGTTTCGCTTCACCGTCACGTTCGCCGAGCAGAGCAACGGCAAGACCGTGCTGATGATGCGGCAGTTGGCCTCCACCACGGCTCAGCGCGACGGCATGATCGGTTTTGGAGCCGTCGAATACGGCTATGAGACGTTGGACAAGCTCGCTGCGTATGTTAGCGGGATGAAAAGATGACCCACGCTCTCCGCCGCCATGCCCGGGCTTGTCCCGGGCATCCACGTTTCTCACGCCGCGCGTTCACACTTCTTCTTCACTCCCCCTTGAGGCCCGCCTCCCGGATCAGCCCGGTCCATTTGCGTGTCTCGTTGTCGATGAACTGGCCGAATTCGGCGGCGGTGCCGGCGCGCACCTCGAGGCCCTGGGCGGTCAGCTTGTCCTTGACCGCGGGATTGGCGAGGGCGCGCAAAACTTCGGCCTCCAGCTTGTCGATGATCGCGCGCGGCGTCGTGGAGGGCGCCATGAAGCCGTACCAACCGGCGGCGGCCACGTTGGGAAAGCCTTGTTCGCGCAGGGTCGGCGCCTGCGGATAGAGCGCGCTCCGCTCTGGCGAGGCGACGCCGAGCACGATGAACTTGCCGCTCTGGATGTAGGGCAGCGCGGTCGGCAGCGCCGTCAGCGTGGCGTCGACGCGGTCGGCGAGCAGCTCGGTGTAGGAGGCGGCGTCGCCGCGGAAGGGAATGTTGAGGCCCTTGACGCCAGCGTCCCTGAACAGGAGCTCGCCGGCCAGATGCGGCTGCGAGCCCGCCCCGGGCGAGGCGAAGGTCAGCCCGTCCGGCTTGGACTTGCCATAGGCGATCAACTCCGCAAGCGTCTTGAATGGTGCGTCCGCGCTGATGATCAGGAACAGCGGTGCGATCACCGTCATGGCAACGGGCTGAAGATCCTTGCGGTCGTAGGTCAGCTTGCCGAACAGCGCTTCGGCGGTGGCGTAGGGCGCTGCGACATAGAGAATGGTGTAGCCGTCGCCCGGCGCATGCGCGGCCAGATCGTTGGCAATGCGCGTGCCGGCGCCTGGCTTGTTCTCGACGATGAATTGCTGGTGCAGGCTGCGGCCGAACTCTTCGGCGAGAAGGCGCAGCGAGATGTCGTTGGATCCGCCGGGCCCGTAAGGCGAGATCAGCCGTACCATGCGCGACGGCCAGGCCTCCTCAGCGCGTGCCGAGAATGGCAGTCCGGAAAAGGAAAAGGCGAGGGTGCCCAGCAATATTCGGCGCGTAATGGTCATGATGGCCTCCCAGGCGCGGGGTGCCGAACTTCTTGTTCATGTCCTGGCTCCCTTCTTGTTTTGCTTGCGTGTCCCGATCGCAGGCTCCGCCGCACTGACGATGGCGCGGATGCCGTCGGCAAGGGCCGCGATGCGCGGGCCGATCTCGCCCTCCAACTGTCCGGGCTGAAGCCGGAACGCAGGGATGCCGCAATTGATCGAGAATGACTGCCTGGTTCCGCCCGCGTGAAACAGCGGTGCGGCGACGGCGTGGATCGAGGCCATGTATTCGCCCCAGCAGGTGCAGAACCCGCGGCTTGCGCATTGCGCGAGTCCAGCGCGGTATTTGTCACGGAAGGCCGACCACAGCTCGGCGTCCTCGGCCTCGATGCGCTGTTCGAGCGATGCGGCATCAGCCGGCGGCAAGGTCGCCGCGGCGGCGCGGCCCATCGCAGTGATCACGACGGGAATGGGCATGCCGATGTCGGGCACGTGTGGGCCGACGTCGCCGGAGCGCGCGGTCTCGACATAGATCATTGATGTGCCGTCGAGCAGGCCGATCGAGACCGTGCCCCGCACGCTCTGCGCCAGCTCCTGCATCATGGGCCGCGCAACCTGGCGAAATTGCATGTCGGCGAGCAGCGGATGCGCCATCCGCAAAGCTCGCGCGCCGACGCGGTATTTCGAGCGTTCGGCGTCGTAGCGGAGATAGCCGAGCTCGGCCAGCGTGTGCGTCAGCCGCGCCACCGTCGGCCGCGGAATCCCCGTCAGCCTCGACAGCTCCATGTTGCCGAGCAGCGTCGTCCCGGCCTTGAAGGCTTCGAGCACCACGAGGCCTTTTGCCAGCGTCGTCGCGAAAGCGGCGTTATCGGCACTCGCGGCCAGCACCGCGGCGGCGGACGAGGAGGCGTGGAGCAAGTTGGGGGCGGTTTGAGCCATGCGGACTTCATGAACCCGGCTGGGCTTCTTGTCCAATAGATTCACATAATATGTAGTTTCGTCCACTATGCGGACGAAGCGGGAGGCCTCGCACGCACAGGAGCCCATGAGGAGCCCGCCGCACACAAATTTTTGTCGTGATTCCCTAGCGGCCTGTGACAGGATTGTTACGACGACGTGTCAAATCGATTACAGCGGAGCTAATCATGTTGCAGTGGCAGGCGCGGTCAAATCCCCTCGCGTGGTGGTGGGGGTCCCTGACGCTTGTCAGCAACGTCAATATCCTTGTCTGGTTCATGCTGTACCGGGAGTTCTATCAGCCCGTCAGCGGCAGCCTCGGTGCGGCGCCCGCGATGGGTGTGATGCTGCTGCTCTGCGCCGGCTATGTGTTCGGCTGCGCCTTCCGTTCGTTCCTGCCGCGCGCCGATGTGCAGCGCATCTGCCTGTTCGACACCTGGCTATCGAGCGTGTTCGTCGGCCGCTCCGTCGCGACGGTCGCCGAAGTGTGCTTCGCCGCGCAATGGGCCATCATCCTACATCAGCTCGGCACCATGGCCGGTGCCGAAACCACGGTGAACATCGCCCTCGTCATCGTGCCCGTGATCATCATCGCGGAGTGCTTCTCCTGGTACGCGGTGCTGACCACCAATTATCTCTTCAACGCGATCGAGAATTCGCTGTGGGCGGTGACCTTCTTCCTGGTCGGAATTGCGCTGTGCCGTCTGATGCCGGAATTTCAGGGACCGGTGCGCTGGGCGCTCAGCGCCGGCATCGTCGGCATCGCCTGCTTCCTCGCCTTTCTCGTCACCGTCGACGTGCCGATGTATCTCGGCCGCTGGCGGGCAGGGCATGCCGAGGGCAACAGGCTGCTCGGCTTCCTCGAAGGGCTTCACGACGTCAGCACGCGCTGGGTGGTGACCCACGACGTCGCGCACTGGAAGGGCGAACTGACCTGGATGTTCCTGTATTTCAGCGCCGCGGTGTGGTCGAGCCTGGCGCTGTGCGCGCTCTACGCGATGGAAGGCTATCTCACGCGCTATCTGGCCTGACCCGTGCGCTTCAGGCCTCGCCCAGATCGACCTGGGTCAGGAGACCCTGGCGCAGTGCGAGCCGGACCAGCTCGATGTCCGAACCGACGCCGAGCTTGTCCTTGATCAGCGAGTGCAGGTTGGCGACGGTCTTCGGGCTGACGTGAAGCGTTTCGGCGATCTCGTCGGTGCTCCGTTCGGCGAGCAATAGGCGCAGCACTTCGAACTCGCGTGCGGTAAGCACGTCGGCGGCGGAGCTTTCGCCGCTGAGCCGGCTCAGCGCCAACTCATGGTCGATGTCGGGACTGATGGCGATCTTGCCCGCGAGCACGTCCATGACCGCGCGCACCAGCGTTTCCGGCGGGCTGGTCTTGGTGACATAGCCCCTGGCGCCGGCGCGGATCGCCTGCACGGCAAAGCCGGCGTTCTGGTGCATGGTGAAGACCAGGATCTTCGCGGCCTTGTCCCACTGCCGGATCCGCCTGACCGCCTCGATCCCGCCGATGCCGGGCATGCTCAGATCCATGATCACGAGATCGGGTTTGGCCGATTTGAACAGGCGGTAGGCCTCGGCTCCGTCGCAGGCCTCGGCCACGACGCGCAGGCCGGGCTGCTTCTGCAACACCGAGCGATAGCCTTCGCGGACGACGGCGTGATCGTCGACCAGCATGATCGCGCAATCGGTGCCATTCATGCGGCTCGCTCCATGACGGTGGGATGGACCGATGCGGGAATGACGACGTGCAGCGTCGCCCCCCGGTCCGCCCCGGTCTCGAAGCTGAGCCGGCCACCAAGCGCGGCGACACGCTCGCGCATCCCGAGCAGGCCCATCCCCGCCGTCACGGCCGTATCGCCCGGCCGGCCGTCATCGGCGATGTAAAGCTCGATGGTACGATCGCCCTGGGCTGCAGCATCGCGGGCGGTCAGCTCCAGCGTGACCCGCGTGGCGCAGGCATGCTTGGCTGCGTTGGTGAGGGCCTCCTGCACGATGCGGTAGAGCCCGGCGCCGACCGCGGCGGGCAGGCTCTCGAGCGCGCAGTCAAACCGGCACTCGAAGCGGGGCTGGCCGCGGCTGCGGCCGTTCCAGCCCGCAACCAGGCCTTCGAGGCTCGCGACCAGGCCAAGCTCGTCGACGTCGGGCGGCCGCAGCCTGAACAGGGCGCCGCGCAGCGTCTCCATCATGCCGGTCGCGGTCCGCGAGATGCCGTCGCATTCCGGTAGCAGGGCGGGACAGTCCTGCGCTGCGGTCTGGTGCGCCGATGCGGCGAGGGCGCGGATGGCGGCAAGAGATTGTCCGAACTCGTCGTGCAGTTCGCGCGCCAGATGCCGCCGCTCCTCGTCCTGCACCACGATCAGCCGGCGGGTGAGCTCGCTGCGTTCGGCAAGCGTAGTGGAGAGACGTTCGGCGAGATGGTTGAAGACCTCGCCGATGGCCGAGAGCTCAGCGAGTTCGAATGGCGGCAGCCGCGCCGTGAGATCGTCGGTGGCCATCCGTTCGAGGCCGTCGCGGATGATCCGGGTCGGACGCAGCGCACGCGCCAGCGCCGCATAGACGAGCACGCACAACAGCGGCAGGACGATTGCAAGCGCCGCAATCAGGCGGCCGGCGTCGTGCCAAGCCTCGGCTGTCTGCACGGCCGGATCGATCCAGGCGACGGCCTCGCCGATCATGGTGCCGCGGACAGTCACGGCATGTGTGGCTTCGCGGCCAGGATCAAACAGTTTGCGATAGAGCGTGACGAAGGCTTGCGGCGGATGGCCGGTGGTGCCGGATGCGCCGCCGCAGAATCGCTGGACGGTGTCGCCGTTGCCGGCGCGAAACGCAAGACAAAGACCCGGCGCCATGACCGAGGCTGCGACGTTGTCCAGGTCTGGAAATTCGGCGCGGGGATGGTTCACCCACTGAATCTTGTTTTGTTGCAGCTCCAGCGTTCGCGCGGCGAGACCGGCGATCGCGTCGATCCGGGTGTGCACGGATCGATCGGCCTCGACCAGGAAATAGGCCGAGATCGCCGCGAAGCAGAGGGTGGAAATGGCCGCAACGCGCAACGTCAGGCGGAGCTTCAGGTCGGGCTTCAGGTGGTTCCACATCGGCGGGCCTCCTGCGCGGATGATCTTGGTCCGCGGCGACATTAAACGGCAGAACGGCACGGCCGGAAAGCGCCGCCGGCGCTCAGGGAGCAAGATCGTGAAATTTTCCCGGCGGTTGCCGGGACGCGAGAAGCTGCACGCCGCGCATCGCCAGCCTAGCGTCGGGGTCCTTCCACCCGCGAGGCCGCACATGTGTCGATCCCTTCTTGTCCCTGTTGCAATTCTCCTGCTCGTCGTCCCCGCGGCTCGTTGGCCGGCGGCGGCCGACGCCAGTGTCGGCGTTGTCATCGACGATTTCAGCTATACCGACACGTCGGCAGAGCCCACCAACCAGACCGGCGCCCACGAGCGGCGGCTGGCCGCATTCATGGCCGCGTTGCGCCGGCACATCGCTGCCGACGGGCGCTATCGGCTTGCACCGTCCGTGCAGGACCGGACGGCGTTCAAGATCATCGGCGGCATCCAGAAGACGAGCACACTGGTGCAATGGGCCAAGGTTGCGGTGATCGACGCCGGGGCCAAAAAGGTCGTGATGGATAAGCTCTATACCTTCCGCGGCGATAGCGACGAAGCATGGGAACGCGCGGAGATCTTCGTGTCCCGCGAGGTCTTGGCAGCGCTCGCCGCACCAGCGCCGGTCGCGCTTGCGGTGTTCGATTTCGAGCTCGACGACAACACCGCGGCGCCTGCATCCGGTCTCGCAGCCGCCGATGTGTCCTATCTGGACGAAGCGACGGCGGGCGTGCGCGCCGCCCTCGCGCAATCCGGCCGTTACCGCATCGTCGACGTCAGCGGCGCAGGCGAGGGCGCCGCAAGGAGCCGCAGCCTGCGCGATTGCGGCGGGTGCGATGCGGCCATCGCCGGAAAGCTCGGTGCTGATCAATCGCTGATCGGCGTGGTGCGACGGGTCAGCCGGACGGAGTATACGGTGGGTTTTCAGGTGCGCGACGCGCGGACCGGCGCAGTCGTCGCGCGCGGCGACAGTGGCTTGCGCATGGGCGCCGACTATTCCTGGAAGCGCGGCGCGGTGGGATTGGTCAGGGATCGCCTGATCGAGAACCAATAACGCTGGCCGACGCTCAGAACGTCAACTGCACCTTCATCGATTGGGTGCGGTCGCTGGCGAGCTCGAACGCTGCGACCGCATTCTCGAACGGCATGGTGGCCGTGATCAGCGGCTTGACGTCGATCAGGCCTTCGCCCATCAGCCGCACCGCGAGCTCGAATTCGGGGTCGAAGCGGAAGGTTCCGCGGAGCTGCAATTCCTTAGCGACGATGGAATTGATCGGCAGCGTCATCTCGCCGCCGAGGCCGAGCTGCACCAGCGTCGCGCCGGGGCGGAGCACGTCGAGCGCGGCGCGTAGCGCAGCCTGGTTGCCGGAGGCTTCAAACAGCGTGTCGAACACGCCCTTGCCGGCGCGCCAGGGATCGAGCGCGGCGGCATTGGTCGCGACGTTGATGGCGTGCGTGGCGCCGAGCCTTTTGGCGACCGCGAGCGGCGCTTCAGCGACATCGGTTACCACAATCTCGGCGGCGCCGCCGAAGCGCGAGACCAGGATCATCAGTGCGCCGATCGGGCCGCAGCCGGTGATCAGCACGCGCTTGCCGAGCAGGGGACCGGCCTGCTTGCCGGCATGCAGGCACACCGCGAGCGGCTCGGCGACCGCGGCCTCCGCCAGCGTCAGTTTGTCGGCGATCGGCACGGCCTGCGTGGCGTCGACCGTGAGGAATTCGCGAAAGCCGCCTTGCACATGCGGAAGGCGCATTGCGCTGCCGAGGAAGCGCATGTCCAGGCACTGGTTGCGCATGCCCTCCTGGCAATGCAGGCACTGGCCGCATGGCTTGCTCGGATTGACTGCGACGCGGGTGCCCGGCTTCACGTTCGTGACGCCGTCACCGACGGCGGCGACCACGCCGGCGATCTCATGCCCCAGTGCCATCGGCTGCTGGATGCGCACGACGCCGAAACCGCCGTGATGGTAGTAATGCAGGTCGGAGCCGCAGATGCCGCCATTGGCGATCTTGACGCGGACCTCGCCCGATGCGGGCGCCGCATCGGGATAGCTGTCGATGCGCAGGTCTTTCGGTGCGTGGATAACGACGGCGCGCATGGCTTGCTCCGTTTGGTCTTCGCGATTACATCGCGGCGATCATGCCGCCGTCGACATAGATGATCTGGCCGTTGACATAGGTCGAGGCATCGGACGCCAGGAAGATCGCGGCGCCCACCAGCTCGTCCGGCCGGCCCCAGCGCTTGGACGGGATGCGGCCCATCAGCCAGTTGTTGAAATCGGTGTTGTTAACCAGCGCCTCGTTCATGTCGGTCAGCATATAGCCCGGTCCGATCGCATTGGCCGTGATGCCGTGCTGGGCCCATTCCACTGCCATCGAGCGGGTCAGGTTCTTGATGCCGCCTTTGGCGGCCGTGTAGGGCGCGATGGTGGGACGCGCAAGCTCGCTGCCAAGCGAGCCGATGTTGATGATCTTGCCGTGCTTGCGCGGGATCATGCGCTTGGCCGCTTCGCGGCCGATGACAAAGGCACTCGTGAGGTTGGTCTCGATCACCTTGCGCCATTCGTCGGTGGTGAACTCCACCAGCGGCTTGCGGTGCTGGATGCCGGCGTTGTTGACGACGATATCGACCGCCACGCCTTGTCTGTCGAAATTCTCGAAGGCAGCGACGATCGCGGGCTCGTCGGTCACGTTGAACGCGGCACCTTCGGCTTGATGCCCGGCGGCGCGAAATTCGGCGACGGCCTGCTCGACGCGCTTGGGATCGACGCCGTTGATGATCAGCTTGGCGCCGGCCTTGGCCATGCCCTCGGCGATCGCGCGTCCGAGGCCGCGGGAGGAGCCGGTCACGAGTGCGGTGCGGCCGGAAAGGTCGAAGAGGGCGGTGCTCATCTCGAGATCCTCAGACGTTGGAGCGGCGCACGGTGAGATCGCTGCGGTCGAACAGCGCGGGAAGGAGGTCGATGCCGAGGCCAGGGCCTTCCATCGGGAAGACATAGCCGTCCTTGATCACAGGCATGGTGGTGACGAGTTCATTGTACCAGCCATTGTAGAAGGCGCGCACCGATTCCTGGATCAGCGTGTTGGGCTGGCTGAACGACATGTGGATGGCGGCGACGAAGCCGATCGGACCGATGCAATCGTGCGGCGCAAAGGGACGGTGATAGGTCTCGGCCATCGCCGCGATCTTGCGGCCTTCGGTGAGGCCGCCGGTCCAGCACAAATCCGCCATCACCACATGCATGGCGTCGCGGTCGAGCATGTCCTTGTAGGGGAAGCGCGATCCCAGCGTCTCGCTGGCGCAGACCCAGACGTCGGTCGAGCGGGCATATTCGGCGAGCGCCTGCGGCGAATTCATCCGAATCGGGTCTTCGTACCAGGTCGGCTTGTACGGCTCGAGCGCGCGCGCGATCTGCTTGGCGGTCGGCAAATTCCACAGCGAATGGAGCTCGACCATGATCTCCATCTTGTCGCCGACGGCTTTGCGGATCTTCTCGAACGGCTCGATGGCCTGCTTCATCTGCGCGGCGGTGATGTACAGGCCCTTGTTCTCCTGTGCCGCGGGATCGAACGGCCAGATCTTCATCGCGGAGATGCCGCTTTCCAGCAGGCTCTCGGCGAGCGCATCGGCGCGGGTCATGAAGGCATCGAGATCCTCGTAGGGGCCTTCGGCGGCGCCGATGTTCCAGTTCGAGACCGGGCTGATGTTGGTGGAGCGAACATATTTGGTGCCGGCGCAGGTGTTGTAGATGCGCTGCTTGTCGCGGCAGAGGCCGCCGAGCATCTGATGCACCGGCTGATTGCAGACCTTGCCGAACAGATCCCATAGCGCGATGTCGATCGCGGAGGCCGCGCGGTATTCGACGCCGGTGGAGGACTGCGCCATCGGCAGGTTCAGCATGTCGCGATGGATGGCCTCGATGTGCAGGGGATTGCGGCCGAGCAGGCGGCCGGCAAAGGTGTCATGGATCTGCGCCTCGACTGCGCCCGCGCCATAGAAGGTCTCGCCAAGTCCGACCACGCCTGCATCAGTGTGGACGCGCACCCAGATGACGTTGGAGAATTCCTCGGTGCGCAGGGTCTCGATCGACGTGATCTTCACGGCAATAGTCCTCCCGTCACAGGCGCGTGGCGCCCGTCTTGCTATCATTGCGCGCCTAGGTGTGGCGAACAGGCGGACGTCTTACGCCTGCTTGTAATATATCACAACATGTTTTAAGGCTGTCACCAACAAGGTGCCGCCGCTGCAACGCGAGAGCGCAGGCCGACGGGAGGACTTCATGGCACGGCGCAAACGCGCGCTCGAGGTGGTGAGAGCGGAGGACGACGGCGACGGCAAGCCCAGCCGGTGCAACCGGCTCAATTTCTTCGAGCTTGCCTATCAGAGGATCGAAGAGCTCCTCGTCCACTGCGAGCTCAAGCCCGGCCAGTTCATGACGATGCTGGAGCTGCAGCACATGACCGGTTTCGGCCGCACGCCGGTGCATCACGCCGTCAATCGTCTCTCCAACGATACGCTGATCATCATCCGCCCGCGCCATGGCCTGCACATCGCGCCGATCGATCTGACGCGCGAGCGCATGCTGCTTGGCCTGCGCCGCGACATGGAGCGTTTCGTGGTCCGGCTCGCGGCCGATCGCGCCAGCCTCTCGCATCGCAATCAGGCGCTCCATATCGAGCGGCTGCTGCGCGAGCGCCGCGCCAGCCTGACCCTCGACGAGTTCAACAGCATCGACCGCCGTATTGACGCACTGGTGCTGGATGCGGTGGGCGAACCGTTTCTGGTGCATACGCTGCGGCCGCTGCACACGCTCTATCGCCGCATCGGCTACATCCACCACCGATTCATGCCGGGACAGGCCGATCTGTCAGGCACCATCGATCGTCATCTGGCCATTCTCAATGCGGTCGCCAATCGCCGCGTCGAGGATGCGGTCAAGGCGAGCGATGCACTGATCGACTACATGGGCGAGATGTTCACGGGCATGGAGACCGGGATCGACCCGCGCCTGCTCGATTGCAGCATCGAACCGCTGCTCGGCGCGTAAAGAGATTCGAAAAGAGGACCAAAGATGTCAACGATGGCCATGCCACAACCGGCCGCGAGCGAAGCTGCGGTGCGCTACCTCATCACGAATTACAGTCCAAAAGGTAACAAGGTCGGCTGGCTGATGATGGCCTCGATCCTGGTCGAGGCATGGGATCTCTATTCGATCGCCTTCGTGCTGATCTTCATCAAGGAGCAGTACAATCCCGATCCCTTGATGCTCGGTCTTGCGGCGGCCGGCACGCAGGGCGGCGCCCTGATCGGCGCGCTGCTCGGGGGCTGGCTGTCCGACAAAATCGGCCGCCGCGTCATGTTCCTGATCACCATGGTGATGTTCATCGTGCTCGCATTGGCGCAGGCTTTCGTGCCGAGCGTCGGCTGGCTCGTGGTGATCCGCTTCCTGCTCGGCATCCCGCTCGGCTCCGACATCTCGACCGGCTACACCTACATTATGGAATCCATGGCCAAGGGTGAGCGCGAAGTCATGGGCAACCGCTGGCAGTTCATGTTCGCAGTCGGCGAGGTCCTCACCATCGGCGTCATCGTGATCTTCCTGTTGCTCGACATTCATCACGAGACGCTGTGGCGCGTGACTCTCGGCCTCGGCGCTTTGCCGGCGCTGATCATCCTGATTATGCGGCATGATGTTCCGGAGACGGCGGTGTGGCTGGTGCAGAAGGGGCGCTTCCGCGAGGCCAAGAAGGTCGCGCGCGAGATGTTCAACGACGATCTTGCCATGCTGCCGGACCAGGACGTGGTGATGCCGAAGGTCCGCACCAGCGCATTCCTCGCCGATCTCAAGAAGGACCCGATCCGCTGGCGCGCCACGATCTATGGCTGGATCGCCTGCTTTGCCCAGGCGAGCGAGTTCTCGACCTTCGCGTTTTACCTGCCGGTGCTGTTCGCGATGGTCGGCGTGTCGAGCATCCTCGGCAACAATTTGGTGACGATGGGGCTGTTCTGCCTCGCCGCCGTATCCGGGTGGGTCGGCCCGCTCTTGACGCCGAAGATCGGCCATCGCGGCATCGCGATCGCTGGCTTCTCCATCGTGCTGGTGTCGCTGCTGGTTGCCGCCTTCGCGCTCTACACCGACAACAAGATCCTGCTGCCATTCGCGGCGGCGGCCATGCTGTGGGGCCATTATTGGGACGCGTCGAACTGCATGACGATCCCGACCATGGTCGCCAAGCCGAAATACCGCGGCACCGCGAGCGGCTTCGCTTACATGTTCGTGAAACTGCCGTCGTTCCTAGCGATCTTCCTGTTCCCATCGCTGTTCGCGGCGATCGGCCAGGCCAATGCCACACTGTTCGTCGCGATTTTCCCGGTGATCGGGCTGCTCGCTGCGGTCTTCATCCTGCCGGAAGTCTACGGCTACGAGAACGACTGACGATGCACGACCCGGTCCCGGCCGTCATGGCCGCGGTCGGGGACCTTCTACTGGATGAGCCGCGAGCAGTTATGGGCTCAAGAAGATCGGATCGATCCCGGTCCCATGGCCGAGCAGGCCGATCGCCTGAAGCTGAGCCGCGTGGAGGTCGATCTCTACGATGGCGAACAGAGCCAGCAGCACCACTACGGTCAAGACCGGCAGGGGGTGGGACGTCTCGGCCCGGCCTTCGACCGGTGCAGCGAAGCTCTGAATTGAACGACGCAGGGAAAAGCTCTGCGGAAGTGCCTTGGATTGGATCTGCATGGTGACCTTCCTTGTCGCGTCATGTTTCGGACCGCGCGACAGGCGAACTCTAGCTGCGGCATCGCCGCCGGCATTGATGCACCGCAAATACTTCTCTCAATTCGGGCTCGCCGTTACCTGATCGCGGCAGCCAATGCCGCGATCAGGGCGGGCGGCGTCACCAGCATGCCGAGCTTGAGAAACCGCCAGGCGCCGACCTCGATCTTTTCGCGGCGGAGCGCGACCAGCCACAGGAGGGTGGCGAGCGAGCCGGTCACCGATAGATTAGGCCCGAGATCAACGCCGATCAGGATGGCGCTGACGACAGGTGCGGGCAAATGATCGTTGGCGGCGACCGAGCCGGCGACGAGGCCGACGGGAAGGTTGTTGGCGATATTGTCGGCGATCGCGGTGGCGACGCCGACGCTCCAGGCGGCTTTTGCAACGGATTGTCCCACCGCTTGGTGCAGCAATGCGCTGAGCTGGCCGATCACG
The DNA here is from genome assembly GCF_008123965.1 of Bradyrhizobium hipponense. Taxonomy (GTDB): domain Bacteria; phylum Pseudomonadota; class Alphaproteobacteria; order Rhizobiales; family Xanthobacteraceae; genus Bradyrhizobium; species Bradyrhizobium hipponense. Next base: position 80,240 of record NZ_VSTH01000014.1, on the reverse strand, counting down.
CCGGTCTTCACCAGCGTCTCCACCATCACGAAGAGCCCGCCGACCAGCGGCAGCACGCTCCAAGATACCCCTTTCAGCACGGGAAGAGGCGATTGGCGGTTGAGCAGCAACACTGCGGCGGCGGTCGCAGTGCCGCAGATGAAGGTCGGCAGGCCAAGTTGCAAGTCGAGCGCAGAGGCCCAGATCAGCGTGATCCCGACGGCGCCGATGCCGTAAGCGGTCAACTTGCCACCACGCCCGAGTTTCGGGTGAGGGACGCGCGCTGCTATCGTTTCTTCCTTCAACTCGCGGTACAGCGCAAGGCGCAGTGCAAGGTAGGTGAGGATGATCGAGGCGATCGATGGCAGTGTAAACTGGCGCAGCCATGCACCAAGATGCGGCATGTGCTTGCCGAAGACCACGAGATTGGCTGGATTGGAGATCGGCAGCACGAAGCTCGCGGCGTTGGCAATGAACGCGCAGACGAACAGATAGGGTAGCGGCTTGGCGCCGGCGGCGCGCGTGGCGGCGTAGACGGCGGGTGTCAGCACGATTGCGGTGGCGTCGTTGGACAAGAGTACCGTGACCAGCGTGCCGACCATATAGATCAGGAGAAACAATCGCTGCGGCGAGCCACGCGCATGTTCAACCGCAAACGCCGCCAGATAGTCGAACAGTCCTTCGAGTCGCGAGAGCTCGGCGATCAGCATCATGCCGATCAGGAAGAGATAGACGTCGATGCCTTTCTCGATGCCGAGAAGCGCATCCTGCCAGGACAGCAAGCCGAGCAGCACAAGGGTGCCGGCGCCGATGACGGCCCAGATCGCCTCGGGCAGGCGAAAGGGCCGGATGATGACGCCTGCGGTGGCGGCGAAGATGATGCTCCAGGCCCAGAAGGCGTCATGCGGCGCAGTCGGCACGTTCAGTCCTTGATACGGGAGTGGTTCATTCGGCAGCGATAGCCGAACCAGGAGCCGCTGTCTTCCCCCGCGACGTCACCGGACTTGCCGTCAGCGCATCGCGAGGGCTGGCAGCGGCCGAGCATTCCACCTTCGCCGAGACGACACTGGCGTTGCCTTCACCGCCCCCCTGACAGCTTCTGGCCGATCGCCTTGCGCAGGATGCGCGAGAGCGACTCGACCGAATAGGGCTTCTGGATCAGCTCGAAGCCGCGATGCGCGTTCTCGGCGAGCACGTCGCTGTAGCCGCTGGTGAGCACGACCGGGAGGCCCGGATAGCGCTCGCGGATGATGCCGGCGAGCTCGACGCCGTTCATGCCGGGCATGATGACGTCGGAGAAGACGAGATCGACGGCGAACTCGTTCTCGCCGAGGATCGCCAACGCGGCATCGGCGTTGGCGACGCGGCGGACGATGTAGCCGAGGTCCTCCAGCAACGCCGTCGAGAACTGACCGACGTCGTCGTTGTCCTCGACCACGAGCATGCGATAGCCGCGTCCGGTCGTTGCCGCCTCGCTGGTCAATGCCGCGGCTTCCTTATCGCTGGCAGGGCTCGGCGCCCGCGGCAGATAGATGGTGAAGGTGGCGCCTTGTCCTGGCGCGCTCATCACCGCGATGTCGCCCTCGGACTGTTTGGCGAAGCCAAATGCCTGGCTCAAGCCGAGGCCGGTGCCCTTGCCGACCTCCTTGGTGGTGAAGAACGGCTCGAAGATGGCGTCGATGTTCTCCGGCGCGATGCCGCTGCCGGTGTCGGCGACGGAGATCGCGACATAGTCGCCGCCGCGCGCCGATTGCGTGCGCCGGCTCGGAATGCCCTGAACTTTCCGTACGGCGATGGTCAGTCGTCCTTCATCGTTCATCGCGTCGCGGGCGTTGACGGCGAGGTTGATCAGCGCGGTCTCGAACTGGGCGATGTCGGCCACCGTGAAGCAGTCGGCATCGTGCACCTGCACCGCGATCTCGATGAGGCCGCCGACCAGCGGCCGGACCAGTTGGGCGACGCCCTCGACCTGGCTGCCGACGTTGAAGATCTGCGGCTTCAGCGGCTGCCGGCGCGCGAAGGCCAGCAGCTGCGCCGTCAGCTTGGAAGCGCGCTCGACGGTCTCTGAGATTGCGTCGACGTAGCGGCGGCGCCGCTCCTCCGGCAGTTCGCGCCGGCGCAGGAAGTCGGTGGCCGAGCGGATGATGGTGAGGAGGTTGTTGAAGTCGTGCGCGACGCCGCCGGTGAGCTGGCCGATCGCCTCCATCTTCTGCGACTGCCGCAGCGCTTCCTCGCCTTGCCGGCGCTCCGTGATGTCGACGGCCTCCGGGACGGCGCCGGTGATGTTGCCGTGCCGGTCGAGCACGGGGCGCATGCCGAAGTCGAAGTCGCGCTCGCCGATCGGCAGGTGCAGGCGCATCTCCATCCGTACCGCTTCGCCCCTCAGCACGGTGTCGAAGGCCTCGCGCACCACGGCGCTCATGCCTTCGGTGGTGCTGAACCAAGGCGTGTCCCAGAATGGCCTGCCGATGACGTCGCGTGCTTCGGTGCGGATGCCGTCGAGCGCGGTCTTGTTGGCGTAGAGCAGCTCACCCCTCAGATTGACCAGCCCCTGATACTGGTTGCTGGTCTCCAGGATCGCGCGCAGCCGCGTCTCGTTGGATTCGAGCTCGGCGGTGCGCTCGGCGATGCGCTCTTCCAGCGTCTCGTTGAGCTGCCTGAGCTCGATCTCGGCCTGCTTGGCGACCGTGATGTCGTGGGCAACGCCGATGAAGCCGATATGCTTGCCGATCGGATCCCAGCGCGGCTGCGACTCCGAGCGCAGCCAGCGCCATTCGCCTCTGGCGTTCCTGTAGCGGGCTTCCAGCGCGAAGGGTTTCAGCGACGCTTCGCCCTGAACCGACTGCTGCAGCACATGCGGCAGGTCGTCCGGATGCAGCACCTTGCGCCAGTCGAAATCGATGGCCTGATCGTAGGGCAGCCCGACGAAGTCGACATAGGCCTGGTTGGCGAAGGAGCGCTTGCGGTCGAGCTTAGTCACCCAGATCGGGACCGGCGCGCTGTCGGCGATCAGACGGAAGCGCTCCTCGCTCTCGCGCAGCGTCTCGCGCACGAGCATCTGGTCCGTGATGTCGATGTGGGCGCCAACGAAGCGAATGGCGCGGCCGTTCTTGTCGCGCTCGATCTTGGCCACGACGCGGATCCAGCGGGTCTCGGCGTCACTGGGGCGGATGATGCGGTATTCGGCGGTGTAGTCTTCGCTGGTCCCGGACAGCGCATCGAAGAAGTGCTTCACCGTGTCGTCGCGGTCGTCGGGATGGATGCGGTTGACCCAGTCCTCGTGCGTCTCGTCGGAGGCTTCGGGTGGAAGCCCATGGAGCATCAGATATTCGGGCGAACGGCGGTTCTTGAATCCTTCGCGGAAGTTGACCTCGAACCCGCCGACCTTGCCAATGCGCTGGATGCGCGCGAGCTCGGCCTCGCGATCCTGGAGCGCACGATAGGCATTGTCGCGCTCGCGCGCGATCTCTTCGAGGTGCTGGCGCAGCCTTTCGGCGGCGATGGTCTCGGGCAAAGGAGGGTTCAAGACGTCGGCCGTTGTCATGCGGGGGCGCACGTGCCGGACCGATATTCACACAGACGAAGCGTGATGGCCATTGCTTAGAACGGAATAGGCAGGGAAAGGCGCCGGTGGCGGATATGAACGAACGCCGGGTCCGGCTATTTGTTCCGAACGTTGGAACGATGAGCCTGTGGACGCGTCTTTGCGAGGCGCCACGGCTCCTGATCACCGGACTCCCTTTCCGAAGAGGCTAAATCTTGAAGCTCTTTGTCTGCCAGGCCTGCGGCAATGTCCTCTATTTCGAGAACCGCGCCTGCGAACGCTGCGGTCATCGGGTCGCCTTCCTGCCGGAAAAGGAGATGATGTCGGCGATCGAGCCCGACGGCGAGGTCTGGAAGACGCCGGCCGACGAGGGCGCAAGCCGGATGCTGTGCCGCAATGCCGCGTTCGATGCCTGCAATTGGCTGACGGAGGCAGGCGACACCACCGGTTATTGTCGCGCCTGCCGCCACAACGGCATCGTGCCCGATCTGTCCGACCCGGCGCAGCTCGCCGGCTGGCGCGAGCTGGAGGTGGCGAAGCACCGGCTGTTCTATTCCCTGATCCACTGGAAGCTGCCGCTCCAGACCCGGCAGGACAATCCCGAGCATGGCCTGATCTTCAACTTCCTCGCTGACGATCCGAACGGCGGGCAGAGGATCATGACCGGCCATGACAACGGCCTGATCACGATCGCGCTCACCGAAGCCGACGACATCGAGCGCGAGCGGCGTAGGCTCGAGATGGGCGAGCCGTACCGCACGCTGCTCGGGCATTTCCGCCATGAGGTCGGGCACTACTTCTGGGACGTGCTGGTGAGCGAAGGCGGCAGGCTGGAAGAATGCCGTGCGGTGTTCGGTGACGATTCTGCTGACTACGGCCAGGCCTTGCAGCTCCATTACGCAGAAGGTGCCCCGCCGGACTGGCAACAGAACTACGTCTCGGCTTACGCCACCACGCACCCGTGGGAGGACTTTGCCGAGACCTGGGCGCACTATCTCCATATCGTCGACACTCTGGAGATGGCCTCCGAGTTCGGCATGGAGGTGCGCCCCAAGGTTGACCGCGATGGAGAGTTGTCGACCTGCATCCGTTTCAACCCCTACGAGGCTCGCGACGTCGAGGCGCTGGTCAATGCATGGCTGCCCTTCACCTTCGCCATGAACAGCGTCAACCGCGCGATGGGGCTGCGCGACCTCTATCCCTTCATCCTGTCGCCCGCGGTGGTAGCGAAACTGGGCTTCATTCACGGCCTGGTCCGGGACGCGGCCCAAGCCGAGTCAAAGGCCGAGACCAAGGCCGAGACCAAGGGCCAGTCCGAGGTCAGGGGGCAGTAGAAGGCTCGCGGGCGCCGCGAGGCTCGAATTTGGCCCTGTCTGGTACGCCAGCGGCGCGGATTTAGACCGTTGCCTCCAGCTTATTTTGATGTACCACGGGAGCCACACGGCCCGTCCCGTAGGCCCCAACGGCCAGGGAAGGGTCCCGCCCAAGGTCGAGACTCAAGAAAAGCATGTTCAAACGCATTCTGATCGCCAATCGCGGCGAAATCGCCTGTCGGGTCATCAAGACCGCTCGCCGCATGGGAGTTCAGACGGTTGCGGTCTATTCCGAGGCCGACCGCGACGCCCTCCATGTCGAGATGGCCGACGAGGCCGTCCTGATCGGTCCGCCCGCGGCGGCCGAAAGCTACCTGGCGATGGAGAAGATCGTCGACGCCTGCCGCAAGACTGGCGCAGAGGCCGTCCATCCCGGCTACGGCTTCCTGTCCGAACGCGAAGCATTTCCGCGCGCGTTGGAAGCTGCCGGCATCGTCTTTATCGGCCCCAATCCAGGTGCGATCGCGGCGATGGGCGACAAGATCGAATCCAAGAAAGCTGCGGCCAAGGCAAAGGTCTCGACCGTGCCCGGCCATCTCGGCGTCATCGAGGACGACAAGCATGCGGTGAGGATCTCCGACGAGATCGGCTATCCCGTGATGATCAAGGCCTCTGCCGGCGGCGGCGGCAAGGGCATGCGCATCGCGCATTCGAGGGCAGAGGTCGCCGAGGGGTTCAAGCTCGCCAAGGCCGAGGCCAAGGCCTCGTTCGGCGACGACCGCGTCTTCGTCGAAAAGTTCATCGTCGATCCCCGCCATATCGAGATCCAGGTGCTGGGCGACAAGCACGGCAACGTCATCCATCTCGGCGAGCGCGAATGCTCGATCCAGCGCCGCAACCAGAAGATCATCGAGGAGGCGCCGTCGCCGCTGCTCGATGAGGCCACGCGCCGCACGATGGGCGAGCAGGCGGTCGCGCTGGCCAAGGCCGTGAACTACGACTCCGCCGGCACCGTCGAATTCGTCGCCGGCCAGGACAAGAGTTTCTACTTTCTGGAGATGAACACGCGCCTCCAGGTCGAGCATCCCGTCACCGAGCTCGTCACCGGCGTTGACCTCGTCGAGCAGATGATCCGCGTTGCCGCCGGCGAGAAGCTCGGCATCACGCAAAAGGACGTCACGCTCACGGGCTGGGCGGTGGAGTCGCGGCTCTACGCCGAAGATCCGTTCCGCAATTTCCTGCCTTCGATCGGGCGTCTCGTGAAGTATCGCCCGCCCGCTGAAGCCAGCAAGGACGGTATCACCGTGCGCAACGATACCGGCGTGCAGGAGGGCGGTGAAATCTCGATCCATTACGATCCGATGCTCGCCAAGCTGGTCACGCATGCGCCGTCGCGCGCTGCGGCAATCGAGGCGCAGGCGACAGCGCTGGATTCGTTCTATGTCGACGGTATCCGCCACAACATCCCGTTCCTCTCGGCCTTGATGCATCATCCGCGCTGGCGCGAGGGCCGGCTCTCGACCGGGTTCATCGCCGAGGAATTTCCCAAGGGATTTGCTGTGCGCGCGCCGGAAGGCGAGGTCGCGCGGCGGATCGCTGCGGTCGGCGCCGCCGTCGATCACGTGCTCGGGGAGCGCAAGCGGCAGATCTCCGGACAGATGGGCGGCCGCGTCGTGCAGCGCGAGCGCCGCCGCGCGGTCTGGCTCGATCGCCAGGAGATCCTGCTCGAGGTCGCACGCGAGGGCGAGGCCATCACGGTGCGCTTCATCGATACCGATGGCAAACCCGGCAATGCGCATCTGTTGCAATCGGCCTGGAAGCCGGGCGATCCGGTCTGGCAGGGCACCATCGATGACCAGTTGGTCGCGGTGCAGGCGCGCCCGATTGCCAACGGCATCCGTCTCGCGCACCAGGGCGTTGAGCTGCCGGTCTACGTCTGGACCGAAGCGGAAGCGGCCTCGGCCCGGCTGATGCCGGTAACCGCGGCCTCGGACACCGGCAAGAAGCTGCTCTGCCCGATGCCGGGCCTCGTGGTGTCGATCGCGGTGATCGTAGGGCAGGAGGTCAAGGCCGGCGAGACCCTGGCTGTGGTCGAAGCCATGAAGATGCAGAACGTGCTGCGCGCCGAGCAGGACGGCACGGTGAAGAAGATCCACGCCATCGCAGGCGCAACGCTTGCGGTGGATGCGTTGATTTTGGAGTTTGCGTAAGGTGTGAATCGGGCGTGCAGTTTGTCCGCAAGCGCCACCGTCATTGCGAGGAGCCCTTAGCGGCAAAGCAATCCAGTCTGTCTCCGCGGTTGCATTTCTGGATTGCTTGGCTTCGCTCGCAATGACGGAGTTTGGGGCAGCCGCCTTAAGTCCCAGAGAGAAACAGCCCATGGCCTTCCGTTCCCGCCGCGAAAAACTGCGATCGATCCTGTCGGGCTCGGCCTGCATCCGCCCCGGCTCGGCGTACGATGCCATCTCGATCCGCATCGCCGAGGATCTCGGCTTTCCGCTCTGCATGTTCGGCGGCTCGGTGGCTTCGCTCGCGGTGCTCGGCGATCCCGATATCACCCTGATCACGCTCACCGAGCTTGCCGAGCAGATGCGGCGGATGTCGCGCGCCGCGAAATTGCCGGTGCTGGTCGATGCCGACCACGGCTATGGCAATGCGCTCAACGTGCGCCGCACGGTGCAGGAGTTGGAGACGGCGGGCGCGGCCGGCCTCACCATCGAGGACACGCTCCTGCCGGCCGGCTTCGGCGAGCCGAAGACGCAACTGATCTCGCTCGAGGAAGGCGTCGGCAAGATGAAGGCGGCGCTCGACGGCCGCAGCGATCCCTCGCTCGTCATCATGGGCCGCACCGGTGCGGCGTCGATCACCTCGATCGAGGATGCGATCCGCCGTGCCCAAGCCTATGAGGCCTGCGGCGTCGACGCGCTGTTCCTCACAGGCATCGCGTCGCGTGCCGAACTCGCGGCGATCACAGCGGCAACGCGCCTGCCGATCGTGCTCGGCGGCGCACCGGACGAATTGAACGCGCTCGACTATCTCGCCGGCCAGCGCGTGCGCATCGCGCTCCAGGGCCATGCACCCATCGCCGCCGCGACGCAGGCCGTCTACGAGACGCTAAAAGCGCTGCGCGAGGGTACGGCGCCGAAGGCGCTCAAGGGCCTCGCATCGCCCGATCTGACCAGCCGTATCATGCGTGAGGCCGACGTGAAAGCACGCAGCGCCGGCTTGCTCGGATTGAAAAAGTGACCCGGGTGATCCTCCAGGTCACGATCCGCGGCCGCGTGCAGGGCGTCGGCTACCGGGCCTGGGTCGAATACCAGGCCACCACGTGCGGGCTCGAAGGCTGGGTCCGCAACCGCCGTGACGGCAGCGTCGAGGCGCTGTTCGCGGGCGCGCCGAAGCATGTCGCCGACATGGTCGCGCTGTGCCGCCACGGCCCGCCGTCCTCGCGCGTCGACAGCGTCACCAGCGAAATCGCCGGGGCCGATGAATTGAACTTGCGCCGGGCAGGGGAAGTGTTTTCGGTGCTGCCGACGGTGTAGGTGCGCTCTCTCGCCCCGTTCTTACGAGGAGCAGAAGTAGGCAAGCTTCACCGCGGCAACTTTGCGATCGCCTCGCTCAGCTCGTGGATCTCGTAGGGTTTGCGCAGGATCGGGAAATCGCCGCGGACATGTGCGGCGACCTCGCTGTAGCCGGTGGCGAGCAGGATCGGCAGGCCGGGCCGGGTCTCGCGCAGACGATGGGCGAGGCTGAGCCCGTCCATCTTGCCGGGCATCACGATGTCGGTGAACACGAAGTCGACGCCGTTCTTCTCGATCTCGCGCAATGCCGCCTCGGCATCGGCGACCCGGCGCACCTGATAGCCGAGCTGCTCCAAAAGGCCGATGCTGACGACGGCGACGTCCGGATTGTCCTCCACCAGCAGCACCGTGCCGCTGCCCTGGAAGGATCGCGCCTCCGCCGTTTCGCGCGATGGCGCGGTCTCTCCGCGGGGCAGGAGGATGGTGAAGGTGGTGCCCTTGCCGAGCTTGCTTGCGACCTTCACGGTGCCGCCGGCCTGATGGGCGAAGCCGTGCACCTGGGACAGGCCGAGGCCAGTGCCCTTGCCGATCGGCTTGGTCGTGAAGAACGGCTCGAAGATCTTGTCGAGCACGTCTGTGGGAATGCCGAGCCCGGTATCGGCGACTTCTATCCCGACGAATTCGCCGGCGTGCGGCGGCTCGGTCTGCACGACGTTGCGCGCGCGGATCGTCACCGTGCCGCCGTCGGGAATGGCATCGCGGGCGTTGATGACGAGGTTGAGCAGGGCGGTTTCGAGCTCGGTGACGTCGGCCTTGATCGACCAGACATCGCGGTCGATCTCGTAAGCAAGACGCACCGAGCTGCCGACGCCGGCGTCGAGTACCTCGCGGATCGCCGCGATGCGGGATGCAAAGTCGATTGCCTGCGGATTGACGCTCTGCCGCCTTGCGAAAGTGAGAAGCTGGCTGGTCAGCGCGGCGCCGCGCTTGGTCGCTGTCTCGATTGCGGAGATCGCGCGCCGAAGCTTGGCATCGTCCTCGGTTCCTTTCTTCAGGATGTGAAGACTACCGCTGATGATCATCAGGAGGTTGTTGAAATCGTGAGCGACGCCGCCGGTAAGCTGGCCGAGCGCATCGAACTTCAGCGCCTCGGCGAGCTGCTTGTGCATCGCCTCGAGCTCGAGCTGCGTATTGCGACGCTCGGTGATGTCGCGTGTGATCTTTGCGAAGCCGACCAGTTCGCCGTCCTCATAGATCGGATCGATCACCACGCTTGCCCAGAAGAAGGTACCGTCCTTGCGGACGCGCCAGCCTTCTTCCTCATAACGGCCCTTTTCCCGCGCAATGCCGAGCGCGCGCGCGGGCTTGCCGTTTGCACGGTCAGTTTCGGTGTAGAACCGGGAAAAGTGCTGGCCGAGGATCTCTTCGGGCAAATAGCCCTTGATGCGCTCTCCGCCGATGTTCCAGCTCGTGATGATCCCAGAGGGATCGAGCATGTACAGCGCGTAGTCGGCAACCCCCTCAACCAACAGGCGGAAACTGCGTTCGCTCTCGAACAAGTCTCGCTGCTGATTGGACTTTCTCACCATTCCCGGGCCCCGCCTCGACCCGTGCAAACGCGGCAAAATAGAGATTGTTCCCGCGTTCTGGGGCATTTTTAGGCAAATCTCACGGACGGTATGCAGCCGCAAGAAGGTCGCGAGACGGCTCGAGCTCGCTGTGAGCGCTAAGCCATGCTCCGAAATGTCGCCGCCACGGTACGCAGTGCCGCCAGCTTGGCGGGATCGCTGACTTTCGAATGCAGCATCACCTTCGAGCTCCCGAGTTTTGGCAGCTTCTGCGCCGGTCCGATGTCGATCAGTCCCGCGGGTGCGATCCGCCGCGCCAGGGGCGCAACCGCGAGTCCGGCAAGTGCAGCCGCAACCACCGCGGTGACGCCGCCGCCGACAAAGCGTTCGCGCCAGGCGACGCCGGCCTTGTCGAGCGCGCGCACGGCAATCGCACGAACGCCGCAGGGCGGGGCGAGGGTCGCGAGCGGCAGCGCCTCGCCCTTCGGCAGGGCGAAGCGTCTTGCGGCGAACCAGCAAAACTCATCTTCGGCAAGCTTCTCGCCGCCGCGGCGGCTGCCTTCCTGGCGGACGATCACCGCATCGAGGCGGCCGGCGTCGTAGGCGTCCTGCATCTCGCGCGAAAAGCCGATGGTGACGGCGAGTGTGAGCTGCGAGGACATTGCATGCAGGCGCTCGAGCAGCGGCACGAGTTCGGCGCCGGCGGCGTGATCGGAAATGCCGAGCGAGAGCGACTGCGCGGCTGATGCCCCGCCCGACAGCGCGCGGTCGTGTGCCTCCATCAGGGCCTGGGCGCGATCAAGGAAATTTGCGCCGTCGGAGGTGAGCCGGACCGCGCGCGGCGAGCGCTCGACGAGCCGTTTTTTCAACAGCGCCTCCAGCCGTTGCAGCTTCAGGCTGACGGCCGCCTGCGTCGTGCCAAGCGCCTCGGCGGCGCGCGTAAAACTCCGGAGGTCGGCAACCAGCAGGAAGGCCTGGACGGTGGCGATGTCGAGCGTGGCAGTCATTATAATTGGTTATCACTGGTACCAATATAGATAAGGTACCAAAATGAAAGGTGGAGGTCTAGCTTTCCTGAAGACGCCGCGCAAATAAGCCCGCGACGTTCCGAGGAGAACGACCATGCCCCTGATCACCGTGTCCTACACCACCTCCCGCCAATCCCCCGTGCTGAAGGCCGAGATTGCCAGCGCCGTGTCCGAGCTCACCGCAAAAATCCTGCACAAGGATCCGAAGGTCACCGCCATCATCGTCAAGCCGGTCGACGCCGGCGACTGGTTCGCAGGCGGTACGTCCCTCGCCGAGCAGAAGCTCGCGAGCTACTGGATCGACATCCACGTCAGCGAAGGCACCAACACCAAGGACGAGAAGGCGGCCTATCTCGCCGCCATGTTCAAGCGCATGGCCGAGATTTTGGGCCCGCTCCACCCCGAGACCTATCTGCATGTCGACGAGGTCAAGGGCGACGCCTACGGTTTTGGCGGGCTGACCCAGGAGCGCCGTTACATCGCTGGCAAGCTCGAGGTCGCGCCGGACCGTGCCGCCTAAAGCGCGCGCTCCGGCACCAGCGCGCGGGTCGGCCCGAACAGCCCTTCAAAGGCCTGCCGGAGCGCGACGTCGACATCGGCCATCGTGACGAGCTGGCCGAGATCGACCAGCGAGGTGACGCCGTAGCGGGCGTCAGTGACGCCGCAGGGCACGATGCCGGCGAAATGGGAAAGCTCTGGCTCGACGTTGATGGCGATGCCGTGGAACGAGACCCAGCGCTTCAGCCGCACGCCGATGGCTGCGATCTTGTCCTCGTGCTCTGGTCCCTTGTCGGGCCGTTTCACCCAGACGCCGACCCGGTCCTCGCGCCGCTCGCCGCTCACGTTGAAGGCAGCGAGCGTGCGCAGGATCAATTCCTCCAGGCTCGCGACATAGGCCCGCACATCCGGCCGGCGGCGCTTCAGGTCGAGCATGACATAGGCCACCCGCTGGCCCGGGCCGTGATAGGTGAGCTGTCCGCCGCGACCGGTGGTAAAGACCGGAAAGCGGGAATCGAGCAGGTCCGAGGCTTTGCCGGAGGTGCCGGAGGTATAGAGCGCAGGGTGCTCCAGCAGCCAGACCAGCTCCGGGGCCTCGCCCGCCGCAATCGCCGCGACGCGCGCCTCCATCGCGGCCACGGCGTCCGGGTAGGGCACCGGAGCGTCGGAAATCCACCACTCCACAGGCGCACCAGTGGAGGCGGAAAACGACGTCAAATCGAGGTGTTGCCGGGGATCTTGAGGCGAATTAACCATTGGCTAACCATAACGTGGTGATGATCGCAGGTGCAAATGCATAGTCCCAGTTGCGGTGGTGCTGAAGTGCCTACTCTCGATAAAGTCACCGTGGATCTCATGGTCGTCCTCGGGACGACCACCATGCCGATCCATCAGGTATTACGTCTTTCCCGCGGCGCCATCATCGAGCTTGACGCAACCGAGGCCGACGAGGTCAAGGTTTTGGCGAACAATCTCCCGGTGGCCTCTGGCGTCGTGCTGGTCGACCGCAATCGGATCGCCGTCGAGGTCAAGCAGATGCTGCCGCGCACGCCGGGCACGCGGTAGGGGCCGGGGCACGCGGTAGCGGCCGGAGCACGCGGTAGCGGCCCGGGCTCCGGGAGCTCGGCCACGAGGAGCGGAACTTTCTTCCCAAGCTTGTGGAATTCGGGGCCTTTCCAGGCTTGTACCCCTCTGATGGATTTGTTAGATCGGCGCCGTTGATCCGGTCGGCCTTCAAGCCTCAGGCCGGCATCCCCAAAAGCGCTCGTGGCGGAATTGGTAGACGCGCTGCCTTGAGGTGGCAGTGAGTAAAATCGTGGGGGTTCGAGTCCCTCCGAGCGCACCAATCGTATAGGTCGTTGACGCGAAAGAAGACTTCGCGATCCTTCAACGTTGTCACTCCGGATTCGATCAAGACCGGCGCCTGCGCGCGGCTTTGCGTAGATCGGCGACCGCCTGGCGCCAAACGTCGCCGTTGCGTCCACCGAAGCGGCGGACGTAGGCCGGGTGGAGGATGATGCGGAGCGGGTAGCCTTCAAATTCGAGCTTTGCCTTGCGCGTTAGGCGGATCGATTGCGATTCGCCAAACAGGCGAGACGCCGTGCTGCCAAGAGCAACGATCACACCCGGCCTAGAACGCCGGATGTCACTCAGCACTGCTGCTCCATAATGATTCACTTCCTCAATTGTTGGGCTGCGATTACGTGGTCTGCGGTCTTTGGAATACGCGATCGGTCGGAAAGGGATGGCGTTTGCCAAACGCACCTGTCGGGGGGCGATCCCGGCCTCATTTAGCATCTCGCGCAATGCCCTGCCGGCCGGCCCGACAAAGGGCCTAGCCTGCGCGACTTCCTCGGCGCCAGGTGCTTCGCCAACCACGTATAGCCGCGGTCGTCGGAACGGGCCCTCAGGTGCGACGCGACGATGATCGGGTCCTGGCGACGCTTTCCTTAGCCATCGGTTCTTAGCCATCGGTTCCTGCGTCTGGTTTAGCCTGAGGATGCAAAGTTCAGGCTCTATCAAACCGCCATCCCGTCACTGATTTCCAGAAAGCGCGCGGCATATCACGTCTCGCCTGGCGGTCGCCGGGGGCGTTAGGAACAACCAATGCCTGGGGATGTTTGGCGCTTCGCGGGTCGAAGAGTGCGGGCCCGCCGGCCCGGGGCTGTTGCGCCGACAGCCTTTGCGCCTGCCAAGGGTCCGGACAGCCGCATGAGTTCGGCGATCGGCTGAGCTGCCGGCGCATAAACCCTAAGTTTGCCCATGGAACAAGACGGCCTTCGCAATTTCACCATTAATTTCGGACCGCAGCATCCGGCGGCCCATGGTGTTCTTCGGCTGGTATTGGAACTTGACGGTGAGGTTGTCCGGCGGGTCGATCCTCATATAGGGCTGCTTCACCGCGGAACCGAAAAGTTGATCGAAAACAAGACCTATCTGCAGGCGATCGGGTATTTCGATCGCCTCGACTATGTCGCACCGATGAACCAGGAGCATGCGTTCTGCCTCGCCGCGGAGAGATTGCTTGGCCTCGAAGTGCCGCGTCGCGGCCAACTGATCCGCGTGCTGTTCTGCGAAATCGGACGCCTGCTTTCGCATCTTCTCAACATCACGACCCAAGCTATGGATGTCGGCGCCCTCACGCCGCCGCTGTGGGGATTTGAAGAGCGTGAGAAACTCATGGTGTTTTACGAACGAGCGTCTGGCGCGCGCATGCACGCAAATTACTTCCGGATCGGCGGCGTGCATCAGGATCTTCCCCCGAAGCTGATTGACGACATTGAAGCCTTTTGTGATCCGTTCCTTCGCGTAGTGGACGACCTGGATCGGCTGTTGACGCCAAACCGCATCTTCAAGCAGCGCAATGTGGACGTCGGGAAAGTGACGCTGAAGGAAGCTTGGGAGTGGGGCTTTTCCGGCGTCATGGTGCGTGGTTCCGGCGCCGCTTGGGACCTGCGCAAGGCGCAGCCCTATGAGTGCTACCCGGAAATGGAATTCGACATTCCGATCGGCAAAAATGGTGACTGCTACGACCGTTATCTGATCCGCATGGAAGAAATGCGCCAGTCGGTGCGCATCATGCGACAGTGCATCACAAAGCTGCGCGCTTCCGACGGACAGGGTCCGGTTGCGGTGCAGGACAATAAGGTCTTTCCCCCGCGGCGCGGCGAGATGAAGCGCTCGATGGAGGCCCTGATCCATCACTTCAAGCTTTATACAGAGGGGTTTCGCGTGCCGGCCGGCGAGATCTATGCGGCAGTGGAAGCCCCCAAGGGCGAGTTCGGCGTCTACCTGGTCTCCGATGGCACGAACCAACCCTATAAGTGCAAGATCCGCGCCCCCTCGTTCGCGCACCTGCAGGCGATGGATTTGCTCAGCCGCGGCCATTTGTTGGCGGACGTCTCGGCAATCATCGGTTCGCTGGACATCGTGTTTGGTGAAATCGATCGATGAAATTGCGAATGGGAGGCCGCCATGCAGCCGATCCGGATCGACGACCCGCCAATTATCTTTCCAGTTGCAATCGTCGAGCCCGAACCCGAAAAGCAGCCCGAGAATGGAGTGGAACTAGCCTTCAGACAGATCGTTGCGTTCACGATTGCCGAGGGATGACTGCAGGGAGCGCCGGACGCTCCATAAAAGCGCCGACGCCCATAAACGATCGATATCCACAAACGCGTAAGCTTGTACGCAACAAAACTGCGGTTCGAGCAGAAGCCGCAATCAAAGCCGGCAAGCAGTGGAAGGGAAGCGGAAATGACTCATACGAAACGACCTTTCAGCTGCCGTCGGGCGTCCATGATTGGCGGCGCGATCGCGTCCACGATCTTGTCGGTTGCGACTAGCGAGGCGGCACTGGCCATCAATCCCGCACAACAGGCCCTATCCCTGGGCGTGCCCGTGAACTTCATACGCCAGATTGCGGATCGTGGGAGCAATGTTGGACCGGGTAACTTCGCAGATCTCGCCGAAAAAGTTGTACCGGCCGTGGTAGCGGTCAGCTCCAAAGCTCCGACGTCCAGTTTCTTGCCCGATCAATCGTTCGAATTCGGTCGGCCCGACGAGGAGTCGCCGCCGGATGCCCGTGGTACCGCTCCAAAAGCGAGACGCACGGTCTCGATTGGATCTGGCTTTTTCATCTCTCCTGACGGTTATGCCGTAACCAACAGTCACCTCGTGGAAGCCAGTGATACGGCGGAGATCCGTACCAATGACAAGAAGACCTATTCCGCGAAAGTGGTGGGAAAGGATTCTTTGAGCGACATCGCTTTGATCAAGGTCGACGGTCGCAACGACTTCAGCTACGTGCAACTCGCCGATCAACCGCCGCGCGCCGGCGACTGGGTGCTGACCGCCGGCAATACGTTCGGGCTCGGAGGCTCGGTCACGGCCGGCATTGTTTCGGCGCGCGAGCGCAATATCGAGACTGGTTCTGCGCAGGAATTCATCCAGATCGATGCGCCGATCAACCAGGGCGATTCTGGCGGTCCGACCTTTGACACAAGCGGCAAAGTCATCGGCGTCAACAGCATGATCATTTCGCCTTCCGGCGGCTCAGTAGGCGTTGCGTTCGCGATTCCCGCCGAGGCCGTTAAGACGGTGATACCGCAACTGAAAGACAAGGGCACGGTAACGCGCGGGTGGATGGGCGTTGAGGTTCAATCGGTCACTGCGGAGCTTGCCGACAGCCTGGGCGGAAGCGATCTCCACGGCGCGATCGTGGCAGGCGTTCAAGAGAATGGTCCCGCGGCGAAGGCAGGATTAAGGACCGGGGACGTGATTACGTCGGTAAATGGTGAGCAAATCAAGAACGCGAGTGAATTGACCAAGAAGGTCCATGCGACGGCGCCGGGCTCTCGGATTCAGATTGCTAGGCTTAGACAAGGACAAGTGAACTCATTGAGCGTGACCGTGGGCCAGCTGTCCAATGAACCCAAGGTCTTCCCGAGCATCCCAAGATAGCGGGATTGCAGTCCGACGCCACTCACATGATCCGCGCGGTCCAATAGCGAAGGAATGCCCGCCGCGAGCCGAGGTGGCAAGCAGGGGAAGTGCTTCGCCGCGCAAGTGATCGACGGCGCAAATATCAGGCGGTGCAAGTATTCAGGCGGTGCAAGTATCAAGTATCAGGCAGTGCAAGTATCAGGAGAACGCAGATGACGTTCAGCTTGAAAAGCTCGGCATTCGGCGACGGCGGCCGAATTCCCGCGAAATACACGCCGGATGAAGATGACCTGTCACCCCCGCTGGAGTGGTCGGATCCGCCGGTGGGAACCAAAAGCTTTGCCCTTGTTGTTGAGGATCCGGACGCGCCATCCGGCACTTTTCATCATTGGGGTCTTTACAACATCATGGGCGAACGCACGTTGCTCCCGGAGGGAATCGGCCACGGCGCCAAGACCAATGCCAAGACCAATGCCAAGACCAGCGCCAAGACCAAAACGGAGAGGCTCGGAAAAGGCATCAATGATTTCGGCGAGCCGCGATACCACGGGCCCGCCCCGCCGAAGGGACACGGAACCCATCACTACCACTTCAAGCTGGCGGCGCTGGATGTCGAATCGCTTTCGCGGGCTCCCGAGATGTCCGTAGCCGATATCTGGAAGTCGGCTGAAAAGCACATGCTCGGGCAGGCCGAACTCATCGGCATCTATAGTCGGTGAGGCAAACGGCGGCGGTTTCCGGCCACTAAGAGCGGCCACCAGAAGATGCAGCCGCGCCATCATCGCGCATTAATCGCAGATAGTGATCCGCGTGTTGAAAGTAATTCTCCGCGGCAATCCGGTCGCCCTTCAACGCCTCGGCGCGGGCTAGCGCCAGATAGCGTTCGTAGTGTCTTTGTGCATTTCGGGACGAACTGGTCCCGACGCTGTTGCGGGCGTGCTTGGCCTTCCGCATTTGGGGATTGCGAGGCATTTTGATATTGAGGCGCGGCTCAACCGCCACCCCCCTGCGTTCAGAAGCTATCATGTCCATCCATAAGTCGCCCGGCGCAAGCCGCACGACGCTCTTCCAAAGGTGATTGGGTGCAGTCGTGGATTTTAGGGCGATCGAACATCGTCGTCGCCGAAGCTTGCCCTCGCGAGGGCCGAAGCGATCCAAATCAACTGCCAACCTCATATAGGAAACTGAGCCGGCAATTCAAGTTGCGTCCAGCTCGAGGGACCGCTTCGTGTTCGCGAGAAATAGCGCACACGAAACGAACGGTGCTGCTGCCTGCGCGTTGGTTGAACGGAGCCATACAGGAGAGGGCATGGACCGTCCGTTGATCGTGCCCGCCGGCAGAGGGGTCCTGGACCCCGGAACCGGCAAACCAATGAGCGATGAGTTTTTCGGCGCCGTCAGGGGTGATCTCGCCGACAAGGGCTTCTTCGTCACCGCGGCCGACGACCTCATCACCTGGGCGCGAAGCGGCTCGTTGATGTGGATGACGTTTGGGCTCGCCTGCTGCGCGATCGAAATGATGCAAATGGCGATGCCGCACTATGACGCAGAGCGCTTCGGATTTGCGCCGCGTGCCAGCCCAAGGCAGTCGGATGTCATGATCGTGGCCGGCACGTTGTGCAACAAAATGGCGCCTGCGCTGCGCAAGGTCTATGACCAGATGCCGGAACCTCGATATGTGATCTCGATGGGATCATGCGCCAATGGAGGAGGGTACTATCACTACTCCTATTCGGTGACCCGCGGATGCGACCGCATTGTTCCCGTGGATATCTACGTGCCCGGTTGTCCTCCGACTGCAGAAGCGCTCCTTTACGGTGTGATGCTCCTGCAAAAGAAGATCCGCCGGACCGGAACAATCGAGCGTTGAGCTCGAGCAAGATGCAAGCGGAGACCAGTCGGCTGCGCTCAGCTCAAGGCGAATACGATGCCCAGCGCGATGAGGCCGAGCGCCATCGCCGCGAGGGGTAACAACATGTCGATGGCAGCATCACTGTTTTTGAGCCTGCTTTGCCAGACTTGGGTCGACCCCTCCATCCATTTCCCGAAGCCCTTGTTGGTCCTCAGCGTCGGTGGTCGTGCCTGACCTGTGCGCCATACCCTCCAAAGAAGGTAGGGAAGCAACACCGCAACGAGCATCAGCACGCTCACTATACCGAGGGGAAGTTCGATATCGCTTCGCCGATCGAAGGCCAGCCAGGCTGCTATGACGAAAAGAGCCACAAATCCGATTGCAGCTTTGTAGACTAACGGATGGAGTCCCGAGGGGTTTTCCGGCGAGCGTTCGCCGCGCTGCGCGAGATGCTTATTCATTTCCGTTCTCCAGTTCAATATTGAGAACAGATGCCGCCGGCGCAACGGCGCATCGGCATGTGTGTTAATGGACCTCATCGTGCAGAGGTTTCATGAAAGATGGCTGGCCTCATTAAAGATGAGTAATGAACCCTCGCGCCGATGGAACTGACTGGGCGGCAATCGTGTCGGACTCACTCGGGTCCGCGCGGGGACCTGAAGAACCCGCCAGCGTTACCGCACGCGCTATCAATCGCCCAACAATCGAGAACCGATGATCGCGAACGACGTTGTTCGTCTAGCTACCGTCAAGCCAAAGGACGCTATCATGAGTGCGACAGGTCTCGATGTATTCGACAGAACGATCCACCTTACAAACACCTGGCTGGATGAGATGATGACAACGTTGCCGCATGACAAACAGCTTGCATGGCATGCGTTGGGAACGGTGCTTCGAACCATTCGTGATCGGATCCCGGTCAATCTTGCCGCACACCTGGGTGCCCAACTTCCGTTGCTAATCCGTGGCCTCTACTACGATCAGTGGCGGCCGAGTGAAGTCCCGAAAGACTGGCGTTCTGCCGCCGAGTTTCTCGGGATCATTTCGGCAGAATTGAGTTCGTTGCGGCCAATCGGCGCGGGCGATGCGGCGCAAGCAACGTTCCGGGTCTTGAATCATCATCTTGATCCAAATCAGGTCGAGAAGGTCCGCCATGCGTTGCCTGAAGAGGTGCGGGCTCTCTGGGTAGTCGATCATCAGCAAGGACGATCTGCTGCGTGATCGCAACGATATCATTCGGTGAATGTGCTTTGCCGACTGCTGCAGCGCCGCCTTACGAAAGATGACAGCGCTGCCGGCGCGATGCGCTCAGCGCTCCAGCGTCCGAGCGGATTGATCTCCGGCGAGAAGTTCCCGCAGGCGGCCCGCCGAGTTCTCAAGTCTGGCTCGGCGGTGCCGGTCCGTTGAATGGCCGCATCAAGCGACGACTACCAGTCTGGGCCGATTCCAAAGCTGAAGCCCGGCCCATGAACACCGATACCTGGCCGGTGATAGTAACGATCGTAGTAATCGTATCTCCGCGGTCCGTAATAGTAGTCGTCTCCAATAATCACGCGGCGATCGCCTCTGGTGTGCCAGCATCGACCGGTGTCATCACAAACAAGCCGTGCCTGATGAAGCAGAGGCGAACTGTTTCCGATTTGAAAGTCGTCAGCAGCATAGGCGCTCGATGTGATGAGCGCACCCGCGCCGGCGAGCAGTATCAGGATCAGCTTTCTCATCTCTGTCTCCTCTGACTGCAAGCCCCAACAGACGAACGCCTCAGCCAAATCACCGTTCCATGAAGTGGCGATCGGAACTGACGCTTGTCTTGGCCAACTCTTCTCTTGGCCAACTCTTCGCAAGGATTGCCTCGTCCAGGGATCGGATCTTGCCATGAATGGTTATCCTTTTAGGTCTTACGACAGACGCCAAGACGCGAGCCTCGTATCGAAGGAAGTGCTTGAGGTTCCGTGCTGGAACATCTTGCAACGGTTGGTGCAGATGCTTGATACGCAGAATACGACGCATTCGCGTGCAAATGAGGGTACCCGAAGCTATCCCGCCGAGAAGGCGCGGCAGGGCGAGATCATCCTGCGCAAGCCGTGGATGCGTGTGGTTTTCATTGCCGGACTTGTGGGCTGCCTGCTTCTGGTTCTGGGCATTCGCATCGCAGCGGGGCTCTGATGCATACGCCGGTGATCTTCGGTTGTGAGGCCAGCCGTCCCGAAGCGGAAAGAATCGCCGGATGCCTGGGTACCAGCTTGGCTGAACATGAAGAAAGGGCATTTGAGGACGGCGAGCGCAGGATGAGGCCGCTGGCAGACACACGCGGGCGGGATGCACTCATTATCCAGTCGTTACATGACGGGCCATCGCGCAGCGTGCACGACAAGCTCTGCGATGTCTTGCTCTTGGCGGGCGCTCTGAAGGATTCAGGCGCGGCGCGCGTGATCTTGATCGCGCCCTATCTTTGCTACGCGCGGCAGGACCGGCGCACGAAACCGGGAGAGGCACTGTCGTTGCGGTATATTGCTCAACTCATCGAAGCCGCCGGGGTCGACGCTATCGTGACGCTGGACGTGCACAATCCCGCCGCGTTCGAGAACGCATTTCGGATACCGGCGGTGAACATAGAATGTGCCCAGCTCTTCGCCACGCATTTCGGCAAAGCTCTCGCCGACCAGGATATCGAAGTCATTTCGCCTGATATTGGTGGGGTGAAGCGCGCCGAACAGTTTCGCGATGCCCTCAGCACGACCATGAATGAAGATGTCGAATTGGGCGCGCTGGGCAAACGGCGACTGGATCACATCGTCAGCGCCGAAGGGATTCCAAGCGGCGTGCGCGAACGGACCGTGGTCATCTTTGACGATATGATCGCCAGCGGCTCGACCATGCTGCGCGCCGTGAAAGCCTGCCGCCGGGGCGGCGCCGCCTATGTCATCCTGGCGGCCACACATGGCCTGTTCCTTCCCGGCGCGCAGAAGCTCGTTGCGAGCGGCTCGGTCGATCGGATCATTGTCTCGGATACGATACCACCGTTCCGTCTCGACGCCGGCTTGGTAGCGGAGAAGATCACGATCCTGTCCGCGAGCCAATCGATCGCAGATGGTATTCGCAGCATAGTCGCCGCGTAGGCGTCCTGGCCTCCGTCCCATGGTTGGCGCTTGCAGTGCTATTGCGCATTGCCGTGGCAAGTCCGCGCTCGTTCGAGCGAGTCCAACGCGGCGTCGATCTGTTCGAGCAGGCGCTGAATTTCGTCCCGCTCGCTCGGGCCGGGATTGTCCTGCAGCCGCTCCAATAGCTGTTGCTTTCGGGCAAGCAGGGTCGCAACCGTCGTCATCGGATGATATCCTCCAGCTGCACGTTGGGGGTCGTCGCATCGCGAACTTTCATTGAGTCCTCCTTTCGTTCCCCCTGCTGGAGCTACATTTGGGTTTTGCGTACCTGCCAAACGGCGAGACGCGCTTATCGTCCATTGCGCTTCGGCGACCTCATAGAGGCGGGAATCGAGTTCGCCAGTCAGATGTCCGAACTGATTCACGGCCTTGCGAAATTCCGGGAAGACATCATGGGCCCTCGTGCAAATGGCTGCTCACTCTCGAACGGCGCAACAGTTCGACCACTTCCTGATCTGAAGTCTGGCCGAAATCCCGGTAATTCAAGCCGACGGCATAGAATGGATCAGGGGTGACCAGGCAAATGATTTCGTCGGCATCAGAATTGAGATCGGCGAGGGACTCTTTTGGTGCGACCGGCACCGCCAGCACCAGGCGGCTTGGCTTTGCTTTGGCGAGCGCCTTCAGGACCGCTTTCACAGTTCCACCAGTCGCGATCCCGTCATCGACCACGATGGCTGTCCGTCCGGCAACGTCGAGCGGCGGCTCTCCATCCCGGTAGAGGTTGCGGCGGCGCTCGATCTCAGCCAACTGACGGGATGTCTCCGCCTCTAGATAGGCTTTGCCCGGCTGGACTATGCGAACGATCTCGTCATTCAAGACGACTTGCGCGTGGTCGCCGTCGACCACAGCGCCAAGTCCAAGCTCCTTGTGGCCGGGCGCACCGATCTTGCGCACCAGGGCGACGTCGAGCGGCGCGTTCAAGGCCTGCGCCACCTCGAAAGCGACGGGTACGCCGCCGCGCGGCAGCGCGAGTATCACCGGGTGTTGGTCCTTGTATTTCATGAGAAGCGGCGCGAGCCGTTGCCCAGCCTCGCGCCGATCCGCGAACACCGTATCGTCCGGCGCGCTCTGCAATGGCGAAGACAAGAATCGGCCGAACCATCGCTTGGCGTGTTGCATGACCTGCTCCAGAGTGCCGGGTTCTTCGAAGAGGTGGCTCGCTCCCGGCACAATGACGAGGTCTTTCTCGCACGAAAGCTGCTCGAAAGCGGACTGGTTGAGCGGAATCACCGGCCGGTCAGCCCCGCCCACGATCAACAGTGTCGGTGCGCTCACGGCCTGCAATGCCTCACCCGCAAGATCCGGGCGGCCGCCGCGTGAAACAACCGCTGCGACATTCTGCCCTTCGGCGGCCGCTACCAGGGCCGCGGCCGCACCCGTGCTTGCCCCGAAATAGCCGAGGGGAAGTGAACCCAATTCGGGTTGATTGCGGCTCCACTCGGCAGCTTCGGCCAGTCGGGATGCCAGCAGGCTGATGTTGAAAACATTGCGACGGTCCCGCTCTTCCTCGACCGTGAGAAGATCCAGCAAGAGGGTGGCCAGACCGGCCTGGCGAAGTCCCGCCGCCACCTGATTGTTGCGCGGGCTCATCCGGCCGCTGCCGCTGCCATGGGCGAAGATTACGATGCCGGTTGCGTTGTTGGGCACACCAAGAATGCCCGCAAGGCGGTGCTGCCCGATCGAGGCTTCGCTGAGTTGGTCTTCTCCGGTCATCATCGTCAGAACCCGAACGGATAAGTTTCTGCGGCGTCCTTGGCCGGAGCGCAACTCACCCCGCTCTTGAACGTTCCTTCGCATGAGCCGGAGGCGCTGCAGCGGGACGAAAGACCAGGGTAAAGTTCCGGCAGTCGCGGCTTGCGCGCCGCAAGCACGGTGATGCCTGAGCCCGGGCGAACAAGTCAGAGCGGCCCTCACACTTTGGCGCCTCCATCTGGAACTGAGGCACGCCCTGAACATTGGGTTCAATGGAGTTTCCGGCTGCTCACAGTTTGAGTGGGTCAGGTACGATGAGCCTTGGCTATGTGTTTCCGGCTGGAACGTTGGTACGTGGTGTTCCTCGCATGCGCCGTCGTTGTGCTGACCGCAGCGGCGGAAGCTAGGTCCGAGCAGCTTCGCGTGAGGCAATCGATTGCTGGAGACGGCCATCACATCGACCCCGGCGGTTTGTTATTCCATGGAAATTACTGTGGCCCGGGCAGCCGACCCGGAACTCGGCCCGTTGATGCTCTGGATGCTGCTTGTATGCGCCACGATGCCTGCGCGCGTTCGAATGCCCTTCCGAGCTGCGCTTGCAACGCAAGACTTCAATACGAAGCAGCATCAATCGCGCGCAATCCTGCACAACCGCCGGATATTCAGTTCTTGGCCTCCTTTACGGCAGCCGGAGCGGGCTTATTGCTGTGCCAGCCGCCTTCACAAGTTTATCGAGATCCGTTCAGCCGATCGGCGCGCGGCAATCGCTTGACAAACGGCTTCCGGACGACTGATCCATTTCGGGTAGGTGGTGACCCGAAAGATCATTATTCGATACGCTGAATCGGCGGTACGCGCGGGCCACGATCTTGCTGTCGTGTCCGTGGGACGCCTAGCCGCATCACCCTGCTGGAACCAAGTGCCATTTGGCGACTTCAGCATCCATCTGCGACATCGGCGGAGGCGAGAGGATCATGGCGACATGTGAAACCTGCGGCAATGATTATGACAAGACCTTTCAGGTCTCGATGAACGGCAAAGCGCATACGTTCGATAGCTTCGAATGCGCCATTCACGCGCTCGCGCCGACCTGCGATCATTGTGGAATCCGTATCGTCGGACACGGCCTGGAGAAGGCGGGTACCTTTTTCTGTTGCGAGCATTGCGCCCAAGGCGAGGGTGTCAAAGGCCTGCGTGATCGAATCTAGCCCGCGCCAGTGGTTGAATCGGGATCTCTGATTTTCCGGGACCGAGCGGTGGGCACCAGTGGTCGAAAAAAATCGCCCCGGACGGGAACGGTTACCAGCGCACGCCGTTGGTTAGTCAGTGAGCGGTCGACGGAATGACAAGCCAAACCGAGAGGAATGGCAAATCAAACCAAAGATCGTTTCACAAGCCCCGTCAGCTTACTTCGGTAACTGGCGGGGTTGTTTGTTTTTGCGAGACTTCAAATCACGCTGTAGTTTCCTGCACACACGTGGATCCCGCCGAGGGCTCTCGCGGGACCGTCGAGCGCGATGCAATGGCGTCTCGCGGCGAGCCACGCAGCAGAGTGGCGGACCGATTGGCGGACGCGCGGAATGGCGGGGCGGCCTGAAAGATGGGGGCGGCTCGTGGCAGCCGCCTCGCGCGGTGATGGATGTTTGCGCACGCGTCCATCACCCCGGCCGTTCGCAGCCAAGGATTTCGTCAGTCGTTGTTGACCGCGGATTTTGGAGAGGGAGTGTGACCCGAAGCTTGGCTTTCTCGGCCGGGACCATCATCCACTGGCCCAATGACCTCAGCGACCGGTGGGAATATGCTGTCGTAGATCGCGCGAGCCTCGCGAATCAGGCGCTCCCGCTCAAGCTCGGATTTCGGAACGTATCGAATGATATTGTCCATGTGCGCTCCTGCCTACGCGGCTTCATCCGCGCGTCGCCAGATCGGAAACGGGTCTGCGAGCTTGGCCCAATCCGCGACGTTCATGGCGGGTTTCCCCGGTACGAGGCACGCGTCTAGGCGATCGCGGAGCGCTTCCTCATCCATGCCAGTGCCGATGAACACAATTTCCTGGCGGCGATCGCCATAGATGTCGTTCCAGTTCTCGCGCAGCCGCGTCCGCCAGATCGGATCTTCCGGCCATCGTTCAGCCGGCACGCTCGCCCACCACGCACCAAGGGCCTGGGTGCGCGTGATCGAACCAGCCTGACTGATCTCGCCAAGCCAATGCGGGCGTGTCGCCAGCCAGAAATGTCCCTTGGCGCGAATGACGCCAGGCCAGGGCTCCTTGATGAACTTGTCGAACTTGGCGGGGTCGAACGGACGGCGGGCGCGATAGACAAAGTTCTTCACGCCGTATTCTTCGGCCTCCGGCACATGATCCGCGAAGCCGTAAAGCTCCTTGTACCAGAGCGGATGTTGCTGTGCCCTTTCGAAGTCGAACCGGCCGGTGTCAAGAATGCGATCGAAAGCCACCCGGCTGTGGTTGGCTTCGACGAGGTCCGCCTCCGGATTGAGCGCACGGATGATTTGTCGTGCCGCCTCGCGCTGCGCCGGCGATGCGTCATCGACCTTGTTGAGAACGATCACATCGGCGAACTCGATCTGCTCGACGAGCAGATCGACCAGCGTGCGGTTGTCGTTCTCCAGCGCCTCGCCACGTTGCGCGAGAAAATCGGTCGACGCGTAATCCTTGAGCAAGTTCACGGCATCGACCACGGTGACCATGGTGTCGAGGCGTGCCACGTCGGCGAGGCTCTCGCCGTCCTCGGAGCGGAAATCGAAAGTCGCCGCGACCGGGAGCGGTTCGGAAATGCCGGTCGATTCGATCAGCAGATAATCGAAACGACCATTTTCGGCGAGAGCGCGCACCTCCTTCAAGAGATCATCACGCAACGTGCAGCAGATGCAGCCGTTGGTCATCTCGACGAGCTTCTCATCGGTCCGGGACAGGTTCGCACCGCCAGCGTGAATCAGATCCGCATCGATGTTCACTTCGCTCATGTCGTTGACGATCACCGCCACCTTCAGGCCGTGCCGGTTGTTGAGGACGTGGTTCAGCAAAGTGGTCTTTCCAGCCCCGAGGAAGCCGGACAAGACGGTGACGGGGAGTTTTTGCATGGAGATTGAAGAGCCTTTTCAGGGGGATACGGCGACGAGGTGTGGGATCGGGCATTTGAACCAGTAATGTAATGTAATGTTATAACATTACATTACGTGCGTGAGCCTTCGTCAAGCCGTTTTGCGGCTCAGCTAAAATTCGTACGAATATTCACGTGATTTGCCCCGCAAGGAGCGGTCGGGGCAGGCAGCCGGACGGCAGCACGCCCGCAGCAACGCGGTCCCACAAGCTGGCGTCCGGCCGCTCGGTGTGTGCCTTCAGATGGCTTTCACTCGACCTTGGCCGAATAGAGATCGGCAAAGCGCTCGCGCAGCAGGTTCTTCTGGATCTTGCCCATGGCGTTCCGGGGCAGCGCATCCACGAAGATGATGCGTTTGGGCTGCTTGAATTTTGCCAGTCGTCCGGAAAGCGCCGCCAGGATGGCGCGTTCGTCCACCGATGAGCCGGCCTTTCGGACGACGGCAGCGGTGACGCCTTCACCAAAGTCGGCGTGCGGCACGCCGACGACCGCGCTTTCAAACACGCCTGGGATGGCGTCGATTTCCGTCTCGATCTCCTTCGGGTAGACATTGAAGCCGCCGGTGATGATGAGATCCTTGCCCCGCCCAACGATGTACAGATAGCCGTTCGCATCGAGCTTGCCGAGGTCGCCGGTGATGAAGAAGCCGTCAGCGCGAAATTCGGCAGCGGTCTTGTCCGGCATATTCCAGTAGCCTGCAAAGACGTTTGGTCCCTTAACTTCGATCATGCCGACCTCGTTCGTCGGCAGCACGGCACCGCTCTCGGGATCTGTGATGCGGACGTCGATGGCGGGCAGCGGGCGCCCGACCGACTCCGGAATACGCGGACCGTCGTAGGGATTGGAGGCGATCATGCCCGTCTCGGTCATGCCGTAGCGTTCGAGGATCTCGTGACCGGTCCTGTCGTTCCAGGCGCGGTGGGTCTCGGCCAATAGCGGCGCGGAGCCGGCGACGAACAGCCTCATATGCGCGGCCGTGCGCTCGCTCAAATTCTGGCTCTGCAGCAGGCGGACATAGAAGGTCGGCACGCCCATCAGGACGGTCGATCGCGCCATCGCCGCCACAATCCGCTCTGCGTCGAACTTCTGCATGAAGATCATTCGCGCACGTGCGGCGAATGTCACGTTGCCGGCCACGAACAGCCCGTGAATATGATAGATCGGCAGCGCGTGGATCAGCACGTCGCGTTGCGTGTAGCGCCATTGCTCGACCAGCGTCAGTGCGTTCGAGACCAGATTGCCATGCGTCAGCATCGCGCCCTTTGATCGGCCGGTCGTGCCCGATGTGTAGAGAATCGCAGCCAGATCCTCCTTCGCGCGTGGCACCGTGTCGAAATCCGCCGGAAGGCCGGCTGCGGCATCGACCAGGGATCCGTACCCGTCCTGATCGAGCGTCTCGACACGTCCGCCTGCTTTCGCGGCAATGGCGCGCAGGTCGGATGCTTCCTTGGGGTCGCACACGATCAGGCTCGGCTGCGCATCGCGGATGAAGTATTCGGTTTCGGCCGGCGTATAGGCGGTGTTGAGCGGCAGATAGACGGCACCGGAGCGGAGCGTCGCAAGATAGAGCGCGACAGCCTCGACGGATTTCTCCGCCTTGGCCGCGACACGGTGGTTCGGACCGATGCCGTGGCTTGCGAGCAAATTCGCGAACCTGCCGGTAAGCGCGGCGAGCTCCGCGTAGGTCAAGGTGGCGCCGTCGTCCTTCTCGATGCAGATGGACTGATCCGCGTGCGCGGAGCCAAGCAGGCGGTCATACAAGTTCCAGGTCATGACGAGATCTTCCGCTGAGAGTTGGTCTGTGAGCTCGGCACAAGGTCGCGCGACGACAGCTTGGCGCGGAGCGCCTTCTTTACCTTGTCGGAGGCCACGACAGCGCCGTGCTCCGCGAACGCTTCATGGTTCGCTTCGATATGGTCGAGTGCGTAGAGATAATTGACCATCAGGCCGTAGGACTGCTTGATGCCCTTGGGCGAAGCATCGCCGAGGAAATTCAGCCGCTCCAGGCGCGCGCCGTTGCCGAGATGAAAGCGGGCGACCGGATCGACCGGCTTGCCTGTCGGCAGTTTCGCCTTGAGGAAGTAATAGGCGGCGAGGGCGGTGATGGCCTCTTTTGCCTGCGCGATGTCGCCGCCGTCATCGAGCGTGGTCAGTGCACGCCTCGTGTCCTCGTCGATCGCGCTGGAGGCCTCGGTCTTGAGCTCGCGCCGGACCCAGCCGGCAAAGCCGGGAACGGGCGACAGGGTGACGAAGGTCTTCAGGTTCGGAAGCTCGCGGGCGAGGTCCTGGACCACTTGCTTGATCAGAAAATTGCCGAAGGAGACGCCGGCGAGGCCCTTTTGCGTATTCGAGATCGAGTAGAATACGGCGGTCGTGGCGTCGCGTGCCGCGATCGCCTGGCGCGATTTGTCGAGCAGCGGATTGATCGCGCCGGGAATCTCCTTCGTGAGTGCGACCTCCACAAAGATCAGCGGCTCGTCGACCAGCTGGGGATGAAAGAACGCGTAGCAGCGGCGGTCGGGCGGCTCGAGCCGGCTGCGCAGATCATCCCAGTCCTGGATGGCATGGACGGCTTCATACTTGATGATCTTTTCGAGGATGTTGGCCGACGTCGTCCAGTCGATCGGCCGCAGCACGAGGAAACCCCTGTTGAACCAGGACGAAAATAGATGGACGAAATCGTCGTCGACGGGCTGGAGTTCGGGATGCTCGCGCAGGAGCGCAAGCAGCACCTCTCGCATGCGCACGAGCGAGGCCGTCCCGCCGGGTGCCAGATTGAGGCGGCGGATGAGCTCCTGCCGGCGCGGCTCCGCCGCGGCGTGAAGCGCCTCGAGCTTGCCGCCGTCGCCGTCCTCCTTGCGCTGGTAGGCGGCGATCGCCAGCTCGATCGCGCGGCGGTCCGGCCCGAACCGGTCGGCGAGAGAGGAGAGAAACTTCAGCCGCTGCGGCGCGCCCGCCTGCTCGAAAGCCGCAAGCAGCGATTGCGCGATCGCGACGCCGGAGGCTTCGCCGCGTCGAGACAGCAGCGCCTCGCCCAGAAGCTCGAGATCACGATCCTCGCCGTCATTGCGTTCGGGCTTGATGCCAAGGACCGCACGGCCGCGTTGCGTCAAGGTGTCGATGAGCCCTTGCAGGAATTCGGGCGCCGTGATGCGTCCGGACCTTGTCTCGTTCAGCATGGTTCAGGCCTCCTCGGTTAACGCGTTGGTGCGCCCATCACCAGGTTGGGCAACGAGGTTGAGATCGAGGGCACCAGGCAAAGCAGCACTACGGCGAACGCCATCAGGAGCACGAACGGCAGCGTTCCCCAGATCACGTCCCGCAAGGGGATGTCGGGCGCGATGTTCCTGATGACGAAGATGTTGAGTCCGACGGGCGGATGGATGAGACCCATCTCCATCACGATCGTCATCACCACCCCGAACCAGATCAGGTCGAAGCCTGCGTCCTTGAGTGGGGGCAGGATGATCGGCGCGGTCATCAGGATGATCGAGACCGGCGGCAGGAAGAAGCCGAGCACGACCACCAGCACCAGGATCGCTGCCAGCAGCACCCATCGCGAGAGCTGCATGGCGACGATGGCTTGAGCCGCCCCCTGGCTGATGTGGAGATAGCTCATCACGTAGGAGTAGAGCAGCGACATGCCGATGATCAGCATCAGCATGGTCGACTCCTTCAGCGTCGATTCCAGGATCGGACCGAGATCCCGCGGGCGCCACACGCCGTAGATGGAGGCGATCAGGACCAGCGCCAGGATGCCGCCGAGGCCTGCTGTCTCCGAAGGCGTGGCATAGCCGCCATACAGCGCAACCATGACGCCGCTGAGGAGCACCACGAAGGGCAGGACCCGCGGCAGCGCGCCGAACCGCATTGCCATGGTGAAGCGCTCGTTCGAAAGAATCGGATGCTGCGCAGGGTCCGCCGCATAGGCCCGCTGCGCCGCCTTGTATTCGGCTTTGAATCTCAGCACCGCGTAGGTTGCAAACAGCACCACCAGGAGAAGGCCCGGCCCGATGCCCGCGAGGAACAGACGCCCGAGCGACTGCTCCGCCGCGACCGCATACAGGATCATCGTGATCGAGGGCGGCAGCAGGATTCCGAGCGTGCCGCCGGCTGCGATCACGCCTGCGGCAAAGCCGCCGGAATATCCCCGCTTGCGCATCTCGGGAATCCCTGCCGAGCCAATCGCCGAGCAGGTCGCCGGAGACGACCCGGCCATGGCCGCGAAGAGCGCGCAGGCAAAGACATTGGCAATGCCGAGCCCACCCGGGATGCGGCCCATCCAGACATGCAGCGCGCTGTACAGATCCTGTCCCGCCTTCGACTTGCCGATCGCAGCGCCCTTGAGAATGAAGAGCGGGATGGCCAGCAGCGTGATCGAAGCCATCTCCTCGTAGACGTTCTGCGTCACCGTATCGAGCGATGCGGAGGGCATGAAGAAGTACATGAAGATGACGGCTACGGCACCGAGCGCCAGCGCGATCGGCATGCCGGATGCCATGACGGCAAGCGTGGCGCCGCCATACATCAGTCCAACGGCAAGCGTGCTCATTTGCTGCTCCATCCATCGATCGCTGCAGCGAGTTGAAGCGCGATCTGCAGCGTCAGCAGCGTCATGCCGAGCGCCATCATGCTGTAGGGAATCCACAGAGGCGGGGCCCAGGTCGATCCCGACACCTGTCCGTCGACCCACGCCTCGTGGAACAGCGTCCACGACTTCCAGGAGAAGAAGCAGCAGAACAGCAAGCTTGTCGCGTCGACCACGAGGATGCGGATCGCGTTGCCGCGCTTGGACAGGTAACCGGTGAGGGCTTCGATGCCGATATGACCGCGGCCGGCCTGCACGAAGGCGGTGGACAGGAACGTTGCGGCGACCAGCAGGAAGACGGCCGCTTCGTCCTGCCAATAGGTTGCGGCGTTGAAGAAGTAACGCGCGGCCACGCTGTAGCTCAGAATCACGCTCGCGACGATCAGGGCAATCGAGCAGACGACGACGATGGTCTTGTTGAGCAGGGCCATAGCACGGTTGATCCGGGCCATGGCGGAACCCGGGCGCGCTGCCGTCACCACGACAGGATGGCCGAGATCGACGCCGTGCGCGCTCATGAGCCGGCCTCCATGGCAAGCTTGATCAAGCGGGCGCAGTTCTCGTTCTTGTTGGCATAATCCTTCCAGGCTGTATCGCGCGCGAGGTCCCGCCATGCCGTGACGAGCTTGGCGTCGAGATCGTGGACGGTCGCGCCGGCGGCCTGGTAGACCTTCGCTACGCGGACATCGTCCTCCACCGCCGCAGCGCGGCCGAACTCCTCGAGCTCGGCGCCGACCGACACAATGATCTCGCGCTCCTCGTTCGAAAGCCGGTCGAACACCGCCTTCGACATGACGAGGGGCTCGAGCATGAACCAGTAGCTCTTGGCCCGCCCGGTCGTGAGATGCTTGGCGAGCTCTTCCAGCCGGAACGAGGTCAGACTGGTGGACGAGGTGAGGGCGGCATCGCAAGCGCCGGTCTGCATGGCCGCGTAAAGTTCGTTGGACGGAAGCGAGAGGACCGAGGCACCGGCAGCCTGAAGCACGAGATCCATCTCGCGCGAGCCGCCGCGGATCTTCATGCCCTTGGCATCGGCGACCTCGACCAATGGACGCGCGCGGCTGGCGGCACCACCAGCCTGCCAGATCCAGGTGACGATGACGACGCCTTTGGCTGCAAGGAATTTGCTGAACTCCTGGCCGATCGGCTTGTTCTTCCAGCCGAGTCCCTCGTCGTAGCCGGTGACGAGGCCCGGCATCAGGCCGATGTTGAGTTCGGGAAGATCGCCGCCGGCGTAGGAGATCGGGATCAGGCTCATGTCGAGCGCGCCTTTGCGCATCGCCGAGAACTGCGCATTGGTCTTCATGAGCGAGGAGCCCGGATAGATCTCGGCGCTCATCGCTCCCTTGCTGCGTTCCTGGATCAGGGCCGCAAAGCGCCGGCAGAGGCGGTCGCGGAAATCGCCCTCGCTTGGGGTGCCGCCCGGAAACTGGTGCGAGATCTTCAGCGCTGTGGCCGCGTGCGCGGGTCCAAGCCGAAATAGCGCCGGTGCGGCGATCCCGAGGGCGAGGGCTTGGCGTCTTGAAACCTTCATTCCATACCTCCCGTGTTGTATTGCATTTTTTAATCTTGATATTGCATACAATCTCAACATGAACCGCATGTTGTATGGTTTGTCAAGCATGTGATATGGAATTGTAGCATCAGGTGTATACAATGAGCCAAGCCTTCAGACTGAAGCAGTCGATCGAAGACGCTGTGATGGCTGGGGAATTTCGACCGGGCGATCGCCTGGATGAGGCTTCTCTGGCCGAGCGATTCGGGGTGTCGCGGACACCGATCCGGGAGGCGCTGCTTCAGCTCGGCGCCGAGGGCTTCATCGATGTCCGCCCGCGGCGCGGGGCGATCGTCAGCGTTCCTTCACCCACCCGGCTTTTCGAAATGTTCGAGACCATGGCCGAGATCGAAAGCGCCTGCGGCCGCTTGGCCGCGCGCCGGCTCACACCGGAGAACGACGCCGCAATGGAGGCGGCGCACCGCGCGTGCGAGTTGGACGTGCGGCAAGGCGACAGCGAGCAGTACTACGCGGACAACCGCAATTTTCACGAAGCGATCTACCGCGCGAGCCGCAACAGCTTCCTGGCCGATCAAGCCTTCGCCCTGCATAAGCGCTTGAGCGCCTATCGGCGCATCCAGCTTCGCGCGCGCAACCGTCTGCTGCAATCGCTACAAGAGCACGCCGGGATTCTCGAAGCGATCCGCGCCGGCGACGAGCAGCTCGCCGCGAGCCGTCTTCACAGCCATGTATTGGTCCAGGGTGAGCGCTTCTCGGACATGGTGCTGGGGCTCACGCAGGACCGATCTGCGCCGGCAGGCACCAGGAGTGGAGCAGGCAGGTAAGAGGGGATGCCTGTGCGCGAGTTGGCGCGTCGCCCAAACAGGCAGGTCGCTCGCAGGACGTAGCGCTTGGTATCGGGAACCGATATTGCCGCCAAGCGTTCCCGCCTCTTGGCGTGAGCCCGCCCGGTCGGGACGATCGTGGGATCATGATCCGACATCCGGCAGTCGGCGCTCCGGCACTGACAGGGACGAACCCAGAGACGAAGCGTGACGATGACGTCGGCTGATACTCCGCGCCAACAGTTCAGGATGGACCTTCCGTGCGTCGTGGGCATCGGATCTTGGTCTGTCGATGGGCCGACGGCGGGGTAGGACGTCATGGCCAGATCGCACCTCTCGATCGGATCGTCGCCCGCCTTCACCTTCGTGCTGACAATGGGGATGGTGAATCTGTTCGGCGACATGACTTATGAGGGCGGCGGGGCCATGAACGGCCAGTTCATGGCGACGCTCGGAGCCAGCGCTGCCGTCGTCAGCATCACCGCGGGTGTCGGTGAATTTCTCGGCTACGGCTTGCGCTCGGTCGCCGGCTATTTAGCCGACAAGACCGGGCGATACTGGCTTGTCACCTTCATCGGCTACGCCATCAACCTTCTTGCCGTACCCGCGATGGCCTTGGCCGCAAACTGGCAGGTTGCCGCTCTCCTGGTTTTGGCCGAGCGCATTGGCCGCGCCATGCGCAAACCCACCGTCGAGGCAATGCTCTCCTATACGACCGGCAAGCATGGAAGAGGTTGGGTGTATGCCGTCAACACGGCTCTCGATGAGACCGGAGCCACGCTCGGGCCCTTGATCGTTGCGCTCGTCCTGTTTCTGAATGGCGATTATCGGACCGGTTATGCGCTGCTCTTGATCTCGGCCCTGCTGGCGTTCGGCGCGCTCGCCATCGCGCGCATCAACTTTCCTGTCCCCGCGCGTCTCGAACAGGGCAGAACGGCGCCCGCGCGCGGATTGAGCCGATCA
The DNA here is from genome assembly GCF_008123965.1 of Bradyrhizobium hipponense. GTDB lineage: Bacteria > Pseudomonadota > Alphaproteobacteria > Rhizobiales > Xanthobacteraceae > Bradyrhizobium > Bradyrhizobium hipponense. The sequence continues at coordinate 46,124 of NZ_VSTH01000014.1, read as the reverse complement.
TATTGGCTCTACATGGCTGCGGCGGCATGCGTCGCAGCCGGCCTGATGAGCTATGAGTTGATCGCCTATCATCTGGCAACCGCCAAGATCGTCGCCGAGCACTGGATACCGGTCTTCCTGGCGTTTTCGACCGGATGCGGCGTCATCGCCAGTCTCGTTCTCGGCAAGCTCTACGACAGAGCTGCGCTTCCAACGCTGCTGGTCGCCGTCCTGTTGTCCGCCCTGTTCTCGCCATTTGCGTTCCTGGGCGGTTTTACAGCGGTCCTCATCGGCATGGTGTTCTGGGGCATCGGATATGCGATCCAGGACACACTGTTCAAGGCCGTGGTCGCAAGCGTGCTGCCGGAGGGCGAACGCAATCTGGCATTCGGTCTGTTCTATGCGGGTTACGGAGTTGGCTGGCTGATCGGCAGCGTCGCGACCGGGTTGCTCTATGATCATTCGCGTGTCGGCCTTGTCGCTTTCGCGGTGCTCGCCCAGCTGCTGTCCTTGCCGCTGTTCGTGCTCGCCAAACGACAAGAATCATCGGCGCGCTGACGGCGCGGTGCATGACCACCCCGCTCACGTCTAAACCTACTGCTGCACGCAGCGCTTCGTGCGGGCGTCGTTTGGACAACCCCAGCCCGGCCGATAGATCGCCGCGCCTCAGCCATATTCCTCGCCGATGCCGTACTCCCGGTAGATCTCCAGCGGATCAATGTCCGGGAACAGGCGGCATTTGGCTTGGGCGAGGTGCAGGCTCACGGCCGCCGGCTCCTTGCCGTTCGACAGTATTTTCCGGATGTCGTCCATATGCGCGCGGGGCTGGTGCTTTGCCTCGAGCTGCTCCAGCGCGACCAGCGCGGTGGCGAGGGCCTCAGTGAGGACCCATTCGTCGTGGCCCGTGATTCCCTTCTTCGGCATCGGCAGACCCCCCATGCGAGTGGCGGCGACAGTCTATCGCGGCTTGCGCCGAATCTCCATTGAGCCGTTGCGCGCGCGGCTGGAACAGTTGGCTCGCCGTGGTTGTTTGCATTGTGGCCGGGCATGGCTAAAAGGCAGCCGGCGGGCGGCGATCTTATCTTAGTTGCAACAAAGTTGGCGTAGAGGGGCCTGCGCGGCATTCGGGCCGGCCTTGCGGCCCTGCACGCCGGCGCCGGCGAAATTCGCAATATTTGTCCGGTTGCGCGCCTTCTCTCGGGTGGAGCCAGCATGGTCTTTCTAAGCATCGCCTACCGCTTCCTGACCAATTTCGCGTTCCTGGCGATGGTATATTTCAGCCTGAACTTCATGGAGAAATATCCGAACCGGGCGATGCTCGCGATCCTGGTGCTGATCTACAGCGCCATGCGCGCAGCCTCGACGCTGCGCTCGTTCTATTTCTTCCAGAAGATCGAGAAGCTCGAGACCGAGACGCGGCGGTTGCAGGGCCCCATCAATGACGGCAGCGGCGGAACGAGTGCGCGCAAGCAGGTCGTGATGGACGTTGCCCGGCTGCGCCGCGACGGCGAGCTGAAGTCCTATATGGACCTGCTCTTCCTGGCGCTGATCGTGCTGCTCTGCGTCGCCAACATCATGCGGCAGTAGGATAGCGCTTACTGGGCCGGGTCGGACGCGGCGTGGCGCTGTTGGGCTGGGCTACGTGCTTCGGCGTGGCCGGCGTCGCATGCGAGGTGTGCCGGGCTTGCGGCTTGGCGGCCTTTCCCTTGGGAGCGCGGGTCGTTTCGGCCGCCATGGCGAGCCGCGTCGCGGCGCGCCGTGACAATGTCGTGGACAGCAGCACCTCGAGCGAGCCCTCGGGAATCGCGAAGAGATCGCGGCCTGGCGCGGGCAGGATGGCGGCGACATTCGCCTGCGCCATGGTCCGGCGCGGCAACAGCGGCTGATGCGCCGGTTGCGCGTTGAGATCGGCCAGGTCAGGCGCCGGAAGCGTTTGGGTCTGCGTGTAGACAAAATTGGGCACGGCCGGCCAGCGCGCGATCGGCGTCGTCTCCGACGGCGGATGCAGCAGCCATTCCACCGGCGCGGTCGGTGTCGCCGGACGGTCGGCGGTCGCCGGCACCACATGCACTATGCGATAGCCGCGCGCCTTGAGGTCGCGGATGATCTTTGGCAGCGCCGCGACGGTGCGGGCCTGGATGTCGTGCAGCAGCAAGATGCCCTTGCCCTTGGCCTCAAGCCGTTGGATCGCGAGCTGGTAGACGCGATCAGGCGACACGTGCCGCCAGTCGTCGGCCGGGAAGTCCGCGCTCCAGACCTGGATGCCGCGCGAGATCAGAAGGTTCTCGACGCCTTCGGCCCGCATCAGGCCGGGGATCCGGAAGAACGGCGCCAGTGCGGACGGATCGGTCATCGCGGCCGATGTCCACTCGATGCCACCATTGATTTCGGCGTTGGCTTTCTCGATCGGCATCCTGTCGAATGTCAGGGGATGGGTCATGCTGTGGGTGCCGACAGTGTGGCCCGCCGTCACCAGCTTGCGCACGCCTTCCGGGTTGGCCTTGGCCTGGCCGCCGATGATGAAGAAGGTTGCCTTGACGCATTCATCGGCCAGGATCTGCAGCACCTGGTTGGAATATTTCGGCAGCGGGCCGTCGTCGAAGGTCAGGACCACTTCGTGGTCTTTCAACGGCAGCGTCTCGCGGTACTGCATGGTGCCGATCCGCGGATGCTCGTGCGGGTCGACTACGAGGGTGCGCGAGGTGCCGAGCGCGTCCGGATGGCCGGGGCAATCGGCCGCAAGCGCCGCCGGCGAGCCGAGGGTCAGAAATCCGAGACCGAGGACGACCCACGATCGCGTCCGGAAAGCAACGCTACTGCCGATCATCAACCCGGTCTGCCCTCATGCGCGATTGCCGCCATAGTAGGTCGCGGGCGCCCGGAAACGGTTCAGGCGCGAGTCCCTTCCTATCAAACAGTCCCCATCATGTTTGCATGGCGTAGCATGAACAGACTGTTAACAGACGCCAAATCCCCCATTTTGCGCCGGCGTGACATTCCGGCATCAATGCGCGTCGGCATTCTTCTGCACCGCGCCCGCCGGCACGACGTGAACGACGCGGTAGCCGTTCTCCCGCAAATAGCGCAGGAAGGCAGGCATGATCGCGGCCGTTCGCGCCTTGGGGTCGTGGAAGAGAATGATACCCTTGCCGGCCGCGGCGAGGCGCTCGGTGACGAGCTTCAACTCCTGCTCCGGCGTCATGTCTTCCCAGTCGCTGGCCCACAGATCGGCCCCGAACACGACGATGCCGCGCGACTGGAGCAGGTCGAGCTCGGCTGGCGTCGCCTCGAAATAGGGGAAGCGGAAGAACGGCGTCGATGGCGTCATCGTCGAGGTGCCGTGCAGCGCCATTTCGTTGGCTGCGATGCCGCGGTCGATCTCGCTCCTCGCCTTGTCGAACGGGATCCGCGCCATGAACGCATGCGACCAGGTGTGGTGGCCGATCGTGTGGCCCTCGCGGGCGATGCGCTTGACCATGTCGGGATGCTCGGAGGCGGGCAGGCCGATCAGGAAGAAGGTCGCGTGCACGCATTCCTGCGCCAGCGCGGCCAGCACCTTCGAGGTGGTCGGCGGATGCGGGCCATCGTCGAAGGTCAGCACGACCTCGTGATCGGCGAGAGGCAGCGTCTGGGGAAAGCTCTTCAATCCGACCCGTGGCGTCGTCTTGGCATCGACGCTCAGCACCCGTGAGGTGCCGAGCGCTCCCTTGCGCGGACAGTTGGCGGCATCAGCACAGGCGATGCCGATCAGGGCGGCGAGCAGCGCGCCCGCCGGCATTGAGGTCCACCTCGGTTGATGCATCTTTGCCATTGCGCTCGCTAATGCCTTGTGGGTATTGCCTGAACGATCAGCTGAGACCACCTGACCCGACCTGTCAAACGGAGAGGCGCGCCATGGACGAACATATGGACGTTGCCACCTCCGCCGAGGCCTCGGTACTCGACCACGTTCCGATGCGCAATGAAGACGGCGAAATTCGTCACGAATTCGTCGAGGAGATTGCGCACGCGATCGAAGGCGGCGACAGCGCGCTGTTGCGTGCCATCGTTGCCGAGCTGCACGAGGCCGATCTCGGCGATCTGATCGGGGCTCTCGAGCCCGGCGACCGCGTCCGCCTGGTCGAGCTCACCGGGCGCGACTTCGACTTCTCGGCGCTGAACGAGCTCGACGAGGGCGTGCGCGAGGAGATCCTCGAGGAGCTGCCGCCGGAGACGGTGGCCGAGGGTGTCCGCGAGCTCGAATCCGACGACGCCGTCGAGCTGCTCGAAGCCCTCGACCACGCCGATCAGGAGGAGATCCTCGAGAAGCTGCCGCTGCAAGAGCGCGTCGCGCTCGAGCGCAGCCTTCTTTATCCGGAAAATTCCGCCGGCCGGCGCATGCAGACCGAGTTCATCGCGGTGCCGCAGGATTTCACCGTCGGCCAGGCGATCGACTACATGCGCGAGACGCCGGATCTGCCCGACCGCTTCTACGAGATCTACGTCGTCGACAAGGACCAGCACTGGCAGGGCGCGATCCCCCTCGACGTCCTGCTCCGCGCCCGCCGCCCGATCGCGCTCGCCGAATTGACCGACGAGGATCGCCGCCGCGTCTCCGTCCTGGAGGACCAGGAAGAGGTGGCGCGCATGTTCGGCAAGTACAATCTGGTCGCGGCGCCCGTGCTCGACACTCAGGACCGCCTCGTCGGTGTCATCACCGTCGACGACGTCGTCGACGTGATCGAGGAAGAGGCGGACGAGGACCTCAAGGCACTGGGCGGCGTCAACAGCGACGAAGAGCTCTCCGACACCGTGTTCACCATTGCGCGGGCGCGGTTCAACTGGCTGCTGGTCAATCTGGCCACCGCCTTCCTGGCATCCTCAGTGCTCGGCCTGTTCGAGGGCCAGCTCGAGAAGATGGTGGCGCTCGCCGTGTTGGCGCCGATCGTCGCAAGCCAGGGCGGCAACGCCGCGACCCAGACCATGACGGTCGCGGTGCGTGCGCTGGCCACCCGCGAGCTCGGCTCTTTCAATGCCTTTCGCGTGGTGATGCGCGAGGGTCTGGTTGGCCTCGTCAACGGTCTTGCCTTCGCCGTGATCACGGGGATCGCGGCGGTCGTCTGGTTCAAGATCCCGGGCCTCGGTATCGTCATTGGGCTCGCGATCATCTGCAATCTGTTGGCAGGTGCGCTCGGCGGCATCCTGATCCCGATGGCACTGGACCGGGTGCGGGCCGACCCGGCCGTGGCCTCCGGCACCTTCGTCACGACCGTGACCGACGTTGTCGGCTTCTTCTCCTTCCTCGGCATCGCCACCCTGTGGTTCGGGCTGAAGTAGGGCGGGCGCATACTCTCTCCTCGTCATTGCGAGCGCAGCGAAGCAATCCAGACTCCCTCCACGGGCGGCAGTCTGGATTGCTTCGTCGCAAGAGCTCCTCGCAATGACGGGGGCGGGTAGCGGGAGTGCCCTCACTCTCGTGTCCCGGGGCGCGCTCTGCCACGTCCGGGGCACGAGTCTGCTATCTTTAATCCGAACTTAAGCGGCCTGCCGCATCATAGCCCGTGCCTGGGGGAATGAGCATGCGGTTGCGGCTGAAGGCGGACGGAAGGATCGTTGAAATGCGGGACGGGCAGGAGTTTCCGGTCCAGCCCGCGATGCCAAGCCCGGCCGCCGAAGCCAGTCCGCTTGCGGTGCGCGATTTGCGCCGCCGCGCCTGCCTCACCCAGATGGAGTTTGCCGCCAAATTGGGGGTGCCCGTCGAGACCATCCGCAACTGGGAGCAGGGCAAGCGCGCCCCGCGGGGACCCGCCCGCGCGCTGCTCGCCGTGATCGCGCATGCGCCGGAGACGGTGTTCCAGGCGCTCGCCAAAGCCTGACGCCAATGTCCCGTTAGGGTTGCGCTGAATAACCGCCTCGCGTGCTGCAGCCTCCGTTGGCACTGTCACCGGCGGGGTCCATAATGCGACCTGGGGGCGACTTCGACAGAGAGGATTCCTCATGCTGTTCGTCGAGGCCAATGGCGCAAAAATCCCGGCGATCGGGCTGGGGACCTGGGAGCTGAGCGGGCGGACCTGCGCGCGCGTGGTCGAGCAGGCACTCCGGCTCGGCTACCGCCACATCGACACCGCGCAGGCCTATGATAATGAGCGCGAGGTCGGCGATGGAATGCGGTCCTCGGGCGTGCGGCGTGATGACGTCTTCCTCACCACCAAGGTCTGGACCAACCATTTCGCGCCCCACGATCTCGAGCGCTCGGTCAAGGAGAGCCTGGCGCGGCTGCGGCTTCCGTCCGTCGACCTGTTGCTGCTGCACTGGCCCAATCCGCATGTGCCGCTGGCGGAGACGCTGGGCGCGCTGGCGCATGCCAAGCGGATGGGCCTGACGCACCACATCGGCGTGTCTAATTTCACGGTAACCCTGATCGAAGAGGCGGTCGCGCTGTGTACGGAGCCGCTCGTCTGCAACCAAGTCGAATATCACCCCTATCTCGACCAGGCCAAGGTGAGGGCGGCTTGCGACCGGCACGGCCTGGCGCTGGTTGCCTACAGCCCGATCGCCAAGGGTCGCATCAAGTTCGACCAGACGCTTGCGGCAATCGGGCGCGCCCATCGCAAGACGCCGGCGCAAATCTGCCTGCGCTGGCTGGTGCAGCAGAATATTTCCGCGATCCCGCGCACTTCGCGCGTCGAGCGGCTGTCGGAAAACATCGAGATCTTCGATTTCGCGCTGATGGACGACGAGATGGCGCAGGTCGCGGCGCTGGCCAGCCCGAAGGGGCGCCTGACCGATTTCGGCTTCGCGCCGAAATGGGATTGAGAGGGCGATCCGGTATGCTAGGACCAGCGCGGCAACCCAAGACCGGTCGATGGAATCGCGGAAGATCATACGGACGGACATTGCAGCGTCGGCGATCGCGCATCTGACGCTGGTGGGGCTGATCATCCTGATCAGCGAGGTCCATCCGTTTCACCCCGCGGCGCCCGAAACGGTGTCGGTCGACATGGTTACGCCGGAGCAGGTGAAGCAGGAGGAGGAGAAGGCCAAGGAAGAGGTCAAGCAAGACCTCAAGCAAGACGTCAAGCAAGAGGTCAAGCAAGAGGCGAAGGAGAAACCGCCGGAGCCGCCGCCCGATCTGAAGCTGCCGAAGCTGGATTTCACCGACAAGGAGAAGGCGGACGCAGCGGCGAAGCCTGCGACCAAGCAGCAAGCCGCGTCGCAAGCGTCGCAGCAGCAGGCCTTGCCCGAGCAGCCAGCGCAGCAGAAACAGCCTCAGCCATCGCCGCCACAACAGCCGTTGCCGCGGCTGCAGTCTCAGCCGGCACCGCAGCCACAAGCGATGCCGCAGCCCCAGGCCGCGCTGCCGGCCTATCAGGCCCCCGAGCCTGACGTCACCGTCAAGTACGGTATCATGCTGGGCCTGCCGCCGGAATTGCCGCCCGAGCCGAAGGACGCGCCCAAGGACGACGGCGGCGATGCCAAGGATTCGATCAGTGCGAAGCTTCCGCCCGAGGTGATCGCCGAGCTTCGCCGGCACTTGAGGAGTTGCGCAAAACTACCGGCCGGGGTCGAGCCGACCGACAATTTGCACATCAAGCTGCGCACGGTGCTCGCCACCGACGGCACGCTGGCGCGTGAGCCGATCCTGATCGAAGCCCCGCCATCCGCAAAGGGCGTCGCCCTCGTGAAATCCGCGATGAGCGCGCTGCAAGCCTGCCAGCCCTACAAGATGCTGCCGGCAGACAAATACGGGGAATGGAAGGTGATGGACCTGCCATTCTCGCCGCGGGATTTTGGCGGGTCTTGAGTAGCGTCTCGCGATGTCCGCGGAACAGCAGGTGGGGCGAGGCCAGAAGTCTGCAATTCAAAATGCAAGCTGGAAGCGCGGACCTGCCGCCTCATACTCCATCATTGCGAGCGCAGCGAAGCAATCCAGAATCCCTCCGCGGCGGCAGTCTGGATTGCTTCGCTTCGCTAGGAATGACGATGTGGTGAGAGCGGTGTGACACTCCATCGCCTCATCCTTGGAACCGACTCTTCCGCATCTCCCCGCCATCCATGACAACCTCAGGCGCCATTGCCTCCCACGCGCTCGACGCGAACTGGCGCCGCCAGGTCACGATCACCACGGCGGCCGTGGTCACAAACAGCAGCCACGGGCTGACGAACCAGCCGAGATAGCCGAGCGCGAAGAAGAAGGCGCGCTGGCCGCGGTTGAAATGGCGGCCGGCGGATTCGAACAGGCGCGAGGTGCGGATCACGTGCGCCTCGGCCTCTGGCGTGTCGCGCTGCGAGGCCGGCGGCATGCCGCCGAACAGGATCGCGACGTAGTTGAACAGGCGATAGGCCCAGGCGAACTTGAAAAAGGCGTAGACGCAGATCAGCACCAGGCCGACGCATTTCAATTCCCACAGCGCCGGCGAGGGGCTGAGATCGATCGGCAGCTTACTCAGGATGGTGATGGCGTCGTTGGTGGCGTGCAGCAGCGCCAGCGCGCCGCCGAGCGCGAACAGGCTGGTCGAGGCGAAGAAGGCGGTGCCGTTCTGGAGCGAGGCCATGATCTGCATGTCGACCATGCGGGTGTCACGGTCGAGCAGGCGGCGGACCCAGACCTCGCGATAGCGGTTCATGCGCGCCGACAGGCTGTCGCGGCCGTAGGCCGAGTGCTCCAGCGTCAGGGCATAGACCGTCCATTCGATGATGAAGAAGCCGACGGCGGTGATGTCGACCCAATGCCTGCTCATGTCGCTCTCCTCGCGAGGATCGCCACGATTGCCACGCATGGCCCAATGCGGCAACGATTGATTGGCGGCAGACGATGGCGCTAAAAGCAGCCGCATCCATAAGACTTGGGAAGGACTGGTGACATGGCAGCGTTGAAGCTTGCGATCGGCAACAAGAACTACTCGTCATGGTCGATGCGGCCCTGGCTCGCGCTGCGCGCCAATGGCATTGCGTTCGAGGAGACCGTCATCCCGCTCTACACCGACAATCCGGCGGACAAGCAACAGATCCTGAGCTTCAGCCGCGCCGGCAAGGTGCCGGTGCTGGTCGACGGTGACATCACAGTGTGGGATTCGCTGAGCATCATCGAATACATCGCCGAGCGCTATCCGGACGCGAAGCTGTGGCCCGCTGACGTTGCCGCTCGCGCGCATGCCCGTTCGGTCTGCGCGGAGATGCATTCCGGCTTCATGGCCTTGCGCAACGAATGCGGCATGAACCTGCATCGTCCCGTGCGTCCGGTGGCATTGTCGGCGGATGCGCTCTCCAACATCGCGCGCATCCAGGAGATCTGGCGCGAGTGCAGGGCGCGCCACGGTGCCAACGGACCGTTCCTGTTCGGCGGATTCGGCGCGGCGGATGCAATGTACGCGCCGGTCGTGCACCGCTTCCGCACCTATGCGATCGACGTCGGGCCCGAGGCCAAAGCCTATATGGACACGATGATGGCGCTGCCGGCGTTCCAGGAATGGACTCGCGACGGACTCGCCGAAACGCTCGTCATCGCAAGGTTCGAGACCGTGTAGCCAGGATGGTGATTTGAACGCCGCCAGCTGGCCGCCCGCGACGGCTTCCCGGTCGACCAGCTGAGCCGGATTCTGGCCCAGGAACTGCCCAAGGCCGCGGATCCCGCGAGCCCGGCCGGCAGCCTGCCCGACACCGCATGACGGACCGCTTCCGGCGGGTTCGGCGACCGGGCGGCATCACTCTGAAATAACTGCAAAATTGGCACGTTCATGCTCGCATATTGCTGGCCAAATCGGCGGGCCGCGTGCTATAGACAGGCCGGGTTTTCGGCCGGCCGTCGCAGTGGGACCCTGGGCACGGCAGGCGCTGTTTGAGTCATGGAGAGGGCGTTGAAGCATAAATTTCCGATCGGCACGCGCGTATTGTTCACGGCCAGCAATGTCGCGCGTCCGGCTGCCACCGGCACGTATGAGGTCATCCGCCTGCTGCCGACCGATGGCGACGACTGCCAGTACCGCATCAAAAGCTCGACCGAAGCCTTCGAACGCGTCGCCAAGGAAAGCCAGCTCGCACCCTCCTGACGGAGGCGGATGCCGAGCATTGACGTCGCGGACGAATTTGCTCGTCCGCTGTCGCCTGCTTGCCGTGAAAAGGCCGCTTCGCCTCGACAAACTGAACCCGGGGGCAGCTGCCGGTTCGCGGTGCTCGCTTTGACCATTCGCTCTTTGCTCGCGTGAGGGGACGTCGCGCATGAACTGGGCATGGGCTACTTCGCTCGACCAAATCTGGCTCTCGCCGGCCTTTCCGATGTGGATGACGCTGGCGGCCGCCGGCTTCTTCGGACTGATTCTCCTGATCACGTTGCTGCGCGCCGAAAGGTCGGTCGCTAACGGCGCGCCGACAGTGATCACGCTGCTCGCCATCGCCATCGCGGGGGCTGCCACCGTGCGGGTCTACGGGACGGCGAGGCCGGAAGCGCCAATCGACGCGCGCGCGCAAGCTGCGGTGACTGCGAGCCTGCCGGCGCTGTCCTGCCTCGACGGTCTTGCCGGTGACATGGTCGCCGCCGGCTGCGAGAAGGCGTTGTTCGGCTCGCCCGATGCGGCGGCTGCGGCCGTCTCCTACACCGCAGCGAGGATCGACCGGCTGACCGCGCTCGGCGATGCCGCGATCGCCGACAAGAGCCTGACGCTGGACCTGAAGGTGCTGCGCAAGTCGCTGGAGCGCGATCGCTACGGTCTCGTCGCGCAGGTGCTGGTCACGCGCGACGGATGCACGCAGTTCGATTGCGCCGCCTTCCGCTCGCTGACCGATCAGCAGCAGGTCGCTACCAACATGGATGCCCATCTCTACGATACGCTGGTCGCGCGCTACGCGCCGGGCTGGAACGCGCCCGCCGCAGCGCCGGCGATGCCGGCCTCCGCGGCGCTTGCGGGGTTGCCGCCATCGATGCCGACGGGCAAGCCGACCAGTGCCGAGTTCCCGAGCGCCTCGTCGACGCCTCCTGTGAGCATCATGAATCCGGAGCCGCCCACATCGGCGACGCGTCAGGCCCCCACCGCCAACGCCGCGCCGGCTGCTCCGCGCGCGCCGGCTGCGGCCTCGGCACAGGCTGCCGTGCCGGCGGCTCCGGCCGCGAAGAAGCCGCCGGCTCCGAAGGCTGCACGCGCGCCGGTCGCACCGGTTCCGCTGGCGCCGCCGCCGGCCTCGGCCCCCGCGGCTGCGGATAACGAATAGTTCGGCTTTGAAAACCCGTGGCCGGCCCGCTAATGCTTGGGCATGCCACTACATCTGATCAAGCTCGCCGTCGGCTGCGACTCCGTCAAGGAATTGAAGGGGTGGATCGCCGAACGGATGCAGACGGCCAAGAAAAAAGGCCTGCCGCAACACCACATCCACGTCACCCGCATGGTGCCCAAGCGCGACGCCGAGATTCTCGCGGGCGGCTCGCTCTATTGGGTGATCAAGGGCGAGATCGCCGCGCGCGAAAAGATCATCGGCATCGAGCCGTTCCGCGACAAGGACGGCATCGGCCGCTGCAGGATCGTGATGCAGCCCAAGGTGATCTCGGTATCGCCGCGCCCGATGCGCCCGTTCCAGGGCTGGCGCTATCTCGCCGACGACGTGGTTCCGCCCGACCTCGGCAAGTCTGCCGCGGGCACGATCGCGGCAATGCCGGAGCCGATGCGGCGCGAGCTGCGCGACCTCGGACTGCTCTAAACCGCGATATTGTCGATCAGCCGCGTCGAGCCGAGCTTCGCTGCGACCAGGATCCGCAACGGCCCGTCCTTGAGCGAGGTGACGGGCGCAAGCGTCCGGGCGTGACGCACGTCGAAATAGTCGAGCGCAAAGCCGGCCGCCTCGATCATCTCGGTGCCGCGCGCCACCGCAGACCCGATTGCCTCGCCGGCGCGGATCCGCCCGGCACTGTCCTTCATGGCACGGTAGAGCGTGGTCGCGGTCTGGCGCTCCTCCGGCGACAGATAGACGTTGCGCGAGGACATCGCGAGGCCGTCGCGCTCGCGCACCGTGCGGGAGCCGATCACGTTGACGCCGAGGTCGAGATCCCCGGCCATGCGCGTCACCACCCGCAATTGCTGAAAGTCCTTCTCGCCGAAAATCGCGATATCCGGCCGGCACTGTGTGAACAGCTTGCCGACGACGGTGGCGACGCCACCGAAAAAGTGTGGGCGGAAGCGATCCTCGAGACCCGCGAGCGCCGGCCCCTCCGGCACGATGCGGGTGGCAAAGCCCTCCGGATACATCGCCGCGACGTCGGGGTGCCAAACGACGTCCACGCCCTCGGCCGCGAGCTTGGCGATGTCGGCCTTCCAGGTTCGCGGATAGGCGCCGAAATCCTCGGTTGGCGCAAACTGGGTCGGGTTCACGAAAATCGAGACGACGACCCGGCTGGCGCGCCGCTTGGCCAGGCGCACCAGCGACACATGTCCGTCATGGAGCGCCCCCATGGTTGGCACCAGCGCGATCGTGGACTTTCGCTTGCGAAGATTGTCGACCGCGCGTCGCAAGCTTGGGACCGTGCGGGCGATCAAGGGGCTTGGTGGCATCAGGACTCAACGGGGTTGGGAGCGGAGGCGGGCGCGTCCCGGCGCCCGAGCGGCTAACCTTAACAAGCCGCGGTCGTGGACGCCATGCATCCGGATGCGGCACAGCATCCCGCGCAAGCCCGCACAGGATGTGCGCGACATTGTGGGTTGGATCACAGACGAGAGACGGCGCAGCGATTCATCATGAAGAATGGCGCGATGCGATTTGCATTGCCTGTCACGCATTTCACTTGACCGCAGACGCAGCCAACTCGAAGATATTCGGCAGGGGTGTTGAGGATTGCTATGCTTGTGCAGGCTAGCCAAGGCCAATCCGGTTCGGCGCATGTTGTCGTGCTCGGCAACGAGAAAGGCGGCTCCGGCAAGTCGACCACCGCCCTGCACATCGCTGTTGCGCTTCTGAAGGCCGGCCAGCGCGTCGCCAGCATCGATCTCGACTGCCGTCAGCAAAGCTTCACCCACTACATCGCCAACCGTTCCGCCTGGGCGCGCCGCACCAGGCTCGACCTCGAACTGCCGGTGCATCGCTGCATCAAGCTCGGCGAGACCATGCAGATCGCCGAGAACGAGAATTCCGAGTTCCAGCAATTCATGGAGGCGGTTTCGGCGATCGAGAGCAGTTTCGACTTCATCGTCATCGATACGCCCGGCACCGACAGCTACCTGATGCGGCTCGCCCATTCGATGGCCGATACGCTGGTCACGCCGATCAACGACAGCTTTCTCGATTTCGACGTGCTCGGCACCGTCGACCCCGCCAACTATGCGGTGACTGGCGAGAGCCACTACGCCGAGATGGTGCGCGACACCCGCCGCAAGCGTCGCCAGCTTGACGGTTCGACCACCGACTGGATCGTGGTGCGCAACCGCCTGTCCATGCTTGGCTCCCGCAACAAGCAGCTCGTGGCCGACAGCCTGAAGGATTTGTCGCTGCGGCTGGGCTTCCGCTATGTCGACGGCTTTGCCGAGCGCGTCGTCTACCGCGAGTTCTTCCCGCGCGGCCTGACCGCCCTCGACGAGATCGACGAAGCCACGCTCGGGATGCGGCCCAATCTTGGCCACCTCACTGCGCGCGAAGAGGTGACGAGCCTGCTCCGCCAGCTCAAGCTTCCGCTCGACGAGCGCGGCCGCCGCCGTGCGGCCAATCGGGCCGAGTGGTTCAGTCAGGTCGACAAGCCGCTCGAGGTCCACGACATCCTCGGCGCCTGACCCACGGTATCTTGCTACTTCCGGTCGCTCGGTATTGTCGGTTCCCGCGGGAACTGAATCCGCGCAAGATCGTTCTCATCTTACATTTACTGCGAAATTGAACCCCATCGACATGGGTTGCGTCAGATAGTGACTTGCAGCCTGACGTAGTCGTATGAGGAGGGATGCTTAAGAAGCGTGTGCGTCGCACAATGAAAGGGCTGCCAGTTCACAAAATTTAGCCTTCCTGTCACGCGGCTGTGACATATATTAGGGAATAGGCGCGAGGGGGCCAAAGAGCTCCCCGAACAAGCACGGTTTCGACAGGGACTTCAGGTGAAACAAGCCTGAGGCTGAGGACGAAAATGAAGCGTGGAATTGCCGTTCTGGTTTCGGTCACTGCCCTCTGTGGCATCGCCTACTTCACGGCGAGCAAGTGGGCCATCAGGCACGAGACCATCACCTTCTACGATGCCTCGCGCGACAACCGTCCGGTGCCTGTCGATATCGCGATCCGTCGTGACAAGGAAATGCAGGCCAATGCCGGCATGATCACAATGCCGGTGGCCGTGATCAATCACGGCAACACTGTCAAGAACACCGAATACGGTTTCCTCGCCAACATCTTCGCGGCGCGCGGCTATCTCGTCGTCAGCCCGCAGCACGATCTGCCGACCGATCCTCCAATGGTGACCAAGCCCGGCGAGCTCTATGTCGGCCGGCTACCGCAGATCCTGCGCGGCGTCGCCAACATCCATCTCGCGATGCAGGAGATGAAGAAGGTCCAGCCTAACGCCGATTACGCCAGGGTGACGATGGTCGGCCACTCCATGGGCGGCGACATCACGATGTACTTCGCCAAGCAGTATCCGGATGAGGTCAAGAAGGTCGTCACGCTCGACAATTTGCGTGTGCCGTTCGTCACCGCGGGCAAGTTCAAGATCCTGTCGTTCCGCTCCAAGGATCCGCAGTTCAAAACCGATCCGGGCGTGATCCCGACGGACGAGGAGTGCGAGCAGGCCGGGATCCAGGTCGTGAAGACCGAATACCAGCATAACGACATGCGCGACACCGGTCCGGATGACGCGAAGAACTCGATCCAGGGCATGCTGGACAAGTTCCTGAGCGCGACTGACAGCGAGGTGCGACCGGTCGACACCAGTTCGTCCCCGCCCAAGATTCTCGAGCCTGGCCCGGTCGCCTTGATGGCGCCGGCCAAGAGCTGACGTTTCGCTCCTCGGCAGCAATTGGATTTTCGAAGCCTCCGTCGGTGCCCGCCTGCGGAGGCTTTGCACATTGACCGAGCAGTGCGCGCTAACCACATTAGCCGTTCACGCCAGGTGTGAGCAGGAATGTCGGGCGAACCTATCAAACCGCGCGGCGGCGATGCCGTCTCGACGCAAGCAGGCGGCGCGCTGCCCCACGCCACGACGTCGACCTCGGAGGATATCGCTGCCTTCGTCACCAAGGCGCGTGCGCTGTCGCCGCACGCACCCGGCGCGAAGGGGCGCCTGATCTTCGCGCTGGACGCGACGATGAGCCGACAACCGACCTGGGATATGGCCTGCGCACTCCAGGCAGACATGTTCCGCGAAGCGGCGGCAATCGGCACCCTTGACATCCGGCTGGTCTATTATCGCGGGTTCAACGAGTGCCGCGCCACGGGCTGGATTTCCGAGAGCGCCAAACTTGCGACGCTGATGAGCAAGATCGACTGCCGCGGCGGCGACACCCAGATCGGCAAGGTGCTGAGCGAGGCACGGCGCGAAGCGGTCGCATCTGGCGTGCGTGCGGTGGTCTTTGTTGGCGATGCGATGGAGGAGAAAGTTGACGAGCTCTGCGCCAAGGCCGGTGAGCTTGGCATGCTCAAAGTGCCCGTATTCATGTTTCAGGAAGGCCATGACAACGTGGCTGAGCAGGCATTTCGCGAGATTGCGCGCCTGACCGGCGGTGCCTGGTGCCGGTTCGATCCTGGCGCAGCAGCGCAGTTGCGCGACCTCTTGCGCTCCGCTGCGGCCTATGCGGCGGGTGGCCGCGAGGCGCTGCTTAAATTGTCGAAGACGACAGATGGCGCGGCGAAGCTGATCGGCCAGATGAAGTGAGACACATTTGCCTGGCACGCGGTGCCCGCATGCATTTTGTGTTCGAGGCGACTATATACGGCCCATGACTCTGATTGCCGGCGTTGTCGCCGTTATCACGCTCTATCTGCTGCTCCAGATGTTCCGCTCCGCCAATCCGGCGGTGCTGGCGCGCACCATCAAGTTCGGTGGGGGCGTGGTGGCGCTGGCGGTTGCGGCGTTCACGGGCTTGCGGGGCGAACTGGCAGTTGCGATCCCGCTCGGGATCTTCGGCGCCGGCCTGCTCGGCTGGGCGCCGCTGGCAAATTCGGGCTTCGGCAATATCGGCGCGCTGTTCGGCGGCGCGGCGCGCTCAACCGGGCAGGCGTCGCGCGTACGCTCGCAATTCCTCGACATGCGGCTCGACCACGATTCTGGTCAGCTTGCGGGCCAGATCGTCGCCGGGCCTCATGCCGGGCGCAATCTCGACGAGTTCGATCTCGCTGGCCTGCTGGCGATGGTCCCGGCCTTCGACGCCGAGAGCGTGGCCCTACTTGAAAGCTATCTGGACCGCCGGTTTCCCGCTTGGCGTCAGAACGCGCAAGGCGACGCGGCAGGGCGGCAGCGCCGCACGGTGGCGAGCGGCAAAATGACGGCGGAGGAAGCCTATCAGATCCTTGGCTTGCAGCCTGGGGCGGGGCGAGACGACATCAGCCGGGCCCATAAGTCCCTGATGAAGAAACTGCATCCCGACCAGGGGGGCTCGACGTACCTCGCTGCCCGTGTAAACGAGGCCAAGGATACTCTGCTTCGTACGCATAACGGCTAACTCCGGCACCACGCTACAAACGCCCGTACCGCGTGAGCTCCGCTTGCTCTGTTTGCCGTCGCCCCGATGCCCGCCATTGTCGGCGTGGTCGATCCCTAGAGCAAAGTCTTAACCGTAAAGTCTTGACGAGAGGTTGTCGCGAAACGGCCTTCGCATCATCTCATCCCCAAACGAAAATGCCCGCGCCGAAAGGCGCGGGCATTTTGACGGAAGGGGATGATGACGATCAGTTGCGGACGGTGATGCAGGAGATATCGGCGCGTTTCAAGGCGCGGCAGACGGCTTCGGCCTGGTCCCGCTCAAGCCCGGCGAAGCGGGCGCGGTAGAGCTTGCGATTGTCCTTGGCGAGCACGGGCTCGGTGAACGGATCGGCCTTGCTGAGCAGACCGTGGGCCGAACTGCGCGCGGCGTCGATGCGCTGCTGGGCTTCGCCCTCGCTCTCGAGCGCACCGACCTGGACGATCCAGCCGCTGTGGGTGAGGACCGGCCGGGCGGTGGCGCCCATCTGGACCGGCTGGGGTGCCGGATCGGCGGAGGCGAGCTTCGGAGCAGCTGGGGCGGGAGCGGCGGCGGTTGCGGCCGGCAGCACGCCGAGAATGCCATTGCCAGTGCCGAATCCCGCGGGCTGCCGCGGCAGCTCCGTACGGGCGACTTCGGCCTTCGGCGCCTCGGGCTGGCTGACGATCTCGGGCTTGTTGATGAGATCGGCCCGGGCGACGACGGCGCCGGAGGTCTCGGCAATTTCGGCTCGCGCCGGAATGGTGCTGGTGATCGGCGGTGCCGCTTGCGTCGGGGCGGCGGAAGCGAGCTTCACGGCGCCCGCCTTGACCTGAACCGTCTTGACGCGGACCGGCTTCATCGGCTCGGACGAGCCCGGGATGATGGAGAGTGGCTGGCTGGCGATGACGCCGTTGGTGAGCGGGGCGGGCTCGACCTTTGCCTCGGCGGCTGACCTGGTGTCAGGCTTGGGCTGCGCCGGCGGCATCGCGGCGGTCGCCGCCGCAAGCGCCGATAGGCGCGAAGGACGCGGCAGGGCCGGTTCGGGAGCAGGAGCCGCCGCAGCAGTCTGGACCTGCGGCACCGGGCGGGCCGGAGCATTCGAAGCATCGGCGACATCTGTGTTGGCGTCCGAGCCGTTGCGCTCGGTGATCGCAGCGACGGTGCGGCTCGACGCGCCCTTCTCGAGATTCTCTGCGAGCAAATTGCGCATGATGGCGTCGCGCGAACCGCCGCTGCGGCCGCCCAGCACCACCCCGATCAAATGTCGGTTGCCGCGGCGCATCGACGTCACGAGGTTGAAGCCGGAGGCGCGGGTGTAGCCGGTCTTGATGCCGTCGACGCCCTCGACGCTGCCAAGCAGGTGATTGTGGTTGCGGATCGACTGTCCACGGAAATTGAACGAGGCGGTCGAGAAGTAGCGGTAATAGCGCGGGAAGCGCTCCTGGATGGCGCGACCGAGCGTGGCCTGGTCGCGCGCCGTCGTCACCTGCTCGTCGTTCGGCAGACCCGATGCGTTGCGATACACGGTCTTGGACATGCCGAGCGCGCGCGCCTTGCGCGTCATCATCTGGGCGAAATCGTCCTCTTCGCCGCCGATCGCTTCCGCGATCACCACGGCCGCGTCGTTGGCGGAACGGGTGACGAGACCCTTGATCGCGTCCTCGACGCGGATGGTCTGGCCGGGGCGCAAATTGAGCTTGGTCGGATCCTGTTCGGCGGCGTGCTGAGACACTGGCATTTCGGTGTCGAGCTTCATCTTGCCAGACTCGAGGCGCTCGAACAGCAGATAGAGCGTCATGATCTTGGTGAGCGAGGCGGGGTGGCGCAGTCCGTCCGGGCTCGTCGCCTGAAGCACCGCGCCGGAATTCCCGTCGACGATGATGGACGCGAATTTCGAGCTGGAGTTCTCGGAAACATCGCGCTGCACCCGGTGGTGCGCGTAATGGCGGCGATGGCGCCGGGCCTCGGCGGCGTCGGTCGTAAAGATGACCGCGGCCGTGACCGTAAGAAGCCCGAAAACGCCAACCCGCGCCAAGCGCGAGGAAGCCAAGTTTTTACGAAGCATGGAACCCCGTCCCCGTTTCTGACTTAATCACCGGCTCGTGAGGCGAAATTGTGCCCTGCGGACCCGGGATCATTACCTGCTCAGGCTGTCCCTCCGCTGGTGGTCGCCGCGGGGGAAGTTCGGCCTGAGCCGCTATTCTGGCTAAGGCGATGTTCTCAAACGGCTTTGGCCGCCTGCGGTAGATGAACACGTCCAGGGAATCAGGGTAGGGGGCTGCGGTTTCCAAAAGCTTAAGGAACTCTTGCGGAAAATCCCGGGAATCTCCGTAACTTGGGCGCCCTTTTTGTTTGTGCGTCGCACAAAATTCTTGACTTTTTTGTGCGTTGCACTAATTATGGGCAGCGTCAGGGAGCCGGGGCTTCCCGACAAAGTCAGGGAAAAGGATTCCAAGATGTTCAAGGTTGAAGACTTTCAGAACTACGGGAAAGAGCACTTCGAGCAGTACGTCGCCTCCGCGACCACGGTGCAGCACGGCCTCCAGGCGATCGCCAGTGCTTATGGCGACTACACCAAGAAGTCGTTCGAAGACACCAAGTCCTTCGTCGAGAAGCTTTCCGGCGTGAAGTCGCTGGACAAGGCTCTGGAAGCGCAAACCGATTTCGCCCGTTCCTCCTACGAGACCTTCGTCGCGGAATCGCAGAAGATCGCCGGCCTCTACAACGACCTCGCCAAGCAGGCCTTCAAGCCGGTCGAGACCATCGTGTCGAAGTTCACCCCGGCCGCTCACTGATCTTCCGGACTCCTGGAATCAAAAAGCCCGGCTGAACCAGCCGGGCTTTTTTTGCTTGCGTGCGTGGGATTCGTCAGCGCGCCGCGCGCGGCTTGTCGGTATTGCCAGCGCAATATTGCAGCACTGGAAGTCGCGTCGCCGCGGCAGGTATTCACCCGGGCTGTGAGCCGTTGCTGCTGTACCAGCGGTTCTGCGGAATGATACCGCCCAAGATCGCGCCACGACATCGAACGGCCTGCAGTTCGCCCCGTAGAAAGCCGGAGCTGCGCCGCGCGAAACCGTCGCAGCCGCGTGAGCGCCGGGTTCCTGGTCAAACACGTTCTAAGCGGCCGGGCTGGAAGTTTTTGTCAAATCGATCCGGATTGATTAACCTTGCCGAGGATTGCCCGGACCGGGAATCGGGATTGCCGTGGGCGCGTCGGTCGAGCCCTTGCCTTGCGGCGAGCCCGGGGCAGGCCCATATTGCCGGAAGCCGATCCGGCTTGGACCGGAACGGTTGGAAGCGGCGGTCCAACAAGGCGGTGCGCCTGCGCGAAGCTCCGAAGGGAGGAGCAGCGCAGCGCTCCGTCATACGCTTCCGTGGGGAATTTGAACGCCTGAGCCATGCCGCAACTGTCTTCAAGCCTCGACCTTCCTGCGGCCGCCGCCGCCTACGCTCCCCGGATGAGCAATGACGAGAACCGTTCCGGCGGCCCCTCCGCTCCGAACACGTCCGTCATCACCAAGGTCAAGCCGAAGACCAAGCGGCCAAACCTGTATCGCGTGCTGATCCTGAACGACGACTACACACCGATGGAATTCGTCGTTCACGTGCTGGAGAAGTTCTTTCAGAAGGACATCGAGGCTGCGACCAAGATCATGCTGCACGTCCACCACCACGGCATCGGAGAGTGCGGCGTGTTCACCTACGAAATCGCCGAGACCAAGGTGACGCAGGTGATGGATTTCGCCCGCAAGCACCAGCATCCGCTGCAATGCGTGATGGAAAAGAAGTAAGCCTCGTTACGGCGCGTGCGAAGCCGGTTGTTGCGTATGCCGCAGTGATAGTCGCGTGACGTCTCCGCGATCCTGCTCGGCCAGGAAGCTTGCGAAAATCTGCCTCGGCGCCGATCCCGTCCAAACCGGAACGGGTTTTGCATCGAAATTAACGCAGGTGTGTCGCCGCCGAGTCGCGGAACCGGTCTTTCGCCGCGATCTTGTATAACTATATGTGACAAAGGTTGTTGTTGCCTGACCGGGCGATGGCGATCATGATGGTGGGGGCCATAGAGGACGCGAATGCCGACTTTTTCCCAAAGCCTTGAACAATCCCTGCATCGTGCGCTGGCGATCGCAAACGAGCGTCATCACCAATACGCGACGCTCGAGCATCTCTTGCTCTCTTTGATCGACGACTCCGATGCAGCCGCCGTCATGCGCGCCTGTAGCGTCGATCTCGACAAGCTCCGTACGAGCTTGGTCAATTATCTTGAAACCGAATTCGAGAATCTGGTGACGGATGGCGCCGACGATGCCAAGCCGACCGCCGGTTTCCAGCGCGTGATCCAGCGCGCGGTAATCCACGTACAATCCTCCGGTCGCGAAGAGGTGACCGGCGCCAACGTGTTGATTGCGATCTTCGCCGAACGCGAGAGCCATGCCGCGTATTTCCTGCAGGAGCAGGACATGACACGCTACGACGCGGTCAACTACATCAGCCACGGCATCGCCAAGCGGCCGGGCGTCTCCGAGGCGCGCCCTGTGCGCGGCGTCGACGAAGAGACCGAGGCCAAGGGCAGCGAAGACGCCAAAAAGAAGGGCGAGGCGCTCGAGACCTATTGCGTCAACCTCAACAAGAAGGCGCGTGACGGCAAGATCGATCCGGTGATCGGACGCAATTCCGAGATCAACCGTGCGATCCAGGTGCTGTGCCGCCGGCAGAAGAACAATCCGCTGTTCGTGGGCGAGGCCGGTGTCGGCAAGACCGCGATCGCGGAGGGGCTCGCCAAGCGCATCGTTGACAGCGAAGTGCCGGAAGTTCTCGCGGCGGCCACGGTATTCTCGCTCGACATGGGCACGCTGCTCGCGGGCACGCGCTATCGCGGCGACTTCGAGGAGCGCCTGAAACAGGTGCTGAAGGAGCTCGAAGCGCACCCCAACGCCATCCTGTTCATCGATGAGATTCACACCGTGATCGGTGCGGGCGCGACCTCAGGCGGGGCGATGGATGCCTCGAATCTGCTCAAGCCCGCGCTCGCCTCCGGCACCATCCGCTGCATGGGCTCGACGACCTACAAGGAGTATCGCCAGCACTTCGAAAAGGACCGCGCGCTGGTGCGGCGCTTCCAGAAGATCGACATCAACGAGCCGACGGTCGAGGACGCGATCGCCATCCTCAAGGGCCTCAAGCCGTATTTCGAGGACTATCACCGGCTGAAGTACACCAACGAGGCGATCGAGGCCGCGGTGCAGCTCTCCTCGCGCTACATCCACGACCGCAAGTTGCCGGACAAGGCAATCGACGTGATCGACGAGTCCGGCGCGGCGCAGATGCTGGTCGCCGAGAACAAGCGCAAGAAGACCATCGGCATCAAGGAGATCGAGACCACGATCGCCTCGATGGCGCGGATTCCGCCGAAGAGCGTGTCGAAGGACGATGCCGAGGTGCTGAAGCATCTCGAACAGACCCTGAAACGCACGGTGTTCGGCCAGGACAAGGCAATCGAGTCACTTGCGGCATCGATCAAGCTGGCGCGTGCGGGCTTGCGCGAGCCGGAGAAGCCGATCGGCTGCTACCTGTTCTCGGGGCCCACCGGCGTCGGCAAGACGGAAGTGGCAAAGCAGCTTGCGGCGAGCCTCGGCGTCGAGTTGCTGCGCTTCGACATGTCCGAATACATGGAGCGGCACACCGTGTCGCGCCTGATCGGCGCGCCTCCGGGCTATGTCGGCTTCGACCAGGGCGGTCTGCTCACCGACGGCGTCGATCAGCATCCGCATTGCGTGGTGCTGCTCGACGAAATCGAGAAGGCGCATCCCGACCTCTACAACGTGCTGCTCCAGATCATGGATCACGGCCGGCTCACCGACCATAACGGCAAGCAGGTCAACTTCCGCAACGTGATCCTGATCATGACCACGAATGCGGGTGCTTCGGATCTCGCCAAGCAGGCGTTCGGCTTCACGCGGTCCAAGCGCGAAGGTGACGACCACGAGGCGATCAACCGGCAGTTCGCGCCGGAATTCCGCAACCGCCTCGATGCCGTCGTCTCGTTCAGCCATCTCAGTGTCGAGGTGATCGGCACGGTGGTGGAGAAGTTCGTGCTCCAGCTCGAGGCCCAGCTCGGCGACCGCGATGTCACCATCGAGCTGTCCGAGCCCGCCAAGGCGTGGCTGGTCCAGCACGGCTATGACGAGCAGATGGGCGCGCGGCCGATGGCCCGCGTGATTCAGGAGCACATCAAGAAGCCGCTCGCCGACGAGGTGCTGTTCGGCAAGCTCAAGGGCGGCGGTCACGTCCGCGTCGTCCTGGTCAAGGACGAAGCCGACGAGACCAAGGACAAGATCGGCTTCGAGTTCGTCGAGGGTCCCGTGACGCCGAAGCAGGAGAAACTGCCCGCCCGCAAGCGTCCGCCGGGCAAGTCCAAGCCGGGCGGCCCCGGCGGCTCGAAGGGGCCGACCTCAAAGGGGCCGCTGGTCAAGGTCTAATCGCGAGCGTCACGAGTTGAAAAAGCCGGCTACAAGGCCGGCTTTTTCTGTGCGTTGTGGAGTCGGGAACTTGTGGTCGAGACAACACATAGTAACCTTTGGTCGCACTCACGCGATCTCATCAAGGAATTGGAAAGTGCCGGCTGGCGATATGTTGGAGCGACAGGGCATCCCACGAAACCGGGTAAGGTAACCATACCGCACCCGAAGCGGGACTTGCATCCGAAGACCGTCCGCTCGATTTACAAGCAGGCGGGTATGAAGGAGCCGAAGTGAGCACGAGCGCGAGTTACATCGCCTTGGTCCATAAGGACGACGACACGAGCTACGGGGTCAGTTTCCCTGATGTTCCGGGCTGCATCTCGGCTGGCGATACCTTCACGGATGCCATCAGGAACGCTGCGGGGGCACTTGCCGGCCATCTAGCACTGATGGAGGCGGATGGCGATGCCATTCCGGTCGCCAGGACGCTGGAAGAGCTGAGGAAAGATAGATACTTTCTGGAGGATGCCGAGGACGCCGTTGTTGCCTTGGTCATGCCTGAGACGAATCGGGTGACGACCGTTCGGCCTCAAGGGCAGGCCACTATCATCAAAGAGTTCGCCTACGAAAGCAGCCGACGCGAACTGTTGATCACGTTCTCCTCCGGCAAACGATACGTGTACGACAACGTCCCACCTGAAGTGGTTGAGGCGTTCAAGACTTCCGGCTCGAAGCCGCCTTTTTTCGACCGGGAGATTCGCGAAAGATTTCCTCATCGCGAGTTCGATGAGCAGTTTCTCGTTGCTGCGAATGGAACATAGCTAGCGCTAATCTCCACGCAGGCGCTGATCGTCCTGCACGCGGACGTGCTCGGCGCCGCGCGCGCCCGCAGGCGACAGCCGCAACATGCTCAGCATGGCGCCGCATAAGGCGAAGCCGACGGCGGTGAGCAGGGCGATCCGGGTTCCCTCCACTGGATAGCGGCCGAGGAACAGCGCCACCAGCGCCGCGCCGGTGGTCTGGCCGAGCAGCCGCGCCGTGCCCAGCATGCCGCTGGCACCGCCGGCGCGCTCGCGCGGGGCGGCCGCGATCATGGTGCGGTTGTTGGGCGTCTGGAACAGACCGAAGCCGGCGCCGGCCAGCGCCATGCGCCAGACCACGTCGAGCGGCGTCGGAGCCGCAGGCAGCAAGGCGAGCGCGGCGAGGCCGCAGGCAAACAGCGTGAGCCCGATGCCGCCGAGCAGGCCGGCCGGGTAATGCTCGACCAGACGGCCGGCGAGAGGGGCTGCGAAGGCCACTGCGATCGGCCATGGCGTGATCAGCAGTCCCATGTGCACGGCCGAATAGCCGAAGCGGCTCTGCAGATAGAAGGGGATCGCGACGAAGGCCAGCATCTGTCCGCAGAACGAGGCGATCGAGGTCGCAATCGACAGCGCGAAGACGGGGATGCGCAAGAGATCGATCGGCAGCAGCGGCGATGCGATGTGGGTTTCCCGCCAGATCAGCAGCGCACCGGCGACGACGGCGATTGCGAATTGAACGAGGCAGGTCACGAGCGCCTCGCCGTGGCCGACGCTGTCGATTGCGGCGATACCGACGCCGAAGGTGATCGCGGATAGCGCGGCGCTCTGCCAGTCGAAGGAACGGCCCGCAGGCTTGGTGTGGGGCAGGCTGCGCAGGCCCAGCACCAGCGTCGCCGCGCCGAGCGGCACGTTGATGGCGAACAGCCAGGGCCAGCTTCCCACCGCGAGGATGCCGGCGGCAAGCGTCGGTCCGATCGCGGCGGAGAATGCGACGACGAGCGCGTTGAGCCCGATGCCGCGGCCGAGCTGGCTGCGAGGATAGGTGAAGCGCACCAGCGCCGCGTTGACGCTCATGATCCCGGCTGCGCCGAACCCCTGCACGATGCGCGCGATCGTGAGCATCGGCAGCGTATGCGCCAGCGCGCAGAACGCGGATGCGAGCGTAAACAGGACGAGCCCGGCCAGATAGACGCGGCGATAACCGACGATCTCGCCGAGCGACGCCAGCGGCAGCAGGGAGATGGTGATCGCGAGCTGATAGCCGTTGACGATCCAGATCGAGAAGGCGGGGCTCGCGTCGAGGTCGGCCGCGATCGTGGGCAGCGCCACGTTGGCGATGGCACTGTCGACCACGGCCATGATGATGCCGAGCGCAATGGTCAGGACCGCCCGGTTGCGCTGAGGCTGCGGCAGGCCGTCGGCGTGCTCGATCGGGGCGATCGACCTCATGGAGGCGAGCTTGATTCGAGCCGTGATTCATCTCCAGGCTAGGAAATTGCAGGATTGATCGCAACCCGGCAGGACACGGACTGTTCCCGTCCCGGAAGGCAGGCCTTCCGGCGCGGCAAGCGTTGGTCAGGATGGTTTTCGCAAGCTCCGAATTGATGCAGCGCAAGGACAAGCTCGCCGAGCGTTTCGAGACGAGATACCTACACCGGTGGCGGATTGCGGTCGGTGAAGGTCGTGCGCTGATGCCAGTAGGGATAAGGCAGCGTCACCTTGCTTGCGGCGTCGAGCTTCTCGATCTGCTCCTTGGTCAACGACCAGCCGACCGAGCCGAGATTTTCGCGCAACTGCGTCTCGTTGCGCGCGCCGATGATCAGCGTCGAGACCGTTGGACGCTGCAACAACCAGTTCAACGCAATCTGCGAGACGCTCTTGCCATTTTCCTTGGCGATCTCATCGATCGCATCGACGACACGATAGACGTGCTCATCGGGCACAGGCGGCCCGATATCGGCGGTCTTGTGCAGGCGGCTGACCTCGGGCTTGGGTTGGCCGCGGCGGATTTTTCCGGTGAGGCGTCCCCATCCGAGCGGCGACCACACCACCGCGCCGAGCCCCTGGTCGAGGCCCAGCGGCATCAGCTCCCATTCGTAGTCGCGCCCGATCAACGAATAATAGGTCTGATTGGCAACATAGCGCGGAAAGCCGTGCTTGTCGGCGACGGCGAGCGATTTCATCAGGTGCCAGCCCGAAAAATTCGAAACGCCGATGTAGCGGATCTTGCCGGCGCGCACGAGCATGTCGAGGGTCGCAAGCACCTCCTCGGGCGGGGTAAATGCGTCGAAGCCGTGGAGTTGGAACAGGTCGATGTAATCGGTCCCGAGCCGACTCAGCGAAGCGTCGATGGCCGTGAGCAAATGTTGCCGCGACGAGCCGATATCATTGGGCCGTCGCCGAAGCGAAAGGTCGCCTTGGTCGAGACCAAAACCTTGTCGCGGCGGCCCTTGATGGCTTCACCGAGAACGCGCTCGGATTCGCCGAGCGAATAGACGTCGGCGGTGTCGAACATCGAGACCCCGGCATCGAGGCAGATATCCAGAAGGCGCCGCGCTTCAGTCGCGTCGGTCGTACCCCATGCAGCAAGGCGGCCGACGCCGCCGAAAGTGCCCGTTCCAAGGCTCAAAGCGGGCACCATGAGGCCCGACCGGCCCAAGCGTCGGTGTTCCATTGATATGCTCCTCGGCTAGCCGCTGATTGATGCACGCGGTACCTTTGCCGTGATGGTAGCGCAGGCCAGTGCCTCGTACCATCACGCGCGCACATGGCGGCCTTGCTCAAGAACGGCTCTAGTCGTGCATAAGCATGTCATCGTAGGTGGGATCGCCGACGTGCGAGCTGATCATCTTCGTTGGAGTCGGGGCCTTGATGCTTGCTGCCTGCAAGGGAACGCAGCCAAGGTCGCTGTCACGGCCCTGCCGAGGCAGCAGAGCCAGGCTCCAGCCTGCCAGCACCAGCACCGCGAGCCGGATCGCGATCACACTCAGCAACAGCTCCGATCCGCCTGTCGTTGAATTGGTTCTCATGCGCACCAGCCTGATGCACGCCGGTGGACGAGACAATCTGGAATTCCCGAGTGCTGCCTTCGTCCAAATCGAAGGCTGGGGCTGGAGGCGGCCGGCGCCGGCCGATCTTAATGCCGCAGCTGGCTCTGCCGGAACTCGCGCGGCGACATCTCGAAATGTTCGCGGAAGACGCGGCCGAAATGCGAAAGGTCGTTAAAACCCCAGGCGAAGGCGATCTCGCTAACGTGGCGGTGGGCGAGCATGGGCGTGGCGAGGTCGCGCCTGCACTGGGCGAGACGTTCGGCCAGGACGTAGCGCTGGAACGAGGTATCCTCGTCGGCGAGAAGGTCGTTCACGTAGCGCGGCGAGATGCCGAGCGCAGCCGCGGTCTCCGACAGCGAGAGATCGGGATCGGCGAGGTGCGCACGGATATGCGCCTTCAGCCGGTAGAGCAGCGCGGAGCGATGGGTCGACGACGGCAGCGACCTCTTGCCGAGCCGTTCGCTCAGCGCCATCGCCAGGAGATCGACCGCCTGCTCCGACAGCGCGGCGGCGTGATCCGTCGCGAGTTGGTCCGCGTTTTGGCAGAGCCTGACGATGAAATCGTAGGCAAGCCGTTCGAGCGGCGCGCCGGCGCCGAATGACAACGCAGTGAGAGCTTCGGTGCGGCCGAGCCGCCGCTGCAGCATCTCGCGCGGCACCTTGAAGATGGTCTGCGTGAAAGCGTCCTTGAACTTCAGCTCATAGGGCCGCGTGGTGTCGTAGAGTGCGAACTCACCCGGATGGATCACGGTCTCGCGGCCGTCCTGCACGACCCCGCCGTCGCCGTGATTGCCAAGCGCGACGAGGACGAAGTCCTGGTCCGAGCGCGCGATGCGCGAGGGCGTGCGGAAGACGCGCTGGCGGTCGGAGCAGACTTCGGAGCACACCGCCTTGCCAAGGGTGGCCTGTGTCACCGAGCCGCGAAAGGCGCTGCCGAGGTCCGATTTGCAGTCCAGGCCGACGAAGACGTCGCAAACGATGTCCTGCCAGAGGGCCAGACGCCGGTGCCCGGGGCTGTCGTCGGTGGTGAACTGGATGGACATGGACAGACCTCCCTTTCACGTCGCGGAGTTCGCATGCAATCACTGGCCCACCAGAGCTCGAGGCAAATTCCGTACCGCCATTCCAGTCGAATTTTCGTGCCGTGGCGGTCGAGCGAACCTCGTCCGGCTCTGGCCCAATAGACTGCATCGGGGGCGCGCCGCGATCAACCGGAAAGCCACCCTGTCCCAGCGGAGCACGAGGAGACGGTAA
Source organism: Bradyrhizobium hipponense (assembly GCF_008123965.1). GTDB lineage: Bacteria > Pseudomonadota > Alphaproteobacteria > Rhizobiales > Xanthobacteraceae > Bradyrhizobium > Bradyrhizobium hipponense. The sequence goes on along the minus strand of NZ_VSTH01000014.1, from coordinate 17,985 downwards.
TGGGAATCGAACATCCGAAATACAAGGTAGCGGTGGTGCAGGCGGCGCCCGCCTGGCTCGATTTAGATGCCTCGATTGACAAGTCGATCGGGCTGATCAGGGAGGCGGCAGAACGTGGCGCCAAACTGATCGCCTTTCCGGAGGCCTTCATTCCCGGCTACCCCTGGCACATCTGGATGGACTCGCCGGCCTGGGCGATCGGCCGCGGCTTTGTGCAGCGCTATTTCGACAATTCGTTGTCCTATGACAGCCCGCAGGCCGGGAAGCTGCGCGACGCGGTGCGGAAGGCAAACCTCACCGCCGTGATCGGCCTGTCCGAGCGCGACGGCGGCAGCCTCTATCTCGCGCAATGGCTGATCGCTCCGGATGGTGAGACCATCGCCAAGCGCCGCAAGCTGCGGCCGACCCATGCCGAGCGCACCGTCTATGGCGAGGGCGACGGCAGCGATCTTGCCGTCCACGCCCGCGCGGACATCGGCCGCATCGGCGCGCTGTGCTGCTGGGAGCATCTCCAGCCGTTGTCGAAATACGCGATGTATGCCCAGAACGAGCAGGTCCACGTCGCGGCCTGGCCGAGCTTTTCGCTCTACGATCCCTTTGCGCCGGCGCTGGGCGCAGAGGTAAACAACGCCGCCTCGCGCGTCTATGCTGTCGAAGGCTCCTGCTTCGTGCTCGCACCTTGCGCAACTGTGTCGCAGGCCATGATCGACGAGCTCTGTGACCGGCCCGACAAGAACGCGCTGCTGCATGCAGGTGGTGGATTCGCTGCGATCTACGGCCCGGACGGCAGCCAGATTGGCGACAAGCTCGCGCCGGACCAGGAGGGGCTGCTGATTGCCGAAATCGATCTTGGCGCGATCGGTGTTGCCAAGAATGCGGCGGACCCCGCCGGGCACTATTCGCGGCCCGACGTCACGCGGCTCCTCCTCAACAAGAAGCGGTACCAGCGCGTCGAGCAGTTTGCGCTGCCGGTCGATACCGTCGAGCCAGCGGACATCGCCGCGGCGGCAAGCTGAGCCTGCAGGGAGGCCTGATCATGGAATCCGCTATTCCTCAGAACCTGGAAATGAAGCGCTCGCGCCACAAGCGGGTGCCCGACGATTACCAGCCGCCATATCCGTCGTTCGTCGCGCGCTACAAGCCCACGGTCAGCCGTGTCGCGATGGCCTATTTCGGCGTGCAGTACCGCGGCACGGCGCCAACGGTCGCGACAGCTGCGCTCGCAGAAATCGCCGGAACCTTTGCGAAAGAAAGCGGCCCATCGCACTGGGACCGCGCGCGCTACATCGATCAGGTCGGCCATGAGAACGTGGTCTCCGTCGCCTATTGGGACGACATCGCGCGCTTCGACGCCTGGTTTGCGCCGGCGCGCGAGGCGTGGACGGGAAAGGCACGCGATGGGATCGGGACTTTCATCGAGGTGCTGCGTCCCTCGCTCGCGCGGCACGAGACGTTGTTCTCCTCGAGCGACCGACCCGAGGGTGTCGCCGCCATTGCCGGCCGCATGAGCGGCGAGGTCCAGGAGCACGCCTATTGGGGCGGCATGCGCGACCGTATTCCGCTGTCGCAGACCGACGCGATGGCGCCCGGCGGCAATCCCGAGCTGATCCGCGACGGCACGCGGCTGCGCGTTGAAGCGCACGACAATCTCTGCCTGATCCGTTCCGGACAGGACTGGAGCGACACCGAGGCGTCGGAGCGCAAACTCTATCTCGATGAGGTCGAGCCGGTGCTTCGCGAAGGCATGGAGTTTCTACGGGATCACGGCCTCGGCATCGACTGCTATGGCAACCGCTATATGCGCGTGCTCGCGGCAGATGGCAGCGTCAGCGAAAAATCCTACGGCCAGAGCTGGTGGAAGAGCCTTGCGGCGCTGGAGCGCTGGGCGGAGTCGCATCCAACCCACGTCAAGATCTTTGGGGCGGCGATGAAATATCTCTCGACGCTGGGGCCCTCAGCAAAACTCCGGCTCTATCACGAGGTCACGGTGGCGGCGGCGGATGAGCAGTTCTTTGAATATCTGAACTGCCATCCGAAAACGGGCATGCTGGCCGCGGTCGAGACCGCCAGCGCGTGAGGGTTACACGACGCAATAGCCGAGCAGTTCGGGATGCGCGGCGCAGATGTGGTGGGCGCCGGCCTCCTTGAGCTCCGCCTCGCTGCCATATCCATAGAGTACGCCGATAGCGGTCATGCCGTTAGTCCGGGCGCCGACCACGTCATGGCGACGGTCGCCGATCATGATGGCGGTGCGCGGATCGACCCTGGCCTCATCGAGCGCGTAGCGGAGCAGGTCGCGCTTGTCGACGCGCGTGCCGTCGAGCTCGGAGCCGAACACGCGCTCGAAATACGGTTTCAGCCCGAAATGATCGACGATGCGGGCGGCATAGACCACGGGCTTGCTGGTGGCGACGAACATGCGCTGGCCTGTCGCTGCCAGTGATGACAACGTGTCTGTAATTCCGCTGTAGGCCTCGTTCTCGAACAGGCCGACATCGCTGAAGCGCTCGCGATAGAGCAGCAGGGCGCGGTCGGCGAGCTCGTCCGATCCGGTGAGCTTTTCCAGGCTGGCATGCAGCGGCGGGCCGATGCACCAGGTCAGCTCGTCCTCGCTCGGCACGGCGACGCCTAGCCGCTCAAGTGCGTACTGAATTGAGCGCGTGATTCCGGGTTTCGGATTGGTCAGCGTGCCGTCGAGATCAAAATAGATGGTCACCATTGTCGCCGCGCCCACGTTCATGCTGCTGTCTATTGCCTGACCTAGACGAGGCTGCAGGCCGAGGCAACTCGCGCCGTCGTGATACCGCAATCTTCTCGTTGATCTCGCGTCCCGTTTTAAAGCTCGCTATTCGCAAAACGTAGGCGTAGACTCGCGCCATCACCGCCCTTCCCACGGCTTCCATCGGTGACTGAGGGTCACGAGCACTCCCGCCGACAGTGGAGGAGGGTGCATGTCTCGATTTCATCTGGCCGATTGGATCGTGCCGCCGGTGATGGTCCCGCTATTTCTTCTGCTGCTGGTGGCCGCAGCGGCTTTCCTGCATGGATAAGACGCAGCAACTGCAATACCTCGTCAGCGGCGATCATCAAGGCGGCCGCGTCAGCCTTGGCCGTGCCACGACCGCCGCCGCCTTGAAGAAGGCGAGAGAGCTGGTGCAGGAAGGCTATCTCGACGTACGCATATGCACGCCGCAGGGCCGACTTCTGCTGCCTGACGAGTTCGATCAATTCGAAGATTGAAGAGACGCCAGCAGCTCGTCAAAGGGCTGCGTCCCGTATCCATCCGCAGAAGCAGCCGGCCGGCGTAACGATCGGCGCGCATCGGCAGACATCACAGGACCTTCGACATGATTGCCGCCCGGAACCGCGTCCGCATGAAAACGCTTCTTGTCACATTGCTGGTCGGCACGTTCGCGCAAGGCGCGATCGCCGGCGAATCCGATTGCCGCGCGATCGAAAGCACCAGCGGGCGGCTCGCCTGTTATGACGCCGCGTTCCCTCCGAAAGTTAAGAAGCCTGCCGCTGTAGAGGGCGACGTATCCCGGGCTGCTCCATACAAAGACCCGTTCGTTGCGGAAGAGGCTCTAACCGCGGCGAAGCTGAAGAATATCTGTCGCGGTTGTTGAGATCCTTAACAAACCGGGTGCGGGAGCCTGAGGGCAGGCGGCCAACGGGCGTCGGCCTTCGACTGAGATCTCGATCGAGATCGTGAAGATATATGCAGAGGAGCCTACATGAGTGAGCGACTTGAGACACTGAAGAAAGCCCGTGATCGCATGATCGAGGACCGGGACGCGCACGCAAAAGTTCTGGCGGCCCCTTTTGAGCGCGACACGGCCGAGCGAGCGCGCAACAAATTCGTCGAATTTCAGACGCTGATCGACGCGCTTGATCGCGCCATCAGCGGTGAAAGCCTGGTTCCGGTCAAAAACTAAGGTGGCGCCGCCGCCGCGGCCTTCATTGCTGCTTGGTCCATTCGACGATCGCAGCGGCATCCGCGCCGGCCTGCGTCTGCCACGCGGTGACCGTGGCCGTCGCCGCCTTCCGGAGCGCGGCGAGGAGCGACGCCGGCGCTGGCTCGGCGATGCGGACTCCGTTGTCGCGCATGCGCGCATAGTTTTCGGAGGTGCGATGAGCGAGCAGTGCGAACTGGCTTTGCTCGGTCTCGGCCGCCGCCGCCAGAACCTCGCGTTGCACCGGCTCGGACAGCTCCGCAAACGCGTCGTTGCGGACGAAGGCGATGGAGACCGGCATCGCGTAATTGATTGCCGTGAAATGCGGCAAAAAGTCCCAGAGCTTGCGTCCCGCGCCTCCGTCGCCAGAAGTGAGGACCGCATTCAACCGGTGCTCCCTGAGCCCGGCGAGCGCCGCGTCCATCGGCAGAAACTGCGCATTTGCGCCGGCCGCGCGCATGACGTCGCTGGAGTTGGCGTCATAAGCCCGCAAGTTCAGCTTCGGCAGGTCGCCGTCGCCTTCGAGCTGATGGTCGGACCAGAGGCCTGTGGCGGGCCAGATCGTCACATAAAGCAGTTTGAGGCCGCGCGCCGCCAGCGCCTTCTCGTAGAGCGGGCGTGCCCGCAGATTGGCGTCGCGGGCGACGTCGACGGATTGCACCAGGAAGGGCAGGGTCGACAAGCCGAGCACCGGGTCGAGGCCGGACAGCGCGCCTGCAAACGCGTCGCCACCGGCGATCCGGCCGTCCAGGGCGGCGCGCGGCATCTCGCCCGAGCTGATCTTGAGTTCGTTATCGAAGGCATTGCTCACCGTCACGAACCCGTTGGTGCGCTCGGCCAGGCGCTTGGCAAAGGTCGTGAGCCCGATTCCGGAAATGTTGTTCTGCGGGTACTCGGTCGTCATCCGCCAGATGACCTGTGTGGCGACTTGCGCCATGGCCGGCGCGGCCATCACCGCGAGGGCGGCCCAGGCGAGGACAAGGATGGTGTGGATCCGTTTGGCGGGGTAACGCATTGAGGGAAGCAGGTCAGGCAGCATATTGGCAACTCTTTGAACGATGGCACGATGCCACAACATGGCAGATCACCTTGTGGCACGCCGTGCCGGCGCGCGCCACAGACGTGGTCGCGCGCGGGCGGGACGGATCGCACCGGCCATCATCGCCGCGCTGCTTCTGTCGGTCACGCGGGTGTTCGCATCGGATAGTTCTCCGCCAGAGACCGATGTCGCGGTGCCGAGCGTCGAGGAGCTTGCGACGAAGCCGCAAAAGCCTGCGGATGCACGCGAAAGCGACACGCGCGAATCGATCTGCCTGATCATCGAGGCTGCGGCGCGCGATGCCAATTTGCCCCTGGAATTCTTTGCCCGTGTGATCTGGCAGGAGAGCCGCTTCCAGACCGATGCCGTCGGACCGGTGACCCGCAACGGCGACCGCGCGCAGGGGATCGCGCAGTTCATGCCGGGCACGGCGAGCGAGCGCGGGCTGCTCAATCCCTTCAATCCGGTGCAGGCGCTGCCGAAGTCGGCGGAGTTTTTGAACGAGCTGCGCAACCAGTTCGGCAATCTCGGCCTTGCGGCCGCCGCCTACAATGCCGGGCCGCGCCGGGTCCAGGAATGGCTTGCCGGTAGCGGCCCCATGCCGGAGCAGACCCGCAGCTACGTCCTCGCCATCACCGGCGCGACGGTGGAGGCCTGGGCCAAGGCGGGTGCGACCGGTGAGGGGCCGCCAAGCGCGCCGCCCACGAGCTGCCACGATCTGATGGCGCTCTTGAAGCGCGCGCCGAATCCCTTCGTCGCCGAGCTCGAGCAGCATGTGGAGCTCGCCGCCGCAAAGACCTGGGGCGTGCAGCTCGCCGCGGGCTTCGACCGCAACAGGGCGCTGGCGATGTACTCCCGCGCAGTGACGCGGCTGAGCGCGGTGATCGGCGACCGCGATCCGAGCCTGCTCTCGTCGGTGATGCGCAGCCGCGGCACGCGCGCCTTCTATCAGGTGCGCATCGGCGCCGATACGCGTAGTGAGGCGGATGACCTGTGCAACCGCATCCGCAAAGCCGGTGGGGCCTGCTTTGTGCTGAAGAACCGGGGTGTGAGCGGATAGCGCGACCGCGGTCCTGGCCGGCGTCGTCGTGTTCCTGCTGACGCGCCGCTCGATCTTTGCCGGTGTCGTCGCCGGCGAGGTCTTCATGCTGGCCGGCAAGTGGTGGTTGGGCTAAAACCGCTTCCGAATAGCAAGGAACTGGAAATATGGTTCGCCAAAACGAGCTCCGCGACGGCGAGGTCGCCATCGAGCTGCCGTCGACGCAGGATGCCGGGCTGGTCTTCATCGGCCGCATCCGCACGCCCTGGACGTCTCGACTGGAGACGCCGCGGCAGGGACGTCACGACGGCCCTATCTGCCGGCTCGAGATCTTCGAGCCGTTCGTGCCGGCGATCAAGGGCGTCGATTTCTACAGCAATCTCGAAGTGCTCTACTGGCTCGACAAGTCGCGCCGCGACATCGTCTTGCAGAGCCCGAAGAACAACGAGAAGACCCGCGGCACCTTTTCGCTGCGTTCGCCGGTGCGGCCCAATCCGATCGGCACCTCGATCGTCAAGCTGGTCGGCATCGAGGGCAATGCGATCCTGGTGCGCGGCCTCGACTGCATCGACAACACGCCGCTGATCGACCTCAAGCCCGATCGCTGCGAGTTCACCCCGCTCGCCGCGCCGCAGGCCGGGGATTTTCAGACGGAGTGAGATCTCTCTCGACGGCGTCATTCCGGGGCGCGCCTCTTGCTTGGCGCGAGCCCGGAATCCATCGGGCGGCGGAGATGGTGGTGGAATGGATTCCGGGTTCGCGACGTCGTCGCGCCCCGGAATGACGGCAAAGTCACTCCGCCTTCAGCGCCGCGATCAGCTTGGCTGCGTTCTCTTCCAGCACCTTGGCGTCTTCCTTGCGGCTCGCGGGCGGCAGCATGGCTACGCCGTCGTGGCGCGGCATGACGTGCATGTGGAGATGAAACACCACCTGTCCGCCGGCGGGCTCGTTGAACTGCTGCACGGTGATGCCATCGGCCTTGAACGCCTTCATCGCGGCAGCTGCGATTTTGTGCGCGCCGCGGGCGACGTGGGCGTAGTCCTCAGCCGTGACGTCGAGGATGTTGCGGGCAGGGACTTTCGGGATCACCAGCGTATGGCCGGTTACGCGTGGCATCATGTCGAGGAAGGCGAAGACGTGCTCGTCCTCGTAGACCTTGTAGCAGGGAAATTCGCCACGCAGGATCTTTGCAAAGATGTTGTTGGGATCGTAGGCGGTCATGGCGGCGGCTCCTCGAAACTTTGCGCTTACTGTCACCAGCCAAGTGGGGGCGTCAAGGCGCCTCGTCGGCGTCCTTTCGGAACGGTCCCATGTCGGCCAGCTCACGTCCGGCTTCCGCAACGTAGGCGCGTTCGCGCTTGAGGTAATCGTCGATGGCGCGGCGCAGGCCCGGGTCGGCGATGAAGTGGGCGGAGTAGGTGGTGCGCGGCAGGTAGCCGCGCGCGATCTTGTGCTCGCCTTGCGCGCCGGCCTCGACATGCCTCAGGCCACGTTTGATCGCGAAATCGATCGCCTGATAATAACAGACCTCGAAATGCAGGAACGGATGATGCTCGACCGCGCCCCAGTTGCGGCCGAACAGCGTCTCCGAGCCGATGAAGTTGATCGCGCCCGCGATCCAGCGGCCGTTGCGACGGGCCATGACGAGCAGCACGTCCTGGCTCATGGTTTCGCCGATCAGCGAGAAGAATTCGCGCGTCAGATACGGTCGGCCCCATTTGCGCGAACCGGTCTCCATGTAGAAGCCGAAGAAGGCGTCCCAGGCATCTTCAGTGATGTCGCTTCCCGTGAGCCAGTGGATGGTGACGTCGGCGGCCAGCGCCTCGCGCCGCTCGCGTTTGATCGATTTGCGATGGCGTGAGTTCAGGGTGGCGAGGAAGTCATCGAAGGTCGCAAAGCCCTCGTTGTGCCAGTGGAACTGCTGGTCGGTGCGCTGGAGGAAGCCGTGCTTGGCGAGCAGTTTCCATTCGGCCTCAAGCGCGAACGTCACGTGGACGGAGGAGGCCTTGCTGACCCCGCACAGCGCCACCAGCCCGCTTGCCAGCGCCTCCGCGATGCGCTCACGATCGACGCCGTCGCGGATCAGGAGCCGCGGCCCGGTCGCCGGCGTGAAGGGAACCGAGACTTGCAGCTTTGGATAATAGCGTCCGCCGGCCCGCTCATAGGCATCCGCCCAGCCGCGGTCGAAGACGTATTCGCCTTGCGAATGCGATTTCAGATAGCAGGGCACGATTCCGACGACGCGCCCGCCGAGCTTGGCCACGAGGTGCCGCGGCCCCCAGCCGGTGCGGATGGTCGCCGAACCCGACTTCTCGGCAGCAGAGAGAAATGCGTGCGAGACGAAGGGGTTATAGGCAATTTTTGAGAGACCAGCGGAATCGCCTGGGAGCCCGGATGAGGTTCCCTTGCCGCGCCCGTTGCAAGCCTTGCCGGGATTTGCGCAGGCGTCCCAGTCCTCAGCGGATACTTCGCCAATGGATGGTACGGCCTCAAGCGTGATTTCGGATGATGCCATCGTAGCCAAGATCGTGCATTGCAGCAGCGACTTCAAGAGTGAGGAACATCAAGCCTACGGCACGAATCCCTCGAAGATCATTTGATCCGCGTACTGCCCGACCCGCGTCCGCTGCTCCGGCGTGCGCACGGTCCAGCCGAGCAGGGCGCAGCCGAACACATTGCGGGCGATCCAGGGCGCAGGCGCCGGGAGGTGGTCGACCTTGAAGGCGACGAAATGCGGCTGGGTCTGCAAGCCGTGGCGGAGGTACAGCATGCTGTCGCGTTGCGCCTGCGTCAGCTTTGCCCAATACTCGTCCTCATAGGTCCGCTGCGCGACGATGCCGCGTGGGCGCGATGGCAGCAATTCGCGCAAGGCCAGCACCTGGTCGGGATCGAAGGACATGCCCACGGCGGGGCCATCGTAGGACGCCAGGACCTCGGCCATCCGCGTCACCAGCTTGCGGTCTCCGTCAAAACGGCTCTTCACCTCGATCACCAGCGGCACGCGGCCGGCAACCACGGCGCAGAGGTCGCTGAGCGACATCATCCGCTCGGCGGTGTCCTTGAATGTGAGGGCCCTCAATTCGGCGGCGGTTTTCTCGATCAGCTCGCCAGTGGCGTCGGTGAGGCGGCCGAGCGCATGGTCGTGGTGCACCATCGCCTCGCCGTCGGCGGAGAGCTGGATGTCGACCTCGATCGAGAAATTGCCCGCGATCGCAGCCTGCACCGCGCCCGGCATGTTCTCCACGATACCGCGTGAGATGTCATGCAGGCCGCGATGGGCAACCGGCCGGGATGTCAGCCAATCAGGAGCGCGCAAGGCCGTTCGCTCCGCGTCAGGCGACCTCGAACACGGCTTCGACCTCGACCGCCGCATCGGCGGGCAGCGAGGCGACACCGACGGTGGTGCGGGCGTGGCGGCCCTTGTCGCCGAAGGCGGCAACCATGAGGTCGGAGGCGCCGTTGAGGACCTTCGGTCCGTCCAGGAAGTCGGGCGCCGAGTTGATGAAGCCGCCAAGGCGCACCACGCGCACGACCTTGTCGAGGTCGCCGAGCGCAGCCTTGACCTGGGCCAGCAGGTTGACGGCACAGCCGCGCGCGGCCGCCGCGCCCTGTTCGATCGACACGTCCGCGCCAAGCTTGCCCTTGGCGATCAGCGTGCCGGCGGGATCGAAGCAGACCTGGCCGGAGACGAACAGCAAATTGCCAGTGCGCACGAACGGCACGTAGTTGGCCACGGGACTAGGGGCCTCGTGCAGCTTGATGCCCTGTTCCGCCAGTTTCTGCTCGACCGTGCCCACCATGTCTCGACCTCGATATCCCAAAATTCATTTCGCCCCGGTGCCACTTTTCGCGGCCGGGTGCGCCCTCTTTCGCCCATCATGCCGCCACATGCAAGCAAGCCGGTGCCGGCGGTGGGAGGCCAGGCCGGGGCCGCATTTTCTTGAGGCAAGACAGGGGTTCAACGCCGCGCCGCAATTATACGTGAAACCGCCGCAGTTGCGACGCATTGGAACGGTCATTAAAGTGTCGAATCTGCGCTTCCCAAGGGACAGACATGGTGCACCTTTTCCGGACTTCGCTCGGTGTGATGGCGCTCGCGGCGGCCGCTTTCGGGGCCGGCGGCGGCGCTGACGCAGCCAACGGTCCGTTCCTCGCGCACCAGGCGCTCTACGATCTGAGCCTCGTGAAATCGCGCTCGAATTCAATCAGCAGCGCGCGCGGTCGCATCCTCTACAATTTCGGTGGAAGCTCTTGCGAGGGCTACACGTCCGAATTCCGCCAGGTCTCCGAGCTTGACAGCGGCGAGGGCAAGGTCACGCTCAGCGACCTGCGCTCCAATTCCTGGGAGGACGCCGCAGGAAAGAGCTACCGCTTCAAGATCGAGACGCGGATGAACGAGGCCGATGCCGGCCGGGTCGACGGCTCGGCTGAACGCGACGGCGACCACATCAACGTCAAGCTGAAGCTGCCGGCGCCGAAAAGCTTTACGCTCGACGGCAACGTCGTATTCCCGACCGAGCAGATCCAGCGCATCATCGCCGCCGCCAAGGACGGCAAGTCGCTGCTGGAACTCTCCGTCTATGACGGCTCCGATGACGGCCAGAAGGTCTACAACACGCTGACCGTGATCGGCCAGCCGATTGCCGACGACCGCGCCGCGTCCTCGCCTGATCCGTCAACCTCGGACGAGCACATGAAATCGCTGAAGCGCTGGCCCGTCACCGTCAGCTATTTCGACCGTGACGTCCAGCAGAAGGAGGGCGAGCAGACCCCGGTCTATGCGATGGCGTTCGAGCTCTACGAAAATGGCGTCTCCCGCCAGCTCGTGCTCGACTACAATGATTTCGTCATCTCAGGCGCGATGGGCAAATTCGACGTCAAGGACAGCAAGCCCTGCAATTGAGGGGCGAGACGTCGCGGCTAGGCAGTTCACAATCTGTCACGATCAGGTGTGCGATCGGCGGCGCAATCGCGCCGCGCGCGATGCGTTCGCACCGCAGGCTTCGCACCTCAGAATGACGGAACGCATCATGACGCCGATGCCGCCCCTCATTGTGAATTGTGCCCGCGCCGCAGACCGGTACCATGCACTTGCTGCCGTGGAACACGTGAGCCAGCATAGCGACCGGGAGGCGACATGAGCGGGCAGGAGCGCAAGGCTAAGGGATCGGACTTGTTTGTCGCGGCACTGGAGAATGAAGGTGTCGATCGCATCTTCGGCGTTCCCGGCGAGGAAAATCTCGATTTCGTGGAATCGCTCCGCACCTCCAGGATCGAGCTGGTTCTGACACGGCACGAACAGGCCGCCGCTTTCATGGCCGCCACGCACGGCCGGCTGACCGGCAAGCCCGGCGTCTGCCTGTCGACGCTCGGCCCGGGTGCGCTCAACCTGTCCACCGGAGCTGCCTATGCGCATCTCGGCGCGATGCCGATGATTCTGATCACCGGCCAGAAGCCGATCATGAGCAGCCGGCAGGCGCGCTTCCAGATCGTCGACGTGGTCGCGACCATGAAGCCGCTGACGAAGCTGTCGCGGCAGATCATCAGCGCCTCCAGCATCCCGACCGTGGTCCGCGACGCCTTTCGCGTGGCGATGGAGGAGCGGCCGGGTCCGGTGCATCTCGAATTGCCGGAGGACATCGCAGGCGATGAAGTGCCGTCAGTCCCGGTGATCCCGGTTCATCCGATCGAAATCCCGGTCGCCCATCGCGCCGCGCTCGACCGCGCCGCCGAGATGATCTTGGCCGCAAAGCATCCGTTGGTGATGATGGGCGCTGCGACCAGCCGGCCGCGCGCGACCCACGGCATCGCAAGCTTCGTGCGGCGCACCGGCATTCCGTTCTTCACCACGCAGATGGGCAAGGGCACGGTGCCCGGCGGCACCAATCTCTACATGGGCACCGCCGCGCTGTCCGAGCGCGACTATGTTCACGAGGCCATCGATGCCGCCGACCTGATCGTGGCGATCGGTCACGATCCGATCGAGAAGCCGCCCTTCATTATGGGGCCGTCGGGGCCCAAGGTTATTCACGTCAGCTACACCTCGGCCAGCGTCGAGCAGGTTTATTTCCCGGATGCCGAGCTCGTCGGCGACGTCGGCCCGAGCCTGGAGCTGCTCGCCGATCGCGTCGAAGGCAGGCTGCCGCAGGCCGCGGCGCTGTTGCCGCTGCGCGAAAAAATCCTCTCTCACATTGCCGATCGTGCCACCGAGGCGCGCTGGCCGCCGACGCCGCAGCGCATCGTGCACGACATCCGGCAGGTGATGCCGGAGAACGGCATCGTCGCGCTCGACAACGGCATGTACAAGATCTGGTTCGCGCGCAATTACCGCACCCGCGTCGCGAACACGCTGCTGCTCGACAATGCACTGGCGACGATGGGTGCCGGTCTGCCGTCGGCGATGATGGCCGCGATGCTCTATCCGGACCGCCGCGTGCTCGCGGTCGCCGGCGACGGCGGATTCATGATGAACAGCCAGGAGATGGAAACCGCCGTCCGCCTCAAGCTCAACCTGGTCGTGCTCGTGCTCGAGGACAACGCCTACGGCATGATCCGCTGGAAGCAGGCGGTCGATCATTTCGCCGATTTCGGCATGACTTTTGGCAATCCCGATTTCGTCCTGTATGCGAAAGCCTACGGCGCCAAGGGGCACCGCATCGAGAGCATCGATAGCTTTGCCCCGACGCTCGATGCGGCATTCAAGGAGGGCGGCGTGCACCTGGTCTCGATCCCGATCGACTATTCGGAGAACGTGCGGGTGCTCGTCGACGAGTTGCGGGCGCGGGAGACGTCGAAGGCGTGATTTTCGTGCGATGCTCCGGCCACCCTCGTCATTGCGAGCGAAGCGAAGCAATCCAGGCTGTCTGCGCGAAGGCAGTCTGGATTGCTTCGTCGCTTTGCTCCTCGCAATGACGGAGTATGACGACCGGACCGAGTACGATAACCAGTTGCGTCGATATCATCCAACCAACAACAGGAATATGAAATGACGCGTGTTCGCTGCATCACCGAGATGGGCATGGGCGTGGACGTCCACGGCAGGGACGCCACCAAGGCAGCGAAGCGTGCGGTGTCGGATGCGATCAGGCATTCGAGCCTCGGCTTCTTCCGGATGATCGGCAAGACCGCGAACGACATGTTCGTCGACGTCACGATCGCGGTGCCCAACCCTGAGGCGGTCGACAAGGAAGCCGTCGCGAAGGAGCTTCCTTACGGCACCGTGACCGTCAACGCGGTGAAGGGCGGGCTGGAGATTCCCTCGGCCACGGAACAGGCCAACGACCCCATCCTCATCGCCAATGCGGCCGTCATCGTCAGCTTCGACAAGGAATAGGCGGATGTCCGACAGCGATGAGACGCTGCTGGATCGCCCGATCTGGAGCGCGCTGACGACCAGCCAGAGGCATCTGGCCGAGGGCGGCCCGCGGGCGCTACGCTATCCCGTCGACATGACGCCCTTCGCCGACGTGCCCGACATGTCGGCGGCCAGCTTTGCCGCGCTCGGTGATCTGCTCTCGGGCACGCAGGTCGCCGCGCTGTTCACGCCGGAGGCCGTCGACGTTCCCGCCGGCTTCAAGCTCGTGCTCGCCGGGCCCTGCGAGCAGATGATCGGCTCTCCCGCCGACAGTCCGCTTGGCGATGCCGAGATCGTCGAATTGGGGGCCGCCGACGTTCCCGCGATGATGGCGCTGACGGATCTGACCAAGCCCGGGCCATTCGCGGCGCGGACGCACGAGCTCGGTACGTTCCTCGGGATCCGCGCCGGTGGCGCATTGGTCGCGATGGCCGGCGAGCGGATGAAGCCGGGCAAGTTCACCGAGATGACGGCGGTCTGCGTGCATCCCGATCATCGCGGCCGCGGCTATGCGCAGGCGCTGCTCGCGGCCGTGGGGCGCCAGATCGAGGCGCGCGGCGAAATTCCGTTCCTGCACGTGTTCTCAAGCAACGCGTCGGCGATCGCGCTGTATCAGCGGCAGGGGATGACAATCCGGCGCCGCCTGTACGTGACCGCGCTGATGAAGCAGGAATGAGCGCTACTCGTCGGGCTTCATCCCCGGCGATTTCGCGCTATATCCATCTCAACACAATTTGGGGAGACACATGGACGCCAGGACGATCGATTTTTCCGCCGCACGGACGGCGATGCAGCGTTATGTCGACCAGGAGATCATCCCCGGCGTGTCCTGGGCGGTGCTGCGCGGGCGCGATGTCGTCGACCAGCAATGCGTCGGCTTTGCCGACCGCGAGGCCAACACCGGATTGCGGCCCGACCACATTTTTCGCGCGTTCTCCAACACCAAGATATTCGTCACCTGCGCGATCATGCTGCTGGTCGAGGAGGGGCGCATCGGGCTCGATGATGCAATCGAGAAATTCCTGCCGCAGCTCGGCAATCGCAAGGTCCTGAAGCAGGGCGCGGCGAGCCTCGCCGACGCCGAGCCGGCCAGGAGCCCGATCACGATCCGCCAGCTGCTGACCCACACCTCGGGTCTCAGCTATGGCATCTTCGATCCCGGCACGGTGCTGTTCAAGGGCTACAACGAGGCGCGGGTGCTCAATCCGTTGACGCCGCTGACCGACCTGATCGACAGGCTCGCCGATCTGCCGCTGTCCTATCATCCCGGCACGGGCTGGGAATATTCGGTGGCCACCGACGTGCTCGGCCGCGTCGTCGAGGTCGTCTCGGGCAAGTCGCTGGATGCCTTCCTCAAGACGCGCATCTTCGATCCACTTGGCATGGTCGATACCGGCTTCTACGTGCCGGAGGCGGAGCAGGGCAGGCTGGTCGCACTCTACACCGGCGCCGACGTGCTCGATCCGATGAAGCCCGGCCTCACGCGTGCCGACAATCTGCCCTTTCCGCAGGCCTATCGGCGTCAATTCCCGCGGCTGTCGGGCGGCGGCGGCCTGGTCTCAACCTTGCCCGACATGCTCGCGCTGCTGCGCGCGCTGTTGCCGGGCTCGGACGCGCTCCTCAAGCCGGATACGCTGCGGCAGATGATGACGAACCAGTTGCCTGTAGGGCAGACCATTTGCTTCGCCAATCTCGGCCCGATCCCCGGCAAGGGTTTTGGCCTCGGCGGCGCCGTCACCTTCGCGCCGACGCCGTTCGATCCCGCAAATTCGACCGGCGAATTCCAGTGGGGCGGGCTCGCCGGCACCCATTGGTGGATCTGCCCTGAAGCCAATACCGCCGGGGTGCTGATGGCCCAGCGCTACATGGGCTTCTGGAATCCGTTCTTCTTCGAGTTCAAGCGGCTGGCCTACCAGGCGGCCGGGAGCTGATCGCGAAAGAATTGTTGGCCCCCGCGAATCCTTTCCGGCCTTCGCACCCTCTTGTCTGTCGAGGCATTTCGCCTCGGCTCATGCCGGAGGATGTGATGGGATTCTACAGGAAGAATATCGGCGGTCTGCATCAGGCGTTGCGGGTTGCGCTCGGAATTGCGGTTACGATTGGCGCATTGGTGTATCTCACCGGCATCGCGGCGTGGCTGGTCGCACTCGGTGGCGCAAGCTTCGCCCTGACCGGCCTCGTCGGCTATTGCCCGATGTGTGCGATGGCCGGCGTCGGAAAAGGAGGCGTATCGTGAGCGCGGCCGCGATCTCGCCAAACCTGTTCGAGGCGGCCCGGCTGGGCGATCCCCAGGCGATCGCGTCTCTGCTCGAGACGGCGCAGCCGGACATCCGCCGCTACGCGCGCGCCACCTGCCGCAGCTCTGCTGATGTCGAAGATGCAACGCAGGAAGCGATGTGGATCTTGTTCCGCCATGTCGGCACGATCCGCTCGCTGTTGGCGTTCTCAGCCTGGCTGTTCAGCGTGGTTCGTCGAGAGTGCTTGCGGCTCGCCCGCAAGGCAGGCCTCGCGGCGGCGATCGACGACGGGGAGTCGGAGGCGCTGCTGCTGTCGCGCCCGGAGGCCGATCTGCGGCTCGACGTGGCCGCTGCATTCGAGGCGCTGCCGGCGCACTATCGCGATGTCGTGCTGATGCGGGACGTCAAGGAAATGACCATCGACGAAATTGCCGTCGCACTCGGAACGACCAGGCAAGCCGTCAAGGCACGGCTGCATCGCGCCCGCGCGCTGATGCGCGAATATCTGACGAGATGACAATGACAAATTATCAAACCCCTGCGGCTGTTCGAGCAACATCGACGTGAGAGCACGGGATGAACGAGCATCGGTAGGGCGGGATCGTACTTGTGAAAACCTATCTGGGTCTCGACGGATTTCGCTTCGGCTGGGTCGCGGCCTGGATCGATGATCGCGGCGATCACGGCTTCGATTATTCACCAGGCCTCACGCGTCTCCTCGCAATGCCGCATGCGCGCGCGATGATCGACATGCCGATCGGATTGAACACCGGCGGCTACCGGACCTGCGACTTGCGTGCTCGCGAGCTGGTCGGCGCTGCCGTGTTTCTCGGCGCGCGCCGGGACCTCTGGATGTTTGCCGATGTGGCGACAGCCAATCGGCACTACTGGGAGCGCGAAGGCAAGGGCAGGGGAGTATCCGTGCAGCTCTGGAACATCAGGGACAAGATCAGGGACGTCGACGAGGTCATGACGCCAGCACGGCAAGCGATCGTCGGCGAGGCGCATCCGGAATTGATCTTCTGGAATCTCGCAGGCCGCGTGCGTCTCGACAGCAAGAGGTCCGCGTCCGGGCGTGGGCAGCGCAGCGCGCTCCTGGAGCAATGCGGCTTCACGCGCCTGCCGAAATGGCTGACGCAACGTCACGGCACCGGAATCGGCCGCGACGATCTCATCGACGCTTGTGCCTGCGCAATTGCGGCACGCGACAGCAGGCAGCGTGTCGGCGGGGACGAGATCGATCCGCGGGGACTTCGGATGGAGATCAATTATTGAGCCCGCTGGCCGTCGAGTGGCGATGCGGGAAAAAGCGGCAATTTGCCTCGAATATGCAGGAACTGTCGATGGTCGCCCGCGTTTCCCGTGCGAACGACTACAGAGAACTCTCGCGATGAATGATGCCAGTCAATTCGCGACCGCGATGCTCGCGCTCGTATTCATCGGAGCACTGCTCGTCACGGGGCACCTCTTCATCGAGCAACGCGCGCAACGCGATACCGCATACGTCACGAGTCAACTGCTGCGGCCGTTGTGACTCGAATTTGGCGCCGGAAGATCGTGTGACGGCTGCGCGGCCTTGCGTCGTTCGCAGGCCGGCCTAGATTAGGCCGCGTCTCACGCACAGGCCGGGGTCTCGATGTCCGATCTTTCCACCTATCCGATCGCCGGGCGCTGGCCGGCCAGGCATCCCGAATTGCTTCAGCTCTATTCGCTGCCGACGCCGAACGGCGTCAAGGTGTCGATCATGCTGGAGGAGAT
Organism: Bradyrhizobium hipponense; assembly: GCF_008123965.1. Lineage (GTDB taxonomy): Bacteria > Pseudomonadota > Alphaproteobacteria > Rhizobiales > Xanthobacteraceae > Bradyrhizobium > Bradyrhizobium hipponense. The sequence continues at coordinate 605 of NZ_VSTH01000014.1, read as the reverse complement.
CGGGCTGCCCTACGAGGTGCATCTCGTTGACTTCGGCAAGGACGACCAGAAAACCCCGGAGTTCCTCTCGCTTAGTCCGAACGGCAAGATTCCGGCGATCCTCGATCCCAACGGCCCGGGCGGCAGGCCGCTGCCACTGTTCGAGTCCGGTGCGATCCTGCAATACCTCGCGGAGAAGACCGGCAAGTTTCTGCCGCAGGATGCCGCGCGCCGCTACCAGACCATCCAATGGGTGCATTTCCAGATGGGCGGCATCGGGCCGATGTTCGGCCAGGTCGGCTTCTTCCACAATTTTGCCGGCAAGGAGTTTGAGGACAAGCGGCCGCTGCAGCGCTACGTGGACGAGTCCAAGCGCCTGCTCGGCGTGATGGAGACGCATCTGTCCGGCCGGCAATGGTTCATGGACGACGACTACACCATCGCCGACATCTCCACGCTCGGCTGGGTGCGCAACCTAATCGGATTTTACGGTGCGGGTGACCTCGTCGAATTCGGCCAGTTCAAGTCGGTTGCTGCCTGGCTCGAACGCGGGCTGGCGCGTCCGGCCGTACAGCGCGGGCTGAACATTCCCAAGCGGCCGTGAAAACTAGGGTTCAGACTCAATT